>PARX01000022.1 GCA_002712045.1 Paracoccaceae bacterium
TAATGGTAAGTTAATTTGAATAGAGTAAATGTTTGTGTGATGATTTCAGGTAGTGGCTCAAATATGCTGTCATTACTAGACAAGCTAAAAAACGAACCTTTAATAAATTTTGCATTAATCGTATCTAATAATCCATTATCCCCTGGTTTAAAAAAGGCNCAGCAATTGGGCTACAATTGTAGAGTATTNGAATCCAGGAATAATAATGAAAATTNTGAACGTTTCTTACATAAATTACTAGTTGAAAAAAGAATTCAGTTAGTTTGCTTGGCTGGATTTATGAAGATATTATCCCATTCTTTTACAAGAAACTGGGAAAAACGAATACTAAACATTCACCCTTCTCTTCTACCTAAATTCAAAGGATTAAATACACATTCAAGAGCTTTAGAGTCAGGGGAGCAACTACATGGATGCACGGTTCATTACGTAAANGAAAAGCTCGATAGTGGAGAAATTCTTGATCAAGCGCAGGTNAAAATAACAAAAGATGACAATTCNGTAACCTTAGCAAGCAGAGTTCTAATTGAAGAACATAAGCTTTACTCTAAAGTTGTGAGAGGCCTTATCACTAAAGAGAACCGATTTTTGACCAGTCCATCTTAATAGTTTTATCTTANTATCTCATTTCCTGCAAAAAAATAGGCTATCTCTTCAGCCGCAGTCTCGGGTGCATCTGAACCATGAACTGAATTTTCTCCTTTTGAAAGAGCAAATTCTTTTCTAATCGTTCCGTCTAATGCTTCAGCTGGATCGGTTGCGCCCATTACTTCTCGATTTCTCTTAATAGCATCTTCACCTTCCAGAACTTGAACAATTACAGGCTCTGAAATCATAAAATCGCACAATTCTNCAAAAAATGGCCTTTCAGCATGAACACCATAAAAATGCTCAGCCTGCTTTCTAGACATGAGTATTCTTTTCTGAGCAACTATTTTTAGACCGGCCTTTTCAAATTTTGCGTTAATTGCACCAGTTAGATTGCGCTTTGTGGCATCGGGTTTAATTATTGAAAAAGTTTGTTCTATTGCCATTACGACCCCTTAAAAATTAGTGATGAAACATTTAATAATTGCGGCGGCTTAACATGACGGGTTAAGTTTGAAAAGTGTAACTTTTAATTGTTAAATTAAGATCAGCAGGATAAACACTCCAACAACAATGTTAAAGATAGAAAACATATCGTATCGTATCGGCGGAAAGACGATTTTCAAAAACAGTACAGCAACAATTCCACCGGGTCATAAAGTTGGGGTTGTCGGTAGAAATGGCATTGGAAAGTCTACCCTTTTTACTTTGCTGAAAGATGAAATCCAAATTGAAAGCGGTAATATTACAATACCTAAAAAATCTCGTATCGGATCTATGGATCAAGAGGTTCCGGGAACAGAAAAAAATCTGATTGAAACCGTTTTAGAGTATGATATTGAAAGAGATTTACTTTTGAAGGAAGCTAAATTAGCAACAAATCCCACTAGAGTTTCTGAAATACATTTACGCCTTGCAGACATTGATTCTCACACAGCCGAGCCTCGGGCTAGCTCGATCCTTAAAGGTTTAGGTTTTGGTAACGAAAGTCAATTAAGGCCCACTAAATCCTTTTCAGGTGGCTGGAGAATGCGGGTAGCTCTCGCTGGTTTGCTATTTTCAAAACCAGATATTTTACTACTTGATGAGCCCACTAACTTTTTGGATCTTGAAGGGGTGTTTTGGTTAGAGAAGTTTTTATACAAATACCCTCATACAGTACTAATAATTAGTCATGATCGTGCTTTGTTAAATAAGGCGGTTAACTCAATTTTGCATGTAAACAATGAAACCTTAAAGCTTTATTCAGGTAATTTTGATTTATTTGATGAGCAAAGACGGGAGGAATTAAGGCATCAATTAGCAGCTGCTAAAAAACAAGAAGATCGGAAAAAGCATATGCAAAGTTATGTTGATCGGTTCAGATATCAAGCCAATAAGGCGAAACAAGCTCAATCAAGAATTAAAATGATTGAAAAGATGCAACCCATAGCAGTTGAAGATGCTAATCGTTCAGTTCGTTTTTCTTTTCCAAATCCAGAAGAGTTATCACCTCCATTGATTTCAATGGAAGAAGTTAAGGTTGGTTATGGTAGTGAAGTAATTTTAAAAAATATTAATCTTAGGTTAGACCAAGACGATCGAATAGCTCTGATTGGTGCAAATGGTGAAGGTAAATCAACCTTTGCGAAGTTGTTATCAGGCCAACTAGTTCCTTTTAGTGGAAATTTTAATGTTCAAAATAAACTACGGATTGGTTTTTTTGCTCAACATCAAATTGAAGATTTAACTCCAAGTGAAACGCCTTTAGACCATTTAAAGTCAGCACTTTCGAAAGAAAGCCCATCAAACCTGCGGTCTAAACTAGCATCATTTGGAATAAACAGTGAAATTGCGGATAATAACGTGGATTCTCTATCTGGTGGTCAAAAAGCTAGATTATCTCTCCTTTTAGCAACTTTGTCTGCTCCTCACATTTTAATCTTAGATGAGCCAACTAATCATTTGGATATGGAGAGCCGAGAAGCATTAATTAGAGCTTTAGCTGATTATTCAGGCGCTGTAATTATTGTCAGCCATGACTTAAATATCTTAAGTTTAACTGCAAACAAGCTTTGGTTGGTTAAAAACCAGGAGGTAAGAGAATATCATGAAGATTTGAATTCATATCGAGATATGCTCTTGAAAGAACGTGGTGGATCTAAAGAAAAAGAAAATAAATCAAGGGTAAAAGCTTCTGTCAAAAAAAATAGCCCAAAACAATCAGTTAAAGAAGAAGAGGTAGCTAGGTGTGGACAAAGGATAGAAAAAATTGAAAATATTATTAAAATTATAGACGAAAATCTAAGCAATCCTTTGATTTATGAGCAATATAACGATGATAAATTACGTAAACTTCAAAAACAAAGAAAAGAAGCTATCGAAGCTTTAAAAAGGGCAGAGATGCTTTGGGAAAAAGCAATAAACCTTATGTGATACATTCGATTTAATTTATAACAAATTCTAATAAATAAACTTATTTAGAAATACTTATCTATCAATTTGTTTAATGATTTTACACCCCATCCCGTAGCACCTTTTGGAGAAATACTTGATCGAGCCCCTGCAGATGCAACTCCAGCAATGTCCAGATGTATCCAAGGTACATCATTATCAACAAAACGTTGCAAAAACTTTGCGGCTGAGATTGAATTTGCTGGTCTACCACCAACGTTTTTGACATCCGCAATGTGTGATTTNAATAGATTNTCATAACTATCATCTAGTGGCATTTGCCAAGCACCNTCACCCTCTTCTAACGCACACTCTATAAATTGCTCAGCAAANACTTTATTATTGGAAAATACGCCGGCTTTCTCATTTCCAAGTGCAACTATTATAGCGCCAGTCAATGTTGCCAAATCAATCAAGGCTTTTGGATTATATTTTTGTTGAACATACCATAAAAGATCACAAAGAACTAACCTACCTTCAGCGTCGGTATTAATTATTTCAATCGTGTCTCCTTTCATTGATNTAACCACATCACCAGGTCTCTGAGCATTACCATCTGGCATATTTTCGACNAATCCGACCGCACCAATAACATGTTTTTTTACTCCTCTTAATGCGATGGTTTTCATTAGACCAGCTACTACGCCAGCTCCTCCCATATCGACAGTCATTTGCTCCATNCCATTAGCTGGTTTCAAGGAAATTCCACCAGTATCAAAAACCACACCTTTTCCAACAATCACTAATGGATCTTTGCCCTGTATTCCCTTCCACTCCATTATTACAACCTTAGAAGGNCTTGGGGAGCCTTGTCCCACTCCAAGCAATGCATTCATACCNAGTTTCTTTAANTCAGCTTCTTCAAGAATTTTAATTTTTAGACCAAATTTACTTAAAGATTCNAAACGTTTAGAAAATTCTTCTGTTGTTAGAATATTTGAAGGCTCNTTTGTTAAATCTCGGGTTAAAGTAATTCCTTCAATTAAAGCACTATATTCTAGATAATTTTTCTTAAATATTTTAGGGCTTAAACTTAAAATATTTAAATTTCCAACGCTCTCACTTTGTACGCCTTTATACTTATCAAAAAAATAGCTCTTCGACTGAAAACCGTAGGTAATCTGAGTTAGAAATTCAACGTCAGACGTGAAAATTGTAATACTATCATAATGCGTTAAGTTTGCTAATTTAGCTCCTACTTTTCTTACATTCAACTTGGTAGTATCTTTTGGCTTCCTTACAATTATCAGAGCATCTATTCCAGAATTGCTTACAAGAGGAAACTCCAAGAAATCACTATTCTTCAAATTTAAATACTTTGGATGTTTTTTAATNNCAGTCAANCTTNCACCGACTTTAACGAGTATTGCGTTTAGAAATGCCTTATCATTTTCGTTTTCGTCTATAAAACAAACTACCGCACCCTTAATCAAATTAACTTTTGTTAAATTTAATTTTTTAAATGTCAATTTGGTAGTATTACTCATATGGATTCCTCGCANCATGTTAATTAAGTTTTATCNATAAANTTGCGTTGTNTNGTTAATATTCCTCTGTTTTTAAATAATGAATCGGTTTATAATGCAATGAAATTAACAAAGGAGTTTTTTATCCTTGAAGCATTATAACCNTTATGTGCTTGGAAGGTTAACACAAGCCTTCGGATTTTTTAGTTTAATATTAATGCTTGCATACTGGATCAATCGATCATTGGGAATATTTAGTAGCCTTATTGGAGATGGTCAGTCTACAATTGTTTTTTTTGAACTAATATTTTTGTTTTTACCTCAAGTTGTTGCTATCATATTACCCATAGCAGCATTAGCTGCAACTATTTTTATAATTAACAGAATGAGTTCAGAAAGTGAATTAGTCATTCTTGATGCAGCTGGCCTTTCACCTTTTGCTATACTGAAGCCCTTTGTATATTTTGCGTTTCTTACCTCAATCTTAACTGCTATTTTGTCTCTATATCTTGTACCCATTAGTAGAAGCCAAATGGATTTTAGAACTGAGATGATTTCGAAGGATATTATTAGTAAATTAATTTCTGACGGATCTTTCTTGCATCCAGTAAAAAACATGACAATTTTCGTTTCCTCGGTAAATACGAATGGTGAGCTAGAAGATATTTTTATCCACGATCAAAGGTCGAAAGATCGCGATTTGACATATGTTGCAACAAGGGCTGTACTTGTGAAAGAAAATGAGAAATCTCACCTAATATTATTCAATGGATTGCTTCAGACATTAGATATAAAATCTAACACACTCAGTCACATTGGCTTTGAAAGCTTAACCTACAAACTAGCTCAGCTCAACTCTACAGAAGAAAAACAGATGAGTAATATTGATAATTATGGAATTATTGAACTGTTAAAAGCTGATCATACTCTCCAAAAATTATTAAAAAAATCCAAATCACGATTGCAATTTGAGGCTCATGATAGGCTTCTTAAGCCATTACACTGTTTTTTATATGTTCTTTTGTCTGCAGTAATTATGTGCATTGGTAGCTATAGTCGCTTTGGTTTAGTTCCACAAATATTTTTTTCAATCTTAATTGTTTTAGGGTTTAATATACTCACAACAAATGGTTTAGTCCTATTGAGAAAAGATAGTAGCAATTGGATTTTTGGATACTTGCCAGTAATTTTGGGCTTTATAATTTTTTACCTGTTATTAACGCGTGCAAGAAAAAGTTTTTTTATTCGTTCATCATTTTTTAAATTTAAAGGCTCAAGTTTATGAGGCTTAATATTTATTTTTCTAAAAAAATAATTCTTATATTTAGNTTNACATNTNTTATTTTTTTATTTTTTAGTACNTTCTTAAATTGGATAGATATTTTACGTTTTGATTTTTCAAAGACAATAAATTCTAGAAAGTTATTCTATTTAGCAGTTTTAAAAACACCTATTACTGTTCATCCACTAATTCCGGTAATTACTCTTCTAACATCGTTAACATTCTTTGTAAGTATATCAAGAAATAGTGAATTAATAATTATTAGGAGTGCAGGACGAGCAATTTTACGAAGTTTATTAATTCCAACGTTAACTATACTCCTCCTGGGTGTGTTTGTAATTTTTGTGCTTAATCCACTTAGCACAAAAATGTATAAGCTTTACGAAGCAGAAGTTAGATTGATTGATAACTCTTTAAATAGTTATTCTGTGGAAGATGAAGGGATCTGGTTGCGTGAGGGATTCAGTGATGGACAAAGAGTCGTTCATGCAAAATCTGTATCTAAAATTGGATCGACTCTGAACAAAGTGACAATATTTGAATTCGATAAAGATCGGATCCCGGATATTAGAATAAGTGCCAAAACAGCAATAATAAAGCCTGATAGTTGGATACTTAAGGATGGAAAGATTTGGAAAGTGAATAGAGATAACCGACCAGAAGATCGAGCTAACTCATTTGATCAATATAACATAAAAACAGATTTAAATTTTGAGAAAATTCGGCTGGGTTTTGGGGAGCCAAATCAAATTTCCATTTGGGAGTTAAGGGATTATATAAAAAGAATTGAAAAAGCCGGTTTTTCGACCCTTAAACATAAAGTATATTTAAATAGTGAAATTGCTCTTCCATTTTTAATGGTTGGGATGTTTTTAATAGGAGGTATGCTAAATATGGGTCATTCCAAACTATCAAAAACAGGATTAATGTTAATTGTGACTATAATATTGGGAATTGGAGCTTTTTTATTGAATAATTTAACGCAGATTTTGAGCCAAAATGGTGCGATACCAATTTTGTTGGGAGCATGGGCCACCCCATTTATTGCCATTCTAATTTCATTAGGGGTAATTTTGCATATGGAGGACGGTTGATTGATTAAATTCAAACTATTGTCATTATTTATTTGTCTGACTGTTTGGTGCTCAAATTTGGAGGCTGCTCCTAGCCTAGTTGCTGACATGATAACAGTGACAGAGGATGGAAATACTATAATTGCAAAAGGCAATGTTGAAGTGACTTACAAAGATATAAAAGTGAAAGCAGAAGAGATAAGTTATAACAAATTAAATGATCAAATCAAAGCAGTAGGTCCAATCACCTTTTTCGATGGCCAACAATCATTAATTTATGCTGATGAAGCAATTTTTAATAAACAATTTAGAGATGCGGTATTAACTGGTACTAAATTCGTTCTATTAAATAGTTTGGAAATCACATCACAACAAATAACTAGAAAGAATGGTATCATTAACAATTTTTATGATACCAGAGCCTCAACATGTAAGGTATGCTCTAAGAGTGACACCCCTTTATGGGAGATCAGAGCAAAAAGGATCTACCATGACGAAAAATTAAAGCAAATTTACTTTTATAAATCGCAATTTAGATTTTGGGGAATTCCNATAGCTTACTTGCCTTTGATAAGATTGCCAGATCCTACGATAACACGAGCAAAAGGTTTTCTTACCCCAGATTTTAGTTATTCAACNTCAGNAAGTACGCAGTTCAAATTACCTTACTTTTTGCCGGTATCTGACCACTCCGATGTAACTATTTCACCGGCAATCAATACAAATGGATCATATTCACTTGGTTTGGATTACAGACATCTTTTTAAAAATTCAGACTTGAATATTGATGCTTTTGGGATCAATGATTCAATTGATCAAACATCAAAAGGATATTTGTTTACAACCTTTCATTCTCAGTTGAACTCTAAAAGAGANTTACGATTTCAGTATCAACGGGCATCAAATTCTACAGTGCTTTCAAATTATACAAATAAAAATAATAAGTTTACGGAAAGTTATCTTGAAGCCTCAGAAACAGGCAATTTATATTATGGATATTCTGCCTTATATGACAGCACATTACTCGATAATAATGCTAACAATGCCAATATGCCAAATTTAAATTTTAAGAGTAATATTGATTACCTTATAAAACCAAAAACTATCGGCGGTCATGCAAATCTATCCATCAGTGCTGATGGATACAAAAGGAAATCAACTGTTGATGGTGTTCTAGGACGTGATGCGACCACTACCAATCTAACTCTTTCTTGGCAAAAAGACAGCTTAACTAAGTTTGGCGGGATATTTGGAATCAAGTCGTTTACAACTGCTGGTTTGTCCAAGTATTACAATGACAGTAATAATCCTGATCTGATTAATCAAATCCGTCAAATAGCGGGAGTGGAGTTTAGCCTCCCTATGCTTAGCAAATATGACAAAAACTCGNTAATTTACAATCCAAAGATTCAAGTTGTTTACTCACCACCTCATAACACCTCTGAGCCAAATGAGATTAGTCAACATTCAGAGGTTAGCTCCTCAAACTTCTTTGATCTTAACCATTCTTACGGCTCTGACAGAGTAGTAAATGGTATGCATTTAAAAACAGGTTTGGAGACATCTTACTATGGTTCAAAAAAGAACCAGTTGAATTTATTTATTGGTAATTTTACTAAATTAAATGGAAATAATTCTTTTGGGATTGGATCAGGNCTAGAACCTGAAATATCAAGTAACATAGGCTCAATAAATATTATGCTGGCAAATAAACTTTCCTTTGACGCTGACTTTGCGACCAACAGTGCTTTACAAGTAACCCGAAACAATATGCGAGTCGCATATGTTGAAAAATATATGGATTTATATTCGCATTATTTTTACAAANCAGAGAATGGAAATTCTGATGAGCGGTCTGAGTTAAATTTNGGTTCGGAGTTTACGTTAACTAAACGAACGAATGCAACTTTATCGTTGGCTTATGATGCAAAGGAAAATAAAATGATGCGCTCAAAATTACAATCACAATACAAACATGATTGTATGACCGTAGATTTTTATGTATCACGCGATTTTAATTCTAGTGGCTCAGGTTCCCCAGGAGTAAAACTTGGCNTACANCTAGCGTTAATGGGAATAGGAGCAGGAAAATCAAATCGTGTACTCAATG
Source organism: Paracoccaceae bacterium (assembly GCA_002712045.1). GTDB lineage: Bacteria > Pseudomonadota > Alphaproteobacteria > Rhodobacterales > Rhodobacteraceae. Next base: position 8,953 of record PARX01000022.1, read on the forward strand.
AAACGAATTGCGCNGAGTAATATGTTAGGACATCTGAAAAGAATTTCTATAATCTTATTAGTTGCCACTAGTTTAGCGAATATTAAGGTACTTGCACAAAACAAATTTGAACCGATTGTAACNGTAAACAATAGAATAGTCTCTCACTATGAGTTATCTCAGAGATTAGCACTTTTAAATGTTTTGCAGCCAAATAAAATATCTAGAAAACAAGTCTTGAAAAACCTAATCAATGAAAGATTACTGGAACAATTTTCTGAGCAGTTTAAAATTAAAATTTCTGAAAAAANGATTGAAGAAGAGTTAAGTGTCTTAGCCAATCAGTTTAATGTTTCGAACGACCTATTTTTGGAAGAACTAAAAAAGTTAAATATTTCAAAACAAACCGTCACTTCTTTTTTAAAAAATCGTATTTTATTAACTGAAGTAGTATATTTTAAGTTTTCGAACCGTGCAGCGATTTCAGTTGATGAAGTGGACTCNTTTATCATTAACGGCAAGGCATCAGTCGAATTAAATTTGGCTGAAATTGTTTTACCATTCAGATATGATAATAAAGAAGAAATTTTAAATCTCGTGTCGTCAATTAAAAATAGATTATCTGAAGGTCGAAAATTTGAATCAATTGCTAAGGAATACTCCAAATCACCAACTGCAATTAATGGTGGAGATATTGGTTGGGTTCCAATTAGTCAAATGCCAATAGATCTAGGAAATAAATTACTAACAGCAAATATAAACGAGATAATTGGTCCAGAAATTATAGAAAACATTGTGGTCTTATATAAATTGATAGCAATGCGAGACGTTCCATTATTTAACAATGTGAACACTGAACTTGACTACATTGAAGTCAGCCACTCCTCTGAGAGTAAATTAAGTTTAAAAGAAACAGTTTTGTTGTTTGAGGACAACGACAACTGCTTAAATTTGCAATTTAAGTTGAAAAACTACGAAAATTTATCAAAAAGTTTGACTAGAACCGTGGTTAGCTCAAAGAAAATTGACAAGGAAAAACTTAATTATTTAGAGAAGCTAGATTCTGGTGAAATGGCTTTAATAGGAAGTAATAAGCAATCTGATGCAATCTTATTAATGTTATGTTCAAGACAGCAGGAAATTTCTAAGTCAGATAGAGAATTAGCAAGACAATTTTTAATATCACAACGACTTAACTTTCTCGCTGATGGACTTCTCGCTGACTTAAAATCTGAAGCAAAGATCATATATAAATGACTATTCCCATAGCGATAACTTGTGGTGACCCTAATGGCATTGGTCCAGAAATAACCGTTAACGCATGGAAAGCATTGAGGCAAGAATTGAACTTTGTTCTGTTTACCTCCTATGATTACATGAAACAAAGTTTCCCAGAAGTACCAATGATTAAAATTGATAATCCAAAAAACGCAAATGAAGTAATGCAAAATGGGTTACCGATTTTTGATTTTCCTTTCTTAACAAAATATCGACCCAATGAGTGTAATGTTGATTTTTCAGGTGAAACTATAAAAAGTATAGAGATGGCAACTAGAAGTTGCATAAATGGTGAAACCAAAGCTCTTTGCACAAATCCGATTAATAAGCACNTTTTATCTGAGAAACAAAATTTTAAATATACTGGGCATACAGATTTCCTTAGGCATTTAACTAAAAGTGATAATGCGGTTATGATGTTAGCATCCGACAAACTTCGTGTAATTCCAGTTACTATTCATGTCTCGCTGGCAAATGCGACAAAGTCGTTATCAATAGAATTAATTGAAAATACAATTGAAATAGCACATAATTCTTTAATAAGATTATTTAATATCACCGCCCCTAGAATTGCTGTGACAGGATTGAACCCACACGCTGGTGAAAATGGTATGTTTGGATTTGAGGAATTAGATATCATTATTCCCTCTATTCAGGCATTAAAAAGAAAAGACATTGATATTAGAGGGCCATTTTCAGCGGATTCTTTATTTCATGAGCGAGCCAGAAAAAATTATGATGTCGTAATTTGTATGTATCATGATCANGCACTGATACCCATAAAAACTATTTCCTTCGATGAAGCGGTTAATGTAACCTTAGGTCTTCCATTTGTTCGCACCTCACCAGATCATGGAACAGCTGAGGATATCGCTGGGAAAGGCATAGCTTCTCCATTAAGTTTGATTAGTTCGATTAGGATGGCAGAGCACCTAACGGGAGACATCGTTTAAATGAGAATTGATGAGCTGCCTCAAATAAGAGAGGTTCTTCAAAAATCAAATCTAATTGCTAAAAAATCTCTTAGTCAAAATTTTTTATTTGATCTGAATTTAACTCTAAAAATTGCCAATCTTAATGGAAGTTTAATTAATTCTACAGTCTTAGAAATTGGGCCAGGGCCAGGTGCACTTACAAGAGCCTTATTGGCGTCAGGGGTTAAAAAAGTAATTGCCATTGAGAAAGATAAGAATTTTATTCCTATCCTTAAAGACATCGAAAAGGTTTATCCAAATCGCCTGGAAATAATCGAGCAAGACGCATTGACCTTTAATTTAGAGAGTTTAAACCATATTTCAAATCTTAAAATTATTTCTAACTTACCGTATAACATTGGAACAAAATTATTAATCAATTGGCTTCAGCCAAAAATCTGGCCTCCAATTTGGAGAGATATGACCCTAATGTTTCAAAAAGAGGTTGCTAATCGAATTGTAGCGAAGCATGGAACTAAGGCGTACGGAAGGCTGTCAATTTTAGCGCAATGGCGGTGTTCAGTTAAAATATCAATGAACCTCCCGCCTGAAGCATTTCGGCCAGTCCCAAAGGTATTTTCATCCGTCGTATCAATTTTTGCGAATGATAGACCACAATTTACTGCGAATCCCTTGATCCTAGAGAAGATTGTTAAATCTGGATTTAATCAAAGACGGAAAATGCTTCGATCTTCTTTAAAGAAGGATAATTTGAATATCGAAAAAATCTTATTATCTTCCGGGATAAAATCAACGTTACGTGCTGAAAATTTAACAATTTCAGATTGGTGTAACTTAGCTAGAACTATTGAAAATTATGAAAAAAGTTAAACTTCTTCTTTGAAGTGAGCGAAAGTTTCTTCTTCTTTAGCTACTTGCTGTTCTGCCAGAGCTTCATTAGGCAATTTTTTATTAGTGTCTTTTACGTTCGTTACGTTTTCAGGCGGATTTTCAGGCTTTTCGGATTTTCTTGATGCTGCTTGTAACTCTTGCTGCTCTTTTTTTTCGTTCTGCTCCCTGAGGGCTTCTGATAAAAGTCTGATATAATGTTCAGCATGTTGTTGAAAGTTCTCTGCTGCAATACGATCACCAGATAATTGGGAGTCTCTGAAAAAAGTCATGTATTTCTCAATAATCTGTTGAGGGGTACCTCTAACCTTTCCTTCGGGGCCAGCACTATCAAAAACACGATTTACAGCGTTAGCCATAGACCTTCTGTTACCATTATTTTTATTACGTGAACGGGACTTATTTGATTGTCTCATTAAAAAATCTTTATGTAGATGTTTAAGTTTGGTTAATTTTCAAGAAATTTTTAAAAAAAATTATCTTTGCGGATTTAAAACTTTTCGTGCAGAACATAATCCTACGACGCACNACCTTTATCTGGAATCTTTCAAATTAACAAGGAAAATAACGTCAAAAATGTATATTTATCTTAATTTTTTAAAATGTGACCTCAATAACTCGATCCTTATTTGCTAAATCTTTAAACACGGAAGCCCGGTAACCTTCATTTTGAAAAATCTTAGATACTTTCAACGCCTGATCGTATCCTATTTCAAAAATAGCCACACCAGTATCCTTTAGAACAAACCTTAGCTGCTGAGCAATTGCCAAATAAGCACCAAGCCCTTTGTTATTTGAAAACAGTGCTATTTCTGGTTCCCATGAAATTATACTTTGATCATATTGATCATTCCTATTTCGGTCTATGTAAGGTGGATTAGCCACAATCAAATCAAACTTATCGTGAACGCCTTCACACCAGTTAGAGTTAAGTATACTAACTCTATCATGGAGGTTGAATTTTTTAATATTTTTAGCAGCTACCTTTAACGCAGAATTTGAAATATCAACCGCCTGACCGATTGCAGATTGTCTCTCTAAAAGTAATGTTATGATTATAATTCCAGATCCTGTGCCGAGATCTAAAACCTTCTCAAACTTTCTTTTTAGAGCACGATTAATAATCGTTTCTGTCTCCGGTCTGGGATCTAACACATTCTCATTGATGTGAAAATCACGACCCCAGAACGACCGAAACCCCAAAATTTGGCTAACTGGCTTCGAACCCTCTCTTAATTCGATCAAGGAAATAAAATCTGCTCTAATTTCTTCGGATATTGAGGCTGGCTCCACCATAATTAAATCTTTTTTAGAAATCCCCAAAGCATGCGCCAAGAGCTTTCGGCTATCTCCCACGGGGTCTCTTATTCCAGAATTACGAAGACGACATATAGCCTCTTTTAACAATATGCTTATCAAGTCATTCATCGGAAAGATTAGAAAGTTTTGTCAATCTATCATTTGCCTTCAATGCTTCAATCAACTCTTCAAGATCGCCCTCCAAAATCTGATTAAGCTTATGCAGAGTAAGGTTTATTCGATGATCAGTAATTCTCCCTTGAGGGAAATTATAAGTGCGTATCCGTTCAGATCGATCACCGCTACCTACTTTTTCTTTTCGTTCAGCGTCCCTCTCTTGGTTCTTTAATTCTCGTTCTTGTTCATACAATTTTGACCGAAGTACTTGCATAGCATTTGCTCTATTCTGATGTTGAGACTTCTCAGAACTGGTAACCACAATTCCAGTTGGTAAATGCGTAATTCTAACAGCAGAATCGGTAGTATTAACATGCTGACCTCCTGCACCACTTGCACGCATTGTATCAATTCTAAGATCACCTTGATTGATCAAAACATCTACCTCTTCAGCTTCAGGCAGTACTGCAACAGTGGCAGCGGAGGTGTGAACTCTACCACCAGACTCTGTTACCGGAACTCGTTGAACACGGTGCACCCCACTTTCATATTTAAGATATTGAAAAACTTTTTTGCCAGAAATATTGACAACCACTTCTTTCAAACCACCTAACTCATTATTAGATTCTGATATTAAGTTTACTTTCCATCCCATATTATCACTGAATTTTTGATACATTCTTAATAAATCTGAAGCGAATAAAGCTGCTTCATCTCCACCAGTTCCTGCTCTAATCTCTAAAATAGCTGGTTTAATATCTGCTTCATCCTTGGGTATTAGTTCAGTGATTAATTCATTTCTTACATTTGACAATTCTTCAGAGAGATATTTCTTTTCATCTAACGCCAGAGCCCGTAATTCTGGATCATCAAGAGCACTTTCAACTTCTTCAAGTTCCATCGTAATTTTTTTGAAAGTTTGAATCTTCTCAACAATAATTTTTAACTCTGAATACTCTAAGCCAATATCTCTAATCTCGTCTGCTCGTAACTGTTGAGTTAACTTAGCTTCTAAAAACTCAAAACGTTCTTCAATCTGATTTAATTTCTCTAAGTTAATCATAGAATATCATTCTTATAAAATATGTTAGGTATTATGTTTATATTATAAAGTTAAGTGTCTTGAATATTTGACTTTAGTTGTTTCAGCCATTTTTTCATTCGTTTCTTATTTTTCCCAAAATCATAAACCCCAAATCGAGATCTTGAAAATACTGATAGTGAGGATTTTCCTGTTTCATGCTCCTTAAAACTTATTGATATGTAATCAGGGAAGCCCAGAAATCTACTTCTACAGACAAATGTTATTATACCCTCGTCAATATTTCCAAAAACTCTTTGACATTTGTCTGCTTCAGCTATCTCATATAATTTTAAATACAGGTCTTTAATTGGAACAGCATAATAAGAAAAATTACTACTTTTTGAATTATTAAGAAATGAGTTCCTTAAGTCATTTTGTGCAACTAATTCGGGATCAATGTGCCAATTAGAATCATTAGGCTTTGCAAATCTGATATAACACAAAACGATAATAATAATCAAAAATACTGTAGATAGAATCTTCAATTAAGCCTTCCATTTCTATCATACTCCTGCGCCTTAATCTCCACTAATTCAATAATTTTGTTGACCATTTCTGAATTAATCAATTTATTTACTTTTTTACCATTTAAATAGATCATTCCGCTATCTTTGCCACCTCCTGTAAAGCCAATATCNGTCATTAATGCCTCTCCAGGGCCATTAACAACGCATCCAATCACAGACAACGTTAAAGGAGTCTTAATGTGAGATAANTTTTCNTCTAATATTGCTACAGTCTTTATAACATCGAATCCTTGCCTAGCGCAGGATGGACAAGAGATTATAGTTACTCCTCTATGNCGCAAACCTAATGACTTTAAAATTTCATACCCTACTTTAACTTCTTCAACNGGATTTGCTGACAATGATACACGTATCGTATCACCAATACCTGTCCAAAGAAGATTGCCAAGTCCTATNGATGATTTTATCGTACCTGTTGTAAGCCCTCCAGCTTCAGTAATTCCAATATGTAACGGTGCATCTGTCGCTTCAGCCAAGCCNTGATATGCGGCGACTGAAAGAAATACATCAGAAGCCTTAACACTTATTTTAAAATTAAAATAATCATTGTCTTCGAGAAGCCTGATATGTCGAAGACCACTTTCGATTAGAGCCTCNGGACATGGCTCACCATATTTTTCCAAGAGGTTTCTCTCGATTGATCCAGCGTTTACACCAATACGCATAGAGCAATCATTATCTTTTGCAGCTGAAATAACTTCCTTTACCCTAATTTCATCCCCGATATTTCCTGGATTAAACCTTAAACAAGCAGCTCCCGCTTCTGCTGCTTCAATTGCTCTTCTATAATGGAAATGTATATCTGCTACAATCGGTACAGGACTTTCTAAACATATAGTTTTTAAAGCAGAGGTAGAGCTTTTGTCTGGGCAGGAAACACGAACAATATCTGCTCCGGCATCTGTGCACTCATTTATTTGTTTTAATGTTGCTCGAATGTCAGAAGTATCAGTATTAGTCATCGTTTGAACGGAAATAGGAGAATCCCCTCCAACCGGGACCGAACCTACAAAAATTTTACGAGATTTACGTCGTCTAATTTCACGCCAAGGGCGCACTGCACTTAAAGACATTTTAGACAAATCTTTTTAGTAAAATTATAGATAAAAATTTGGATCATTTATTCAGTTTTTTCAGTTATAATTTTTAAACGTTTTAAAGGTGTTAACAGTTTTTGATCTGTTACAACTTTAAAGTTTTTCACTATATCATCGTAACTTAGAGAAACATCTTTAACAACGCCAGTCCCTTCTCCAATCGGTCCGTATGATTCACTCCCAACCTTGATGAAAACAGAGCCAGCATTTCCGGAACGGAGGAAAAGACTTTTAATGTTACTTGGAATTTTCATTGTTTGAGAGAAATCTAAAATTTCTTCATCAATAATTTCACCCTGCGACGTATAGATACGGACCCACGCTGGCCTACTAGCAAATATATGAATTTCTTTTCTTTCTTTTATTACATTGGNTGACTTATTTGATGTGCTATCTGTCGAAAGTGTTGAAGATTCTGACGTAAAGATACCATTTTGATTAGGATTAATATCTACAATTGGACCGTCTCTAGGTGTAAATACAGATAATTCTTTATTTTTTTTTATATTATCCATCAGAAGTAAATCTGGGTCATTATTTAAATTACTTNCCTGTTCTACGATTATCGGCAACTTCTCATCTTCAATAATAATTACTTTTTGAATTGTATTTAAAACATACATTCCACCAGAACCAAAAATTANTAATATCGCAAATATTGAGAAAATCGAAACCATTGAACGGATTTTAANCTGGGCATNAGGCTCTGACGAATTATGCAGAGGATTATTTAACANCGAATCACTCTCTATCGAAGNTGACTTTTGAAAGTTNAAATTTNNCTTAGAATTNGACTTTGTTTTTCTGATTGGTGANGGGTTCTTATAATCCGTCTCCTCACAAAACCGCTCAAATACCCAATCTGGATCAAGATTCAGAAACTTTGCATATGACTTTACATAACCTGGAATAAAGACTGAATCTTGGTCGTTAGAAATCTCACAACGCTCAATCGCTGATATAATTTCNACATTTATTTTTAAAGCTCTCTGAACATCCATTAACGAAAGGCCGAGTGTTGCCCTTTCTCCACGAAATAAGTCGCCAAGTTTGAAGTCATATGAATCGAAACCTCGANCGATGGTATTTACTTTNAGTTTTNTTTCTTTCTTGAATTTCAATTTTGATACCTAGCCCCTTAGGATTATCTTTAAATGAAACAACTCAGATTACTTATAATTATTCTTATGCAGATATTTATCATATTTTACTAAAAAACTACAAGTTATCACATAACTTTCGTAATTCTTTTAAAATAACAAATATTATCTTTACTTTATCTTTATTTGCTCGCCATTCCCTCATGTACACAAGTTTATTATTCTTAACCTTCAACTCCTTGCTGTTTTCTCTAATGTANTTAAGTAATTTATCCATATTTAATTTATTAGTTTTTCGTAAATCAATTGTGATTTTACTCCTTCCAGCATCAATTTGATTTATTCCAATCTTTTTACAAATCGACTTAATTTGGATTACACTTAAAAGAGGATTAATTTCTTTTGGAAGGGGGCCGAAACGATCAATAAGCTGAGATGCAAATCCNTCTAACTCAATTTTTGNNGATAATTCAGATAATTTTTGATAAAGATCCAATCTAACATTAGTTTCTGGAATATATTCCTNAGGAATTAATACAGACATACCTAAATTTAACTTCGGGGTCCATTCTGATTGATATTCAGTTTTAAGTTCTCGATTGCCAGCCCTAAGGGTTGAGATCGCTTCATCAAGCAAAGAATGATAAAGTTCATAACCTACTTCNCGAATGTGACCAGATTGAGCATCACCTAGTATATTACCGGCNCCNCGTAGATCTAAATCCTGACTAGCAAGATTAAAACCGGCCCCAAGGTCAGATAATGAACTAATAACTTTTAATCTTTTGCGAGCGTTTGAATTTATTTTCTTTGATTTTTTTGTCGTCAAATAAGCATAAGCTCTTAATTTAGATCTCCCTACTCTACCTCTTAGTTGATATAGTTGGGAAAGCCCAAACATGTCTGCATTATGAATAATTATTGTGTTGGCAGAAGATATATCTAAACCACTTTCAATAATCGTAGTAGCTAGTAAAANATTATACTCTTTATCATAGAATTTATTCATTCTTAGATCTAACTCAGATGCTGGCAACTTAGCGTGAGCTACAATAAAGGATAGATCTGGGACGTTATTTCTTAAAAAATCTTCTAATCTTGCAATATCTTTTATTCTTGGAACAACTATAAAAGATTGCCCCCCTCTNTAGAACTCCCGTAANAAGGCCTGCCTAACTGTTAAGGCATCAAACTCAAGCACATAAGTGCGGATCGCAAGCCTNTCTANNGGNGGTGTAGCTACTATACTCAAATCCTTCAAACCAGATAANCTCATATTTAACGTTCTAGGAATNGGAGTTGCAGTCAAAGTTAAAACATGTACATCANTTCTGATATTTTTTAATTTCTCCTTGTGGGTTACTCCAAAATGCTGCTCTTCATCTATAATTAACAACCCTAAATTTGAAAAATCAACATCAGCACTTAACAATGAATGAGTTCCAATAATTATATCAATTCTTCCTTCNTTTAAATTCTTTTTAATGTTGTTAATCTTATTCTTTGGGGTCAATCTTGAGAGCTGTTCAATGATTACTGAAGTTCCCGAATATCGTTCTAAGAAAGATTTTTGGTGTTGCCTAGCTAGCAATGTTGTTGGACAGATTATAGCAACCTGCATTCCAGACATGGCGACAATATAGGCGGCTCTCATAGCTATTTCAGTCTTGCCAAAGCCAACGTCACCACAAATCAATCTATCCATGGGAATACCAGATTCAAAATCATNTATAATTGCATCAATCGCCGAATTTTGATCATCNGTTTCCAAATANTTAAATTTCGAACAAAACTTTTGCCAATCTGGTTCGGGTAACTCTATTGGCTTTACATGTTTTAATTGCCTGACAGCCGCTGTTTTTATTAAACTGTCAGCCATTTCCAAAATTTGAGCCTTTAGTTTGGATTTACGTTTTTGCCACGAGGCACCTCCAAGTTTATCTAAAACTACAAGTCCCTGACCATGCCTACTTAAGAGCTCTATATTTTCTACCGGTAAAAATAATTTAGAATNTTCAGCGTACTCAATCAATAAACATTCGTGCCGATTGCCACTCGTAAGTATTGTCTGAAAGCCTTGGAATCTTCCTATACCATGATCAATATGTATTACAGCGTCACCTATCTCAAGGCTCATGGCATTAGTGATGATGTTTTTTGATCGTTTTGATTTCTTTTGGCCAGTGTAAAGGTTTTTCCCGAAGATATCACTTTCCGAAATAACAGTGATCTCTTCAGAAGAAAAGCCTTCCTCTAATGGCCAAATGNCTAGATAAATTACGCCTTTATTATTTGCCTTTTTTAANTCATCAAAATTTTCTATGAGACTGAAATTATCATTCCCATCATCTTTTAATAACTCTAGTAATCGTGCTCTAGAACCTTCTGAACTAGTAGCAATTATAACATCCTTACANCCAGTTATTTTNCCNAAATATGTATTTAAAGCTTCAAAAAGGTATACGTCTTCACGCTGTCTTTCCACAAAAAANTTTTTACCCAGCTTACCCATAGCGTCAATGTTCTTTNGNTTTGGAGGCAGTGGTAATAAGCTTATTTGAAAGACATTCTTGGNATCTAATAACTCATCAAAAATATCTGGGGAGATGTATAAAGTTTTTGGATCGCACCAGCTCAAATTTACCTGTTTACTTCGTTTATTTATTGAGCTTGTCCTGGTGCAAAATTGAGAGTTTATGTTATCCCACCGCGTTAGCAAATCATTCTTGATGTCTTGATCCAAAAAGTAATTTGCATCAGGTAAATAATCAAAAATGCTTTCAAGATTGTCGTAAAACAAAGGTAGCCATTGCTCAATACCCTGAACTCTTCTTTTTTCAGAGATNCTAGCGTACAACTCATTTTGATTTCCAAAAACTCCAAATTTCTTACGAAAGTTACCACGAAAATTTTTTACNGTTTCTTCGTTAATAACAATTTCGGATATTGGTAAAAGTTGAATTTTCTCTAAATTATTTATGCTTAATTGAGAGATGACATCAAATGNTCTTAATTTATCAATCGTATCACCAAAGAAGTCCAGTCTGACCGCTTTGTAAGGACCTGAAGTAAATATATCAATTATACCTCCTCTTACAGAAAATTCTCCTGGTTCTGTAACTACAGAGGTTTTTATATAGCCAAACTCTAAAAGGATCTTAATTAAGAGCTGATCGTCGATTTGTTTTCCTACCAAAATATCCAGATAACAATTCTTAATTATTTCTCGTGGAGGGAAATATTGAGCGGCTGCATTCAAAGTTGTTAAATATAAAGCTTTTCGCGCAGATTTCTTAACAATGTTCACCAATGAAGCCAATCTCTCTGAAACTAATCTTGGATTTGGGCTNATTGTTTCATAAGGAGCACAATCCCATGCGGGGATAGTCATAAAGTTTAGATTGGGATCAAAAAACAATAAAGCGGCTTTNACTGCTTCTAACCTTCGATCATTACGACAAATAAAGAGTAAATTTTTATTGGTTTCCTTGAAATTTTTTAATATAAATTGGGCGTCCAAACCTGCTGGAAGTGAGGAAATATGTTTCATAAGCAATTTAATACCCCAATTATTTAAAGATTGTCGTATAACGATCTATTAGATAGACACAAGCGTGATCAATAATTATATTCGTTTTAAAAAAAATGATAAATTTAATCTTTGCTCTACTTGCTAATTGAATACGATACCAAATTTGAAGGATTACTATGCAGCGAGATAACTCTTACTACCCTCGTACTAGATCACGCAGATTACGAAAAAATTCGAAAATTCGAAAATTAGTTTCTGAGAGCCGTTTAGAAGTGGCGGATCTTATATGGCCTATATTTATTTGTGAAGGTGACAATGTACGAGAGCCTATATCCTCCATGGAAGGCGTTTATAGGTTATCCATCGATAATTTAGTTAAGGATGCAAAATATGCATACTCTTTGGGAATTTCCTGCGTTGCTCTCTTTCCTTCAATAAATACAAACCTTAAGACTATAGACTGTAAAGAAGCAATAAATCCAGATAACCTTATAAATACTGCAACAAAAATTTTGAAAGACCAATGTCCTGAATTGCTAGTAATGTTGGACGTTGCCTTGGATCCATTTAATGCAAGTGGTCATGATGGGTTATTTGATGGTAATAGTATTCTCAACGATGAAACGATCGAGATNCTAGCTCAACAAGCAATAATCCAAGCTCGCTCAGGTGCTGACATCTTAGGTCCGTCTGATATGATGGATGGTACCGTTGGTAAAATTCGGGATTCTCTGGAAAACGAAGGATTTTTTGAAACGTTGATAATGGCGTATTCTGCTAAATATGCTTCAAGTTTNTACNCTCCATTTAGAGATGCTTTAAAAGTAAAATCCAAATTAGTTGGGAATAAGAAAACTTATCAAATGGACCCCTGTAACTCAGATGAAGCAATGAGAAATACTTATCGAGACCTAAATGAAGGAGCAGATATGGTCATGGTAAAACCGGGAACGCCTTATTTAGATATTTGCTACAGAATAAAAACATCTTTTGGGGTTCCAACATTCTCNTATCAGGTATCTGGCGAATATTCGATGATTATNGGAGCAATTAAAAATGGATGGCTTGATGAAGATACTGCTATTTTTGAAAGCTTAATGTGCTTTAAAAGAGCGGGTTGTGACGGGATCCTTACGTACTTTGCACCTAAGGCTGCGCTACTTTTATCAAAATAATATGAGGTATTTAATGACAATCAATATTTATTATTTTATGGTCATAATTATTATACTAAAAGGCAGATAGAAAATATGAAAAGCTTTACACGTAGAACTTTCTTAGTAACTGGCGCTTCACTACCGCTAGCAGCGTGCGCATCTTATTCTGGTATAATTAAACCGTTAAAAACAGTAAATCAAATTGAAACAGAAGTAAGGTTAGCCAAAAAGATAATGAACTCTGAAATCCCTGGCTCTATTGATTTAGAAAAAGAATCAAACGGAATGCTACTAATCCCAAGTATTTCAGAAGCAAATTTCTGGTTAGGTGGTGCATACGGTGAAGGTGCCTTATTTTTAGGAGATGCAATTGTAGGTTATTACAATATGGCGCAGGCTTCTATTGGATTAAAAATAGGAGCTCAGCAATATTCACACGCTCTTTTTTTCATGTCTCCTAACTCTTTGAGAGAGTTTAGATCTTCAGATGGTTGGTCATTAGGCGCAGATGCAGAATATGTAATGGCTGAAAATTCTGGCTGGATCGGTGAAACAGCTGTCAAACCAGCAGCAGAAATAGTTGCATTGATATTCAACCGTTCAGGTGCGACCGTAGGTGGATCTATGGAAGGGACGAAGTATTCACCCCTATATAAAAATTAGGAATCCTGCAAACGCTTTAAGAGGCTAGATGTGTCTAATCTACCACCGCCTGAGTTTTGAATTTCCTTATAAAATTGGTCAACAATAGAAGTGATTGGCAATACGGCGCCATTTCGATCAGCCTCGTCCATACATATTTTTAAATCTTTTCTCATCCAGTCCACCGCAAAACCAAAATTATAATTTCCTTCTATCATTGTTTCATGTCTATTATTCATTTGCCAAGAACCCGCAGCACCCTGGCTAATCACTTCTGCAACACTCTTTGCGTCAAGCTTAGCTTTCTGAGCAAAGTTTAAACCCTCAGATAAACCCTGCACCAAACCAGCTATGCAAATCTGATTAACCATTTTGGTTAATTGTCCAGAGCCCGGCCCACCCATTAATCTGCAAATTTTTGAATATACTTTCATAACTGGTAAAGCTTTCTCAAAAGCAATGTCATCTCCTCCACACATGATCGATAATTGCCCATTCTCTGCACCAGCCTGCCCTCCAGAAATAGGAGCATCAACGAAATTAAACTCTTTTATCTTTGCTAGTCTATATAATTCCCTTGTTACAGATGCTGACACCGTAGAGTGATCAACAAAGGTCGCATTTTTATTTATTGATTGAAATGCCCCATCTTTTGACAAAGTAATTTCTTTTAGATCATTATCGTTACCAACACATGAGATGATAATATCAGCATTAAAAGAGGCTAATTTTGGTGTTTCTGCCACATTTCCTTTGAAGTTCTCTAGCCATTTTNTTGCTTTTGACTTGGTTCTGTTATAAACCGTCACCTCNTGCCCAAAATTTGCTAAATGGCCCGCCATTGGAAACCCCATGACGCCTAAACCTAAAAAAGTTATTTTCATTTGTAATGCCTGCTTAATAGAGTGGTTAAAATTTTGTGACTTACAAAAGCCACGTTACATAACAGTTTAGGAATATTGAATGTTTAATGCAATGAAGTTAATCAGGATCATTTCGTTAATTACACTTATTTTAATTGTATTATCCGTATTTATGATATTTTTTCTTTCAAATAAATCTATTCCAAATTACAATAATTCTTATACCTTAAAAGAACCATTCGGATCTATCAAAATTATTAGAGATCGATATGCAATACCTCATATTTTCGCAAATGATANCCGGGATATATTTTTCGGNCTAGGTTTTNCNCATGCCCAAGATAGACTTTGGCAAATGGTTTTGNCGCGAAGATTTGCCTATGGAAGNTTATCTGAAGTATTGGGAAAAAAAAGCAATCCAATTGATGATTTTATGAAAAGAATGGATATAAAAAATCTGTCAAATCACTCTTTGCAGTTTCAAAGCCAAAGAACACAGGAGGCGTTAGAATCATATAGTAAAGGTGTTAATTCCTGGCTTAAGCAAATAAACGTAGAATCTCTAGGTCGAGGTTCGCCAGAATTCTTTATTCATAGCCAGCCTATAAGAAAATGGGAACCAGCAGACAGTCTAAGTATCTTAAGGCTTGATGGATTATTAGGAAGCAGCCAAATTCACACAGAAGTATTGATGTTAAAGGCAATTTTAAAATTAAAAGATAGAAGGGTCTTTGATTTGTTTTCACAAACCGAGATAGATAATGCTAAAATCAATTCAACTATTATAAAAAATTATGAAGGTATTTCCTATTTTGATAACGAAACTTTTGATAAAAGGGTTACTTTTAACCCGATAATATCCCCGAGAGAGCTTGAATCAGTAGAGATGATTTCTGTTTCACCAAATAAAACAATTAAAGATGGCTCTTTATTAGCTCATAACGTTCATTCAACATTGACAGCACCAAGTAAATTTATGTTAGCTAGATTGGAATTTCCAACTGGCAGTGTTATTGGAGCGTCTATGCCAGGTGTACCAGNTATNCTTTCAGGTAAAAATGAAAANATAAGCTGGGCAAGGGGGTTAGTTGATGCTGATCAAGTTGACCTATATATTGAACAATTTCTACCTGAAGATAGAACTAAATATAGATCGTCAGAAAAATACGATGTTATAAAAGTTCGAAATGACGTAATTAAGACAAAGGGCTCTGCTGACNCCAANATAACTTTAAATTGGACAAAAAACGGTCCTATTATTCCCGCGCACCATTTTGGTCTGGAAATAGCTTCAAAATCCAACAAGGCAATAAGTATTAAATCTAACGCTATTTTGGAAAAAGATCTAACTATGACTGCTAGTATTGATTTAATGTTAGCAAATGATGTTTTGGAAGCGATTGAAATATCAAAGAACCATGTTGCACCTATTCAGAACCTTATGTTGGTTGATAAGGCAAACATTGCGATGCAGTTGATTGGAAAGATACCAAAAAGAAGATCAAGTCATGAAACTCAGGGGCGTTATCTGAGTAATGGCTGGGAAACAAAAAATCAATGGGATGGGTTTTTCTCATATGAAAAAAATCCAATTACCATAAATCCTTCAGAAGGGTACATCATTAACACTGGAAACAATTTCCTGGCTAGTGACTTTCCTCTTAATATAACTTTCAACTGGGCTGATACTCAAAAAATATCTAGATTACGATCAAGGATATCTGAAAGAGACGTTTTCACTACTGAAAGTCTTCAAGACCTTCAGACAGACACGGTTTCTTATACTGCGAGATCTTTANTCGGNTTAGTNGCTGAAAACCTNTGGTACGAGGGNAGTGTNGCGCCGAAAGGTTCAAGCAAAAACNCNCGTCAGCANATTNTANGGTTACTATCTGAATGGAATGGNGATATGAANACCCGANCATTNGAACCANTCTTTTATNAANAATGGTTAAAATTNTTGTATCAAAGAATTATTNAAGATGAACTNGGATCAATTCATGAAGAATTTGNACACTTTAANCCAATTTTTNTAGAACGAGTTTTTAAAAATATTAATAACGCGAGGCAATGGTGCGATATCATTCAAACTAGCAGAATTGAAAATTGCCAAGAATTAGCAAAAGATAGCCTTAATGATACAATCTTTTATTTGACTGAAAAATTTGGTAAGAATATCGATGATTGGAATTCAGATAACTTAAGTAAGTTTGTAAATTATCATAATCCATTTGGCGCAAATAATTTCTTAAAGTGGTTAACCAATGTTATTCACAATGATACTGTTGGTGAATTCAGTTTACATGGGGGTAAAGATCTTAAAACACGAAAGAAGAAACTTAACAAAACACATGGGTCAGTCTTTAAAGGAATTTATGATATGGCTGACGAAAATAACAATATTTTTATACTTTCGACAGGTCAAAGTGGGCATTACCTTTCCGATCATTACGATGATCTCTCAATAATTTATAGTAACGAAGATTATGTTCCAATGACTTTAAATGAAGATTTAATAAAAGTTGGTGCAAAAGGTATTACAAGTATAAACTAAATTTCGCTTGAGTTTATATAATGAAAAAACTCTCCTCTTCTCTTCTCTGACCATCTTACAGAGATTTCATAGCCTTCTTCATGTAATTTTTCTGACTCTACAATAGATATATCATATAATTTTGCACGATAACTCGTTTTATCAAAACCAAATTTCAATGTTTCGGAAATAAAATTCTCACTTAAAATAAGATCAATTCCATCAATCAACTTATCAACACCTATCATATCCTTTGATGAAACTGGAAAAATATTTTTTGAACGTTTAGTAATATTTTCCAATTTTTGGAATTGTTCTTCAGATAAGAGATCAATTTTATTTGCTACTTCTAACATATTTTCAATTTTTGTCTTATCNATGCCAAGTTCGTTCACAATTTTCAAAACATCAAGTTTTTGTTGTTGAGTATTTTTATGAGAAACGTCTCGAATATGAATTACTAAGTCAGCATCCAAGACTTCCTCTAAAGTTGCCCTAAAGGCTGCTATTAACTCTGTTGGTAGGTCTGAGATAAAGCCTACTGTGTCAGATATAATGACTTTACTTTTTGAAGGTAACTCCAACAGGCGCATTGTGGGATCTAATGTTGCAAATAATTGGTCCTTTGCATAGACATTTGAATTAGTAATCAAATTAAATAATGTAGACTTTCCNGCATTTGTATACCCAATAAAGGCAATTGTAGGGTAAGGTACCTTCTTACGGGACTTTCTGTGTAAAAATCTAGTCTTTATTACCTTTTCTAATTGTTTTTTTAATCTAATTATCGCCTTGTCAATCGCTCTTCTATCAGATTCAATCTGGGTTTCACCAGGGCCGCCAATAAACCCCAAAGCACCTCTCTGCCTTTCTAAATGGGTCCAACTCCTTACCAAGCGCGTACGTTGATAAGATAATGAAGCTAGTTCAACTTGTAGCTTACCTTCACGGGTCACGGCTCGGTCGGCAAAGATTTCTAAAATCAAATGAGTTCTATCAATTAATTTTACATTCCAGATTTTCTCTAAATTTCTTTGTTGTATTGGCGAGATATAACCATTAATTACAATCAATTTTATTTTAAGATTATTAATTTTATCCAAAATTTTCTTTATAGCCCCACTACCAAAAAGATAACCAGCTTTTGGAGAGCTTATCTTTACTCTTTCTTTAGTAATAATGCTTAACCCTAAGGATTTTGAAAGAGCTATCGCTTCTTCGAATGAAATAACGTTTGAACTTTTACTTGATTTGAATTCTGGGTGTACCAATAGTGCTCGATCAGCATCTATCTTCACTCGTTATCCTCGCTCTCATGCATAGTCACGGATGATGCTGGCATGATTGTGGATATAGCATGTTTATAAACTAACTGAGACTGTCCATCTCGTCTCAATAACAGGCAAAAGTTATCAAACCAAGTGATAACTCCCTGAAGTTTTACACCATTAATTAAGAAAATAGTTACAGAGATCTTTGATTTTCTTAACTGATTCAAAAATGAATCTTGAAGGTTTTGCTTATCGTTTGCCATATCAAAGCTTTCCTTAGTTTTTTTTAAATATTTATCCTTTTCATATAAACCTAATCTCCAACAATGCAACACTCAAAAAATAAGTGTTTCAAATCCTATCTTCTCCATAATTCTGTATTAAACAATGCAAATAAGACNAGAATTTCAATTCTTCCTAAAACCATTCCTATAATTAAAACATATTTAATTGTAACCGAAATCTCTTCGTAGAACGACGATGAAGGGAAAATTACATCATACAATGGACCTGTATTGGAAAATGTTGATATACTTAAGATCATTGCGTCCATCATCGACATGCCCAACAAACTCAGGCAACAGAATGAGACAACTATAAAGAAAATAAATGTAGAGAAGAAAACCCACACTTTTAAAATAATTGAATCATTTAGTTTCATTCTTGATTCCGAAGTTCTTATCACTGATGGGTATACCATTTTGCTAAATTCTGAACGTAAATGGCGTTGCATGATAACAAACCGTAAGAGTTTTAACCCACCGGCAGTTGTCCCTATTCCGCCTCCAATTAACGCCAAACCAATCAATACTAGTGAAAAATGATTTGTATGAAGTTGGAAAATGGCTTCAAGGTGCCACCCAGTTGTAGTTAAGAATGATAAGCATATAAAAACATTTCTCAATATTGCGGTGAGGATACTATCATATGAATAATATTTTTGGAAATATATAATCGATAAAATTATAGAACTTAGAACTATTAGCTTAATTGCAATATCTAATTCAGTGCTGATGAAGATTTTTCTATTTAGTTTTATTGATTTAAACCAAAATAGAGAACTAGAATTAATTGCGAACAATAGAAAAACGAAAATAGCTAATAATCCAAGATAATTACCCGAATTCAACTCACTACCATAAGGTGATATCCCACTGGTTGACATAGTGGACATAGAATAGATTAAAGCTATAAAAGTATCATCGCCCGTAGCTAACAAAAAACCCCATAATACCAATGTGAGAATAATATAGGGCAAGCAAATTGAGATGAAAGCATTAAGAAAAACCTCAGTATGATGANCTTGCTCNGTTTCATAATTCTTTTTTTCAATTTCCCTCCTGTTTCCATATATCATAAAAATATCATTGATATCCAAAGAAGCAAAAATGGAAAAATAAAATGTCCAAATAAGAAGTCCTCCAAACCATGCTACTAAAGCTTGCCAAAATAATATTGTGTCAGAAATTCCAGTAAGAGTATAAATGCCCGTCAAACCTGTTGTTGTAAAAGCNGAAACCATTTCAAAGTATAAGGTATGCTTATCTAATTCCGGCAATAATGATAACAATGGTAAAGTAAAGATTAGTGGAAAGATGATAAAACTAGAAATTGCAACCAAAATTTGACTACGAATAGGAGATGATAAAGCCCTATTAAAGCTGGCAAAAGCTAAGAATAAGGAAATCAATAAGATTAATAATCCAAAATAAAAAAAACTTCTTGCCTCAATAAAGTTCTCTAAAATTACTCCAATAATAGCGGATAAAATCATTAGCACCGCGGTTGCTATAAGAAGNAAAATAAAAATTGATGTTTTTTTCAGAAGGAACATTAAAAAAAGTCGATAGAAACTTGTAATAACGCCTCAACAGCAGGGACATCTTTAGCTAATGAGAAAATAGTAATTACATCTCCCTGGTTTATTTTAGTATTTCCCATTGGTTTAATAATCTCAGTATCTTTTTTTAAGCCACCGACAATTACTCCTTCAGGAAATTCTATTTCNTTGATTTCCTTTCCTGCAATTGGTGAAGAAGACATAACTTGTGCTTCTATAACCTCAGCCTCTCCATCACCAATGGAGAACACCGTACGCACTCTACCATGCCGTATATGGCGTAATATTGATGAAACCGTACTAGCCCTTGGATTAACGAATGCACTTATTCCTAANGGTTCCATCAAACCAATCATATCCGGATCGTTAATTAGACTTATTGTTATTTGACACCCAGCGGCTCTAGCCTGGGTAGCTACTAATAAGTTAGTTTTATCATCATCGGTAACAGATAATATCGCATCTGCTGATTGGACGTTAGCTTCTTGTAANAAGTCTAAGTCTAAACCNTCGCCATGTAACACAATTGTTTTCTCTAAAGCATCAGCCGCCAATTCGGCTATNCTTAAATCTTTCTCTATCACTTTAACTCTTATTTTATCTGCTTTTAGCTCTAATTCCTTTGCCACATTTAAGCCAACATTACCCCCACCTATTATTATAATCTTCTCACGTTTTTTTGAAATTTTTCCGAAGATCTCCATTGTACGAGGGATGTCGTCGATATGTGAGAAAATGTAAACTTGGTCGCCAAGAAATAATTGATCACTAGGTGAAGGAACAAAAAGTTCTCCATTTCTNCTAACCCCAATCACCAAAGCTCTTAAGGTTGAAAATAACTCTGATAACTGTCTTAAAGGGGTGTTTAAAACCGAACAAGTTTCATCCAAAACAATGCCAATCATTTGAGCCCCACCGTCAAGAAAGTACTCCGTTTCAAAAGCAGATGGTACTTGNAATCTCTGCAANGCAGCTTTAGCCACCTCANGCTCAGGCGAAATCACAACATCTATTGGCATATGATCTCTGCGATAAAGATCAGAGTAAATTGCAGTTAGATATGATTTCGCCCTTAATCTCGCAATTTTTCGAGGAATTTCAAAAACTGAATGAGCAATTTGGCAAATTACCATATTAACTTCATCTGAGTGAGTTGCCGCAATAATCATATCAGAATTGCGAGCACCTGCACTCTCTAAAATATCCGGATATGAAGCAAAACCAACTACACCATTTACATTTAAAGTTTCTGAGGCCAATTTTACCAATTCAGATTTACTATCTATTATTGTAACATCATTATTCTCACCAGATAATTGACGAGCTATCTGCCAACCAACCTGACCAGCACCACATATTATTATTTTCACTTTAAACTCCTAACAAGTTAAAAGAATTAATAATCACAATCTTCCATAAATAATTACAATACTAATTATTTTCAATGTCAGTGTTCTTATTATCATCATTCGATTCCTCGACCTTATTTTTGGTCTTAATATTCAAAGATTTTAACTTTCTATGTAAAGCAGACCTCTCCATCCCAACAAAAGAAGCTGTTCTGCTTATATTTCCTCCGAATCTACTTATCTGAGTTAATAAATAATCCTTTTCAAAACGTTCTCTTGCTTCTCTCAATGGTAAAGTAGCTACATCCTGAGTTTTCGTTTCATTTTTTGAAACCTCATTTTTTTCCACTAGTTGTGTTAACTCTGTTATTGATATTTCCTCTACTGCTGACCCTAGAATTAAAATTCTTTCAATATAATTACGTAATTGCCTAACATTTCCTGGCCATTTCATAGACTGTAGATAAGTCATGCTTTCTTCAGAAAAACTGCGATTTATTAATCCCTGTTGTTCATTTAATTCTCTCACGAAGTGCACTACCAGATCGGGAATATCATCACGTCTAACCTCTAAAGACGGAACCTCAATTGGAACAACATTAAGTCTATGGTAAAGCTCTTCTCGAAATTTTCCTTCAGTAATTAATGTTTTTAAATTCTTAGTTGTAGATGATATTACTCGCAGATCCACCCTAACAATATCAGTTCCGCCCAATCTAATAAATTGTTGATCAACTAACACACGTAATATCTTAGACTGTGTTCCTATCGGCATATCAGCAATTTCATCAAAATACACAATTCCACCATGAGCCTGTTCTAAAAGCCCTTCNACAACTTCATGATTACCTCTTTGGGAGCCAAATAATACCTCTTCCATTCTGTTACTTTCAATTGAGGCGCAGTTTAAAGTTACAAAAGGAGACAAATTCCTATTTGAGTTCTGATGGACGTACCTGGCAGCTACTTCTTTACCTGAGCCTGGCGGTCCAGATAAAAGTAAGCGGCCATTGGATTTTGTAACCTTATCCAAGTTATTCTTAAGAGTTTTAAATGGTCCAGACTTACCAATCATTTTTGAGTTGCCAAATTCACTTAATCTCAAAGCACTATTTTCTTTACGCAAATTTGATACTTCTANNGCTCTNTTAATTACTACAAGTANCTGATCAGTGTTAAATGGTTTCTCAATAAAATCATACGCCCCTTGTTTGATGGCTGCGACAGCGATCTCAATATTNCCATGTCCAGAAATAATNACCACTGGAACCGACGGGTTATCNCTCTGAGCAACCTTCAAGATATCGATACCATCCATATTGCTATCTTTTAACCAGATATCTAAAATTAGTAGATCTGGTGGTGATTTGTTTATCTCACTTATGCATTCAGTGCTATTTGCAGCTAATCGGGTATTATGTCCTTCATCCGTTAAAATGTCGCCAATCAAATGTCTTATATCTTTTTCATCATCAACAATTAAAATATTACCCAAGATTTATTTTCCTTTTCTTAAATANGTGATTATTCTAGTTNGCTTTTTAAAAATTTGATCCTCGCACGTGCACCATAATGATTGTCATTATTCACTCTTAAAGCATCTTCNAGATAAAATTCACCACCATGTTCCTCAATTATTTTTTTTACAATTGGCAAACCTAATCCAGTCCCTTTTTCTCTTGTAGTCACATANGGCTCAAATAATCGTGAGCGATCCTTTGGAAGTCCAATTCCATTATCCGATATGCAAATTATAATCTCTTTTTTTGAAATTTCGAAGTTAACAGATATCGTTGGCTGATAGTTTTCTTCGCCAAACTTATTAATAAATGCCTCGATTGCTTCACCAGCGTTTTTTAATAAATTAGTAAAACATTGTGAAATCATACTAGCATCAATAGTTAGGAAGATAGGATCTGGTTTTGCAAAAATAATGTTGCTAACTTGATTTTCTCTAGAAGTTTCAAGATATATCACATCTTCAATCAACTTAATAATATTCGCCGGCTTCCTTTCTGGCTTCGGCATTCTTGCAAATTTAGAAAACTCATCAACAATTCGCCTTAAATCTTCAGTTTGCCTCACAATAACATCAGTATATTGTGTTAAACTTTCTTCATTTTCTCCTGCGATTGGTAAAAACTTATGTTTTAATCTCTCGGCTGATAGTTTAATTGGAGTTAATGGATTTTTAATTTCATGAGCAATTCTTTGAGCGACATCACCCCAAGCAGCCATTCTTTGGGCATTAACTAAGTCAGTTACATCATCAAAAGTTACCACATAACCTTCAATTACACCTTTGTTGTTTTCTCGAGTTGCAATTCGAACCAGCAGATTTTCTGATCCTCCTTTTCTTGAAACTTGAATTTCTCTTCGAGCTACGTCTATTTTTTCACCTTTAAGTTTTAATAATAAATCTTCAAATTCGGGTGCAATATTAAGTAATGAGCTACCAATGTGATTAGATTTATCAAGCTTTAACATCTCAGACGCAGCAGGATTAATAAAGTCAATTTCTTCAGAAACATTTAATCCAATAACACCGGATGTAACGCCAGACAAAACAGAATCAAATTGCCTCCTTCCAGCTTCTGATGTCTTGTTTGCATCCAATAACGCATCGCGCTGACCTTTAAGCTGCCTAGTCATTTGATTGAATACCCTTCCGAGCATCGATATTTCATCGTCGTCTCTATCAACCTTAACTCTGCTCTCTAGATCTCCTGCCCCAACTCTTTGAGCAGCGGCGGCTAGCTGGCCAACAGGTTGTGCAATTCTCTCAGCAAACCACAAGCCAACCCATACCGCTACCAAAATGAGTAATATTGCAAAAACGATATATATAATTGCAAAATCAAATAAAAGCATAGCCCTATTATTCTCATGTTGTTGGTATTTTGTAACTGTAAGTTTTGTCTCATCTAATAAATTGAGAATATCACCATCGACAACCCGACTGACGTACAAAAATTTATCTTGATATGAATCGAGAGATTTCACAGCCCTAAATTCATTATTAGACCAATCCTTAATTATTAATATGCCATTAGAATGAACATCACTTAAGAAATTATCAGGTGGCTCTTCAAAATCAAACTCATAACTTCTTTCACCTCTTAAAATTAATTTGCCGTTAGAATCTACAATATAGGCTTCTCTGAATCCTCTTTGTATTTGTTGCTGAATCTCTGATAACCACACTCGTAATAAGCCATTACTGACTGACCCAACCTGAGAATACCTGCTGTCTAAAGCAAGCGCAAAAGCCACCACATCTGCTCTTAAACCTTCCTCATGCTCAGCTTCATACGCTTGTGCTGCTGCATGACTTGTTTTAACAACGTTGCTAACCCTTGAAGAAAACCATTCTTCTAAGCCAAAATTAACAGTAACCATTGCAAAAATTGCTACCAATATTGTGGGGATTAAAGCTAAGATAGCGAAAACACCAGTCAGTCTTAAGTGTAATCTAGAACCGGCAGATTTAGCCCTTCTAGCAGCAACCACAATTGCAATTCGTTTTATAACTAAAGATGCGATAATAATTACATATAAAACATCCGCAAAAATAATAATTCGAACCCATTGAGGGCGCATTTCTTGCTCTACAATATTTAGATAAAATAATGTAAAAATTGCTAAAGTTGGGCCAGATATTACTATTAGTAACGCCCCAAAATTCTGTAAAAAATTATTCTCTCTAAAAGTACCTAACTTCTCGAGAAGAATTGTTAACGATGGCCGAGCCGTCAACCTTTCTGTTAAGCGCTTATACATAGATATGTTGCAACAATAATGCCCATTTAAGATTTATGTTGTAATATTACATCAGCTTTTTATATTTTGCTACGTCAATATTAATATTTTTAACTTTTTTACGAAGTGTGTTTCTATTTATACCTAGCAGTTCGGCGCATTTTAATTGATTTCCCTTGCATGCTCTTAGTGAAACTTCAATTATTGGAGTTTCAAGCTCTTTAATTATTCTCTGGTATACGCCCTTTGGCGGCAGCAAACCACCGTGACCATCAAAATATTTTTTTACATGACACTCAACAATATCCGACAATCTTTTCCCTGCTTCATCCTGAGCACCAAATTTAGGCTGGATATCAAGCAACTTTCTTATCTGATTCTTAGAAATAAATTGATCAGCTTCGTACCTTAATAAATAAGACAAAACATTATTTAATTGAAGTACATTTCCAGGCCAGTAATAATCCTTCAACATGTCGATTGCCCCGTCTTCAAAGATTATATGGTCCTGAGATAGATTACTAAATTTTTTAATGTAAGAGGTAATCAATTCGTCAATATCACTCATCCTAAACCGTAATGCAGGAACATTAATTGTATATTTATTTAATCTAAAAAGCAGGCTAGGTTCAATGAGATTAGAATGCTTTCGAGGGTCGTTAAAACTTTTATTTGTTACAAGAAATCTGGGATTATTTCTAAAATTATGATCTAACAACCTTGTTAAAATTTCTTGTTGTTTATTTTCGAAACTATTAAGATCCTCAATTAAGATTGTCCCTCCTTTTGCCAGTTCGATTTGATCTATAGATTTTTCATACTCAGAAAAAAACTCGATTTGCATTTTTATAAGTGGTAAATTACGACGATCACTAAAGTTATGTAATATTTCTGCAATCAAGGTTTTTCCACTACCGCTTTCACCGTTGATCAAAACAGGACCCTCTTTATTCATAAGCTTAGCAAGATCACGGTAGAGATCCAGCATTACTGTAGAGGAACCAATTAATGGTAATTCTTCATTCAATTCTGGAAGTTGAGTTATTGATGGCTTTTCTTTTATTTTTAAACTTAATGAAACTTTTTTTAACAAATCCGGCAAATCAAATGGTTTAGGTAGATAATCAAATGCTTCACCTTCCTCAGCTTTAATTGCAGTAGTTAACGTGTTTTGTGCAGAAATTATAATTACTGGTAGATTAGGTCTAATTTTTCTTATCTCTGGCAACAACTCCAGACCATTACCATCAGGCATAATTACGTCGGAGATCACAACATTTCCGATACCTTCTTTTATCCATCTTTCTAAAGTAGTAAGCGAAGAAGTAGATTTAACTTTGCAGCCAGCTCTAGTTAACGCCTGAGATAGAACTGTCCTTATAGTTTTATCATCATCTGCTATTAATATCGTACCATCCATTTAATATCTCCCGCTTTATATGATTGGCAAAGAAATCCTAAATATCGTAAGATCTTTGACTCTTGAGCATTTAATCAATCCATTATGTGATAAGATAATCTTAGACACCAGAGAAAGCCCCAATCCAGTTCCATTAACAGATCCAGTAATAAATGGATCAAATATTTTATCTATAAGGCTCTCAGGTATCCCAGAACCGTTATCTTCAATCTGAATGTGTAGAGGCAATTCATTCTTAACGCCCTCTTCTGTCTTAAAAAAAAGCCCCTTTTCGTAAAAGGTTCTAAATGTAATCTTACCATTANGATGATCTTTTAATGCGTTAATTGAGTTCTCAATTAAATTTACAAAAACTTGNTCTAACTGAATCTGATCTACAAAAATATCTGGCAAAGACGGATCATAATTTTCCTCAATTAATACATTTTTTATCAAACTTAATTTACAAATTTTAATAGATTTCTTTATCACATGATGAATATTTACAGCTTTTAATTCGGGCTTTCGTAAATCACCAAATTTATCAAATTGTTTTAATAAATCTAAAATTCTTTTTGTTTCATCTTTAATTAGTTTAGTTAATNTTCGATCATCTGANGAAAGGGTCATCTCAAGCAACTGAGCCGCGCTAATAATGCCTGCAATTGGGTTTTTTATTTCATGAGCAAGCATTTCTGCCATACCAACTACAGATTTACTTGCACTTTCCGTTAACAAAATATTATTAAGACTATTATCATCNGTTGGATGAAAAACCAATAAAAACTTATTGTCTAATAATACAATCCACAAATCCGTTATGATNGTTGTTGTATTAACAGTAATAGAAATATCTTTAAATTTCGATCTACTTGCAGAATTTGGAAAATTTTGAAAACAACCCAACAAATCNAAATCNACTCTCAAGTATTGCTGTATGGGTTTCATTAAGATTGTATTTCTTGCAATATTTAAGAAAACCTCTCCAGCAGAATTTATGTCAATTATTGAACCTTTAATATCAGACAAAATGCAAGCAAATGGTAGCGTGTCCCAAATATCAGAATNTTTCATATGGCTTTTTTTCAAAATTAGTATTTTCAAATAAAAACTTTATCATTTTTATAATAAGTTTTGGATCTTCTTCAATAACTGCCCTTTTNCGTATCTTGCAATTATCCTTTACAATTGGTTTTAAATACCAATTGATATGTTTTCTAAATTTTTTAACGCCTAATTTATNACCNTAAAAACTTAAAACATCTTCATAATGACCTATAATCATTTCCCCAAGCTTTATGCCAAAAGGTATTCGTGGTGCCTCTGTGCCATAAATTGAAGAAGATATCTCAGACAATAACCATGGCTTACCCGCCACACCGCGCCCAATCATAATACCAGAAGCTTTTGAGTGATTCAAAGCTGTCAGCGCGGTTTTGATGTCTACAATATCCCCATTAGCAATTACTGGAATATTTGTTCGAGTGACAGTCTTCCTTATACCCTTCCAATCTGCATTACCTTTAAAGAATTGACACCGCGTACGACCGTGTAAAGTTATCATTTCAACACCCAAATCCTCAGCGGCTNTACACAATAATGGTGCATTTAAATCGTTATGATCCCAACCAAGCCTGGTCTTTAATGTGACTGGTACCTTTACAGCATTAACGACACTTTCGATAATTTTTTGAGCAATATTCAAATCCTTCATTAATGCAGATCCAGCATAGCCATTAACAACTTTTTTAGCAGGACATCCCATATTAATATCTATTATCTTTGCTCCATTATCTTCACACAATCGGGCACAATCTGCCATTATAGTAGAATCTGAACCACTAATTTGTACNGAAGTATTCTCAACATGGTTTCCTATTTTAGACCTTTTTATTGCGTTGNTTCCACCAGATAAAAGTTCTTTAGATGCTATTATCTCTGACACAACTAAGCCAACACCAAAGGAATTAACTAGATTTCTAAATGGAAGATCAGTCGTTCCTGCAAGAGGAGCAAGAAAGACCGGAGAAGTAATACTCTTATTTGATAAAAAACCAGACATTTTAAAAACCAGATAATGATATAGTATCTTTAGAAAGATTTGCTATGATAAGCAATCTTAGTAATTAATTTTCAAAACCAAAAAAAAATGAATGATAATACAAAGAAATCAAATGTGATAATTGTCGCCGCGGGAATAGGTAGCAGAGCTGGTGGTCAATTACCTAAACAATACCAGGAAATAGATGGCACGCCAATATTAGCTTTAACAACAAATAAATTCCTAACAATGTTTGAAATAAAAAAAATAATTGTGGTAATAAATAAAAACCATCAGGAATATTTTGATACCAAAATTCTACCATTCTTAAAAGGCCCAGTAGAATTGACATATGGTGGAAAACTACGACAAGATAGTGTCTTTCAGGGACTGAAAAAAATACCCTCAGATGAGTTAGTNTTAATCCATGATGGAGCTAGGCCCTTTGTCAGCAAAAAACTAATAAAGACCATTATAAAACAAACGCAAAAACATGGTGCTGCGGCTCCAGGGTTAAAAATTACTGATACGACATGGAAAGTTAAAAACTCACTTGTTGTAGCGGATATTGAACGNACGAACTTATATAATGCGCAGACGCCTCAAGGATTTTACAAGCGGGATATTGTTGAATTTTACAATAAAAAAGATGAGAGTAAAACTGATGACGTAGGTCTTGCAATAAAAAATGGATTAAGAGTAAAATTTGTTGATGGTGAGGAAGATAATAAGAAGATCACAACTATGGCTGATATTATAAATAATAATACANGACAGAATACTTATACTGAGTTTAGAACTGGTATTGGATATGATGTACACGCCTTTGATAAAGGNCAGACAATAATATTATGTGGTATAAAAATTCCTTACAAATATTCNTTGAAGGGCCATTCAGATGCAGATGTTTCTATGCACGCTATAACAGATGCCTTATATGGCGCTATTGCTGAAGGCGATATTGGTAGATGGTTCCCACCAAACGAACCCGAGTGGAAAAATAAANATTCGGAGATATTTTTGACNCATTCAAAAAACCTTTTAAAAAATCGGGGTTTTTTTATATCAAATATTGATTGCACTATTATCTGCGAAGAACCTAAAATAACCCCACATGTTAAAGAAATGAAAGATAATATTTCCCGTATATTAGACATAGAGGAGCAACGAATAAGCATTAAGGCAACCACATCTGAAAAGCTAGGGTTCATAGGTAGACAAGAAGGAATAGCAACACAGGCAATTGCGACGGTTAAAAAAAATTGATTAAATTTTTTGGAACAATCTTTTATATCGGGTATTTTCCTTTTTTTCCAGGTACTTTTGCCAGTATAATTTCATTAATTTTTGGCGTTTTGTTTTTTAAAATATTTGGATTTGTCTCTTTTATATTGTTTACTACAATTTTATTTTTAGGAGGTTGGTGGTGTTGTGAAAAAATAATAACGAGTCACAACAATAAGGATCCATCTGANATTGTAATTGATGAATTAGTTGGCCAGTGGATNAGCNTAATACCAATATTTTATTNTCTTGATTATCAAAAAATCACTTTCTCATCTTTACCATATTTAGAACTTATCTTTGCTTTTATCATTTTTCGTCTTTTTGATATTGTGAAAATTGGACCAATTTTATGGGCGGATAACTTAAAAAGTGGATTAGGAGTTATGCTTGATGACTGTTTGGCAGGATGCGTCACTTTTTCAATAATAACATTTTACTTTATAATTATTTAGGCAAGGTTATGACTTCAACCAAAAAATTATTAAAGCTATGCATTAAAAAGTCTGCGACAATAAGCACTGCTGAAAGTTGTACTGGAGGTGCCCTTTCAGCCTCAATCACATCGGAACCTGGGGCTTCAAGAATTTTCACCCAAGGGTTTGTTGTTTACTCGAATTTGGCAAAGTTACAAATTTTATCAATATCAGACACAACTCTTAAAAAGTATGGCGCGGTTTCAGAGCAAATAGCTGAGGAGATGGCATACGGTTGCAGAAAAATTGCCAATACAACAATTGGCATTAGTGTTACTGGAATTGCTGGCCCTGGAGGATCAGAGAATAAACCTGAAGGAAGAGTTTGTTTTGCCTTATCAATGGCAAATTTATTAAAAACTGAAAGTATAGATTTTGGAGCAATCGGGCGAGATGAGGTGAGAAGAAAGTCTGTTAATCATTGCTTGAAAATGCTTCTTTCTCAATTAGAAACTTAAAANATCAGCATGGAATATTAAATTTAATATGGAATTAACCGGTATAATTTTTGATAAAGACGGTACACTTTTTGACTTTAATCAGACTTGGGGAAAATGGGCAGAAACCTTCTTAACTCAAATTTCTGAAGGTGATGATAACAAGGCAACAAGACTGGGTACATTGATTGGTTATGATTTGTTTCATAACAGGTTTAATGAACACAGCGTGGTAATAGCTGGAACACCTTATGAGATAGCCCAAAAACTAATTACAGAAATCCCAGACTGGGATATTAATAAACTAACAAAATATATGAATCATGTAGCAGAATCTGTTGAAACTAAAGCTGCAACACCATTAAAGCCTCTATTAAAAAGATTTAAGGACAATAACATAAAGTTAGGTGTCGCAACAAATGATGGAATAGATCCCGCCGTTGCTCATCTTAAATCTGCAAATATTCTAGATTTATTTGATCTTGTAATGGGTTCAGATAGCGGCTTCGGCTTTAAACCTGGTGAAGGAATGCTTTTAGAATTTTGCAGCAGGTTCAAACTTGATAGGTCAAAGGTATTTATGGTTGGCGATAGTACTCACGATCTTTTAGCAGGCAAAGCTGCCAATATGCGTACTATTGGTGTTTTAACTGGAATAGCAAAAAGAGATGAGCTGATGAAATATACTGATATTGTACTCAATCATATTGGGGAGATCCCAGATTTTCTAATTAGTAATAAATTCAATTTTTCTTAAAAATTTTTGCTTATAGCATATATGCGACAATACAGGTCGTCTTTGATAAATTTAAAGTACTAAGACCCTATAACCTTTATTAAATGTAACTGATTAATAACAAATAAAGTTTACAATTATGGAAAAAAAGAGAAGAGCCGGAGGACGTGGTGGAAATACTCGGCGGTCAAGCCTTAAGAGCATTGATCAAATGCCCTGGAAGATACCAACTATGGAGGACCCACCAATTGAACCACTTGACGAGCAAGGGGTTTTAAATATTCACAACGGTGCAATGAAGATTCTAGAAGATGTAGGTATTGAGTTTTTAAATCCTGAAGCATTAAAAATATTAAAAGATGCAGGATGCAAAGTTTCAGATCAAAATGTTAAAATGGATCGTTATTTTGTCATGGAGAAAATGAAAACAGCCCCTTCTGTTTTTAATATTATTCCTAGAAATACTGAAAGAAAGATTACCTTAGGTGGTAAGAATCTTGCTTTCTTAAATGTTAGTTCTCCTCCTAATATCTGGGATTTAGAAAGAGGTAAACGGCCAGGAGACTTTGAAGGCTTCAGAGATCTGGTAAAATTAACCCAATATTTTAATTGTTTACACGGATGTGCAGGATATCCTGTCGAACCAATTGATATTCACCCTTCTGTAAGACACTTAGACTGTCTTTACGAAAAATTAACCTTAACTGATAAGGTAGTACACGCATACTCTCTTGGAAAAGATCGTGTTGAAGATGTAATGGAAATGGTAAGAATCTCGGCCAGCTTAACAGAGGACGAGTTTAATGCTAAACCGAGAATGTATACAAATATCAATTCTGTATCTCCGCTAAAACATGACTTTCCTATGCTAGAGGGAGCGATGATCCACGCAAGACGAAATCAAGCGGTAGTGGTCACTCCTTTTACCTTAGCAGGCGCAATGGCGCCCGTAACGATGTCTGGCGCAGTCACTCTTTCAATTGCTGAGGGTTTAGCAGCATTAGTTTTGCTTCAAGTTATAAATCCTGGGTGTCCAGTGGTAATAGGAACATTTACATCAAATGTTGATATGAAAACAGGGGCACCTGCCTTTGGCACACCTGAATATATGAGGGCAACACAAATGACAGGTCAAATGGCAAGATTCTACAACATACCTATGAGATCATCAGGAGTATGCACAGCAAATATTCCAGATGGACAAGCGATGTGGGAAACTTCAAATTCTTTATGGTCGGCTGTTCATTCAGGAACCAATCTTGTATATCATGCTGCTGGTTGGCTTGAAGGAGGATTGATAGCATCGCCTGAAAAACTGGTAATGGACTGCGAGTTAATCCAAATGATACAACGTTACTGTGATAAGGAAATTACGAAAACAAGACCAGAAGACATTGCTATAGATGCAATAAAATCAGTGGGTCCCAATGGGCATTATTTTGGTGTTGACCACACTCAGGAAAGGTATGAGACAGCTTTTTATAGCCCGATTGCGAGCGATTGGAGCAATTATGAGGCGTGGGATCTTAATGGCGCTGTCTGGACGGCTCAAAGGGCTCATAAGATTTATAAGAACATTATAAATGAGTTTACACCACCTCATATGGATGAAGCTATTAAAGAAGAATTAAAAGATTTTGTTAAAAGAAGAAAACATGAAGGAGGTGTTGCGACAGATTTTTAAGATATCACGCTTCGTTATCTAAACCATACAAGTCAAATGCCCTTTTTTCAAATGCACCTACAATCTTAACCATTGCGTCGTTAAAGACGATACCAATTAACGCTTGCAGTATTTTAGACTTAAACTCAAAATCAACCGCGAACGCGGCCATACACTCATCATCCTTTTCGTCCGTGAATTGCCATCTATTTATTAAATATTTAAATGGGCCATCAACATAATTAACTAGAATTTCATTTGAATTTCTGTCCAAAGTAACTTCAGAAGTAAACTGCTCTCTAAATGCTTTAAATGATATTATTAAATCCGCTATTATTACGTATTTATTATCAGCATCATACTGACGTTTAATTCTTGCCCCAGAACACCATGGTAAAAAAGCTGGATAACTCTCTATATCTGATACTAAATCAAACATTTTTGAGGCACTATAAGGTACTTTTCTATTTTCAGAATGTTTTGGCATAAATNTTACTTTAATTTTATTTTTTTTGTGACATTTCATTTGCTTTTTTCTAAACTAAGGCAAGAATGCAAGGGAGAATTATGAATCACTCAAATTATATAATAGAACAGCTTATATCTGCAAAATCAATTGCAGCACGTGTTGAAGGCTTAGCTTTAGAAATTTCGTCAGCATTTAAAGGAACGGATAAGCTCATCGTCGTAGGACTGTTAAGAGGTTCGTTTGTANTTATAGCTGATGTAGTGAGAGAGTTGGATCTTCCTGTAGAAGTAGATTTTTTAGAGGCATCTAGNTATGGGAATTCAACTGAAAGCTCTAAAGAAGTCAGGATTTTGAAGGATCTGCGTGTGGAAATAGAGGGAAAAGATGTGTTGTTAGTTGAGGATATTGTTGATACCGGACATACTCTTAAGCATGTACTAAAGCTCTTAGGAACTCGGAACCCCAAGAGAATTGAAGTCTGCGCACTATTGGACAAGCCTTCTAGAAGAGAGGTGGATATAAAAGCTACATGGACAGGGTTTGAAATTCCAGATGAATTCGTCGTAGGCTACGGCATTGATTACGCCCAAAGAAATAGAAACCTACCTTTCATTGGAAAAGTNAAATTTAATGATTNATTGAAGTACTCAANTTTTTGAGTCNTGCAACTTTTAACTTCTTAAAATCTTCTCCTGCATGATAACTTGAACGAGTTAACGGACTTGACGATACCATTAGAAATCCTTTGCCAAGAGCATATCTATAATAATCGCTAAACTCTTTGGGATTAACAAAACGGTTTAAAGGATGATGTTTATTAGTTGGTTGNAAGTATTGCCCGATAGTNAAAAAATCNATATTTGCTGAGCGCATATCATCAATAACCTGATGAACTTCAATCTTCNTCTCTCCTAAACCGACCATAATACCGGATTTAGTGAAAATTCTGGGGTCTATTTCTTTTACTCTTTGTAGTAGTCGAAGCGAATGAAAATAACGTGCGCCTGGCCTAACATTAGGATAAAGAGAAGGTACCGTTTCAAGATTGTGATTAAAAACATCTGGCTTTGCCTCGACTATATTTATTAAAGCATATTCATCACATTTTAAAAAGTCAGGAGTTAGTATCTCTATTGTTGTTTCAGGAGACTTTTTCCTTATGGCNCTAATTGTTTTTACAAAGTGATCAGCCCCTCCATCCACCAAATCATCCCTATCAACTGANGTAATAACCACATGTTTCAAATCTAACTTAGAGACAGCGAGTGCTACCCTGCCTGGCTCAAAAACATCTAATGCATTNGGTTTGCCAGTAGAAATATTACAGAAGGAGCATCCNCGAGTGCAAATATCACCCATTATCATCATTGTTGCATGCCCCTGAGACCAACATTCCCCAACGTTAGGGCAGTTAGCCTCCTCACAAACAGTCACAAGCTCGTTTTCTTTTATTATTGCTTTGGTATTTCGATACCCTGCTGAAANAGGAGCTTTTACTCTAATCCAAGGTGGTTTACGTGAAATTGGAGAGCTTGGCNTATTAACCTTTTCAGGGTGCCTANCAACATCTTTTTGAANTTTACTCATANAAATAATATATTCCTAATATANAGATACGACAAGTAATAGATTATCNNCTTNNANAANGCCNNATAAANTATTATATTTTATCNATTATTTNATTAAANGTTTNACTTGGNCGCATTNCNCGGCTAACTTTAGCCGGATCTGGATGAAAATAACCAGATAAATCCACTTCTGTACCAGAGCAGGCACTTAGTTCTTTTAATATAATTTCTTCATTTGATTTAAGNTCATTAAATAAATTATTGTAATACTTCGATAAAATAGAATCCTTTACATTCTCTGACAAATATTGCGCCCAATATAAAGCAAAATAAAAATGACTACTTCTATTATCGGGTTGGCCTACTTTGCGCATTGGGGATTTGTCATTATCTAAAATCGATTGAGTCGCAAACTCAACACCTTCACCTAAAATATTCGCAATTTCACATGAAGCCTTACTTGCAAAATATTTTAAAGACTCACCTAAAGCACAAAACTCACCTAAAGAATCCCACCTTAGATGATTTTCCTGGTTTAACTGATGCACATGCTTTGGTGCCGAACCTCCAGCACCTGTTTCAAAAAGACCACCACCGTTCATCAACTTAACAATGGAGAGCATCTTTGCAGATGTTCCCAACTCCAAAATAGGAAAGAGATCCGTCAAATAATCCCTTAAAACATTACCAGAAATTGCAATAATATTCTCACCACTTCCAATTGTTTCCAAAGTATAACGAGTTGCTTGACGAGGAGACATGACTTCAAATTTACCCTCCAAACCTTTGTTTTGTAATGTATTTCGAACATAATTTATTAGTTCAATATCATGAGCACGAGTATCATCCAGCCAAAAAACTGCTTTTGAGCCAGTAATTGCCTGCCTCTCAATAGCTAATTCAATCCAATCTTCAATAGGTGCCTTCTTGGATGTTGAAGATCGCCATATATCTCCCTTTTCTACCTTATGCCTATGTAAAATCTCCCCATTTTCCAAAATGATCGAAACAAAACCA
>PARX01000023.1 GCA_002712045.1 Paracoccaceae bacterium
GTTTTTCGTGCAAATCTAAATGATTGAATGCATAAAAAGCAATATACCCCCCCTGTCAATAAGAGCATTAACTTTGAAGTTGAAGCATAAAAGTTTAAAAATATTCCTTCATAACTCAACAGATCACGAAAAAAATCAAAACCTCCAATAAATGCTAATAGCCCAAATATGACCGAAAAATGCATAAGCATTTTTTTTCTTGCAGAAAACCATATAGCAAAAAGTGACAAGATTAATATCGGAATACCAATTATCGTTGGAATAAAAGAAGTAACCGAAGCACTATTACTAATCACCGAGATTATTATTCCCCAAGATATTAAAAAAATACCATAAATCACGGAAATACTTTCCATGTTTAGCCCTAAAACAGTATACTCAACCTTTTTCATTTTAAAATCTACCCTATCAATAAAACTATGCTTTTACTTTTATATTTATTTAATACAATTAAAAGATAATAAGATATAGTATTTGTTAGATTGTCTTTCTGGAGAAAAAAATGGCTGATCAATTGAACTATAACGAATTAATGCAAGCCTCATTGCGAACACTAGTAAAGAACGTAATGGAAATTATTGAAGACGGCGGTCTTCCTGGAGAGCATCACTTTTACATTACTTTTAACACAATGCATCCATCAGTTAAAATCTCTGAATGGTTGATGGATAAACATCCAAATGAGATGACAATCGTAATTCAAAACTGGTTTGAAGGCCTATCTGTGAGCAATGATAGCTTCACGATTACATTGAATTTTGGAGATCAATTAGAAAAGCTTAAAATACCATTTTTATCGATCATCTCATTTGTAGACCCATCCGTTGAATTTGGGTTGAAATTTGACGACCAAGAAGAGAAAGAGCGTCAAACAACCAAAGAGGCTGAAATGGTAACGGTTGAAAGCGAGGATAAAAACGAAGCTGANATAGTATCGCTAGATAGCTTCAGAAAATAATCTNAANNTAAAAANNAGCTANTCNNNGCNAANNNCNATTTAGCTTTTTATTGTTATTGCNGTGCTTAACACTTATATNTCNANGAAAAGTTAAAAGGAAGAACTTCATGACTAAAACCCGAACAGAAACAGATAGTTTTGGGCCATTAGAAGTGCCAAGTGANAAATATTGGGGNGCACAAACNCAAAGATCTATNAAAAACTTTCCNATCGGTTCAGAAANACAGCCTNTACCANTAATTCATGCNCTGGGTNTTATNAAAAAAGCCNGTGCTCAAGCGAACGTNGAACTTGGNGATTTNGATGCAAATCTNGGAAATGCAATCTCAAAAGCAGCTCAAGAAGTTATTGATGGAAAATTAGATGATCACTTTCCTTTAGTAGTTTGGCAAACCGGATCTGGCACACAGTCAAACATGAATGCTAACGAAGTTATAGCAAATAGAGCAATTGAGCTTTTAGGTGGAGAAATAGGAAGCAAAAAGCCAATACATCCAAACGATCATTGTAATATGGGACAATCATCCAATGACACTTTTCCAACTGCAATGCATATATCAGCAGCCATTACGGCAAAAAATTCTTTAATTCCTATGCTCCAGATGCTTCTCAATTCTTTGGAGGATAAATCTAACGAATTCAGNAAAATAATTAAGATTGGGCGCACTCATACACAAGATGCCACGCCCTTGACATTAGGCCAAGAATTTTCTGGTTATGCTCACCAAATATCACAAGGTATTAATCGAGTAGAGAATGCTCTTGAAAATATCTATGCATTAGCACAAGGGGGAACAGCAGTTGGAACTGGCCTNAACACAAAAAAAGGATGGGATGTTACGATTGCTGAAAATATAGCTGCCATAACTAAGCTGCCCTTCTACACAGCNCCAAATAAATTTGAAGCTCTCGCTGCCCATGATGCCATTGTAGAGCTATCTGGATCAGTAAAAACCGTAGCAGTTTCAATTTTCAAGATTGCCAATGATCTAAGATTTCTTGGCTCTGGACCACGCAGTGGTTTAGGTGAATTGTCATTACCAGAAAATGAGCCCGGATCTTCGATAATGCCCGGAAAAGTCAACCCAACTCAAATTGAGGCGATAACGCAGGTGTGCGCGCAGGTTATTGGGAATGANGTCGCAGTCAGCTTTGCAGGAAGTCAGGGCCACTTTGAGCTAAATGTATTTAAACCAATGATGGCATACAATATTTTGCAATCAATGCAATTATTAGGCGATGCTTGTGCTTCGTTTACTACTAATTGTATTGATGGCATTATAGCAAACGAGGCAAAAATAAACAAACTTATGGAAGAAAGCTTGATGTTAGTGACCGCTTTAGCACCTATTATCGGTTACGATAACGCTACCATCGTTGCGAAAACAGCTCACAAAAACGGGACAACCTTAAAAGAGGAAGCAATAAAACTAGGCTTTACCGATTCAAAGACATTTGATGAAATAGTAAGACCAGAAAAAATGATCGGACCCAATAATTAATATAAATTCTGTGGAGAATTGCTTTGTAAGCGATCAGTTTCAATGATTAATCAAAACAAATTTAAAGAATGACATTCGAACAGATATATCAAAGACCAAAAAAAAGATCTATTTTAATAAATGGTCACAGCACAAGTATAAGCCTAGAAGATAATTTTTGGTACGCTTTCTGTGAAAAAGCAGCCATTGACAACATATCTATCAATCGATTAATCACCGAGATTGATCTGCAAAGAGACGATAAATGTAGTCTTGCTGGCGCCATAAGACTTTATGTTTTACGTTCCAAAAATTCCCAGAAATCTTAAAAAGCCTCAACCTATAAAAGCCAAAAAAGGTATTTTCTCCAGCAAGAAAAAAGAAATTTTAGAAAAATCTCCAGTAATAAGTAAAATACCAACTAAAAGAAGTAAACCACCCATCATTTTTTCTATTAGAACCATATGCTTTTTGAGTTTTGTTAATAGTATCATTGATTTTGAAATAAATAACGCTGATAGAATAAAAGGAATTCCAAGTCCAATAGCGTAAACCATCAAAAGAAAGGTGCCGGCTATTATGGAATCTCCTGTTGCAGCAAGTGCTAAAATCGCTCCGAGTTGAGGCCCAATACAAGGAGTCCAACCAAATGCAAAAGCTAGTCCAAGTAAATAAGCACCAAATGAAGTCCCAACATATGATTTAGATTCAAATCGCAAGTCCGAATCGAGAAATGGAATTCTAAATAACCCTAAAAAATGCAACGAAATTATAATAATCAAAAGACCTGAGCTACGACTTAAGATAAGCTGGTTGCTCAAGAAAAAACTACCAAACGCTGAAACTGCTAATCCCATTATTAAAAATACGGTCGAAAGACCTATTATAAACATAAAGGCTGGAAATAACGTTTCTATTTTTTGATATTTTCCAGTAGACAGACGATTCATCGAAATTCCGCTCATATAGGCAATATATGGTGGAACAATTGGTAAAACGCATGGAGACAGAAAACTCAAAACTCCTGCTATGAGTGAGATTATCGCCGAGATAGCCAAACTAGAAGTAAATATATCAAAACCAAACATATCAGTCCTTACTGCCCATAAAATCGGCAATCATATGTTATGTGCGCCCTAATAGGACGCTAGACAAGTGAAAAAAACAAGTTTATCTGAAAATTTATGAAATATGATGACGAATTAGATGCTACGGGGCTTTTGTGCCCTCTTCCCGTATTAAAGATTCGAAAAAGATTAAAGTCTTTAGAAACCAATCAAATTGTGAAGGTAATTGCTGATGATCCAGCAGCAATTGTCGATGTGCCACATTTTTGTAGAGAGCAAGGCCATAAATTATTAAAAAACCAAAAAGATGATAAGATATTAACCTTTTTTGTTCAAAAAAAATAATTATTCAGCAGCAATTTTTTCTGAGGATTTTTCGTTTATGGCCATAATAAGTTCTTTGCGTCTTAATTGGGCGACCTCATAAGCTTTCTCTTTTACAATTCCAAAGCCTTTAATATTTAATGGCAAGCTAAAAAGCTCTGCCACCAAATCTTTTTTCTCGGTAAGAGCCATTCTCCCATAAATATCCAAATCATTTTCAAATTGCTTAAGCAATGATCTTTCAAGTTTGCGATCAGAACTATACCTAAAAGGATCAAATCTTGTTTTTCTTAAGAACTTTAAAGCTGCTAGCACCTTAAACACTATAAGCACCCAGGAACCAAATTCTCGTTTTACCGGCCGGCCGTCTGGCCCAGACCCACCAAATAGTGGAGGTGCTAAATGAAAAGAAAGTTTCTTAAATTCAGAAAACTGAGTTCTTAACTTATTGCGAACCATATCAAGGTGTAATCTTGCTACTTCATATTCATCTTTGTAGGTTAATACTTTGTGATATGACTGTAATACAATATCTTTTAGTTCTGGATCTTCAATTTTTCCGATCACTGACTTAAATTTCTTAACCAAATTCTTATCTTGATATTTTTCAATATGCTCAAAATAGTTACTCAATTTACTTTCACTTGTGGCGGGTGAATTTGTAAACTTTTTATCAACTGCATCTTTCATAAAACTAGGGTCAACGATTATCAGTCTACCTAATTCGAATGCTTGAATATTTTGCTCCACATACGCACCATTTAAATCAATCGCTTTATGCAACGCAGCCTTTGAAAGAGGGACAATTCCCATTTGCCAGGCAGCTCCTAAAATCATCGTATTAGCGTAAATACTATCAGCCAACATCTTTCGGCTTATTTCCGAAAAGTCAAAATAACTTAAATTTTTCTCCCCAATTTTTGCAGAAATTGCCAATAATAGACTGTCAGAAGGTATTGAAAACTTCCCGTCTCTTGTAAAATCACCTGTTATTGTTTCGTGCTCATTGACGATAGCTTTTGTTCTACCATCCTGCATCAAATTGAGTGTTTTTTGCCCACCGGTTGTGACTAAGTCGCCACCAATTACGGCATCAGCCTCACCAGTTGCAACACGAATGGCATTTATATCTTCAGGTTTTTCNGAAATTCTACAATGGATACTTACAGCNCCACCCTTTTGGGCGAGGCCNGCCATTTCCATCATACCCGCCCCTTTATTATCTAGATGAGATGCCATAGCTAATAGTGCACCAATAGTAACCACACCGGTACCNCCAATCCCAGTAATCACTATATTATAAGTTCCATTAATTTCAGGCANAGTTGGATTAGGTAATTTTGGAATTNAGAAGTTTTTTGCAACCTCTTTTTTCAACTTTCCACCTTCGACGGTTACAAAAGAAGGACAAAAACCTTTCACGCAAGAAAAATCTTTATTGCAAGAAGATTGATCGATTTCCCTCTTGCGTCCAAATTTAGTTTCAACTGGTACTATTGAAACACAGTTAGATTGAATACCACAATCGCCACATCCTTCACAAACAGCAGGGTTGATAATTATTCTTNTATCAGGATCTGGGAATTTTCCTCTTTTCCTCCGTCGCCTTTTTTCGGCAGCGCAAGTCTGAATATACACAATTGCTGAAACCCCAGATAATTCCTTAAATTTATTTTCAACGTTTATAAGTTCATTTCTTTCTTTTATTTCAATGCCTTTTGGAAATAAATTAATATTTATATCCTCTTTTTCATCATATACTACCGCTAAATTTTTGATTCCAAATGCATAAAGCTCATTGACCACTTTATACGCATCTAAATTTCCATCATTTCCTTGACCACCAGTCATTGCTACTGCATCATTAAATAATAGTTTGTAAGTTATTGTTGTATTTGCAGAAATTGCCGCACGGATTGCCTGTATTCCTGAATGATTATATGTCCCGTCACCTAAATTTTGAAACACATGTGAACGTTCTGAGAAAGGTGCTTCACCTATCCAATTCGCCCCTTCACCCCCCATATGAGTAAAACCTAGAGTATCTCGATCCATCCACTGAACCATAAAATGGCAACCAATNCCNGCNTANGCNCGTGANCCNTCNGGAACNTTNGTTGANGTATTATGTGGGCAACCNGAACAAAAATANGGGGTTCTGGTTGCTAGCTCTGGTGAGTTATCTGCTTTTGAAGCCTCATTTAAGGAATCTAGGGCAGCTAATAACTGTTCCGATTGCCTACCCTCATCACATAAGATTTTACCTATTTTTTGAGAAATCATAATTGGGTCGATTGCATATTCTGTTGGGAACAATACCCCACCATCTTCCCCTTTAAAGCCCAACACTCGACAGCTCATCTTTGAGTCAAAAATTGCTTCTTTTATTTGAGGCTCTAATATTTTTCTCTTTTCCTCAACTACGACGATCAGATCTAAACCCTTTGACCATTCTATAAAGGTTTCAGTATCAAGCGGCCAAATCATACCAATTTTATATGTTTTCAAACCTATCCTGTTACATTCCTCCTCATCCAATCCCAAGAGCTCCATTGAATGAGCAAGATCCAACCAATTTTTGCCTGCAGCGACAAATCCAATCTTTGCATCTGATTTTCCATGGATATTGCGGTCAAGGTTATTTTCTCGAGCAAACTTTTCAGCAGCTACTCTCTTATAATTGTGTAATCGCTCTTCTTGGGTGATTGGCAAATCAATCAGCCTTATATTAAGCCCACCGTCTGGCTCATCAATTTTAGGCTTAGAAATTTTTAAACGCTCTGGATCTCCATTTACAACTGAAGTCACCTCAATAGTATCTTTAATACATTTCAAGCCAACCCAAACACCTGCAAATCTGGACATTGCTATACCAATTAAACCGTAATCTAAGATTTCCTGAACTCCCGCAGGAGACAAAATAGGCATCATGGCATCAATCAAAGCAAAGTCTGATTGATGCAGAGTAGTCGAGCTCTCGCCAGTGTGATCATCACCCATAGCCATTAAAACTCCACCGTGCTGAGAGGTCCCTGCCATGTTTGCATGCCTCATAACGTCACCAGAACGATCAACACCAGGGCCTTTTCCATACCAGAGACCAAAAACACCGTCGAATTTACCCTCTTGTCTTAATTCAGCTTGCTGAGCACCCCAAAGGGCAGTTGCTGCTAAATCTTCATTGAGGCCAGGTTGAAATACAATATCATTTTTCGAAAGATTCTTAGAGGCTTTTTCCATCTGGAAATCAACGGCCCCCATGGGGGAGCCCCTGTAACCTGTCACAAAACCTGCTGTATTTAAGCCATCATGCTTATCACGAACCTTTTGCATTAGCATCAACCTTACCAATGCTTGGGTCCCATTTAACAGTATNTGATCTTTCTTNAGATCATAACGATCACTTAAAGATATNTCCTTAAATTCCATTACCGACTCACAAATCTTATNAATAAAACGTAATATAAATTGAATGTAATTGAATTAAAGATAAAAAAATACTATTTAATGNANACTCACTCGCTTTAAATTAGTTTACTGAAAAGGACTCAAGCAATGGATTGGGACAAATTGCGTGTATTTTTTGCAGTTGCAAACGCAGGAAGCTTAACCCGTGCTGGTGANACACTTCATTTAAGCCAGTCTGCTGTTAGCAGACAAATAACTGCTCTTGAAGAAAGTCTAGATACAATATTATTTCATAGACATGCTCGTGGATTAATACTCACAGAGCAAGGCGAATTACTCTTAGATACGACATCAAGCATAAGCAAAGAAAT
Source organism: Paracoccaceae bacterium (assembly GCA_002712045.1). Lineage (GTDB taxonomy): Bacteria > Pseudomonadota > Alphaproteobacteria > Rhodobacterales > Rhodobacteraceae. The sequence goes on from PARX01000023.1 coordinate 7,610, forward strand.
CGAAGCGGCATCAGCGAGAATTAGAGATAGTGAGGATGAGGTCTTTGGAGAATTGCGAGTAACTACCACAACTGCATTTGGAACACTCTGGTTAGCTCCGCGTTTATCAAGACTCTACGAAATTTACCCAAATCTTAAGATTGATTTGATGCTAGAAGAACGTGTTTTAGACTTACCGATGAGGCAAGCAGACGTAGCAATTAGAATGAAAGAACCGAGCCAAGCCGATTTAGTTCGACGAAGATTGATGTCAGTTACAATGCGTTTATTTGGTTCTGATGACTACCTTAGCAGAAATGGAGTGCCAAAAAATTTAAAAGNACTTTCCAACCACCGAATAATAAGCCAAAACTTTGACACTCCTCAAACTATTGCTGGTTCGGAATTAATAAAGCAACTTTTTGCGTCAGAACATGAAAGTCACCTCACAGTAAATAANTATTTNGGCGTATTACAAGGAGTGATCCATNATCTCGGGATAGGAGTGTTACCAGACTACATTGAAGATGACTTCCCAAACATTCAAAGAGTTTTACCAGAAATAAAATCTAGTGAAGTTCCTGTGTATTTAGCATATCCTGAAGAATTAAGACACTCAAAAAGAGTGACAGCATTTAGAGATTTTGTTGTTGAAGAGGTAGTAGCGTTCAGAAAAAGTCAAAAAAAAATGTAGTTATGCATTTTACGCATAACNAGTATGCAGTTAAGTTTGTTGAAAATTATCGAAATCAAATCTANATNTNAAANGAAGATAATTTCTTCAATTTTCTCCCTATAGAACTTGGCTGAGCATTGCTCAGCCTTTTTTTTGAGAAATCCTAAATTCGCTCTTTTTAAATTCTTCTCAACAAGATAACACTTTTACTAGAATATTGAAAGAATTTTACGTTATGTCTGAACCNGCNATTTCAGAAGAGTTGATTGCCGCGCANGGGCTTAACAAAGATGAATATCAAAGAATACTAAATTTACTGAATAGAANNCCTACATTTACAGAATTAGGTATTTTTTCAGCAATGTGGAACGAGCACTGTTCATATAAATCATCAAAGAAATGGCTAAGAACCCTTCCAACCACTGGTGAGAACGTTATTTGTGGCCCTGGCGAAAATGCTGGTATTGTAGACATTGGTGATGGACAAGCCGTCGTATTTAAGATGGAAAGTCACAATCATCCATCATTTATAGAGCCCTACCAAGGTGCAGCTACAGGAATGGGCGGAATTCTGCGTGATGTATTCACGATGGGTGCGAGGCCAATAGCCGCAATGAACTCTCTATCTTTTGGAGAATTATCTCATCCAAAAACAAAGTCACTAGTCAATGGGGTTGTTGAAGGAATTGGCGGTTACGGAAATAGTTTTGGTGTGCCAACAATAGGTGGGGAGTTAAGATTTGACAAATCATACAATGGTAACTGCCTGGTAAACGCTTTTGCAGCTGGTTTAGTAAAAACTGACAAAGTTTTTTATTCAGCAGCTTCTGGTATTGGAATGCCGGTTGTCTATCTTGGCGCTAAAACAGGTCGAGATGGCGTTGGTGGAGCAACGATGGCCTCTGCTGAATTNGANGATAATATTGAGGAGAAAAGACCGACTGTTCAGGTAGGAGATCCATTTACTGAAAAATGCTTAATGGAAGCAACTCTCGAATTAATGGATACAGGAGCTGTTATTTCAATCCAAGACATGGGTGCCGCAGGCTTAACTTGTTCAGCTGTAGAAATGGGTGATAAAGGAAATCTTGGAATCGAATTNNATCTAGATAACGTTCCAATTCGNGAAGAGAACATGACCGCTTACGAGATGATGCTCTCAGAATCGCAGGAAAGAATGTTAATGGTTTTGGACCCAGAGCTGGAAAAAGAAGCTAAAGAAGTTTTTAAAAAATGGGATTTAGATTTTGCNATCGTTGGAAAAACCATCGCAGAAGATAAATTTGAAGTCTGGAAAAATGGAGAGGTAAAAGCTTCACTCCCGTTAAAAGCACTTTCAGGAACAGCGCCAGAATATGACCGNCCATATATTACAAAAACNTCTAAAAAGTTGAAAAATTTTGAAGCACCAAAACTTGACCCAATTTTAGCTTTAAAAAGATTATTACAAAACCCAAANTTTGGGTCGAAATCTTGGGTTTATCAACAATACGATCATATGGTTATGGCCGATACCATCCGCAGACCAGGAAAAGGTGCCGGGATAGTCAGGGTTCATAAAACCTCTAAAGCACTCGCCTTCACCTCTCACGTGAACCCTAGATACTGTCAGGCTGATCCCTTTGAAGGGGGTAAGCAAGCAGTTGCAGAAGCTTATAGAAATCTTATTTCAGTGGGAGCCAAACCATTAGCCGCAACAGATAATTTAAATTTTGGAAATCCTGAAAAACCCGAAATTATGGGGCAATTTGTTAACTGTATTAGAGGTATTTCTGANGCTTGCAAATATCTTAATGTACCAATCGTTTCCGGCAATGTATCACTATATAATGAAACTGACGGAGAACCAATTCAGCCTACCCCAACAATTGGAGCAGTAGGATTAATAGAAGATTTGGGGCATATAATTGAGGGTCCTGCTCAGCCAAATGATGTACTGATTTTGATTGGAGAACAGGGTAATCATTTGCAGCAATCGGCACTTCTGTCAGTAATTTCCAATAATTCAAATGGGCAACCCCCAATTACTGACCTCGAAAAAGAAAAAAGAAATGGTGAGTTNATTTTAAATAGTATTAGTTATATGAGCTCCTGCAAAGATCTTGGTCAGGGTGGGATTGCTCTTGGTGCATTTAAAATGGCAATCGAAGCGGATATCGGAGTATCTATTGAAGAGAAAGATATTCCCTGGTATTTTGGAGAGGATCAAGGCAGATATTTATTAACAACCACAACTTCGAATGCCTTAATCTTATTGGAAAATGCCAGAAATACGAATATTAAGGCTAGGATAATAGGAAGCTTTGGAGGGGGATTAATTAAATTGGGNACATCTTTTTTGCCATATGAGGAGCTCAAAATGATATATTCTAAATCCTTAGAGTTAGCTCTAGAATAAATTAACACTGAAACATGAAAATTAAGTCTCTGATAAAAGGATCAAAGTATTGGCAATAACCGCAATAGAGATAGAAACACTAATTCGATCAACTTTCCCAGATGCGAAAATAACAATCACAGATTTAGCTGGAGACGGGAACCATTATGCNGCAGAAGTAATTGATGAAAGTTTTAGAGGGCAAAGTAGAATTGCTCAACAACGTTCAGTCTACGCTGCATTACGTGGCAAAATGGATGGATCAAATGGCGAGTTACATGCTTTAGCTTTAACAACAAAAGCACCAGAAACTTAATCGTATAATAAACAAAACTGTTAACGAAGGACCCAAATGCTATTGTAACTATGTATAATTACATTACATATCTCTTATTCTCAAAGTTACTTTACATTGATCAAGGTGAAAATCATGTCTGATATAAATTTAAAAATTAAATCTCATATTTCCGAAAATGATGTAGTTCTTTTTATGAAAGGGACATCTCAAATGCCACAGTGCGGCTTTTCTTCAAGAATAGCGGGCGTCTTAAATTACATGGGAGTTGAATTTAAGGACGTCAATGTTTTAGAAGATCAAGATATAAGGCAAGGTATAAAGGACTTCTCTGACTGGCCTACTATCCCACAACTTTATGTTAAAGGAGAGTTTATAGGGGGATGCGATATTGTTACGGAAATGACAATGTCTGGAGAGCTTGATAGCTTGTTTGATGCTGAAGTTATAAATTATGACAAAGACGCGGCATCAAAGATAAGAGAAGCTAATTCCGAACAGTGAACTATAGTTTAACAAAAGCTACTCATTACTTTCCGCCTTTTCCGCCAATGCTTCTGCTCTAGCAGCTAATTCAGCTAACGTATCNACTAATTTTTCCGGAACTACGGGAACTTCCACTCGCTCNGGAGGCGTGGACGCTGCGACACGGGCAGCAGTTCTTGCATCTTCCAACTTTTGTTTTGATGATCCTGCTGCCTCTTCAAGAGCAACCGTTTTGTCTGCAAGCATTAAACCAGCCATTAGTAGCATCCTATTCTCAGCCAACCTTCCAACCTGATCTGTCAAAAGCCTAGCCTCTCCATCTAAAACCTCAGCTGCTGCCTTTAAAAAACTCTCCTCTCCATCCTGACAGGCTACTTCAAACTGACGGCCCCCTATCGTAATTGAAACATCAGGCATTCATTTCTCCTGTATTTTCAAGCATTGGTTCCAAGTCAGATAATATCGAATTCAATTCATCAACCTGATCTTTCCGAGAAGCTTGCAAAGAATTAATTTGAGATCTTATTTTCTTATTTTCTAAACCCAATTCATCTTGTTGTTTTTTATATTCTAATCTCTCACTTTCCATCGAGCTNGTCAAAATTTCAATCTTTTCATTTAAGTTTGAGACCTCATCTAATGCAGATTGTAGGTCAATTAAAATTGTCTCCTTATCGCTCTCAAGTTTTGAGATCATTTTTTCTAAATGTGAAACTTCATCTGACTGATCATAAATAGATGTATTTTTCTTATCTGACTTTTCGAGAACCTTAAGTATTCGGTCCATAGAAGAAGAAATTCTCTTTTCAAAATCTGCAACATCATCCATTATCNATTACTCACCTATNTGCCTTAACTAACGAATCGTAAATTAACCCTATGCTAGCGTGCAAAATAGAAAAATGGAAAACTTTACAGCATTTTTATCTAAATAATTGAATTTTTCTAATTTGATCNACTGTACCCTTACCTCTCTAACTGTTATCAGAAGTTAGACTCAACGCTTTTCTTTGGGGGGAACCATGGATATTGAAAAACTTCGTAGGGATCACTCTAAGCATTGGAAAAAAGCTTGTGCCATCCGAACACTGACCTTGGACGCAGTGGCTGCAGCTAATTCTGGCCACTCAGGTGCACCAATTGGCATGGCTGATGTAGCAACAATATTGTTTGAAAAGCATCTAAAATTTGACTCACAAAATCCAGACTGGCTTGACCGCGATCGGTTTATACTATCGGCTGGTCACGCATCGATGCTTCTATATTCACTACTCTATCTNACAGGCTACAAGGATGTAAGTTTAGAAGAGATTAAAAACTTTAGACAATGGGGATCTAAAACTGCAGGCCATCCAGAATATGGGCATGCTAAAGGTATTGAAACCACTACTGGACCATTAGGACAAGGATTAGCCTCTTCGGTCGGTTTTGCAATGGCTGAAGAACTCTTACGGGCACAATATGGAACAAACATTTTCAATCACCATACTTATGTTTTAGCTGGTGACGGATGTTTGATGGAAGGAATTAGCCAAGAGGCTATATCTTTAGCAGGTCGACAACAATTATCAAAACTGATCGTTCTCTGGGATAATAATAATATTACAATCGATGGCACGCTAGACTTGTCAGATAAAACTAACCAGCTTATGCGATTTAGGGCCAGTGGATGGGATGTTTTTGAAATCGATGGTCACAATCCGATTGAAATCGATCAAGCACTCACTATAGCAAAGAAATCCAAATTACCTACAATGATATCTTGTAAAACCAACATTGCGTTGGGCACTTCGGCTCAAGACACATCAAAGGGACACGGAGCGTTAACAGATAAAGATCTGATAAGCGAAGCTCGATCTAATTACGGCTGGAACCACTCTAGTTTTGAAATTCCAACTGAAATCAAAACTGAATGGGAAAATATAGGTAAGAAAGGAAGTAGCGCATTTAAAATCTGGGAAAATAATGTGAAACTTTTGACTAATAAGAAACAGATCGAATTAAAAAGAATTTTCGATAGAGATTTGCCTGCAACATTATCAAGAAAACTAAATCGGCTTAAAAGAGATATTTGTGATCAGCAACCAACCATAGCCACTAGAAAGTCTTCAGAATTAACTCTTGAAGTAATAAATCCTCTTATGAAAGAAACTTTCGGTGGCTCTGCTGACTTAACTGGATCAAATAACACTAAAACGAAAGATTTGGGAGTATTTTCTCCNGAAAATCGGTCCGGCAGATACGTTTATTACGGAATAAGAGAACACGCAATGGCCGCCGCGATGAATGGAATGGCCAATCATGGTGGCGTAAGGCCATATTCAGGCACATTTATGTGTTTCACAGATTATGCAAGGCCAGCGATGAGGCTTTCTGCTCTTATGGAAATCCCAGTGGTTTACGTAATGACTCATGACAGTATTGGTCTTGGCGAAGATGGTCCTACTCATCAGCCTATTGAACACCTAGCAATCAGTAGATCAACACCAAATACGAACGTTTTTCGCCCTGCTGACACTATCGAAACAGCGGAAAGCTGGGAAATAGCTCTTGGAGAAAAAACAACGCCATCAATTTTATCGTTAACTCGTCAGAATGTTCCAACCTTAAGAACAAGTTACACTAGTAAAAACCTGACAAGTTTTGGTGCATATATATTACATGAAGCATCCATCAAACGGCGAGCAATTTTGATAGCCACCGGTTCAGAGGTTCAAATAGCGCAAGAAGCACGGAAATTATTGGAGAACGAAGGAATTGGTACAAGAGTAGTTTCAATGCCATGTTGGGAGCTATTTGAGCAACAATCAGAAAAATATAAGAAGCGAGTTTTGCCAGCAGGACCGGTGCGAGTTGCAATTGAAGCGGGCTCATCCATGGGATGGGATCGTTGGCTTTCAGGTGAGAGAGGGTCTTATAAGAAATCACTCTTTATTGGAATGAATGGTTTTGGAGCCTCTGCTCCATCAGAGATATTATATGAGAAATTTCAAATTACGGCTGAAAATGCGGTTAATGCCGTTCGAAAATTACTAAAAATTGACTAAGAAATCATTATTTTGAACTTATCTTCAAAATTATAAAAAATATTAGGAGACCTGATTAATGGGTATTAAAATTGGAATTAACGGCATGGGTAGGATTGGTAGGTGTACGTTAGCTTCTATAATTGAAAATGATCGCAATGATGTAGAAGTAATTAAGATCAATGCGTCAGGACCCATTGAGACGAATGCCCATTTGCTCAAATATGACAGTGTTCACGGAAAATTCAAAAATAATATTGAAATTGACAATGACACTATGAATGTTGGCAAAGGGCCTATCAAAGTATTTTCTAGCTATGACCCCGCTGATTTGGATTGGTCAGGAGTTGATGTTCTTTTAGAATGTTCAGGGAAATTCAAATCTCGCGAGAAAGCCCAGCTCCACCTAAACCAAGGAGCACAAAAAATACTTATATCAGCTCCTGGTAAAAACGTAGATAAAACAATTGTTTANGGAGTAAATCATGACAAGTTAACTCCTAAAGACCTTATTGTATCGAATGCCTCATGTACAACCAACTGTTTAGCACCAATTGCGAAAGTNTTAAATGATGCTATTGGTATAAAAAATGGAATAATGACAACAATTCATTCTTATACCGGCGATCAACCCACTTTAGACCGTAGACATTCTAATCTTTACAGAGCCAGAGCTGCCGCTTTATCAATTATACCAACCTCCACTGGCGCGGCTAAAGCGATTGGTGAAGTACTACCAGAGCTTAATGGAAAACTAGATGGCTCTGCTTTAAGAGTTCCTACCCCAAACGTTTCTGCAGTCGACCTTACATTTACCGCAAATATAGATACTAGCGTAAGAGAAATTAACGAAATTATTGCACGGGCAGCTAACAGCTCTATGAAAAATATTATTAGTTATGAGACAGAACCTAAAGTGTCGATAGATTTTAATCATGAACCCTACTCAGCAAATTTTGCACCAGATCAGACTAAAGTTATTCAAGACAGATTAGTGAGAGTACTGGTTTGGTATGATAATGAATGGGGATTTTCATGTCGAATGGTTGATAACGCATTACTAATGGGCAGCCTTTGATACTAATCACGCGCAATAGAGTTAAATCTTGGGGAACTAATGAACTGGAAAAGAATTGATCAGCTAGATCTTAAGGGCAAGCGCGTTCTCACTCGAGTAGATATTAATGTTCCAATAAAAGATTCAATAGTTTCAGATACAACACGCATAGAACGGATTATACCAACTATAACCTCAATAGTCGCAAATGGTGGGATTCCAATAATCATCTCACATTTCGGTCGACCAACTAAACAAAAGGAGAAAGAATATTCCCTTAAACAATTAGTTCCTTACTTATCAAAATATCTGGAGCAAGAAGTCATTTTCACCGATCAAGATGAGATCAACACTATAGTCAAACAATCGAAGGCCTTAAAGCCAGGACAAATTTTACTTTTAGAAAATATTCGGTTCAGAAGTGGTGAAACCTCAAATGATCCAATTTTGGCTCAACAATTGGCTGAGTTAGGAGAGGTATTTTGTAATGATGCTTTTTCTGCAGCTCACAGAGCACATGCATCCACCGAGGGTATCGCGCATTTATTACCAAATTGCGTTGGATTTCAGATGGAAGCTGAGTTATTAAACTTGGAACAGACTTTAATTACACCGAAGCAACCTGTTACAGCGATAATTGGTGGCTCAAAAATTTCAACTAAAATTAATTTGTTAAATAATCTAGCTCAGAAATTTAATTTTTTAGTCATTGGTGGCGGAATGGCTAATACATTCTTAAAAGCAGCAGGTTTCAACATTGGTAAAAGCCTATATGAAGAAGACTATCTTAATTCAGCAATAAAAATATCTAAGATTGCGNAGCAATCTAATTGTAAGATTGTTTTGCCAAATGATATAGTGGTTGCAAAAGAATTAATAGATAAGTCATCATCTGAGATATATGATGTAACAAAATGCCCGAGCGATCTCATGATCCTTGATATTGGTCCACAAACTATCAAAAAAGTCTGTAATGTAATCAAAGAATCCAAGACTTTAATCTGGAATGGACCTCTTGGTGCTTTTGAATTTCAGCCCTTTAACAATTCCACTGATGAAATTGCTAAATTTTCATCAAAATTAACTCGCGAGGGAAGATTAATAAGCGTGGCAGGTGGAGGAGACACAATCTCTGCATTAAGTTCAACGGGCTCTGATAAAGAATTTACATATATTTCAACCGCNGGTGGGGCCTTCTTAGAGTGGATGGAGGGTAAGGAATTACCTGCCATAAAACCTCTACTAGATTAATCTGTTTGCGCAACAAAGAGAGTTGAACTAAAACATCTTTAAGCCAATTAAAAGGAACAAAAATATGAGATCGACCAGACATGTTCAAAAAATTCTCCAAAATTATGAAACAGATAATCCAGGAGTTAAGGGAAATCTCTGCAGAATTTTAATGAATGGAAAGTTAGGCGGAACAGGAAAACTCATAATTTTGCCTGTAGATCAAGGATTTGAGCATGGGCCAGCTCGGTCATTTGCTCCAAATCCAGCAAGTTATGACCCTCATTATCATTATAAATTAGCTATAAATGCTGGATTAAATGCCTTCGCAGCTCCNCTTGGGATGATCGAAGCCGGAGCAGACACTTTTGCTGGCCAAATCCCAACAATTCTTAAAGTGAACTCAGCAAACTCATTAATTCCAAAAGAAACACCTAAAACTCAAGCTATTACAGCATGTGTCGATGATGCTCTTAGACTAGGCTGTTCTGCGATCGGGTTTACTATNTATCCTGGATCCTCAATGGCTTTGGAGATGTTTTCAGAAATCTCAGCAATGAGAGAAGAAGCAGCCGCAAAAGGCATACCAACGGTAATTTGGTCTTATCCAAGAGGAGAAGCGTTAGACAAGGCTGGCGAGACAGCTGCAGATATATCTTCTTATGCAGCACAAATCGCAGCCCTTTTAGGAGCACATATTATAAAAGTAAAATTATCTTCTGATCAATTGTCTTTGNCCGAGGCCAAGAAAGTTTATGAAGACGAAGGGATTGATATATCTTCCCAAGCCGCAAGAGTTAAAGATGTTATGAAGTCAGCATTAAATGGTCGCAGAATTGTTGTTTTTTCTGGCGGTTCTAAAAAAGGGATCNAAAGCGTATATGATGATGCGCGAGCAATTAGAGATGGTGGTGGTAACGGCTCAATTATTGGTAGGAATAGTTTTCAGAGAAATTACCCTGATGCTTTAGAAATGCTCAATAACTTAATCGAAATATATAAAGGTAAGGCATAANCTACCAATTTTCATAGAAAAAACTATTTTTTTTAAAAATGATTCGTTTTAGGGATTCACAAAACGAATCACTTATGTAATGATTCGGTAAAGCTGACTTTAGATTAGCAAACCGAGGCAAAAAATTGAAACTATCAATTACCACACCCGCAATTGGGGGCATTTTATACCTTACAATCGCCTTTTTCTTAGCGGCATATTTTGCTTTCAGTGCAATCCAAGGAAATCATGGAATTTTTAAAAGAATTCAAGCTGAAGCCCAAGTTGAAGAATTACAAAAGCACTTAAATGTTTTAGAAATTCAGCTAGCCAAAATGGAAAATAAAACTCGTAGACTTTCAGATAATTTTTTAGACCTTGACTTACTTGATGAAAGGGCAAGAAAAGTATTGGGTATGGCGCGAGCAGACGAAATCATCATNAATTAAATTATTTACTATCATTTTCTATCTGAATATGTTATAATTAGTTTAATATTAAACTAAAATATAAATTTTAATATAAAGATGAACTAAATGGTGCAAAAATCAAAGAAAGTGGCTAGTGAAACCTTAAGTCTTTATAAGGACATGCTCTTAATTAGACGTTTCGAAGAAAAAGCTGGGCAATTATATGGCATGGGATTAATTGGCGGTTTTTGTCATTTATATATAGGTCAAGAAGCTGTTGTCGTTGGCTTGGAAGCAGCCGCAAGAAAAGGCGATCAAAGAATTACTTCTTATAGGGATCATGGTCACATGTTAGCTTGTGGAATGGAACCAAATGGGGTGATGGCAGAACTTACTGGAAGAATTGACGGTTATTCCAAAGGAAAAGGTGGCTCTATGCACATGTTTTCGCGGGAAAAAGATTTTTATGGCGGTCATGGAATTGTAGCTGCACAAGTTCCGATAGGCGCTGGTTTAGCATTTTCAAATATGTACAAACAAAATAATAATATTAGCTTTACATATTTTGGTGATGGCGCTGCAAATCAGGGCCAAGTTTACGAGACTTTTAATATGGCCAGCTTATGGAAGTTACCCATCATTTTCATAATTGAAAATAATCAGTACGCAATGGGAACATCAATCTCAAGATCCTCCTCGACTCCAGATTTATATACCCGAGGAGCCGCATTTGGAATACCGGGAGAGCTTGTAAATGGCATGGATGTTTTGGCAGTTAAAGAAGCCGGTTTGAAAGCGGCAAAACATTGTAGAGCTGGTAAAGGACCATATATTTTAGAAATGAAAACTTACCGNTACCGAGGGCACTCAATGTCAGACCCAGCAAGGTACAGGACAAGGCAAGAAGTTAACAAAGTAAAGGATGAGCAAGACCCTATCGATTTAATCAAACAAATGCTTTTAAAGAAAAAATACTCTACTGAGGAAAAACTCAAGGAACTTGATCAAGAAATTAAACAATTAATTACCCAAGCAGCTGATTTTGCTCAACAATCACCTGAACCTGACGAAAACGAACTTTGGACAGACATTTACCAAGGAGAGGCACTATGACTATTGAAATAGTTATGCCAGCGCTCTCGCCTACAATGGAAGAAGGTAAAATTTCCAAATGGCATGTAAAAGCAGGTGATATCGTTCAAGCTGGCAGTATTATAGCTGAAATAGAAACAGACAAAGCTATAATGGAACTAGAAGCTTACGAAGATGGAATAATTAAGGAATTGTTAGTCTCCGAAGGTTCAGAAAATATTTTAGTTAATTCTGCGATTGCTATAATGGATGACACAGAATCCGATTCAGAGAAAAAGCAGACTTTAGAGGAGCCTTTTGTCGTTGAGGCAAAAGAAAAGCTACAAACCCAAAATACCAAGGCTCCAAAGAATATGGCGATAGAGAATCCGAAGAATCAGAATGCTGAAATAACCGTGAGAGAAGCACTTAGAGACGCTATGGCCGAAGAAATGCGTTTAGATGATACGGTCTTTTTAATGGGTGAAGAAGTAGCACAGTATCAGGGCGCTTATAAAGTAAGTCAGGGCTTATTAGANGAATTTGGAGAAAAGCGAGTAATTGACACACCTATCACAGAACATGGCTTTACAGGNTTAGCTATTGGNGCGGCTTTTGGAGGTTTAAAACCAATTGTAGAATTCATGACATTCAATTTTGCACTTCAAGCGATGGATCAAATAATCAATTCCGCTGCAAAAACCTTGTATATGTCTGGTGGCCAAATGGGAGCACCGTTAGTATTTAGAGGNCCAAATGGAGCAGCTTCACGTGTCGGTGCTCAACATAGTCAAGATTTCGCTTCATGGTATTCTCATATACCTGGGTTAAAAGTTTGTGCACCCTACTCGGCTGATGACGCAAAGGGTTTATTAAAATCAGCGATAAGAGACCCTAATCCAGTTATTTTTTTAGAAAATGAGATATTATATAATAAAAAATTTCCGACAATCGAAAGCTCAGAGGATATAATTCCTTTGGGTAAAGCAAAAATAAGGCGAGAAGGGTCAGACATAACCATTNTAAGTTTTAGTATTGGTGTGGATCATGCGATGCATGCAGCAGAGGTATTAGAAACTAAAGGCATAAGTTCAGAAGTTATAGATTTAAGAACCTTAAGGCCTATGGATTATGAAACAGTTTTGACTTCTGTTATGAAAACTAACCGTTGCATCACAGTTGAAGAAGGGTTTCCAATTGGCTCAATTGGAAATCACTTAGCNGCGGTAATTATGGAAAAGGCATTCGACTATCTAGATGCGCCGATACTAAATTGCACTGGAAAAGATATACCAATGCCATATGCATCAAATTTAGAAAAATTAGCCTTGATAACNGTCGAAGAAATTATTGAACAAGCCTTAAAAGTTACTTACCACCAGGAGCGCATAAAATGACTATCGATATTTTAATGCCAGCTCTTTCGCCAACAATGGAAGTAGGAACTCTAGCAAAATGGATGGTTAAAAAAGGAGATATAATTAAGGCTGGAGACCTTTTAGCTGAAATTGAAACAGACAAAGCAATAATGGAATTTGAGGCAGTAGATGAAGGTACAATTCTTGAATTATCAGTGAAAGAGGGACAGACAGATATTAAAGTAAACTCCATTATTGCAAAAATTACTAGTGAAACATNAGAAACACTAAAAAATAATAAAAAATCTCAAGAACCTTTGGCTGAGGTTAAATCCGACGTCGACAATCTTAAGATTAGAGAAAAATTAATTTCCAATATCGAACAAATCAATAATGTCGAAAACAAGAAAAATAGAATTTTCGCAACTCCACTAGCTAAAAGAATAGCAAAAGAAAAGAATATCGATTTAAGCAAAATAAATGGATCTGGCCCACGGGGCCGCATTATCAAAGCTGATATTGATAACCTCTCTAATACAAATGGATCAATACAATTCAAGACTGATGAAACAAATCTTTTAGAAAAAAGTATTGGTCAAAAAGTTTTAGAAAACTACGCTGGCAAAGAGTATACGAAAATCGAAATCGATAGCATGCGAAAGACAATAATTTCAAGGTTAACAGCAGCAAAACAAACTATACCACATTATTATCTTAGACGTGATATCAAAGTAGATTCTTTACTCAGTTTAAGATCACAAATGAATGAAGGCTTAAGAAAAAGCGAGATCAAAATAACAATCAATGATTTTATCATCAAAGCCTGTGCGATCGCTTTACAAGACGTCCCAGAATGTAACGTTATTTGGGGTGGTGATAAAATCCTTAAATTCAAAGCCTCTGATATAGCAGTGGCAGTAGCAATAGACGGAGGGTTAATTACGCCTGTTTTATTTGACCTAGAAAAAAAGGGTTTGATAGATATTTCTATTGAAATGAAATCTCTGGCTGAAAGGGCTAGAAATAAACAGTTAAAACCAAATGAATATCAAGGTGGAAGCTTTTCTATTTCAAGTCTAGGAATGATGGGAGTTAAGAATTTTGATGCAGTTATTAACCCTCCACATGGGTCAATATTGGCTGTAGGAGCGGTACAAAAACAACCATATTTTACCNAAGAAGGCGCTATATCGAGTCAAGATATAATTTCGGTAACCTTATCAGCAGATCATAGGATGATTGATGGCGCTATAGGTGCAAAATTCTTAGAAAAAATTTCATACAATATAGAGAATCCAGGTCTTATGTTAGTTTAAGAAACTGTTTTATTTAACTTCTCTTAACAACTGATCCATAGTTAATGATGGTTGATCACATCCAGCCTCACCAACAATTCTTGCAGGAACTCCTGCAACTGTTTTACATTTAGGGACATCTTTCAAGACAACNGATCCAGCGGCTATTCGACAACAATTCCCTATTCTTATATTCCCCAAAACTTTAGCACCCGCTCCAATCAATACACCATCTCCCACCTTGGGATGTCTATCCTTTTCATTCTTACCAGTCCCACCAAGAGTTACTGAATGTAACATTGATACATTATCCCCAACGATGGCTGTCTCGCCAATTACAATTGAATGAGCGTGATCAATCATCAATCCTTTGCCTATTTTGGCTGCAGGATGAATATCAATACTGTAAACCTCAGAACATCGATTTTGGATAAAATATGCTAAATCTTTTCTATCTACCCTCCAAAGATAATTAGCCACTCTGTAACATTGTAAAGCCTGAAAACCTTTATAATATAAAAAGGGTTGTACAAACTTATTACAAGCAGGATCTCTTTCGTAGAAGGCGATAAGATCAGCCCTTGCAGAATGAATTATATCAGGTTCATCATTGTATGCATCAGTAAAAACGCGCATAAGTAACTCTTCAGAAATCTCCACAGATTTGATTTTGCTTGATAATCTAAACGCCAGAGCCTGATCTAACGAATTATGATTTAATATAGAAACGTGGGCCACACTGGCCATAAGNGGCTCTAGTGCAACTAGGGCGTTAGCATCATCTCNTATCCGTGACCAAACAGGATCGATAGCGGCTATATTTACTCTATGTTCGCCCATGATAATTTTCCTTATTTTCCCAAAACTACCAAATTTTATAGAGATAATCTATACATTTTATAAATTAGGAAACCTAACTAGTATGATGTAACGATTGGAATAACGTTNGATCTAAACTAGTTTGATTAAACGTTGGACCGTTTATTAACACTGAAACCGCATCATGACTGTGTAAACTTTCTTGATGATTTACAACAACTCTAAAATCAGTAACAGATTCAAACCCTTGCAACTGTTCACACAATAGGCGTGCAGCATCTTCTACAAATATAGGATTAGATGCATTNAGTTCCGCAAATGCCTGCTCATCTTCTCTCTTTACCATTACCTGAGTTTCGGTTGGAATAGCTTTCCTACATAAGAGTATCATTTCTTCTATACTGAATGATTTATTAGGAGCAACTAGAGCTGATATTCTGGCTATGGATCTTTGNGAATGGGGGGTGGCCAACTGTCCTCTTTCAGATCGCGCATGCTCTGAAAGTTCTAAAGAGCAAGGGCAAGTGGATGAATATACATAATCTAAATGAACAATGTTGGAACAAACATTTTCCACATCTAATACTTCTAAAGCCACATTATAATACTGAAAACCCTCCAAACTCGAACGTAATGATTTTTTAAGCATTGGAAAGGAGAAGCGAATTTGAATACGCGCATCCAGACTATCTAAGTCCTCTTTATAATCACTCAGCGCATTCTCTACCACTTTAAAATTAAAAGTATCCTCAGAGTGTTTATAAAATGAACGCATTATTCGGCTCATATTTATACCCTTTTTATTAGCTTCTAAAGACACTGTACCAGTCACCGACGTTTCAAGAGTTAATAAGTTACCATCTGCACTTTTATACCTAAGTGGCATTTTGAAATTTGAAATACCAACATGTTGAATTTGTTTCTTAGACCCCCGTATCAAACTTGGCTCACCATTCTGTANATCAGGTAAAGTTTCTACATATTCTGAAGAGGCTTCAAAATTATCATTGTAATCACGGCTTAAAGGACCTTCATTATGCTGGACTTTTTGCTGATAATCATCGAGCACGCTAGATAATGGATTAATATCTTTATTCTGTATATTCATTCTTTAGTTCCTTAGGACCGAAGTTACTCTTAAGATGGTGCCATTATTAAAAAAATCCAGTCTAAATTGTCATTAATGTAATTGTTTGGATCAGCCTATCATAAACCTACGGTAGTTTGTAAACTCACTCAAGCTCAAGAATTTGGTGGAATGGAGTAAGTCATCGAAGCTCTAGCTACCGGTTTTTTATTGCCTTCAGAGTAAATCAAAACATCACCAACACACAAATTTCTTCCTAATTTCAAAAGACGTGTTTCAGCTATCAAATCTACTTCTGCTTCTGGTTTACGCATAAAATCCATCGAGCAGTTAGTTGTCACTGCGAGAGAAACTGGACCAATTCTAGACATTGTTAAGATATACAATGAAATATCAGCCAAAGAAAACATTGTGGGACCAGAAACGGTGCCACCTGGCCNTAAATGACTATCATCAATTTTATGCCTAACCACCAATGAACTTTCACTTAACTCGTCAATTCCGAAATTCTTAGCCTGCTGGGGAAAAGTTGTTGTCAGCAATGACATTATTTCCTTAGCTGACATTTTTAATGATGACATCTTTTTTCCTTTTTATTAAGAGTTCTAATAATACAGAATAAGTTAGAAAATCAATCTACTAAATCAACAGGATAATATTATGAATATCAAACTAGTTTTTAGAATACAGGCAATCTTAAATTTATTAAATGGAATTGGTGCGCTTATACTCACAAGAGTTTTTTTGGAAGCTGGAAACTTTCAAGTTACAGAAGACCTAACTACCTTAGGTCAATTTTTAGCGGTAACTTTAATAATCCTTGGAATTATTGCTTGGAGAATTCCTGATCTTGCTGGCGATTCAATCAATTCATTTGGAAAACTTTTTGCTATGACTAATGGATTATGGGTTCTAATCATAGGTTACCACATTATAAATGGTCAAGCATCGGGTCCAACACCTTATGTAAACATTGTACTCATTGCAATTATGGCAGTTTTATTTTTCACTCAAAGTAGTAAAAATGATTAATATTATTCAAGATCAGTAGGCGATGTCTAACCATTTAGAATTAGACATTTTAAATTCGAAGATACGTTGTTAACATTATAATATATTTAAGGCTTTTGTAGGGGATAATATGTCTGATAAACTTTTACACCGCAAAGACACGGATGCGATAACAACTCTAACTTTGAACAGTCCAAATTCTCTGAATGCTCTCTCAAACGATATGTTAGATAAATTACAGTTTGAATTAGATTCTTTAAAACGAGACCCAAATATTAGAGTAATTATCATTAATGGATCTGGTAAAGCCTTCTGTGCGGGTCATGATCTAAAAGAAATGACTTTAAGTAGGCAAGATAAAGATGGTGGAAAAGCAGCTTTCAAAGCACTTTTTGATAAATGTTCAAAAATGATGCAAACAATTCCTACTCTCCCACAGCCTGTCATTGCCCAAGTCCACGGAATAGCTACTGCTGCTGGGTGTCAGCTTGTAGCATCTTGCGACTTAGCTGTAGCCGATGAAGATACTAAATTTGGGGTAAATGGTGTGAATATAGGTTTATTTTGCTCAACCCCGATGGTAGCTCTATCGAGAAACATTCCTCGAAAAAAAGTTTTTGAAATGCTTACAACCGGTGAATTTATAGACTCTAAAACAGCTTTTACCTTAGGATTGATTAATAAAATTTCTTCCGCGTCTCAATTAAATACTGAGACTTTAAAATTAGCTCAAAAAATTGAAAGTAAATTGGGTTCTGCGGTAAAAATTGGCAAAGAAGCTTTTTACAAACAAATAGCAATGCCTTTAGACCAAGCCTATCAGTACACTGGAGATGTAATGGTAAGAAATATGTTGCATAGAGATACTAAAGAAGGTGTTTCCGCCTTTATAGAGAAACGTGACCCCAAATGGGAGCAATAGCGTTACGAGTTTATATCACCAAATTTTTCTTCAAGATATTGCAACAGGGGCTCTTCATCAGGCTGTCCTCCGATCGCATGAGAAATCGTCGCCTCAGGTTTTCTTAATCCGCCATATTTTTGGACATTCTCTTTCAACCAGTCTGTAGCATCATTGACATTGCCATGCTCAAAAGCGTGATCAAGATCGGGCAAATCTGCTCTCATGGCTTTATTTAAACAACCAGCATAAATATTTCCAAGACTGTAGGTAGGAAAATATCCAAACAAACCTACGGACCAATGAACGTCCTGAAGNACCCCATTGGAAGCATTATCAACNGGATATCCAAAATCACGTAGAAATGCTTCGTTCCACGCCGATTCTAAGTCTTCAGCTCTCAAATCATCATTGATTAGTGCTTTTTCAAGCTCNAACCGAAGCATAATATGTAAATTATATTGAACTTCATCAGCCTCAGTCCTAATAAACCCATTTCTAATTCCATTTACACTTTTATAAAAATCATCCGCATTTTTTATTCCAAAGTCACCAAATAAACTAAGCATTTCCCCATACAAAAATTTAGTAAATGCTCGGCTCCTACCTATCTGATTTTCATAAATCCGAGACTGACTTTCATGAACTCCCATTGAGACCCCGGAACCTAAGGGAGTGAATAAAAAATCTTTGTTAATATTTTGTTCATAAGTGGCATGTCCAACTTCATGAATAGTCGAATAAAGACAATTAAAGGGATCATTTTCTGATACTCTGGTTGTAATACGGACATCATTACCAGACCCTGAAGAGAACGGATGGACAGCTAAATCTAAACGACCTCGGTCAAAATCATATCCGAATGCTAAGGCTAACTTTCTTGACAATTGTAACTGTAATTTCTTAGGAAACCGTCCAATTACTTTAGGCACTTCATCAGAGATTAAAGCTTTTTCTCTAATCGAAATCAACCTGGGACGCATTCTGTTAAAAATACTTTCTAAATCTTGTGAATTCATTTCTGGTTCAAAATCATTCAATAAACTATCGTATAACGTCGTAGAGGAAAGCAACCTTGCCTCTTGTCTTTTTAAATTTAATACCTCTTCGAGTATC
>PARX01000024.1 GCA_002712045.1 Paracoccaceae bacterium
AGGAAGTTGTTGCAGAGGAAGCCCCAGCTGAAGAAGCTGCTGCAGAGGAAGCCCCAGCTGAAGAAGCTGCTGCAGAGGAAGCCCCAGCAGAGGAAGCTGCTGCAGAGGAAGCCCCAGCAGAGGAAGCTGCTGCAGAAGATGATCAGAAAAAATAACTCAGATTTTAGAGATCATAAACATGGTTGATAAGCAGCTTTGCTTTTGAGGTTGCTTATCTTTATAATGATTAAAAATTACCTTATCTTAAGAAGTAATTTGTAATGGATAAAAATAGAACCTGCGTAGGTGCAATTTCTGGGAGCTATGGCGTTAGAGGTGAAGTCCGTTTAAAGAGTTTCTGTTTAAAACCTCGGGATATTGAATCTTATGGACCTCTTACTTCGGAAGATGGTTCAAGTATTTTTGTTTTAAAAATTACGAACCAACTAAAGATTGGGTTTTCAGGTAAAATTGATGGCATATCTAATAAGGAAGATGCCGAAAAATTAAAAGGTACTCGCCTTTATGTTGCGCGGGATAAACTTCCAGATTTGAGCAATGATGAATACTACCATTCAGATTTGATTGATATGAAAGTAATTGATACTCAAGGGTGTGAAATTGGAAACATCAAGGCTTTACACGACTATGGTGCGGGAAATATCTTAGAAATCTATGTTAAAGAACTTAAGAATACAGTTCTTGTTCCGTTTAATGAATTATCAGTTCCAAAAGTAAACCTTGAAGAGGGATTCGTTATTGTGGATCCGCCAGAAGGAATTACTTTTAGGGAGGGTAAATGAAGAAGACTGCAAAATCACATGGGCGGTTATCGATATCAGCAGATGATAGGCCGCGTGAACTTGTGAAGAAAAGTTCTGATTTGAAAGGAGTTTGGAAAGCTAAAGTAATTACATTGTTTCCAAACATGTTTCCAGGTAGCCTTTCTTTTTCACTCGTTGGACGAGCACTGCAGAAGGAATTATGGGCATTAGAAACAATAGATCTTCGGGCATTTGGAGAGGGAAAACACAAAAATGTTGATGATACCCCGGCTGGGGGTGGTGCTGGGATGATTCTTAGGGCAGATGTNATTGAGANAGCAATAAATNNTGCTCAATCTTCTGGNTTTAANAANAATCCAATCNTTTNNTTGTCNGCNCGNGGNAAGAAATTTNATCAAAAAATGGCNAANANNTTNAGNAAGNNNGATGGTATTACANTNTTNTGTGGTCGTTTCGAAGGTGTAGATCAGAGAGTTCTTGATTTTTACAATGTCCAAGAANTAAGTATTGGTGATTTTATCATGACTGGTGGTGAAATTCCTGCNCAAGNNCTTTTAGATAGTATTGTTAGNTTNCTTCCCGATGTGTTGGGTAATGAAGCATCGCTCGAAGATGAGAGTTTTTCAAACGGTTTATTAGAGCATCCTCAATTTACAAGGCCAGCGGTTTGGAATGATCTAGAAATACCCAAAATATTGCAATCAGGGAACCATGAACAAATAAGAAAATGGCGTTTGGAAAAGTCGGAGTTAGTAACGAAGGANCGTCGAANTGATATGTGGGCTGATTACATCAAATCGGCNGATGAGNTNAAAAAAATTGATTANAATAGNATNAAAACTTAAAAAATACCTANNAGATAGGCTATATTTGANGTTTTTTGTAATTAAGCTCATTACATTCGNGCTAATACTTGCCTGTAAAGATAAATCATCTTATACCGCCCTAGTCTGAGAATCACTTATGATATATCGGGCANTGAAGGCTAATTTTTTCTATAGNCTCNAAACTACCTAGTTTCTTCGTTAGGTAGAGCGAGCTGACAAAAGAATTAAGAAGCTGGTAAATAATTAGTGACCTAACCTTTGATGGGCTTGACAGAATTAAGACCCAAAAGAAGATCTAAAGCTCTTAGGTTTATCATAATTCGCAGAAAACTGTGAAAGAGGAACATTGTTATGAACATAATTGAACAGCTAGAAGCTGAACAAGTAGCGTCGCTTAATAAAGATATACCAGACTTCAAGGCTGGCGACACAATCAAAGTTGGGTACAAGGTAACGGAAGGGACACGTTCGCGTGTTCAGAACTACGAGGGTGTGTGTATTAGTCGGGCTGGTGGTAATGGGATTGCAGCCTCCTTTACCGTTAGAAAGATATCATTTGGTGAGGGGGTAGAAAGAGTATTTCCATTACATTCTACTAATATTGCTGAGATATCAGTAGTGAGACGCGGTCGTGTTCGTAGATCTAAGTTATACTATTTGCGTACACGGCGTGGTAAATCTGCTCGTATTGCTGAAAAAACAAATTACAAGCCTAAGCAAAGTGCTTAGTATAAAAGTGATTGGAATTTTAAGATGAAAAAAGATGTTCACCCAGAATACCATATGATCGACGTAAAGATGACAGATGGTACTATTGTTAAAATGAAATCGACTTATGGGGAAGAGGGCTCAGTACTCGCTTTAGACATTGACCCTTCAGCGCACCCAGCCTGGACCGGCGGTGGAACCCGCTTGCTAGATACCGATGGACGAGTGTCTAAATTTAAGAAAAAATATGAAGGTCTCGGGTTTTAGAAATTATTTTTGTTTTCTAGCTTAATAAATTAGCACTTTTTAGTTCCCAACCCTTTTTTCGAGGAGTTTGGTAAGCCATTCTGGGTCCATCTCTGGCACAGAAGACAGCAAAAGCTCTGTGTATTCTGGATGGGGAGGAGAAAATATTTCATCCTTCATTCCTTGTTCGACAACTTTGCCTTCCAACATGACAACGATTTCATCAGATATTGCTCGAACGGTGGCAATATCGTGCGTGATAAAAATATATGTGATGTCAAGTTCTTGCTGTAGTTTCAAAAGGAGCTTTAGGATTCCCTCTTGGACAATTTGATCTAAAGCGGAAGTTACTTCGTCACATATTATCATTTCAGGTTCAGCTGCTAGCGCTCTGGCAATACATATCCGTTGCTTTTGGCCACCAGATAACTCTGCGGGTAAACGATCAAAAAAACTTTCGTCTAGTTCAATCATCTCTAATAATTCGATGATACGGTTTTCTTTTTCTTTCCCTTTTAAACCTAAATAAAACTCTAATGGCCTGCCAATTATCTCACTAACTGTATGGCGCGGATTCATTGCAGTATCTGCCATTTGATAGATCATTTGAATTTTTTGCAACTGCTCGGTGGATCGTCCCGAAAGCGCATTGGGAAGTGGCTCTTTGTTAAAGAGAACCTCTCCCTGATTTGGTGGTAATAATCCAGTTATTACTCTTGCTATTGTAGATTTCCCAGAGCCACTTTCACCAACGAGAGCGACTGTTTTACCCCTAGGTACTGATAAACTTATATCATGTAATACGTTTAAATTTTTTCCATATGCAGCAGAGGCATTTTTTATCTCAAGTATTTTATCATCGGAAGTNGTTGCTTTCTTTTCAATGGATCGAACAGACCAAAGTGATTTCGTGTANGGATGACTTGGATTTTTTAACATTTNAGAAGTCTCAGCTTCTTCCATTGTTTCTCCATAGCGCAATACCTTNATGCGGTCAGACATTTGTGCGACCACTGCGAGGTCGTGAGTAATATAGATCGCGGCGGTATTAAAGCGTGTTACAGCGTCCCTCATTGATGCCAAAACTTCCACTTGCGTAGTAACATCTAAAGCGGTTGTTGGTTCATCAAAGATTATTAATTCAGGCCTAGATGTNATCGCCATCGCTGTCATAGCTCTTTGAAGTTGCCCTCCAGAAACCTGATGGGGATACCGAAAACCAATTGTATCAGCTTCTGGAAGTTGCATCGCCCTATAAAGCTCAATTGCGTCGGCTTCAGCATCAGTTTTGCTCATTAGCCCGTGCCTAATGCCACTTTCAGTAGTTTGGTCTAATAGTTTATGCGCAGGATTGAACGAAGCAGCAGCTGATTGTGCTACATAAGCTATTTTACTACCCCATAGCTTACGTTTTTCTTTTTCTGGTTGGTTTATGAGTTCTTGACCATCAAATATTATAGATCCACTTGTAAGCCTACAACCGGGTTGGGCAAATCCCATTGCNGCCTTACCCAATGTAGATTTACCGGCTCCACTTTCACCAATAATTCCTACCACCTCACCACGCTTAACTGTGAGGTCTACCTTTTTTATGATCTCGTGCCATCTGTCGTCAGAAAATCCATCTATAACGATATCTTTCATCTCTAAAAGAATGTCACCTTTTTTTCCTACTTGATCAGTGCTCATCGCGTATACCACTTGTTTTGTGTAGGAACCAATCTACTACAAAATTTACTGAAACTGTTAAAAGAGCGATACAGGCNGCAGGAACTAGTGGAACCATAGCTCTAGTTAAATCATATTTTGCAAATTGAATTAAATTTGCCGTTTCTCTAACCATCGTACCCCAATCAGCAGTGGGTGGCTGTATTCCAACGCCAAGAAAACTGAGCGCAGCGATAGCCAGAAATACAAAACAAAATCTTAACCCAAATTCTGCAACAAGAGGAGGTAGGATATTTGGTAAAATTTCTTTTCTCATAATCCAGCCTAATTTTTCTCCTCGAAGAGTTGCTGCTTCCACATAATCCATAACGACAACATTCATTGAAACAGCGCGCGTTAATCTGAATACACGCGTACTATCTAATACTGCGATAATACAGATTAGACTAAAGGTGCTTGATCCAAATATTGATAATAACATTAGGGCAAAAATTAATGAAGGTATTGCCATTAAAACATCAACACCTCGACTTAATACCTGGTCTAGATATGATCTATTGATGGCAGCAATTAACCCCAGCGTCATACCGATGACAAACGATATTATGGTGGTAATCAGAGCAATTCCAATTGTATTTCTAGCCCCATATATTAAGCGCGATAAGATATCTCTGCCAATTTGATCAGTTCCAAGAATATGCTTATTACTAAAAGTTTGATAAGCACTAAATTGACTATCTGCTTCTCCAAATGGAGCTAACATTGGCGCAAAAATCGAAACGACCGCGTAACCAAATATAACAATCATGCCAAATATAGCAGTTGGTGGNGCNTTTTTTAAATCAAGCCATGTTCGCTCCCAACGTGTACGCCTTTGGCGAACGCTNCCGACTTCTCCTGAGGCTGAGTATGTNTTTGCTTCTTTTGTCATCTTGGGTGAAGCAATCTTGGATTTGTAACAATGCCAATTATATCTGCAATAAGATTAAGAATTATATAAGTGCCTGCAAAGATCACAGCACAGGCTTGAACGACTGGAATATCTCTTGTTCTAACGGCATCAACCATTAGTTGACCAACGCCAGGATAAACAAAAACAACTTCAACAACCACAACACCTACTACCAAATAGGCTAAATTAAATGCAATAACCGTTGCTATTGGTGCCCAAGCATTCGGGAGAGCATGTCTAAGGATAACTTGCGTAGAAGAAATTCCTTTAAGTCGAGCTTGCTCAATGTAAGGACTGGCGAGAAGGTTTATTATGGCTGCTCTTGTCATTCTCATCATATGNGCGACAATCACCAGAGTCAGGGTCAACGCTGGTAATATCGTTTTGTACAATCTCTCATCAAACGTATCTCTTGGGTCTACATTTGCTAGTGAAGGAAATATTCCCCAAAGAGAAGCAAAGAACAAAATCAAAATATAAGCTACAAAAAATTCTGGTGTTGATATAGTGGTCAATGTTGTTGCGTTTATAACCCGATCATACAAAGAATTGCGGTATAAGGCTGCGGTAATTCCTAAAAACAAAGACAGTGGAACAGCAACTATTGCGGTTAATGTGGCTAAAAATAATGTATTTTTTAGTCTTTCATCCAGCAGATCCATCACAGTTCGTGACCTGTCCATGCCTGAGGAGTTTCGTCCTGAAAAAGATTGACCAAAGTCACCCGTTAACATGCCACCAGCCCAGTCCAGGTATCTTATATAAGCTGGTTGATCTAAGCCAAGCTCTTTACGAAATGCTGCTACTGTTTCAGGGAGTGCCCGTTGGCCCAATATTGCTTCTCCAAAGTCACCTGGTAACATTTCTATGGCACTAAAAATTATTAATGAGACAAAGAATAATGAGAGTAGTCCAAGTAGAATTCGTTGTAGTACTGTAATAACTATGGGATGCAAAGCAGCGTCTTTCTCGATTTAATTCTNACCATTAAAAAGTTATTCTNTAAAAAATGCAAGTTTGTATCTTAATATTGCTAAAGTTTTTGGTAAATATCGNTGATAAATATAACATTGATTAAAAATTACCTTTGGTAATTAAGAAAATTCTATTTTTTTTAAAAAAAAGTCTTGCTTGATAGGGGGGATTCGCTCCAATATAGTCGGACAGGTGATAAATCACCAACTCATATCTGCTATGAATTGTGATAGATTATGATTTGAGAATAAAACAAAGGAATAGGGAGTTATACTATGATTTCAATCGACAAACTGTCGAAACTTTATGCTGCAGGACGGATAAGCCGACGAGACTTTATGCAGGGAGCCACCGCGATGGGTGTTACGATCGCGGCAGCGTCCACGATGGCTGTTCAAGCAGAAGCTTCAACACCAAAAACTGGCGGAACGCTAAGAACTGCATTGGGGCATGGATCTACCACAGATTCTTATGATCCAGCAACATTTGAAAATGGTTTTGCGAATGCATTGTGTTTTGCATCAGGTAACCATCTAACAGAGATCAATAACGAGGGTCAGTTACAACCTGAGTTGGCGGAAAGCTACGAATCTGATGATGCCATAACTTGGCGCTTTAATATTCGAAAGGGTGTAGAATTTCACAACGGAAAAACTTTAACCCCTGAAGATGTTGTCGCTTCGATTAACCATCATAGAGGTGAGGAGAGTACTTCAGGTGCTAAAGGTCTTTTAGAAGCTCTAGAGGAAATGTCTGTTGATGGGCATTCAGTGATCTTCAAATTAAAAGCAGCAAATGCTGACTGGCCATTTATAATGTCTGATTACCATTTTAAAATCTTACCTTCTGTTGATGGCGTGGCAGATTTCAGTGGTGGTGTTGGTACNGGCGGATACAAAATTGAAAACTTTGAACCTGGTGTGAAACTCGAGGCTTCTCGTTTCCCTAACTATTGGAAAGAGAATGCTGCTTATTTTGATGGTATTGTTCAAACTTCCGTTATTGATCAGGTTGCGCGTCAAAACGCTTTAATGAATAATGAAGTCGATGCAATCGATAGAGTTAATGTTCAAACTGTTGATTTATTGGCGTCAGTTCCACATGTTAAGATCATAGAGAATACGGGAACACTTCATTATACTTTCGGGATGCGTTTAAACGTTGAACCGTTTGGTAATTATGATCTTCGAATGGCATTAAAGAGCGCAATTAAACGTCAAGAACTCGTAGACAAAATTTTGAATGGGCACGGAGCACTTGGTAATGACCATCCAATTTCTTCTGCGAATATGTATACAAATACAGATTTACCGCAGAGAGAATTTGATGCAGATAAGGCTGCTCACCATTATAAGAAATCAGGTCATTCTGGACCAATTAAGATAGCGGCAGCTAATGCAGCATTCGCTGGAGCAGTAGATGCAGCTCAACTTATTGCTGCCTCATGTGCTGAAGCAGGTATTACTGTAGAAGTGGATAAGGTNCCTGATGATGGATACTGGTCTAATGTTTGGAACAACGACGCCTATGGATGGAGTGCTTGTTACTGGGGTGGTCGTCCGACCGAAGATTGGATGTTCTCAGCAGCATATGTTGAAGGATCTAGTTGGAATGACACTGCTTGGAGAGGTACTGCTGCAGCCGACGAATTTAATTCGTTAGTTGTTGCTGCGAGAGCAGAACTAGACACAAACAAGCGAAAAGAAATGTACTACCGATGTCAGGCTTTAATACATGATGATGGTGGAGCTACAATCCCAATGTTTGCCAATTATATTAATGGTGTTAACAAGAAGATTGGCCATAAAGATAAAATGGCTGCCAACTGGGATATGGATGGTGGTAAAGCATCAGAGCGTTGGTGGTTTAACTAAGTTACCGGAAAATTTAAAGAAAATGGCGATTGAGGAATCAATCGCCATTTTTATTTTGTTTTAACNGTTTAATCATGTCGTCTCCATCACAGATGTACGGATCATTTTACGTGTAATTCCCGGTGTGTCATTTATAGGATAATGTAGAGTAAAACGATTGTCCCAAATGAGTAAGTCTCCCTTTTTCCACTTGAACCGGCAAGTTACATCATGCTCCTCCATTNGATTAAAAAGATATTCAAGTAGAGGTTTGCTCTCTGNGATTGTCATATCTGAAAATCGAGTGGTAAACATTCTATTTACATATAGTCCCTTTTTCCCAGTGGTTGGATGAGTACGTACAACTGGGTGTTCAACGACCCAAGGCTCTATTTGTTTTCCTTCACTCCAATGATAAGCATGAATGGCATTCAGTTTGGATAGCAGGTTTTGAAGATTATCAGATAGCTTTTCAAAGGCAGAAATAGTGGAGGAAAACGAAGTATCACCACCTACTTCTGGGATATCAATACCGTGCAGAAAAGACAGGTAACCCGCCGGTTTTAACCAAGTAATATCTGCATGCCAACTCTCTCCACCAAATACTTTAGTATCTTGCGGTTTTTTGAGGAGCTCTAAAACCTCTGGACAATCGTCATACCCATTGTGGACAAGCGGATGGTGAAAATGTTTGCCAAATTTACGTCCCAAAGCAGACAATTGAAAACGATCAAGCTGCTGATCTGGAATTTTTATAACTAAAAATCTGTCTAGACATTGTTGTATGGCAGTAACTGTTTCATCATCCAATTTTNTAAGATCCAGACCTTCTGCAATTGCTCCAAGAGACCCGGTGACTGGCGTTATATTGAGTTTACTATTCATTGATCCAGTTAATTCTTTTTTCTTACATCCAATAAGCGTTGATATCCCTCAGTTGGCCAAGCTTTTTCAAATTCATAAAATTTCTCAAATGAAGGAACGTCTTTTGGTAAATTTACCCAGTTTAGTTTTTCATTTGTAAAAATATGGGCTAACGGTTGAAGNGCATTGGGGTCGTCTAATGTTCCAACTTTNACAATACTTAGNTTATCTTTTGGNCCGTAGTGGCTNANCATNCCTGTTCCNCANNTTNTACANCGTTTAACNACGTGNCTTTGCCCACTGCCAGCAGGCATATCATGAACGGTTAAGTTGTCTGAATTAATTTTGATNTTTTCAGATTCTATCATAGCATGAACTATAAACGCAGAACCTGTTTGCTGTTGGCATAGATGACAGTGACAGCAATGCACAAACATAGGTTTTTTTAAGATTTGATAACGTGTTTTGCCACAAGTGCAGCCCCCTTCAAGAGTATGTTCCATATCAAGCTCCTTGTTTGTTAAAGATAGAATTATTCCTATTTGGTAATGTTAAAACAACGACAGAACTTAAAACAACAAGAATAAATAATGTTGCAAAAGCGATTTTATATGTTCCCATTAAGTCAAAAGCCATGCCAGCTAATATAGGACCAATTGCACCCCCAATCGTCCCACAGAATACAATAATTCCAAATAATGAGGCGTGGTCCCGCAATCCAAAGTATTCAGCTAAAGTTGGTGGCACAACAACAAATAATGCCCCATGAGCAAACCCGTAAAGAGCAACGAATATAAATATTAACAAATGGTTAGTGGTAACCATGAAGATTGCTAAGCTTAATAATATGGGGATGAAGCAAAATAGATAAGATTTTTTTCCTCCCATTTTATCTAAAAATAATCCAACAGCTAAACGCCCAACGATACTAGCTGCACCGATCATAGATAGTAAAAAGGCTGCTTTTGTTTGTGTCATTCCCAAGTCAGTTCCATGTACTGCTATATGGGTAGGGATCGTCATCAATGTTGGAAAAAAAAGAAATTGTATTAAACATAATTTTTTGAATGTTGTTGTTTTTGAAGCAACACTAAAGGCCATCCCAGTATTGTTTTCCTGACTTTTGTCTAAGGATATTTTTTTTGGTAGTTTCACTGTTAAAGCGGAAAATAGTAGTAAGCAAACTGCCGAAATTCCTATAATTATAGTTGCGACGCTCCAATCAAAATTTAGAATTAGAAATGCAGCGATAAGGGGTAATAACATCTGGCCAAATGCTGTCCCAACTTTAACGATGGCGGTAATTAATCCTCTACCTTTTGGAAACCAATGGGCAATGGTTGATAAAGTTGCAACGTCGTGAGTGCTTAACCCTATTCCTATNAATAGACCAAAAATAACAAATAAGTGCCATGGTTCACTAATTTGAGAGATTAATGCAAAACCTAAACCAAATAATACACCTGCTATTCCTAAAACTATGCTTGGCCCATATTTATCAGTTAAACGACCAGCAATAATGGCAAATATCCCCATGGATAAGAAGGCTATCGCTGTGCAACTTGAGAGTATCGTTCTTGACCACCCAAACTCAATTTCAAGTTCTTTAAAAAAGACTCCGTATGAAAATAGGATTCCAATTACGGTAAATTGAGTTACACTCGCACCAAATACGACTAGATAACGTGTAATCATTTTAATACTCCAACGTGCACTAGTCTTGATTGATCTTTGTATCAAGGATGACACAAAAAATTAATTGTAACCATCTTTTTTTTACGGTTTATTGGAAGCCTTAAGTAATTGTTGTGATCATTTTTTATTTTGGCCGTTAAAATAATAATTTAACCAATTTTCAGGTTGTAAGTTAGAGTCTCTCTNTGAAGTTTAAATATCTAGGCATTGTGAACCAAATGATGAGCATACATTTTTACTATGTTGTTGTATTATTCTTATTTTCATCTTTTGGGTTGGTGTCGATATTGAATGCAAAAGATATTGAAATCCGAACAGGNTTTGAAGCTTTTAACAAGAAGCAAAGTACAATAGAGGGTCTAAATTCACTCTCTGTTTTGTGGCGCTTTGACAACAACTTTTACGTTGGTCAGAGTATCTATTCTGCAGCTTTAGGAGACGCTGGAGGAGCGTTCTTGTGGGGTTATGAAATGGGAAAAAGATTTCCGATTTCATCAAATTACGCCTTAAATATTTCTAATTTTATTGGAGGTGGCGGGGGAGCTGCCCAAGTGCCTGGGGATGGTTTGATGTTAAGATCTTACGTGGGTATAAGTAAAAAATTGGTTCCAAATTTATCGCTGGAAACNGGTGTTTCTTATCTNGTCATTCGAGGTTCAGACGTNGATACCTCTGCTATCAACCTGGGGNTGAGCTATGTNCCTGATATTGTTTTGCAGCGCAAACAAAAGACNAAGCCTGGTCAATTTAAACTTAAAGCTGTTAGGCCAGCGGTAAGAGCTTTTTACGTTTTGGGTGNTGTAAAGTCTCGATCTCAAACAAAGCAAGGTAATNTTTTTCTTTCGGGAGCTGAAATATCATTTTCAAATAATGCTAATAGTGAATATTTTATTTCAGCTGACGGGGCATTTGAGGGAGATGGAGAAGGTTACATGAATGTTATGTTAGGTTCTAGAAGGTTTTGGGGTAATCAATACATCAGACCTTATGGTGATTTTTCCGTTGGCTTTGGCGGGGGGGGGGATATTGATACGGGTCCTGGGGCTATTGGATCTTTGGGTGTAGGAGCAAATTTACCTTTTGGAGAAAATGTTGATCTAGAATTTGGCGTACAATCGGTAATGGCTTTGGATTCTGGTTTCAAGGCTTTGTCACCATATGCGCGAGCTTCATTGGTTCTTAATCGGATGAATTTGAGAAAAAAGGAGCAAAAGCTTCAGTATACGACGAACCTTAATTGTCAAATTGCAAATAGTCATTTTAGAAAAGCTGGAAACCCAAAAACAGCTAACCCAATTTTAAACTCGAGTTCGATGGATGTTTTTTTTGATGACGATACGTACTTCTTGGGTGAGGCACAAACTGTAATGTGGGGTGATGCCGGTGGTTATGCAATTGGATTGATTGGTTTGGGGCAAAACTACGATCTGATGGGTAACTGGAGCATTGCCTTTGAAGGAAAGTTTGGCGCTGCGGGAGGTGGAGGCGTGCAAACACATGGTGGTTTAGTTGTTGGAGCGGGCTTAGAATTTGACTACAAATTTACAAACAAATTGATCTTGAGTACCGGTGTGGATTACTTGCGTTCCTTGAAAGGCGTGGGTATGGCGCCAAAGATTTTAAAATTGGGATTGAAGATTCCCTTTGAAATATAAGTCCAAAATTTGATCGATACACTAGGTTAGAAAATATGGGTAGGTCATAGGAACTTCTTCTTTGCACTAATATCAAAATACTGAGTATCCGACAATTTTAATCAGCTATTGACAGTTTGTGGGATTCAGATTAGCTGATAATACCTGATTAAAATAGTAAGTTTAATTAGTATCAAAAATATCTAAGAAATGGATGAAGTATAATGTTTACAAATAAAATAAAGCTTGGTGCGGCGAGTGTATTAGTAGCTGGCTTATCACCATTGATGATGGCTGGCTCAGCTTTTGGAGATTCGGCTAATAATTATGGTCCTTTTCCGGTTACCGTTAAGGGTTATGAGGGAACGGCAACGAACTCGGTGTCTTATTCAGGGCAAATAGCGCGGCATGTTTTGCATGACAGTTTGAAAAAACTTGCTTCAAAAGGTGATGGTGGCGCCAATGCTGCAGAAGTCGAAGCTGAGATGATGGCGTATTTTGCTGGCTCAGATAAGAATAAGGCAATTATTGCACCTGCTTCAAAAGATAATTACCAAATAAAACAGACTCTCATGAATAGTCTTTCAAAAGGTAAGAAGCTTTCGAATAAGTCTTACAAAGGTGTTATTAATGGTTGGCCTGGTCAGATGACTGGCCCTGAAGTTTTAGAATTTATGATAAAGAAAGCAGCTGTAACAGAAGGTGGGTTTGATCCATCAACTGGTTATAATTATCCGCAGTTGATATCAAAATTTGCGATGGGTGCTGTATTTTACAACCAAGCAGTTGATAACTATCTTGATGAAAAGCTCGCAGCAGATAACAAACCAAATAGTGAACCTTACAAAGATGGGACACACTACACTGGAAAAGAGCATGTATGGGATGAAGGATATGGCTATTGGGGAGCAGCTGCACATAGTTTAAATTTAAGCGCTAAAGAAAATTATGAAGTCACAAAAATGAAAAATTTTGCTGCATCTGATGCAAATGGTGATGGAGTTATAGATCTTAAATCTGAAATGAACTTTGCACATGCATATTACGCTTCTAGTTTCGATAAAGGTGGTAAGACAAATTATCTGCAGACTGTTTCACAAGCATTCTTAGATGGTCGAAAGTTAATAACCTCAGCAAGTGGTGAAAATTTAACTGATGCGCAACGGGCTCAGCTTAGGTCTTACGCGGCCGTTATTGGTGAAAATTGGGAACGAGTTATAGCTGAATCAACTTTTAAATATGCTGGGTCGGTTTATAAGGATATAACCAAAATGGAAGAGATGCTTGATGCCGGTGAAGACGTTGGGTCAATCTTTGCAACTTATTGTAAGCATTGGGGTGAGCTAAAAGGTTTTTCAATGGCTCTTCAAACGGGTAAGGAAAATTTAGGTGAGACGGCGGTTAAATTGAATCGTATGATCGGATTCGGGCCGGTCTTACTTAATGCATCTCAAGTCACAGGTATCGACTCAAGTGGAGAATATCTGAAAGATGAGGCTATGAGTTGGGGCGAGTACAAGATGCATATGTTAAAGATACAAAAACTTATGATTGATAAATTTGCAGTAGTAGCCAGATCTAATGACCAAACAGCCAGTATAGAAGCTTTAGCAGATAAGCTGGGTGATTCTGATAGTGCTGAGAATGACTAAAACAAACTAAAATAGTGCTTGGTAAGATAAAGTTCTTGCTGAGCACTAAATCTTCTTTTAACGGATTGTGATATGTGGATTCTTGATATTTTTTCTGTGATTTTTGAGCATTTTAGTAATCCAAAAAAAAGAGTATTTATTGGCTATATATTTTTATCAATTTGCATAGCTTTTTTATGGCTCGTTCTTCTTAAAAAAATATCGATAAAAGATGCCTTTTGGAAAGTATTTGATAAAAGAGTTTTTTTTGCCAAATCGTCACAAAGTGATTACCTCGTATTTCTCTTAAATAGAGGGTTCACTTTTTTTGTGTCACCGCTCCTTATTTCACAGATCGCTATAGCCACGATTATCTTTCATTTCTTACATAAAATCGATCTATTGACCTCGGGTATCTTTAGTGACATTTCAAAAACTGTTGTGGTTATCCTATTCACATTGTTTGTTTTTATACTTGATGATCTTACAAAATACTTTGTTCACCGTTGGATGCACAAGTGGCCGATTTTATGGTCGTTACATAAAGTTCATCATTCGGCGACACAACTGACACCAATTACAATTTACCGAACGCACCCATTAGAAGGTATTGTTTTTTCTCTTAGAGCAGCTTTTACTCAAGGTGTGTCAATATCACTATTTATTTACCTTTTTGGTAATAACGTGGATCTTTTGACCATCTTGGGAGTAAATATTCTTGTATTTGCGTTTAATGTGGCAGGCTCGAACTTAAGGCACTCTCATATTGGGATTAGATATTGGAAATGGTTAGAGTTTATTTTTATTTCACCGGCACAACATCAACTACATCACTCAGTAGCTGAAGAGCATCATGATAAAAATTTTGGGGCTAGTTTAGCAATTTGGGATTGGTTTTTTGGATCTCTGCATCATTCTACCGAAACTGAAACATTAACATTAGGATTAGATGAGTTTGAAAAAGATTATAACCATAGTTTATTTTCTCTTTATGTCTTACCATTAAAGGAAATATCCTTTCATGTAATAAATAAAATAAAAATTATTCAGCCGTTTTTTTCGCATGTTTTGAGTGGGTTTATTCGCATATTTTCTGTTTTGGAAAAAATTAAAGCAAGAAAGCAAGGTATTAATAATGAAGGTATATAAGATTGTAAGTTTTATAATTGCTCTATCTCTGGTTTTGACGAATATTGCAAAGAGTGATGAGTTGAATATTTACTCTCATCGGCAGCCATTTTTAATAAACCCATTTTTAGAGGAATTCACAAAAAAAACAGGTATAAACACAAATGTGATTTATTCCACCAAAGGTCTAGCGCAAAGACTGAGATCGGAAGGAAAGAATAGCCCTGCTGATGTTGTTTTAACAGTCGATATAGGTCGATTGTATATATACCAAGACCTTGAGTTGCTGAGTTCAATTAACTCTGAAAAATTATTGAAAAATATCCCTTCTCATCTTCGTAGCTCTGATAATACTTGGTTTGGATTATCAAAACGTGCAAGAATAATAGTGATGTCGAAAGATCGAGTGGATAAAGGTGCTATAACAAGAATAGAAGATTTGGCAGACCCTCGATGGAAAGGAAAAATTTGTACAAGACCAGGAAGTCATGTTTACAGTCGCGCTTTAATGTCTTCTATGATTGCAGAGCATGGATTGGAGAAGGCTGAAAAATGGGCCAGTGGTTTAGTTTCTAATTTAGCGAGGCGGCCTCAGGGAAATGATCGAGCTCAGGTAAAGGCCATTTTTGAAGGTCAATGTGATGTGGCGATAATAAATAATTATTATTTTGGGAAGTTGAAATATTCTGATATTGAGGAGCAAAGGGATTGGGCGAGCTCTCTTATTTTGGTCTTCCCTAATCAAAGTAAAACTGATCGGGGGGCACATATTAATATTTCTGGGGGTGGTGTAGCAAAATATTCAAAAAATAAAGATTCTGCTATTAAATTATTAGAGTTTTTAACAGATGAATTTGCACAAAAACTTTATGGTGAAATTAATTTTGAATATCCAGTGAATCCTACAGTAGAGCCGACAGAAGAATTAAAAAGCTGGGGAACTTTTAAAGAAGATAAATTGCCAATTTTAAAAATTGCAAAGCTATCTCGTGAGGCGCAGAAAATAATTGATCGGGTTGGTTGGTAACCATAATGCTTTTAAACTTGAGAGACTTAGATTTTTGGCAGATAACAGTTATGCTGTTATCTGTTTTGATCTTTTGCCCTTTAGTTGCCTTAATTGTAATTAGCTTTGGTGATAGTGAGGGCTTGTGGTCACATTTATTAGAAACTGTTTTAATAAAATATGTAAGTAATACTTTATTTTTGATGATTGGTGTTTCGGTATTTTCTTTAATATTTGGTATAGTATCCGCTTGGATTTTAACAAACTATACGTTCCGTTTTAGCAAGTTATTAGAAATATTAATGTTACTACCGATGGCATGTCCTGCTTATTTAGTAGCATATGCATATACTGATTTTTTTGAATATGCGGGTCCAATTCAAGGGTTTCTTCGAGAATTGATGGGTTGGAAAACCGCTTCAGATTACATTTTTCCAGAAATAAGATCATTGGGTGGGGCGATATTTGTATTATCTTCTGTTCTCTATCCCTATATTTATTTACTTGCAAAGACTGCCTTTAAGCAAACACCCAATAGTTACTACGAGGTGACACAATTATATAATAGAAATATATTTTGGTATGTAAGTTTACCCCTAGCCCGCCCAGCAATTGTAGCTGGTTTGGCTTTGGTATGCATGGAGGTCGTTTCAGATTTTGGGACAGTTGAATATTTTGCATTAGAGACATTAACACTGGGTATCTTTAATGTATGGATTGGTATGAATAACATTAATGCTGCAGCTCAAATATCAACATTTACATTTATTTTTATCTTATTGTTGTTGCTTGTTGAGATTAAATCTAGAGCTGGAAAAAGATTTAATGATACCAGTTCCCGACAAACGAATAAAAAATCCAAATTTATAACTGGTATAGAAGCTTCTTTCTGTATTGTTGGTTGTTTAATACCAGTTTCTCTAGGTTTTTTCATACCCGTACTGATATTATTTTCAAATGCCATCACATCTCTAGACTTTCATAATTTTAGAGAGATTTTGAAAATTTTTTCAAACACTTTAATTATCTCACTTTGTGGGGCGTTTTGTATAGTAATTGTATCTACGACTGTGGCTTGTACCGCTTACTTTAGTGGCAAGAAATATTTGAGAACAATTGCTAATTTTTCTGCCTCTGGCTATGCCTTCCCTGGTACAATGCTTGCTATTGGAATTTTGGTATTTGTTGGAGTAGTTGATCGTGCTCTAGATATTTTAAGTAATGATAATATGAATTTATTTCTGAGTGGTACAATGTTCATGCTACTTTTTGCCTACATCGTAAAATTTCAAGCAGTTGGTTATGGAGCTGTTTTATCAGGATTAACCAAAACATCGCCAAATTTAGTTTGGGCGAGTAGGACGTTGGGTTTATCCTTTCAGAGAACAATTGCGCGCATAACAATACCGTTAATAAAGAAATCGATTATTGCAGGAGGAGTTTTGGCGTTCGTTGATATCATGAAGGAATTACCAATTACTTTATTATTAAGACCTTTTGATTTTGAGACACTTGCTACCTTTACCTACCAATTTGCCCACGATGAGTTAATGGGCCAAGCATCTGTACCCGCATTACTAATTATTTTAGTAGGGTTAATACCCGTTATATTTCTGAATAAGATTTTAAGAAAAAGTATTTAAATATCTAAGGTGTTTTCCTTTTCCCAGGCTGAAAAGTGTGAACAAAAATTAGTCCACTCTTCATTCTTTAACTTTAAGAAGGCATCAGAAAATTCCATACCCAGTGCTTCTTTAAGCGCTTTGTCCTTATCAAATGTGCGTAATGCGTCTAGCAGGTTAAGTGGTAATTTTGGAGCACCTTTTACTTTATAACCCTCTGCGTACATATCTATGTCATATCTTTTTCCAGGCTGTGCGTTAGAGTCTAATCCATGCATTCCAGCTGCAATGATAACTGCTTGTAATAAGTATGGATTTGTTGCCCCATCGGGAAGCCTAAGTTCAAAGCGCCCAGGTCCAGGGACTCTCACCATATGTGTTCTGTTGTTGCCGGTCCATGTTACCGTATTAGGAGCCCATGTCGCACCAGATGTTGTTCTTGGAGCGTTTATTCTCTTGTAGGAATTAACTGTTGGATTTGTAATAGCCGTCATTGCCGTGGCGTGTTTCATAATTCCACCAAGAAAATTGTATCCTTTATCGGATAAACCAAGTTCACCATTATCATCCGCAAACGCGTTTATTTTTCCAGATTTATCCCAAACGGAGATATGGGCATGGCAGCCATTTCCAGTTAAACCTTCAACGGGTTTGGGCATAAATGTGGCCCTCATCCCATGNTTTTCNGCGATTGATTTGGTCATAAATTTAAAAAATGAATGTTTATCAGCNGTTTTNAANGCATCATCNAATTCAAANTTCATTTCAAATTGNCCGTTTGCNTCTTCATGATCGTTTTGATANGGACNCCATCCTAATTGTAGCATATAATCGCAAATCTCTGCTATNACATCATATCGACGCATAACTGATTGTTGATCGTAACATGGTTTAGAAGCGGTATCGTATTCATCTGAAAGCTCTGTACCTTCTGGATTAAGTAGAAAGAACTCTGCTTCAATTCCGGTCTTAACGCGAAGCCCTTTAGCGTTAGCTTGTTCAATTTGGTTTATAAGAACATTTCTGGGCGCTTGCTTAACAAANTCATTTTCNATNACGCAGTTTCCAGCTACCCAGGCAACTTCTGGTTTCCAAGGTAGCTGTATTACGGATTCTGGATCAGGAACTGCTAACATATCTGGGAAAGCTGGGGTCATATCAAGATAAGTTGCAAAGCCAGCAAACCCAGCTCCTTCTTCTTGCATATCAGCAATCGCTTGAGTTGGGACTAACTTGGCTCTTTGACCGCCAAATAAATCTGTGAAAGAAATCATGAAATATTTCACACCATTTTTCTTNGCAAATTTTTCTAAATCTTTTGTCATTTTANTGTCCCTTTCTAATACTTATATNTCAGTTTTACCNGGTATCCAATTTGTGCCCGATAGNGGAATCTCAGCCATAGCAGCNGCCTCTATTGTTAAAGCACACAAATCTTCTGGTTCCAAATTAAGAATATGATTTTTTCCACAAGCTCTCGCAATTGTTTGAGCTTCTAATGTCATAACTTTTAAATAATTTTCTAAACGCCTTCCTGCCAATTGTGGATCTAGTCGAGCTGAAAGCTCTGGATCTTGAGTTGTGATACCAGCTGGATCNTGNCCTTCATGCCAATCATCATATGCACCAGCCGTTGTACCTAACTTATTATATTCTTTTTCCCATTTAGGGTCATTATCACCTAATGCGATCAACGCCGCGGTACCAATTGATACAGCGTCTGCNCCNANTGCTAATGCTTTTGCAACATCGGCTCCAGTTCTTATTCCGCCAGACAATATAAGCTGCACTTTTCTGTGCATCCCAAGTTCTTGTAGCGCTTTTACGGCTGGTCTAATGCATGCGAGAGTTGGTTGGCCAACATGCTCTATAAACACGTCCTGTGTGGCAGCTGTACCGCCTTGCATACCGTCTAAAACAACTACATCTGCACCAGCTTTTATTGCCAATGTCGTATCAAAATATGGACGGGCCCCACCAATCTTGACATAAATTGGAATTTTCCAACCCGTGATTTCTCTCAATTCGAGAATTTTTATTTCAAGATCGTCGGGACCAGTCCAGTCAGGATGACGACATGCTGATCTTTGATCTATTCCTTTAGGAAGATTTCGCATCTCAGCTACTCGGTCACTTATTTTTTGACCCAAGAGCATTCCTCCACCTCCGGGCTTAGCTCCTTGACCTACAACTATTTCTATCGCATCTGCTTTTCTGAGATCATTTGGATTCATGCCATATCTTGAAGGGAGATATTGATAAACTAATTTGGTAGAATGCCCTCTTTCTTCAGGGGTCATACCTCCATCACCAGTTGTCGTAGAGGTGCCGGCCGCACTTGCCCCTCTACCTATTGCCTCTTTTGCCTGACCAGATAAAGCACCAAAGCTCATTCCAGCAATTGTTATTGGAATATCTAGTTCTATTGGGTTCTCAGCAAACCTTGTCCCCAGTTTAATTTTTGTTTCACACTTCTCTCTATATCCTTCTAATGGATACCTAGACATTGAGGCTCCTAAGAATAATAGGTCATCGAAGTGTGGGACGCGTCGTTTTGCACCGCCCCCTCTGATATCATAAATACCAGTAGAAGCCGCGCGTCGAATGTAAGAATTGGTATGATCATCAAATGTCCATGGCTTGACGGGCGTCGTCATTGGTTTCTTTTCATTAGCCATTTAATAATCCCCTGCATTGTCGATATCAAAATTATAAAGTTTTCTCGCAGAGCCATATCTTCTGAAGTCCGCTGTGTCTGCATCTGTTCCAGATTTTGTCAAAAGATCTTGCAATATCTCAATGTGTTCTGATCTCATTTCTTTTTCTATACAATCTGCACCTAATGATGAAACTTTTCCTCTAATAAAAAGCCTTGCTTCATAAAGACTATCACCTAGGGCGTCTCCAGCATCTCCAAGGACAACCAAATTACCTGATTGCCCCATGAACGCTGACATGTGTCCAATATTTCCATGTACCACTATATTAATACCTTTCATGGATATTCCACATCTAGAGGCAGCATTTCCTTTTATTGTTAACAATCCACCGTGGCCCGTCGCGCCAGCATATTGGCTAGCATCACCTTCGATAAAGACACTGCCTGACATCATGTTTTCACATACCCCAGGTCCTACTGAGCCTTGAACTGTGATTTGTGCATGTTGATTCATGCCAGCACAATAATATCCGGTAGAGCCCTTTATCAATAATTCTAACGGGGCGTTTAATCCAACTGCAATGGCATGTGCTCCTCTTGGATTTATTACTTCCCATTGCTTTTCGTTTGTTACCTTAGATTGCTGCTGTAATCTTTCATTGAGCGCCCGAAGCGAAGAGGTTGCTAGATCAATCTTTTCCATTAATTAATGCTCCCAAAAATATACTGTTGCTGGTTCAGGTTCCCAAATCTTGGCATGATCGATATTTGGCAAATTTACTAATGCGCGGTATTCTGAACCAAAAGCAACATATTGCTCTGTTTCGGCAAGTACAGCTGGTTTACATGCTATTGGATCTCGCAAGACCCCAAATCCATTTTTAGTTCCAACTAAGAAAGTGTAAAATCCATCTAAATCACTGATTCCCGCATTTAAAGCATCTCCTAAATTGAACCCTTCATTCATCTTATGAGTAATATAAGCTGCTGCAACTTCAGTATCATTATCTGTTTCGCAATTAACGCCTAATCTAGCTAATTTTCGTCTTAGCGAATTATGATTTGATAAAGATCCATTATGTACGAGACATTGATCTTCGCCAGTTGAAAAGGGATGGGCTCCTAAAGTGGTCACGGCAGATTCAGTAGCCATTCTTGTGTGACCAACCCCGTGACTGCCAACCATTTTAGAGAGTTCAAAACGACCTGCTACTTCTTCAGGTAAACCAACTTCCTTATATATCTCGATAGAATCACCAATGCTCATAATTCGTAGATTGGTAAAAGAAGATTTTAGTATTTTTTTGATCTTATCTTTATCATTTGAGGCGAGCGTTATTATAGCGTGGGTATCGACAATTCGGACCTCTAGGTCAATACCAGACAACTGTGTTAAATGAGCTTTTATTTCCTTAAAGTCTTCAACTGGGTTCATTGACTGAATCGTTATTTTTGAGCACTGTTTTTTTGAATTATTATAGATAGCTATACCCGCACTATCGGGCCCTCTATCAGACATAGTCACCAACATGTCTGATAATAATGAGCCTAACTCTGGCTCTAATGACTTGTCCTTTAAAAATAATCCTACTATTCCGCACATTTATGCACTCCTACATTAATCGAAAGATTGATATCGATCCGTCACATTCTTTGCAATACAGTATTAAAAATACTTCTAAGTACCTATTGGATATAATAATGACATTGTTTTGAATTTATCTATTTTCTATCTCGTATAACGATTTATAGGTTTCGCATCTGTCAATTAAATCGCTATGTGTTCCTTGATCGATTATTAGGCCATTGTCTAACACGATGATATGATCTGAATCTTTTATAGTTGAAATTTTGTGAGCTATTATTAAGGTTGTGCGCCCTCCTGATAAGGATGATATAGTTTTTGTAATTTGACTTTCCGCTTCATTATCTAAGGCCGAGGTTGGTTCATCTAATAGCAGGATTGGAGTATTTCGAAGTATTGCTCTTGCGATAGCGATGCGTTGCCTTTGACCACCTGACAAATTTGATCCACGTGGTCCAACAGGTGTTTTTTCCTTATTTGGCATCTCATCAATAAAATCATTTGCATTAGCAGATANGATAGCTTTCTTATAGTCTTCTGGTGAAGCGTTGGGATTACCAATTTTTATATTTTCCTCAATGCTTTCATCAAAAAGCCAAGAGTCTTGTGAAACATATGAGAGATTATGTCGTAATTCCTTTAATGAGATGTCTTTTACAGAAATATTGCCAATTTCTACATTTCCTTTATCTGGATCAATAAGCCGACCAATAAGATTAAATAATGTTGTTTTTCCGGCACCAGAAGGACCAACAATTGCGGTTGTTTTCTCAGCTTGGGCAGTAAATGTTATTCCGTGAAGAATATCTTTTTTGTTTACAGATAAATGTACGTTATCGAATTTGATATCATTTGTGAAATTAACACCTTTTGGCTGATTTGTCTGTGAAGGAACAATATCTGCATCAAGGTCAAAAATATTTCGTATTCTCTCCAAATTTGTAAAAACAGTTTGCCACGCTCCTCCGATGGTTCCTAATCTTCTGATTGGTTCAAATAAGAGTGCAATTGCTGTAAAAAAACTCATAAATTCCCCTACAGTTTTTGTCCCTTCAATAATTTGATACCCGCCGTAGGTTAGAACCCCCACAAATCCGATCCCAGCAATGATATCCATCAAAGAGGGTATTGCAGCCACTCCAGCTTCAGAAGAAATTGAATTTGTAACAAACTTATTTAATCTATTTGCAAACTTGGAGTGTTCTCGTTTCTCTCCATTAATTAATTTTATTGAAGATATACCATGAAAAATTTCATCGAGCCGAGTTGCTAAATCTGCAGCAGCAGATCTTGAATTTCTTGAAGTCTTTTGAATTAGTTTTCTTAGAAAAAACACTGGAATTATTAATAGTGGAGCCCCGAGAAGGGCAATCATAGCCCAAATTGGATCAATTGAAATTGCGACAATTAAAAGTGAAAATACAGCTATCAAATCTCGAAATGAACCAGCTAGAACAGTTGCCCAAATTCTTTCTACGACTGCCGTGTCCCCTCTTACTCGTTCTATTAAGGAGCCTGGTGAGTTTTCTTGAAAAAAGTTTGGACTAAAAGTTAAAAGATGTCGTACCATATTTTTTTGTATAGCTGCGACAACCTTTTGGCCGATATATATCGTAACTAACTTATTAAAAAATGCACTAAAAGCTCTAAGGATAAAAATACCAGCTACACTTAGGCTCACCCATTTTATGGCCGTGTGGTCACCTTTTGCAAAAACTTGATCGAACATTGGCTCAATGAAGTAACTTAAAAGTCCAAATGTACTACCCTCGATAATCATTAAGACAATAGCGATTATTATCATAACTTTATAATCTTTTAGATAATCAGACCAAATCCACTTAAAGAGCTGACTTTGTGAATAATATCCAGTTTTGGAGATCTCATATTTGGACATTATTGCTTTCTCATATCATTTTTACAGTTAATTGCATTATTATAGCAGGCAATTAGGGCAACTAAAACGTTTTATAGAACTAACTATTCAAATGCTTATCAAAATATTGAAAGACTGTTTGATATGTATTCAGTTTGAAGGGTACAATATTTTTTAACATTTCTTCTTTTGTCATCCATTTCCAATGCGAAAATTCTGGATGTTTTGTCTTAATATTTATTAAATCATCATTTTGTAGAAATTTTAGTAAAAACCATTGCTGCATTTGTCCTCGATATTTTCCTTTCCATAACTTAGGAATCAATTCTACCGGAAGATCATAAGGGATCAATTCATCCATCTTATCTATGTAAGATGTAGCTTGTGCTTCTATACCAGTTTCCTCTTCTAACTCACGAAAAGCAGCATTTAATGGTTTTTCTCCATCGTCAATTCCACCTTGTGGCATTTGCCAAGCATTAGTTTTGCTATCAATGCGTTGAGCGCCAAAAATATTTTTGTTTTTATTTATTAAAACGATACCGACACATGGTCTGTATGGTAACAAGGATATTTCTTCTGGGGTCATTTTTTTATGTTTTAATTGTTTTGTTGCAATACTGAGAAGCCTTTTAGCAAATCAAGTGCGTAGGATAACTGATAATCGTCTCGACGTAGTTTAGCTTTTTCCTTTAACATTCGTTCTTCTTCTTCTAACCTTTGTTTTTCATTGTCAGATAGAGAGTCATTTTCCAAACTTCCCTTGAGGTTGGCTTCAGTTCTCGACTTAGAATTTTCATCGTCATCGTCATTTACTCTTGTTTGCTCAACTAAAACGTCTGGAACAACACCGACTGCTTGAATGGAACGTCCAGAAGGTGTGTAGTATCTTGAGGTCGTCAATCTTATTGCACCGTTTCCTTGCAACGGCATTATTGTTTGAACAGATCCTTTTCCAAAGCTTTTGGTGCCTAAGACAATGGCGCGCTTGTGATCTTGGAGAGCCCCTGCAACAATTTCAGATGCAGATGCTGAGCCCCCATTAATGATGACCACAATAGGTTTGCCTTTTGTAAGGTCTCCTCTAATTGCGTTAAATCTATCACCATCACCTTTATGTTTACTGCGTGTTGAAACAATCTCACCTTTATCCAAGAAAGCATCTGATACTTTTATTGC
Source organism: Paracoccaceae bacterium (assembly GCA_002712045.1). Taxonomy (GTDB): domain Bacteria; phylum Pseudomonadota; class Alphaproteobacteria; order Rhodobacterales; family Rhodobacteraceae. The sequence continues at coordinate 24,873 of PARX01000024.1, forward strand.
CTGACTTAGGAGGCCGCCTGGATTGTTTCTTAGGTCTAAAACAAAGCCATTTATATTATTTATTCCTCCAGCCTCATTAATCATTGATTTTATGCCTTTTTCTAGGCCTTTATATGTTTGATCATTAAAAGTGGTTAATCTTATATAGGCTGAATCCCCTTCCAATCGATGTCGTACGACGACAGGTTTAATTGTATCTCGAATGATTGTAACATCATAAGGCTCTTCAATTGACTCCCGATAGATGGTTAGAATAATTTCTGATCCAACTGGTCCTCGCATTAGTTTCACCGCTTCATCTAAAGACATACCCAATAAGCTTTCTCCATCAACAGATGTAATCAAATCTCCAGCCTCAATGCCTGCCCGAAAGGCTGGGGTATCGTCAATTGGTGAAACGACTTTCACATAACCTTCTTCAAGTGTTACCTCTATTCCTAACCCACCAAACTCACCTCTTGTTTGAACTTGCATTTGGTCAAAATCACTTGGGGGTAAATAACTTGAGTGTGGATCTAAAGAAGTGAGCATACCATTAATTGCAGCTCTAATTAGTTCAACATCGTCAACTTCCTCGACATATTTTTCACGAATTTGTTCAAAAATATTACCAAATAGCGATAACTGTTCATAAGTAGATTTATTCGAGGAGGATTCATCTGCACTAATTGGATTTGCAATTTGAAACGTGAGAAATATACCTAGTATTATTCCAAAGGTTGAAGCTACGAAAAACTGTTTTTTCATTTTTTTCTCTTCCAATTATGTGAATCCTGCCACTGGCATGTGTGTAGCATATATTTCATTGAGATGTTAATTCAACTTCTTATAGGTGTTATTTTGATAAATTCTGGTAGTTACTAATGTTTTAATAAGGACATTTAACATAATAAACTTTTACCAGTCATCTCTATTGGTTGAGGTAGTTGCATTAGTTCCAAAATTGTTGGGGCGATATCTGCTAATCGCCCTCCTTGTCGAAGGTTCTTTTTGCTGCCAATAAGTATCGCAGGTACGAGATTTGTCGTGTGAGCAGTATGAGGTATATTTGTATCATGATTAATCATTGTTTCACAATTCCCATGATCTGAGGTTAGTAACATGCAACCACCTTTATCCTCTAAGGCTGGCACAACTTGATTCAAAGCCTTATCGATTGCCTCACATGCTTTTATTGCGGCCTGCAAATCACCAGTATGTCCAACCATATCTGGGTTTGCATAATTTACGACNATTAATTCGATGTTATTCTTAATTGCTTTAATAAGGCTCTCTGTAACTAGTTCAGATGACATTTCTGGAGCTAAATCATAGGTTAAAACTTTTGGGCTTGCTGGCATGATCCGAGATTCACCTTTTTCGGAGTTTTCTATCCCTCCATTAAGGAAAAATGTTACATGAGGGTATTTTTCTGTTTCGGCTAATCTTAATTGAGTGCAGCCTTGTTTCGATACCCATGATCCTAACGTATTTTTTATTGGTTCATTTGAAAATAAGTGAGACACGAATCTATTATGTTCATCAGAATATTTTGTCATGCTGATGATTTTCTCCCATTTGGGTCGATTTGAGACATTAAATTGTTTGAAGGATGGATTTCCAAGAGCTGACATTATCTGCCGTGCTCGATCAGATCTAAAATTTATACACATTAAACCATCTCCATTAGAGATTCCAGTATAAGAGGAAATGACAGTTGGGACTATAAACTCATCACTTTCATTCTTTTGATAACTATCTCTAATCGCATTTAAAGCGGTTTCTGATTTCTCTCCTTGTCCAGAAATAATTGCTTTATATGCGCATTCAATTCGATCCCATCGATTGTCCCTATCCATAGCAAAGTATCTGCCCATGAGAGTGGCTACTCTTGCATTATTGGGTAAATTTTTTATCAATCTATTTACATATTGTTCAGCGGATTTTGGTGCAACGTCTCTTCCATCTGTTAATACATGAATAAGAACGGGAATATCGTGGTTGCTCATTATAGTTACTGTCTCTAGCAGATGGTCTATTGATGAATGAACCCCTCCATCTGAAGCCAATCCTAAAATATGAGCGGATCCACTGCTCTTTTTTAATTTCGTTATAAACTCTAACAATACAGAGTTATTTTTGTAATCACCTGAGGTAATTGATTGATCAATTTTTGGAAGATCCATGTAAACTATGCGCCCGGCACCAATATTAGTATGCCCAACCTCAGAATTACCCATTTGATTCTTTGGCAAGCCAACATCTAACCCATGAGTTACAAGTTCTGTATTGGCACAAGTAGACATCAAATTATCAAAAAATGGAGTTTTAGCTAAGGCGACAGCATTACCAGTTTTGTTTGAACTAATACCCCATCCATCCATAATGCACAAAACGGTAGGAGTCTTTTTTTTCATTAGATTGCCTTTGCTTACTAATTTTAGAGCCTGTGATAAGGACTATTTAACATTATTGTAGAAGCTCGGTACAGTTGTTCTGATAGCATAACCCGTGCCAACATATGTGGCCATACCATTGGACCAAAAGAAATTAACCTTCCACATGATTTTTTAAATTCTTTGTCTAAT
>PARX01000025.1 GCA_002712045.1 Paracoccaceae bacterium
TTTGATCAGTCAGAGCCTTTTGAGCGTATGCCAGATAGTTTTCATAAAAATGTATCTTGGATTTTTGATGGAATTGGTGATGAAGAGCTGATTGGAGATTTTGGACTAGCTTTAGGTGGAGCGGCAGGAATTGAGCTTGATCGATATGATTTAACATTGGGTACACCACCACACACGATGTTAGTTGCAGCGAGCCATGGTCATTCTGATAATTATCCTTTGGTTTCTGAGGATATTACTTATGCATTCCCTGGACGAGGCGGGACGCAAGATCCACAGGTTCGTGGTGATATGATTTATTTTAATACGCCAAATAATGGAGCTGTTTTTGCAGCAGGTTCGATTGCTTGGAGCCAGGCACTTCCAATAAATGATGGTGATAATAATGTTGGTCGTATAATGCGCAATGTTATAAATGCATTTATAAGGGATGGTGAGTTGCCAGGTTCTGGGTTTATTGGTGATGAAAAGCATTGGCGTTAAATGTGGATAAAATAAATACGGTACTATAATACCTTATTTTTAACACATTGTTTTTAATAACATTTTTGAAAATAAAGTTATTGACTTGTTGTTTCAAAGGTTTAAAAGACGACGTTGTTGAGAGATAAACAATTCGTTATTTTTAATATGGTGAAAAATATGAAAACTTATACGGCAAAGCCGGCTGATATTCAAAAGAAATGGATCTTGATTGATGCTGAAGGTGTTGTTTTAGGGCGTTTGGCGTCACTAGTCGCCATGAGATTACGTGGCAAACATAAAGCATCCTTTACTCCTCATATGGACATGGGCGACAATGTAATAATTATAAATGCTGATAAGGTTCAAATGACGGGTAAAAAGAGAACAGACAAAATTTATTATTGGCATACCGGTTATCCAGGTGGGATAAAGCAAAGAACTGCTGGTGATATTTTAGAGGGCAATCATCCCGAGCGAGTTTTAACAAAGGCAATTCAAAGAATGTTACCCGGTGGACCTTTAAGTAGACAGCAGATGACAAACTTACGAGTTTATGCAGGGACAGAGCATGGTCATGAGGCTCAAAATCCTGAAATTGTTGATGTAAAATCAATGAANCCCAAAAATAGTAGGAGTGCTTAATTATGAGTGAAGATATTAAATCTTTAGATGGGTTAAAATCTGCTGTTTCTGGAGAAGAAGTTCCGATGGAAGCCGTAGNGGCGCCAAGAGANCCTAAGCGNGATGATTTGGGTAGNTCTTANGCAACCGGTAAAAGGAAAGATGCTGTNGCACGAGTTTGGATAAAACCAGGTTCGGGCAGGGTAATGATNAATGGCCGTGAAATGAACGTATATTTTGCTCGTCCAGTACTTCAAATGGTGCTTCGTCAACCATTTGAGGTTGCAAGTGTAACTGGTCAATTTGATGTTATGGCGACTGTAAAAGGTGGTGGCTTGTCTGGACAAGCTGGGGCAGTAAAACACGGAATATCAAAAGCACTGCAGTTGTATGATCCGACTTTAAGAAGTGTTCTAAAGGCGGCAGGTTTCTTAACTCGAGACAGTAGGGTAGTTGAGCGTAAGAAATATGGTAAACGTAAGGCGCGTCGAAGTTTCCAATTTTCGAAGCGTTAAGTTTTCAAATATTTGCATCTACGAATTGTTTAATAAAATTAACCACTTACAGAGATGTAGGTGGTTTTTTTATGCAGTTTGATGCTAATTTATAAATTAGTTCGTTGATTTTTAAAAATTTGAATTGCGATTAAATAAGTGAACCAAGAAAAAATACCAATTATAAACAGAATTGATATTAATCCTTGATAACCAACCATCTTCCATATTACCGCTCCAAAATATGGGGCAATTGCTGTGCCTAAAAGATAAGCTGATCCTAGATATCCAGATTTCAATCCAAACTGTTCTTCACCTAAAAGAATTCTTGTCATTACTGGTCTTAACACACTTATAGTTCCATAACTTGTGCCAAAGATTAAGATAAATAACATTAATTTCACTGTTGAGGAGTCACTGAAAAATAAAACTGTCATAGATAGCGTCATACCCGGCAGTACAAAAATGCTAAATTTTTGAGTTGATATAAATTTTTCTGAGAAAAGCATAATAATACGGCCAAGGATTTGGGTTGGTCCGAGACAGGCAGCTGCTAGAATTGCAAGGTCAGATGGATAGCCTCTTTCGGATAGNATAGGNANTAGATGGTTAATTGTTGAGCCATGAGTTAGTGCAAGTAATGCAAAGCTAATAGCTAATAAAATAAGTAATGGATTTTTAAGACTAACAGAGTTTTTGATATTGTCCTTGTCACTTTTTAAAACCGTTGTTTNAAGGTTGGTTCGTAAAAGTGTGGCGCCGATAATAAGTAGTGGTGCTGCAATAAATATAACAACTACTCCAAATATCATCACTGTCGTCTGCCAGCCAAAAATATTGGATATAAAGTGCGATAAGGGAAAGCAAATTGTACTTGCAAACCCGGAAATTAATGTAATTGAAAGAATATCCCGTTTTGCCTTTTCACCCCGGTACTTTGTAACAAAGGAAAAACAAGGTTCGTATAGACAGCCTGACATTGAGATTCCAAGTAATATCCAGATTAAATAAAAGTGCCAAAGCGTTGAAATANTTGATAAAAATAATAATTCTAGGCCACCTAATAAAGCAGAAAAAAAGAGTAGAAAGTGACCGTATCCCTTGTCTATAATTTTACCAGAAATAGGTGAAAAAAATGCAGAAGTAAGTAATGCCAATGTAATTGCAAAAGAGATTTCCAGTATACTCCAGCCATTAGAGTTTTCCCATCTAAGAATTAGAGCTGGAAAGATATAATAAATACAAGCCCAAACCAGGGTTTGCCCAAATGACAAAAGAATTATTGGAACGTTTATTGGCATTATAGTACACTCTAATCAGAATGAAACGTTATGCCATACTTAATTCTTCTACACTTAATCCGTAAATAGCATCAGATCCTACGGTAGCGGTTTTNCAAAGTTGCGATACTCCAGGTAAAACATGAGATAAATAAAANTTTGCTAATNTAACCTGTTTATTTNATTGATCGTCCGCTANAGCGCCTTTTAAATGGTAATATCCACCCAAAACGAGTGCAAAAGCTTCTAGGTANGANGTCGCACCAGCAAATCTNTCATTTAAGTCCTTACAATTTATCATCCACTGAGTNGCNTTAGTNAGTGNATCANCAGCNGATTTAAGTTCTTGNTTAANNCCTGTGANATTANTGNAATCAGAGGTNATTANTTCTTGAATTTCAGTTATTAGATTGATGGCGGATTCTCCGCCATCCATTAGTTTTCTAGAAACTAAATCAATTGCTTGAATTCCATTTGTTCCCTCATAAATAGAAGTTACTCTAACGTCTCGCCAATATTGTGCTGCGCCAGTCTCTTCAACGAAGCCCATCCCACCATGTATTTGAATCCCTAAGTTTGAAACTTCGATACCAGTCTCAGTCCCAAATGATTTTGCTATAGGGGTTAATAGCGCTGCTCTGTTGATCCAAAATTCTTCTTTTGAAGCATTGCTCATGTCAATGGCAACCGCGGTAGCCAAGCATATCGCCCTTGATGCATAGGTCTTTGATTTCATAATCATTAGCATACGCCTTACATCTGCATGATCGATTATTGTCCCAGTATCATTTGTTAATGTTTTTCCTTGTTTTCTTCCCATAGCGAAAGTTAAGGCTTTTTGAAATGCTGCCTCTGCAGTCCCTAATCCTTCTGCTCCAACTCCTAATCTTGCATTGTTCATCATTGTAAACATTGCCTTCATACCTTGATGTTCTTTTCCAATCAGCCATCCAGTTGCTTTATCATACTCCATTACCGCTGTCGGTGATCCGTGCAGACCCACCTTATGTTCTAACGAAACCACATTTAAGTTATTTTTCTTCCCAACAGTTCCATCATGATGTGGTATGAATTTTGGCACAAGAAAAAGACTAATACCTTTGGTGCCTTGAACCCCATCGGGTAATCTTGCCAAGACGAGGTGACAAACATTATTCGTAAAGTCGTTGTCTCCCCAGCTAATGTATATTTTTTGGCCACTTATCGAATAGGTATTATCGTCATTTTTTAGAGCTTTTGTCGTAAGAGCACCTACATCTGAACCAGCTTGTGGTTCAGTTAAATTCATAGTTCCTGACCATTCACCTGTGATAAGTTTAGGAAGGTAGAGCGTTTTTATTTCTTCACTAGCATGATGTTCTAAAGCTTCAATCTGTCCTTGAGTCATTAAGGGATTTAGGGCTAATGAAAGACATGAGCTATTCAACATTTCATTTACACAGTTTTGAATGGTTAATGGCAATCCCATGCCCCCATATTTTGAATTTGCCGCAACGCCAATCCAACCACCATCAGCGATAGCTTTGTAACCCTCAGAAAAACCAGGAGCAGTCCTAACAACACCATTTTCTAAATAGGCAGGTTGCTGATCTCCAATGCTTTGAAGGGGATTTAATTCCATTTCAGCCATTCTTGAAGCTTCATTTAAAATGGCCACTGTTGTCTCTAAAGAGGAGTCTTCGAAATAGTCGGAATTCTCTAAAAGATTATAATCAACAACATTTTCTAACAAAAATGTCATATCATTTATTGGTGCTCGATAGCTCATATAACTTTTGATCCTGTATTTGTTAATTTATTTAACGCTATTTTTCGATTTTTAAAGTTAAAAATCTAAATTTCATAAATTTATTGAAGGTTATAGATATAAGCACTAAAGATTACTTGAATAATTTGGAGGGTGGTTGTGTCTGTAGTACATAAAGTAGCAATTCTTGGTGCTAGTGGTTACACTGGAGCTGAATTGGTTAGAATAATATCAACACATCCTAAGATGACTATTTCTGCACTTAGCGCTGATCGAAAAGCGGGGATGACAATGGACACTGTGTTTCCTCATCTAAGGCATTTGTCTCTTCCAAAACTTGAAAAGATTGAGAATGTTAATTTTGACGGTATTGATTTAGTATTTTGTGCTTTGCCTCATGCCACTAGCCAAAGAATCGTCAAGGAGTTACCAACTCATGTGAAAGTTGTTGATTTATCGGCAGATTTTAGATTACGAGATCCAGAGATCTACAAAGAGTGGTACGGTAAAAGTCATGATGCGATCGAATTGCAAAAAAAAGCGGTTTATGGTTTGACTGAATTTTACAGATCAGAAATCAAAGATGCTAATTTAGTTGCGTGCACAGGTTGTAATGCTGCGACAGGTTTATATCCATTGTTACCCCTCATCAAAGATGGTGTAATAGATTTAGATGAGATTGTAATTGATTTGGCTACGGGAGTATCCGGTGCAGGTAGATCCCCTTCTGAGTCAATAATACATTCTGAAATATCTGAGGGTTTTCATGCTTATAATATCGCTCGGCATCGTCATACAGCCGAATTTGATCAGGAATTCTCTAAAGCTGCAAATAAGAAGGTTGAAATTACGTTTACTCCACATTTGCTGCCACAAAATCGTGGAATTTTAGCCACTATATATGTCAAAGGAGAAGCTGATAAGATCCACAAGTCTTTGTGCGATATGTATAGAAATGAGTATTTTATTTCCGTATTACCATTAGGGGAAGCGCCTGCTACTCGCCATGTTAGGGGATCAAATTATGTACATATTGGTGTTGTAGCAGATAGACGATCAGGTAGGTGTAGAATTTTTTCGACTTTGGATAATTTAACTAAGGGATCTTCAGGACAAGCTGTGCAAAACGCTAATATCATGCTTGGGATTGAAGAAACTTCAGGACTTTTAATGGCGCCACTATTTCCCTAATGTTATCATTAAAGAAAAAACGACGTATTCAGCTTTTAATAATTTTAGGTGCATTTTTGATTATTGCTACTGCTTTAATTGGTTATGCCATGAAAGATGGTATACAATATTTTCGTTCCCCATCACAGATTGTTTTAAATCCACCATCTTCAAATGAACGATTTAGATTAGGAGGTTTGGTTAAAGAGAACAGCTGGGTAAAAGGTGATAAACATCAGTTTTTGGTTACAGATAATTCGAAAGATATAAAAGTTACATATAAAGGAATTTTGCCAGATTTGTTTCGTGAGGGGCAGGGTGTGATAGCAACTGGTTATTTTAAAGATGGATTATTTGAAGCAATAGAAATTCTTGCCAAACATGACGAAAATTACATCCCTAAAGAAGTAATGGAAACCTTGAAAGATCAAGGACTTTATAAGCCATCGAATTGAGTATCTTAACTTTTCCCTAAACTTGTATTTAAAAGGAGTTAAGATTAAATCTGTCGCATTGGAAGGTGCGCTTATTTGTTCTATCTTTAGATAAAGCGGGTAAAGGTTTTGATGATAGTAGAATTTGGGCATCTAGCACTAATATTAGCATTTTGTGCTTCAATTTTCTTGATTGTTGTTCCAACTATTGGATTGCGATATCGCTGGATCAATTTTACAAACTTAGCCTCGCCATTAACTATATTTCAATTTTTCTTCACCCTAATCAGTTTTTTGATTTTGATGTCAGCTTTTATAAGATCAGATTTTTCAGTAAAATTGGTGGCAAAAAATTCCCATACTTTAAAACCTCTTATTTATAAAATCAGTGGAACCTGGGGTAATCATGAAGGTTCAATGCTACTTTGGATATTGATCCTTACATTTTTTGGCTTTTTGGTAGCTTGTTTTGGACAAAGTTTACGGCATGATTTCAAGGTGAAAGTGTTGATAATTCAATCAGCAATTGCAGCTTTTTTCTATGCTTTTATACTGTTTACCTCCAATCCATTTGAACGATATTTGATTCCTCCATTTAATGGATTAGGCCTAAATCCGCTATTGCAGGATCCTGGATTAGCATTTCATCCACCCTTCTTATACTTAGGGTATGTTGGGCTCTCTATGTCTTTTAGTTTTGCAATCGCCGCATTGATTGAAGGAAAGGTTGATTCAGTTTGGGCCAGGTGGGTTAGACCCTGGACACTAATTGCCTGGATTTTTTTAACAATCGGAATCGCTTTGGGAAGTTGGTGGGCATATTATGAGTTGGGTTGGGGTGGTTGGTGGTTTTGGGATCCAGTTGAAAATGCATCTTTTATGCCTTGGCTAATTTCTGCCGCGTTGGTTCATTCCGCTATTGTATTGGAAAAAAGAGAAATATTAAAAAGTTGGACTGTTCTTTTGGCCATTCTTGCATTTTCATTTTCTCTTCTTGGTACTTTCATAGTTCGATCGGGGATTATAACGTCTGTACATGCTTTTGCGACCGATCCAACAAGAGGAATATTTATTTTATTAATTCTTGTCGTTGCAACTGGTGGAGGATTGATACTTTTTGCAATTCGATCCCGTGATTTAAATTCTAGGCAGTCATTTTCAATAGTTAGTAAAGAGAGTGCTTTGATAGTAAATAACTTACTATTGGTTGTTTCTGCTTTTGTGGTTCTAATTGGGACGCTATGGCCTTTGTTTTCTGATTTGGTTTTTGAAAAGAGGGTGAGCGTTGGTGCTCCTTATTTTAATATCGCCTTCACTCCGTTTTTTGTTGCAATCGCNATGGTTTTGCCTGTTGGCGCGATGCTATCTTGGAAAAGAGCTAAACTAAATCAAGTTGTTTTTTCTTTATGGCCCGCTTTAATACTTGGTGTTGTACTGGGAGCAATTGTCTGGAGTTTTCAAACTGGGGGTAGGATTTTGGGCCCTGTTGGGGTTTCTTTAGCAACTTGGTTAATATGTGGTGCGTTAACAGATATTTGGGCCCGTGCACGAGGNAATACGGTAACTAAACGCATTAGGAGGTTGCTACGAGGGCANAGATCAGATTTTGGTAAATGCGTAGCTCATTGTGGTTTAGGTATAATAATTTTTGGCATTTCTGCTATAACAGCATGGGAGACAGAAGATATTAGAATTGTTAGTCCAGGCGAAAAGTTTAATNTTGGGCAATATGAATTTCAATTTTTAGGAGTANGTCAGTATCGAAATCAAAACTTTATGACTACTCAGGGAGAGTTTCGTGTAGACAAAGGTGGAAAGTTTATAGATTCTCTTTTGCCTGAAAANCGATTTTATCCTGTTGCAGGTATCTGGACAACAGAAGCGGCAATAGATCAAAGTCTNCTTCGGGANCTTTATTTAGTTCTTGGAGAGGCACAAGATGATGGTAAGTGGACGGTCAGAACTTATATTAAACCTTTTGCAATATGGATATGGCTTGGAGCATTGTGTATGGCACTGGGGGGTATATTAAGCATTTCAGATAGGCGGTTTAGATTTTCTGCNGGTTCTAAGAAGGTTTTATAGGTTTTTTTTCATGTTANACATTCTACGATTAAGATTTATTGTTTATGTATTTACAATATTTTTAATACCTGTTTTCGCATTGTCAGTTGAACCCAATGANATTTTGATCGATTCCAACTTNGAAAAAAGAGCTAGAATTATATCGAAAAGTTTAAGGTGCCTTGTGTGTAGAAATGAGAATATTGATGAGAGCAATGCAGAATTAGCGCGTGATTTACGGATCTTGGTAAGAGAAAGATTANTAGTAGGTGAAACTGACAAAGAAATCATCAACTATGTTGTTGGTCGATATGGAGAATACGTGCTTTTAAAGCCGAAATTTAATCTTACTAATGTTTTACTTTGGTTATGTGGCCCTATTATGCTAATTTTTGGGTTCTTTTTTGCCTTTTTATCATTCGGTAAAAATAAAAGTAATGAGGATATCGTTTTATCTACTGAGGAAGAAAATAAGATTTCTGAATTACTGAAGGATTGACCTTTGATCTAAAGTAATATTTTAACAGTTTATGTGATTTATTAGAGGTATGTTATGAAATANGAGGCAATTAGATATCGTGTTGAGAGTGATGTAGCAGTTGTTACACTTAATCGTCCAAAGGTAATGAATGCTTTAACAATTCAAATGCGCGCNGAAATAGANAATGCTTTTCAAAGAGCAGCTAAAGAAGCTCGGGTTGTGGTAATGACNGGTAAAGATAAAGCATTCTGCACTGGCCAGGATCTGGGTGACCGAACGAATGCTGCAAACGTTGATATGGAGCAATCTTTAAAGAAGACATATCAACCTATGTTGGAAGCCATATTCAATTGTCCTATTCCAACAATTTCTGCTGTTAATGGGCCCGCNGCGGGAGCAGGAGCGAATCTTGCTTTAGCAGCAGATATTGTTATCGCAGCTGAAAGTGCATATTTTTTACAGGCCTTTGGTAGGATTGGTTTAATTCCAGATGCTGGAGGTACCTATACTATGCCACGTTCCATGGGTTTTGCAAAAGCTCTTGGTGCATCGTTGTTTGCTGAAAAAATTCCNGCACGTAAGGCTGACGAATGGGGATTAATCTGGGAAGCAGTGCCCGATGAAAAATTTGAAGAAACCTGGCGAGCAAGAGCAGATTACCTAGCCAAAGGACCTACTTTGGCATTTTCTAAAATGAAACTTGCTCTTCGGGAGAGCTGGAANCATACCTTNGATGAACAATTAGCTATGGAGGCGAAAATACAGGGCAATGTCGGAAAGTCNCGCGACTTCATTGAAGGTGTAAGCGCGTTCTTAGAGAAGAGANCGGCTAAATTTGAAGGACGTTAAAAGCCTGAATTTAAAAATGAGCTCATTTCTTCCAATGAAGCGGCTGCTTCAGGAATTTGGGGATAATACTCAAACACGTGCCACATCCCCTCCCAAACACGTAATTCAACATCAACACCTGCTTCACGCATAACTCGANATAATCTNGTNCTTGAGCTTAAAAGAAAGTCTCGCGTACCACTAGTTATGAGTGTTTTAGGGTAAGAAGANTTAAATTTACCGTGAATAGGTGATAAAATCGGATCTGTTGGATCTGCCGTCCCCGCGTAAGCCTGTACTACTAGTTCTGTAGATTCTAATGTTAAGCTTGGGTCCTGATTTTTGTAAAATCGACTACTGTCTCCTTCGTTAAAGACATCCGCCGCTGGAGAGAGTAAGCCCATGCACTTCGGCATAGTCATTCTATTGTCTTGTAAGAGATGCGTCAGGGATAATGCTAGTGTTGCGCCAGCGCTTTCCCCTAACAATAGAGGGGGACAGGATTCATTTTTCCAGATTGATTTTACAAAAGAAAAGAGATCGCTTATCGCAGCAGGAAAGGGATGTTCTGGCGCAAGTGGATAATATGGGCATAAGATAGTTGCCCGGGTAGAGTTTGCGATATGAGCCGTTATCGGAAGATCGTTGAACGGACAGCCTGTAGTGAAACCACCCCCGAATAAATATAAGATTGTTCTATCTTTTAAGGCAGATTTTGGAGTAATTTTCATTACTTTTNTNTTGTAAATATGTATATCCTGGATATCACATTGGAATTTTGCTAGGGCGTTTTTGGAGTTTTGTCGGCTGTCTTTATCTATGGATAAACGTAAGCTTTCCATATCACTAAAATCAACATATTTTGACTCAAGTTTAGACAGTTCGTTGTAGAGATCTTTCGCTTGAGAACTCATCAGGCCGATAGCTTGCTTTTTCACTATTNAATCCTCAGATAGTTTATCTAAAATTCGAGCCCAACTTCTTATTCCTTTGTGAAAACTAGATAAATCATATTTTTCATTTGGTGAATGGATTTTATCGTCATCCTTGCCAAATCCTATTAGCATCGAATCTGTATTTAAAATATCTTTAAAATGCCCTGCTATCGGAATGGATCCTCCGCAACCAACAAAAGTNGCCTCTTTTGGCCATTCATCAGATAGCGCTTGTCTGGCTTTTTCAAAGGCTTCATTAGAAGTAGACATTTGTGTCGCTTTTGAAGGTGTTTCCTCCGTGTATTTTACTGAGCAATCTGGAGGTAAGCAACTTACAATATATTGCTTTAAACTTTTTAAAATTTGTTTAGGGTCCTGATCACCTACTAATCGAAAACTAATTTTAGCTGCCGCTTTTGATGGCAAGACTGTCTTAAACCCTTCTCCTTGATAACCACCGTATATGCCATTAACGTCACACGTTGGCCTTGACCANATCATTTCAAGTGGTGTTCGGTTNACTTCTCCNGCGGGTTTTGTCAAATCCACTTCNTTCAAAAAATTTAAATGGTCAAAAGAAAGATTGTCCCATTGATCACTGATGTTTTGAGGTAGCTCCGGAACTCCTTCATAAAACCCGGAAAGTGTTATTTTTCCGTCTTCGTCGTGTAGACCTGCTAAAATTTTGGTTAATACGCGGATAGGGTTTATGGAAATCCCACCATACATGCCTGAGTGTAAATCTCTTGATGGACCAGTGATTTCAACTTCGATCTTTACCAGACCTCTTAACATAGTAACGATACCAGGTGTTTCTTCTCCAAAAAGTCCCGTGTCACATATCAATGCAATATCACTTTTTAATTCTTCAGTATTTGCCTCCATGAATGGAACGAGTGATGGAGAACCACTTTCTTCTTCACCTTCAAAAAAGATNGAAGTTTTTACCGGTAATTTTCCATTAACTTTAATCCAGGCTCTACAAGCCTCCACAAAAGTCATTAACTGACCTTTATCATCAGCGGCTCCTCTTGCCCTAATGACTTTTCCCTTGTTCGTTTCTTCAATTGCAGGTTCAAATGGAGGGTTATCCCACAGATCCAATGGATCAACCGGCTGAACATCATAATGCCCATAAAACATTATTTTGGATCCAGGACCATCCGAATGTGCTATAACCATTGGATGCCCTAGAGTAGCTCTTTTACTAGCTTCAAATCCGATGTCTGAAAGTTCACTCACAAGCCAATCCGCTGCCTTCTCACATTCAGCGTCATAATTAGAGTCGGTCGAAATTGACTCAATTCTAAGAAGTTCAAACAAACGATCTGTGGATTGAGAAAAATCTTCATCAATTTGAGTTAAAACTTTTGAGATACTCATGTTAGTTATACCCTCTCATAATATNTGTANTCATTTGAATTTATTGGTTTTTAACTNTTNGTTATCCAACCGCCTCCAAGTACCCGCGTNCTATCTCTTTCATAAAATACACATGCTTGTCCTGGAGCTATACCTTCTTCAGCNTTGTTTAATGTTACTGATGCGGACTTTGCATCTTCTGAAATTACGAGAGCTTCTGCGGGCATAGAGGTTGAACGAACTCTGACATTCAATTTTCGTTTTTGAATTTCTTCAAACGCCTTATCGCCAATCCAATTTACATCTTTTACTTTTATTGTTTTGGTAGATAGTAATTCTTTTTCACCAACAATAACCCTTTTATTGACTGCATCTAATTTCAAAACATAAAGCGGAGCTCCTCCACCAATGCCCAAGCCACGCCGTTGTCCGACAGTATAGTTAATTATGCCTTTATGATCACCTAATTTTACACCTTTGGTATCTACAATATGACCTGGTTCAACTGCTTCTGGTTTTAATTTTTTTATAACGTCTGCATATGAACCATTAGGGACAAAACATATATCTTGACTATCTGGTTTATCTGCGACGGATAGATTGTATTTTCTGGCTAGTTCTCTTGTTGCAGTTTTCGAGTCTAAATGACCAAGAGGAAACCTTAAAAAATCTAACTGTTCTTGATTGGTTGTAAATAAAAAATAGCTTTGATCCTTACTTGAGTCAGCTGCACAATGAAGCTCAGCTTTGTGTTGTCCAAGTTTTCTCTGGATGTAATGCCCAGTTGCCATGCAGTCAGCGCCTAAATCTTTAGCGGTTTCTAATAGGTCTTTAAATTTTACTCGCTCATTACATCTAATACAGGGCACCGGTGTAGAGCCCGCAAGATAGCTTTCTGCAAATTCTTCAATGACATTCTCTTTAAACATATTTTCATAATTTAGTACATAATGAGGAAAATCCATTAATTCAGCAATACGTCGGGCATCNTGGATATCTGTTCCGGCACAACATGCACCCTTTTTGGATATTGCGGCGCCATGGTCATATAACTGTAACGTAACTCCTATTACTTCATAATTCTGCTCTTTTAGCATTGCTGCTACTACTGAGCTGTCAACTCCACCTGACATCGCAACGACGACTCTAGTCATTGATGGGTCTTTTCTTATACCTAATGAATTTATTGTTTTTGTCATGCCTATCACTTTTTACTCAATTTATTATATATAACTATTATTACGAGCCACAAGGGAGACTTAGAGTAGTTTGTCTTATAAGAGCATAACTTCACTTTCATTGTTATTTTGGTATGTTTTGCTCAGAAGTTTGATATAAGTGTTAAAATATTGATTGGTCTAATATTAGGACAAAAAAGATATGCAAAATGAAATCGCTAATTATTCTAAAAGTGAGGCTAAGAGAGAGCTAGCTCGTCTTTCGCTTTTATTAAAAAGAGCTAATCAAGCATATCACCGTGATGATGATCCAATAATGACTGATAGCGAATTCGACAAGTTAAAAGCGCTTAATCAAGAAATTGAAAAACATTTTCCAGAGTTAAAAAGAAGAGATAGTCAGTCACAAGCAGTTGGAGCAAAGGCAGCAAGAGGTTTTTCCAAAATAAGACATTCTATTAAAATGTTATCATTGGCAAATGCATTTGANGAAAATGATCTTATTGAATTTGATATCCGGGTCAAAAAACATTTGGGGTTAAAAGAAGTAGATAAAATATCATATGTGGCAGAGCCAAAAATTGATGGTTTATCTCTTTCATTAAGATACGAAAAAGGAAAGCTTATTTATGCAGTAACACGTGGAGATGGTGAGATTGGTGAGGATGTTACTCAAAATGCAAGGACAATTAAGTCCATACCAGAAATGATTGAATCGGATTATGATGTTTTGGAAATTAGAGGAGAGGTATATATCTCTCATGATGATTTTTTGAGTTTAAATAAACAGCAAGAGGAGAACGGAGAAAAGCCCTTTGCTAATTCTAGGAATGCGGCTGCTGGCTCTTTAAGGCAGCTGGATAATGAAATTACAAAACGCCGTCCTTTGAAGTTTTTTGCATATGCTTGGGGCGAGGTATCTAAAGCATTGGGCCAAACTCAATTTGCAGCTATTTTAAAGTTAAAGTCATTGGGTTTTCAAACTAACCCACTTACTAAAAAAGTTAATTCAATAACNGATTTGATAGATCATTATAACTTAATTGAGCAGAAAAGAAGCTCAATCGGGTATGATATCGATGGTGTCGTTTATAAAGTTGATGATTTGAGTCTTCAGCTTCGCTTAGGTTTTACAACTTCGACGCCGCGCTGGGCTATTGCTCATAAGTTTCCAGCCGAATTGGCTTGGACATTTCTCAAAAAAATTGATTTGCAGATAGGTAGAACTGGTGCACTTTCACCTGTCGCTCGTTTAGAGCCAGTAACAGTTGGGGGCGTGGTGGTGTCAAACGCAACTTTACACAATGAGGATTACATCGCAGGACTTGACAGCAATGGAGGAATAATTCGGGAGGGTAAGGATATCCGAGAAGGTGATTGGGTTCAAGTTTATAGAGCGGGGGATGTTATACCGAAAATTTCTAATGTGGATGTCTCAAAGAGAAGCCAGGGTTCGCAAACCTTTGATTTTCCCATTAAGTGTCCAAGCTGTAATTCCAACACTATTCGGGAAGAAAATGACGCTGTCAGGCGGTGTTCTAATTTTTTTGATTGCCCAGCGCAAGTTATTGAAAAGCTAAAACACTTTGTTTCTAGAGGAGCTTTTGATATCGATGGTTTGGGTGAAAAGCAGATAGAGCAATTCTTTCATTATAAATGGATAAACGAACCTTCTGAAATCTTTGAATTAGAAGAGAATTACCTTCAAGACTTACTAGAAAAAGATGGGTGGGGAGCGAGATCAGTAGAAAATCTTGTTAATTCAATAAATGAAAAAAAACTAATCCCGCTTGAAAAGTTTTTATTTTCCTTAGGTATACGCCACTTAGGTGAGGGTGGCTCTAGATTGCTTGCGCGTCACTATTTAACTTGGAGCAATTTTTCTAGAGCTATGGAAAATATTTCTAATTTAGAGAGTGACAGTTGGGATGATCTTATATCAATCGATGGTGTTGGGGATATGCTGGCAAATTCACTAATGAATACATTCACCAGTGAGAGGCAAAAAGCTCAAATATATCGATTAGTATCCAAATTAAATATTGAGGATCAAGAACAGAGAATAGGGACAGATGGTAAGTTTTCTGGTAAAAAATTAGTTTTCACGGGCACGCTTGAAAAAATGTCTCGTGGTGAGGCGAAAATGCACGCAGAACGGCTTGGAGCTCAAGTGGCGGGTTCGGTATCGGCAAAAACTGATTTANTAATTTTTGGCCCTGGCGCTGGCTCAAAGCTNAAAAAAGCTGAAATTCTTGGAATTAAAGCGATTGATGAGGATGAATGGATAANNTTAATAGGAACTGAGTAAAATGGTTGGTCGGCCAGAAATATTATTTCCATTGTTTTCTGAATTGACNANTCTTNATGGGGTAGGTCCAAAAATATCGAGCCGTCTTTTAGGTCTTGATATTACTTGTCCTAAAGATTTGTTAATGCATATTCCGCTCGCGATCTGCAATCGTTCGTTAGTCAAAAGTGTATTAGATTTAGAGTTGCCTCGTATTTCCACGATAATCGTTCAAATTAATAAGCATTTACCAAATTACAAGAAAGGCCAACCATATAAAATTGAGGTTTTTGATGGCAAAGGCGTAATGTTTAACATTGTTTATTTTCATCCTNGANCTGAATGGCTTAAAAAGATGTTCCCAGTGGGAGAGAGTNTTGCTATTTCAGGAAAATTNGAGAGTTTTGATAATATTATCCANATAACCCACCCTGATTATATCGTTAAACCTANTGATGTTTTAGAGATACCTAATGTGGAGCCAATATATGCCTTAACTTCAGGAGTTTCTCAAAAACTCATGTTTAAAGCAATAAAAAGCGCCATTAATTTAATGCCTAATCTATTGGAGTGGATTGGGTCAGATTTAATAAAACGGGAGAATTGGTTGTCATGGCATGAATCTTTAAGGAAAGTTCATTCTCCAACAGATCAGTTAANTTTAGATCCCCTCAGCAAAGAACGGCAAAGGTTAGCTTACGATGAGCTTTTTGCACATCAATTAACATTGGCAATAGCTCGAAGTAGAAGGCAAATGTTGCCTGGATTAAAATCCGTTTCCCATGGAAGTTACGTTAAGAANGCAAATGAAATAATCCCATTCAAGCTGACTAATGCTCAAATAAGAGTAATTGGTGAGATAAGGGAAGATATTTCTAAACCAGTGCGAATGAATAGATTACTTCAGGGTGANGTGGGTGCTGGAAAAACAATAGTTGCGATTTATGCTATACTTGAGGTTATTGAGGCTGGTGGTCAGGCGGTGTTGATGGCTCCTAGTGATATACTAGCACGTCAGCATTTTAAACTCTGTTTAGAAATGTTTAAAAAAATTGGAATTCGTGTCGAGCTTCTGACTGGTCGTGACAAGGGTAACAAAAGAAAAGAATTATTATTAGATCTGAAACTTGGTGATATAAAATTTTTAATNGGCACTCATGCACTTTTTCAAAGTGATGTTTGTTATGATGATCTGAGATTAGCTGTAATAGATGAGCAACATAAGTTTGGGGTTCGGCAACGTATGGCGCTAGCAGAAAAAGGCAAGGCGGTCGATGTGCTGGTTATGACTGCGACACCAATACCCAGGTCATTATCACTAGCTCAATATGGTGACATGGAACTATCAATTCTTAATGAAAAGCCTATTGGAAGAAAGCCCATTAAGACTGTTTTGATATCTCATGACCGTATCGATGATGTGATTCAAAGGGTGAGAATAGCTATTAAGGGTAATAGGCAAATTTATTGGATTTGCCCATTAATAGAAGAAAGCGAGGTTTTGAACTTAACCGCAGCAGANGATAGATTTCAAAGTTTGTGTACTCATTTTGATGAGGATTTGGTTGGGTTAGTACATGGGCAACAGCAGCCCTTGGAAAAAGATAAAACAATGTCTGATTTCGTATCTGGAAAAATCAAAGTTCTAGTGGCAACAACTGTTATTGAAGTTGGCGTTGATGTTCCTAATGCTTCGATAATGATTATTGAGCATGCGGAAAGATTTGGTTTAGCTCAATTGCATCAATTAAGGGGTAGAGTAGGTAGGGGAGGTGAGGAAAGCAGTTGTTTGCTACTTTATGATAGATCCGCTGGGCAATCAGGTTTGGAAAGGTTGTCAATCTTAAGGAAGAACGATGATGGATTTGTGATTGCGGAGAGCGATTTAAAAATGCGGGGCAGTGGTGATTTGATAGGTTTGGCTCAATCAGGTCTCCCACANTTNAAAATTGCTGATTTAAGTATTCACCTGAACTTAATGCAAATAGCATACGATGACGCTCGAATTACAATAAATAATGATCCAAATCTGGAAAGTGAGAGAGGAAAGGCAATCAAAAACTTACTTTATCTCATGAANAAAGAAGAATCTATTCGTTTNATATCAGTAGGTTAAATAAAAAAATATATTTGTTCTTGTTATGTTCTAAAAAGTTTGATACTCATTNNGAACAAATAGGGAACATAATAATGATTAAAGAAACTCAAAGAATATTTAAACGTTCANGTANAACTTTATTAATAGATTCTATTACCTGTGGTTTNATAGTTNTATCACCAATCTTAACTCTTTATATTCCAACTATTTTGAGTTGATANAGGCACTAATCTTNCTCATCTAATGCTTCTAAAGTAGCATCGATCGCGAGCAAAATGGAGGCGTGACGGTTTGAATATGATCGTGCTGATTGCAAGGGCTCAAAGCCTTCAAAGGGTTTATCCGGAATAGGACCGTTGTTTGTTAGCATCTCTGATAGTTGATCTCTTCCTTTTTTAATTTCTAATTTTGTTAGGCCTATAATATTTTTTCCAAGTACGGAGGCGGCGGCTTGACCTAATGCGCACGCTTTAATGTCTTGGCCAAACTCGATAATGACATTATTTGAAGTTTTTAAATCAACGGTCACTGTTGAGCCGCAAATAGGTGAGTGTTTCCTTATGGAAGTATCTGGGTCTTTTAGTCGATTACTTAAAGGAATTGTCGCAGCTAAACTTAAAATCTTTGCAGAATATAGATTAATTAATTCTATTTCTTCATTGCTCATCTCTATTTAATGCTCCCATAAATGTTAAAGAGTTTTTTTATTATATAGTTATATAGTTTGATATTACTTATAAAAACGTTCGTATACTTTAATTTATCAAGTCTAAAGACCTTTTAAGTTCGATTGGCTTTACCCCACTTTCTCGAAATATTGAGAGTGCGGTTGAGG
>PARX01000026.1 GCA_002712045.1 Paracoccaceae bacterium
GGGCTCTTCATCAGGCTGTCCTCCGATCGCATGAGAAATCGTCGCCTCAGGTTTTCTTAATCCGCCATATTTTTGGACATTCTCTTTCAACCAGTCTGTAGCATCATTGACATTGCCATGCTCAAAAGTGTGATCAAGATCGGGCAAATCTGCTCTCATGGCTTTATTTAAACAACCAGCATAAATATTTCCAAGACTGTAGGTAGGAAAATATCCAAACAAACCTACGGACCAATGAACGTCCTGAAGCACCCCATTGGAAGCATTATCAACAGGATATCCAAAATCACGTAGAAATGCTTCGTTCCACGCCGATTCTAAGTCTTCAGCTCTCAAATCATCATTGATTAGTGCTTTTTCAAGCTCGAACCGAAGCATAATATGTAAATTATATTGAACTTCATCAGCCTCAGTCCTAATAAATCCATTTCTAATTCCATTTACACTTTTATAAAAATCATCCGCATTTTTTATTCCAAAGTCACCAAATAAACTAAGCATTTCCCCATACAAAAATTTAGTAAATGCTCGGCTCCTACCTATCTGATTTTCATAAATCCGAGACTGACTTTCATGAACTCCCATTGAGACCCCAGAACCTAAGGGAGTGAATAAAAAATCTTTGTTAATATTTTGTTCATAAGTGGCATGTCCAACTTCATGAATAGTCGAATAAAGACAATTAAAGGGATCTTTTTCTGATACTCTGGTTGTAATACGGACATCATTACCAGACCCTGAAGAGAACGGATGGACAGCTAAATCTAAACGACCTCGGTCAAAATCATATCCGAATGCTAAGGCTAACTTTCTTGACAATTGTAACTGTAATTTCTTAGGAAACCGTCCAATTACTTTAGGCACTTCATCAGAGATTAATGCTTTTTCTCTAATCGCAATCAACCTGGGGCGCATTCTGTTAAAAATACTTTCTAAATCTTGAGAATTAATTTCTGGTTCAAAATCATTCAATAAACTATCGTATAACGTCGTAGAGGAAAGCAACCTTGCCTCTTGTCTTTTTAAATTTAATACCTCTTCGAGTATCGGTAAAAAAACTGAAAAATCATCTTTTGATCTTGCTTCAGCCCAAACNCCTTGGCTTTTTGAGGTTGCAATTGCCAAAGAAGAAGCAAAATCTATTGGGATTTTTAAGGCTCGATTATAATCTNGNCTNATGTGCCTAATNTGAGAAATTTCAACCTCTGTTANATTTTCAGAGTCAATTGNATCTAGCCACTCTCCAATTCTTGGATCTATTTTTCGCTCATGTAGAGTAGCACTTAAATGACCCATCCATTGAGCTCTTTGTTCAATAGAACCTNTTGACATCATAGTTTCTTGATCCCANCCCAAAAATCCATTTATCTGACNCAGGGCTGTAGTTTGTTTAACAAAATTAAAAAGTTTAAGTAAATTTGTCATTTAAATTTCTTTACGAAGTTACTAATTGNCTAACTGGAAAATATATCTGGGATCTTAGACATTGAACTGAAACAATTATTAAAACAGCTCCAAACTGATGTAAGAGAGCCCACCCCATCGGAGCAGCATAAAGAATCGTAATAATTCCCATCANCATCTGTAAAAATATTATTCCCAAAACTAAATTAGCCAGACGCGATGTACGCGTAAAAGAAGAAGATCTACATTTCCACCAAANATAAAATGCGTAAATCATCGTAAGGTATCCTAAAATTCTGTGATTGAATTGAACTAAAGCCGGATTCTCTGTGAAGTTTATGAAGAAGGGACTGTAGGCAAAACTTTCAGATGGAAATACTTCCCCATTCATTAGTGGCCAATCAGTGTATCCACGCCCAGCATCTATACCAGCCACAAGGGCCCCAAGTAAAATTTGCGCAAATACCAAACTGAGTAATATGTTTACCGATAATAATAACTGTCCTTCACGCTCTCTGCGAGATCTTAACTTCTCCTTGTCATCTTTATTTGTTTGGAGAATATACCACGTGATTAAAGAAATAATTAAAAAAGCCAGTCCTAAATGAATNGCTAATCTGTACGAAGCAACATCAACCATTCTACCAGTCAAACCTGATGATACCATCCACCATCCTATAAAGCCTTGAAGACCTCCCAACACTCCTAAGATTNCTGCCCTTGAAATCCACAATTTATCTAGTTTTTTAGAAAAATATAACCAAATAAAGCCAACCAACCATATAACACCAACAATACGACCTAATTGTCTNTGTCCCCACTCCCACCAATAAATTATTTTAAAGTCTTCCAAGCTCATTGATTTATTTTGAATTTGATATTCTGGTATCATTTTGTATTTATCAAATTCCAATTGCCACATTTCTAAACTAAGTGGTGGTAACGCTCCTAAGATTGGCTTCCATTCGGTTATTGAAAGCCCACTATCNGTCAGGCGAGTTAATCCACCAACAACAATCATCCCTGACACAAANACNAATAAAATTGAAAGCCACATCTTTATTGCTCTTTTTGACCTTGAAGAACTAAAACTTACTTCAGAACCGAGAGAACCTTGATCTACTGGCTTATCGCTTTCCACTTCTTCAAAAATAGATCTTTTCTCTGTCATTTAATGCTCCTTAAAGTACAAAATATCGTGAGATATCAAATAGACAAGCGCGTCAATCACGCGCACGTTTATCACGACTCAGCGCTTTTCTGATACCGTGAAAAATTCGTACATCAGAATCGCTTAACAATAGGTTGGAAAATAACGATTTAAAATGTAACCTCATTGACTCAGACTTATCCTCTGGCCAAAAAAAACCTTTATTTTCTAAATCTGCCTCATATGCGTTAATCAATATATTTATATCACCACTTTTCGCTAATTTTGGGACATTTTTATTTTTCTTAGGATCTTCACCACCATTTCTCCATTCATAAGCATTTAATAAAACTGATTGAGCTAAATTAAGGGATGGAAATTTTGGGTTGACAGGTATTGAAATTATTTCGTGAGAGAGTGCTGTATCCTTGTTCGATAATCCAGCTCGTTCTGGGCCAAAGAGTACCCCTACTCGCTCGCCTTTTTCAATTAAATTTCGGGCCTTTTTCATTGCTTTTTCAGGTGAACTCACTTCCTTACTTAACCCTCTAATTCTTGCGGTAGTTGAAAAAACATACGTTAGATCAGAAATNGCTTCACTCGTTTTATCAAATATGGGTGCTTCATCCAATAATCGCCCCGCACCACTAGCCATGACAACCGCTTTTTGATTTGGCCAACCATCTCTTGGTCTGACAATTCGAAGACGGTCCAATCCAAAATTCCACATTGCTCTCGCCGAAGCACCAATATTTTCACCCATCTGCGGCTCAANAAGTATAATAGTTGGTTGGGGGTAATTTTTNAAATCATTACTAGTTTTTGCCATAAAATTGATCNAACTCTTTAATTTATATTTTTTCCATCGTAATTGCTATGCCTTGACCAACTCCTATACACATNGTGGCTAAAGCCTTGTCACCTGTCTTATCCAGCTGCAGAGCTGATGTACCAGTAATTCTCGCACCGCTCATGCCTAATGGATGACCAAGNGCGATAGCCCCACCATAAGGATTGACACGTGGATCATGATCACTAATTCCTAAAAGGCGCAAAGAAGCTAATCCCTGTGACGCAAAAGCTTCGTTAATTTCTATCACACTTAAATCTTCATGGTTCCAATTCGACATCTGCAGTACTTTTTTTGAGGCAGGGAATGGCCCTATTCCCATTATTTNAGGTTCAACTCCAACTGTTACGCCAGCGAC
Source organism: Paracoccaceae bacterium (assembly GCA_002712045.1). Classification (GTDB taxonomy): domain Bacteria; phylum Pseudomonadota; class Alphaproteobacteria; order Rhodobacterales; family Rhodobacteraceae. The sequence goes on from PARX01000026.1 coordinate 3,763, forward strand.
AATTCTAACAATAGGGTTTAAATTATGTTCTTTAATTGCTTTTTCACTGGCAATTATCAAGCAAGCCGCACCATCATTGACACCAGAAGCATTACCAGCTGTTATGCATCCNCCCTCTCTAAATGGCGTTGGTAATTTAGACAATTTATCAATCGAAGATAATCTTGGATGCTCGTCTTCTTGAAAAACAATATCTTCGCTTTTCTTTTGAGGAATAACAACAGGTGTTATTTCCTTATGAAAACACTTGTTTTTTTTGGCATTATTTGCCTTTTCTTGGCTCCAAAATGCAAATTTATCCTGATCTTCTCTGGTTATTTTAAATTTTTCTGCCACATTTTCNCCAGTTTCGGGCATACTGTCAGTNCCNTAAAGTTCTTTCATTCGAGAATTTACAAATCGCCAACCAATCGTCGTATCAAATATTTCATTTTGTCTTGAAAAAGCATTTGACGCTTTAGGCATCACAAATGGTGCTCGTGACATGCTTTCAACTCCCCCGGCTAAAATAAGATCTACCTCGCCAGATTTAACNGCTCGCGCAGCACTAATTACAGAATCCATGCCAGAACCACACAAACGATTGATAGTTACACCTGGAACTTCGATTGGGACACCTGCTAATAAAGATGCCATTCTCGCCACATTTCGATTGTCTTCTCCAGCCTGATTTGCACAACCATAGTAAACATCATCGACTTTCCCCCAATCCAAGCTTTTATTTCTTTCTTGTAAGGCCTTAATTGGGATAGCTGCTAAGTCATCTGTTCTAACATTAGAGAGAGACCCACCATATCTTCCAATTGCAGTTCTGATATAATCACAAATAAAAGCTTCACCCATATTTTGACTCCAAATTTGCTACTCATTTTCGAGCAATTTATTTAATTTAACATCTTCGCTTTAAAAATTCATGCAAAATATTAACAATTATTGGTGATAACAGTGGAGTTATTTCATGCCCCATACCAGATATAATCCTCAGCTCAGAACCTTTTAACAAAGATGAAATCTCCTTACCTTCTTCGGGCAATACTAATACGTCATCCTCACCATGAATTACCAGGCAAGGTAAATCAACTAACTTTAAAGCTTCTCTACGATCCCCAAACGAAAAAATAGCTGAAAACTGTCTATTGACACCCTCGCTATCAGCGCCACGTTCATAAGCCTTTCCNGCTAAATCTCTTACATAATCCTTGGAAACTGGAAATTTTGAATTACCCCATAAACTATTTTCTTGTACTGCGTTAGAAACATATTCAGCCTTGCTACTATGCTCCAAAGCCACTTGCTTNATTCGGTTCGGATCCGCTAATTTCGCAGCAGACATTACAATCGTGGTTGAGATCAGACGGTGGGGGTAATTTATTGCCAGTACTTGAGTTATGACACCACCTAGAGACATCCCAAATATATGCGCCTTTGCAATATAAAGTTCATCCATCAAACCAATAACATCCAAAGCCATATCATCTAAAGAATACGCNGGCATAATTTTTTGACCTGAGTCAATTTTCTTAATTATACTTTGCTTGTCATAAGATACGCCATTAAGTGGACACCTTGAAGATAACCCAATATCACGGTTATCAAAAATAATTACGCGATAACCTGCCTCTACTAATCCATNAATNAGATTCTTTGGCCAGTGTATTAATTGGCTACCTAGCCCTCTAATTAACACNAATGCAGGATCAGCATTATCTCCATAATCCTCATACTCGATATAAATACTATTAACTAAAATTTGCAAAAATTTAATTCCTTAACCAAAGCAAATTATAAATATTTTAGCTGATCTGTTTTTCCACAAGAAATTCATGAATGCATTCGATATGCTTTGCACCAATACCACAACATCCGCCAACAATATTTATTTTTCGATCAATCCATTTTTCTGATGCTTTTGCNTAGTCTCTTGGNGATATCACACCATCAAAAATCCATTCAGGGTTTTTATAGATTCCTGAATGAGCATAAACACCAACATAACTAGACCAATGCGCTTCAACAAGATCTAGGCATTCTGAGATTATATCAACTTCTGTGTGCATAATATTTAATAATGGTATATTTTTTTTATCGAGTTCAATTAAAGCATCTTTCAGAAGTGTGTCTGTCATGAGCAAACAAATTTCTCCATTATCATTTTTTCGACAGCTCAATCCCACCCAAACAGGTAAGCCAGAAGTTCGAGCAGCGTTCAGGGTGATCAATGTAAATTCCAAATCTGACATCATTTCAAGCATGATTAGATCAGCTCCGGAATCACCCATTATCTTTGCCTGTTCTGCAATATCATCATATAACTCATTTCTATCAGGCAAACCTTCTGGCCATCTCCAATAAGAAATCCCACCTGCTACTAACACATTGTCTTTATTCGCTAATTTTCTAGCCTCAATAGCCAATTCTACAGCTCTCGAATTATACTCTTTAAATAAATGGTCCTCACTAGCATCTGTTAAAGCATGTTTGTTGGTAGCAAATGTATTACTGATAATAATTTCCGCCCCACGGTCGATATAATCCAAATGAATTTGTCTAATAATATCTGGATTACTCAAAGCTCCACCACCATTCCAGGCGTTTTTTAATTGTGGCACACCTCTTCTTTCAGCTTCTGTTCCAGTCGCACCATCAATCAAAATGGTTTCTTCCAACTCAAACCTTTTTATAAATTTTGAATATCTATTCATACTTTACCTTTGAGTTTCGCGATTGCAGTTATATGNTCAGGACCCACACCGCAACATCCACCAATTATTTGAGCNCCACTAGAAACCCAAGATTTAGCNTCACTAAGGTAAAAATCTGGTGAAATCTCATCAACAAATTGCCAATGAGGCTTAATCCAATAACCAGCATTGGGATAAGCGCCAACCACACCATTATGACCTTCAGAAATTTCATTAACTGCTTGCTCAGTGATTTTTAAATCAGAATGCATAACTAAAATTGGTCCATCATGAATTTGACTACTCTCAATAACCATTTCACTGAACTTTTTAAACAGACTGGCATCACTTTTTTCATTTATGCTTTCCTGAACACCATGCATCAATTCATTACTAGATTGATCAATAGCACAAGAAATAGATAACCAAATTGGAAGGTTAACCGCAGCTGAGCTTTCAATAGCTGCTTCTACTATTTCGGGCTCAGAAGCCAACGTTTCGAGAATTATTAAATCAACTCCTTCATCTGCTAAAATCTTTGTTTGCAGCTCAAAACCTGGTCTAAGCTCTGGAACTCCTAATTTACGCCAACTACCATAGGTAGAGACAGAACCTGCTACTGCAACATTTTTTGCTGAATTATCAGCGACTTCTCTCGCTAACCTAACTCCAGCCTTGTTCCATTCTTCAATTTTGTCACTTAAATTGGCTTCTTTCATAGCCGTTGGAGGCGTAGCGTAGGTGTTTGCGGTGATTACATCTGCTCCAGCACTTACGTAGCTATCATGAACCTTCATAACTAAATCCGGATTTTCCACCGAGCAGCGTCCACACCACAATGCGCCATCCATTGGAGCGCCGATGCGCTCCAATTCACCTCCAGTGCCTCCATCAAGAATGACAATTCCATTATTGTTTAAAGTATCTTCAATATGACTATACGACATTGTTTTGGTTCCNATCACTCACTCTTGNAGNACGGTAAAAAAAAATGAATCTATGTCAACATGAATTTAATCTACAAACGCTCTTTCTACCACGTAAGTAGATGGATTATTATTTGCACCTTCAGTCAACCCAAAGTCTTCAAGAATTGATTTTGTATCCTTCAACATTTCCATAGAACCACAGATCATTCCTCTATCGTCACATTTAGAGATTTTTGGTAGATTCAAGTCAGAAAAAATTTTTCCAGACCTAAGAAGATCTGTAATTCTACCTTTTACTTCAAATTCATCCCGTGTAACGCTTTGATAATGTTTTAAACGTTTTGAAACTAATTCACCTACTAAAGGGTCTTCTNGAGTTAATTTNATTAAATCCTGACCATATTTGAGATCACCAACATTTCTACATGAATGACACAAAATAATTGTTTCAAATTTTTCATATGTTTCAGGATCTCTAATCAAGCTAGCAAATGGAGCAATGCCAGTACCTGTTGAAAATAGATAGAGACGTTTACCAGATAGGAGAGCGTCATTAACCAATGTCCCTGTTGGTTTTCGCCGCATAATAATACTGTCATTNACTTTGATTTTTTGCAAATGTTGAGTAAGGGGGCCATCCTCGACTTTAATNGAATAAAACTCCAATTCCTCATCCCAAGAAGGGCTCGCNATTGAATAAGCTCTAAAAATTGGCTTTTCAGCGTTTGGAAGACCAATCATAACAAACTCACCCGACCTAAATCTAAAACTAGCCGGCCTAGAAATTCTAAACTTGAACAATCGGTCCGTATAATGTTGGACAAAGGTTACTCTTTCACTAAATACTCCAGCAGGAATTTCAAAAACTGGTTCACTCATTTAATAACCTTTATTATCTTAATACATGAAATAACGTCTAAACGAGCATTATAACATCTAAATCAAGCGCCTGATCAGAAATTTAATCAGATATTTTTTTAAATATTATTTCTCAAAATGGATAGTTATTATTTCATAATTTACTACCCATTAATCTCTATAAACGCAATAAATGAAACNATTTTTTTGTGATCAAATATATTTAAATATATGGTTAATATGCATTAGTNTTATTCAAATCAGCGAATTGGTTTTATTCCAATATAAATATTTCAATCAAAACGAAATCGTATTAAAAGTAGTTTGAATATNNTGTAAGAAAGAAANTAACCATGCAGTTTCATTTAAACGGCTTNCAAACAGGAGACCCAGAAGCAGTTTTTGAAAAAAAAGATTTTTCTGTCTCTCAAAAAAATCGCGCACTACCTCAGACCGTTGATGTTCTCATAATAGGGTGCGGCCCAGCAGGACTTACCTTAGCTGCACAACTCTCAAAGTTCTCCGATATTAAGACGGTTATCGTCGATCAAAAACCAGATAGATTAATTTTAGGACAGGCTGACGGTGTCGCATGTAGAACGATGGAAATGTTTGAAGCATTTGGTTTTAGTGAAAAGGTTTTGAAAGAAGGTTATTGGGTAAACGAAACTGCTTTTTGGAAACCTGATGACAAAGATCCTAATAAAATAATAAGAAATAGCAAAATTCAAGACACGGAAGACGGATTGTCAGAATTTCCGCATATGGTATTAAACCAAGCAAGAGTGCATGATTTTTACCTTGATTTAATGAAAAAGTCGCCAACAAATNTAGAACCTCATTATTCTAGAAAGCTGCTTTCGGTAAAGATAAATAATTCAGAAAACCAAAATGAAAAGCATACTGTAACTGCATTATTTGAACGCTCAGATGACATTCAAAAAAAAGAAACAGTTTCAGCAAGATATATTATCGGCTGTGATGGAGCTCGAAGTATAGTCAGAAAGTCATTAAACCTCTCTCTCAAGGGTGACTCAGCAAATCAAGGCTGGGGTGTAATGGATGTTTTAGCAATAACAAATTTTCCTGATGTGAGGTTAAAAGCAATTATTCATTCTGCTAATCAAGGTAATTTACTTATAATTCCTCGAGAAGGTGGTTACCTGATAAGACTTTATATTGAACTTGATAAATTGAATGCTGATGAAAGAATAGCTCATAAAAACATTACACCAGATCATCTGATAGAAGCAGCCAAGAGAATCTTGTACCCATACACGATCGAAATTAAGGAAATTGTTTGGTGGTCCTTATACGAAATAGGGCAAAGACTTTGTGACAAATTTGATAATGTTCCTGTTGATAATGAAGATACACACATCCCAAATGGATTTATTGTGGGTGATGCCTGTCACACTCATAGTCCACAGGCTGGTCAGGGGATGAATGTCTCAATGCGAGATAGTTTTAATCTTGGTTGGAAATTAGCATCTGTTATTCAAAATAAGTGCTCTCCCAATATTTTACACACGTACTCAGCAGAGAGGCGCACGGTTGCAAAAGAACTAATAGATTTTGATCGAAAATTTGCAAAAATGTTTAGTGCAAAACCCAAGACAGCTAATAGCAATCAAAATGATAATGTAGATCCAAAAGAATTTCAAAAGTATTTTGAAAAGCATAGTGGTTTCACCGCAGGTACGGCAATTCAATATTATCCTTCAATCATCTCGAGCACCCCTAAGCACCAACATCTGGCTTTAGGTTTAAAAGTTGGAATGCGCTTTCATTCAGCTCCTGTTATAAGGGTTGCAGATGTTAAACCCATGGAATTAGGACATACTATCAAAGCNGATGGAAGATGGCGAATTTTTATATTTGCAAACTCTGATGAACCTGAAAATCCAATATCCGCAACAAANGCATTAATTAATTTTCTAAGAGATAATAAAAAATCACCTATCGTAAAATTCACTAAACCTGATGAAGACATCGATAGTATTTTTGATGTAAGAGTGATCTTTCAACAATCTCATAGAGAAATCAATCTNGAAAAAATAAATCCTTTTCTTTTACCATTAAAAGGAAAATTAGGATTACGCGATTATGAAAAAATATTTTGTATCGGAAGTAAAAACGGTGAAGATATTTTTAAACTGCGCGAGATTAGCAAAGAAACAGGATGTTTAGTAGTTGTAAGGCCAGATCAGCATATAGCTAACATTTTACCCTTAAAAGCTTTCAGCGAAATTAGTGAATTTTTTGATAAGTTTATGACAAAGAGATAGGCGATTAACTATTCAAATGGTCTGTCCAAACAGGACCAGTTTCGAAATTATTTCTCCAGATCACATACGCCATAACAGGACGATTTTGAGTTCTCATCGCATGAGGTTGATTACTCTTATGCTCACTGACGCCCCCTGCTTTCAAAACCTCATTTTCCTCGCCCACCTTCATAAATTCCGCTTCACCTGCTATTGTTAAATACATTTCTTCTCCCGGATGGTTATGCCATGGATAAAAAAGATGCGGAGGCATATACACAACAAATGCATGCATTTTTAAGCTAAAAAACGGTGCATTTGGACCTATTAAGCAGTAACAGCCAAATCGTTCCATAAAGTCTTTACCAATATCAGTATCTTTATAAGTTTCCCTCCAGTGCGCGAAAGGTGACGCTTCAATAAATGCATCACGAAAAATTTGATACTTTTTCGTAAATAAATCTGTTTCTTTTTGCAGTAAAGTAGATGGAACAATATGATTAGGCGATAAATCTTGAAGCTGAATATCATCTGGAAACTCACAAAAATCGTTAACAAGTGGATGATTTTTATGAACACTCTCTGCTATATTTATCAATTTATTGAAAACGATTTTTGACATTAATAAAATCCATTTCTTTATAATAATAAGTTAACAATCTTGTGCGTTTTTATAAACTTCAAATTTACTAATCCAATGGAGCGTGTAACTTCGAAAATTCAGTTACAATTCCCCCACGGTTTCCAACTTCAATACTTCCATATCTTTGCTTAAAACAGTTTGGCAAGGGACGATCATCAGCTAATGACAGCCANAATCTAAGAAGATGACGTTTTTTATTTGCTTCATTCCAGTCCAAAAAACCTGTTCGATCGTGTAATTGAGAATGATTATATACAAACTGCATATCACCAGGTCTAAGGCGCATTTTAATAAATAGATTGGGATCATTTGCAACCTGATCAAAATAATCCAAGGCCTTAATATGACTTGGGGTCAATCGCTTAGCAGACGAAAACCGTTGAGCACTATTTATATACTGACGTTGATAAAAAACTGTCAGCTTTTGGTGATGCCAATTTAGCGGTGGTATTGTCATATATGGTTGCATATTTGGGGGTATTTCCCCTCTTCTGTCTGTTGCAATTGGTTCAAATAGTAGTTCTAACAAATCAGGTNGGTTTTTTCGCATTTCATTATAAATTGTTTCNACACTNACAAGAAGACTATCGCCACCTTCTTTAGCATCCTTCAAACACAAAAGTGCAACCACATCTGAACTATCCGTATGAAAGCTTTGTCTCGCACTTGTTTGGTAAATCCGAACTCCTGGATTCTTAGAATCCAACCCTAGATCACGAACATGTCCTAAAATATGCCCTTGAGAATTTTGCGATCGTGCTGACCCCAGATGAGCTCCAATTCCACAAAATATTGTTGCAGACATCTCTTGGGAATAATCCGCTACTGGCAAACCACGAAGCACCTCAACGCCCAATCCATGTATCAATTTATTTGCTAATAAAGACAAATGCTTTGAAAAATTTGGAAGTGGGAATTCCTCCTTTGTTATTTCGCCAATATCTCGAGACAAGGATAAGTAGTGAAGGGCTGCCACCTCTAATTCGGTAATTTGCTCTTCGGTTAATGATANTAACCATTCATCTTTTCTTTTTTGAAGATCCACACCCTTCCAAGCTGCAGGCCCAATAATCTCGACCGGAATGTTACCCAAAATAGACAAAAAAACTCCAATACTCCCCATGGCTGGGATATGTTACGAACAATATTTCAAAGGCACTCAAATTTGTATGCATCAAATATTTTGCATTGAAAATGCTTACATTAAATTTTATTAAAAATATGCTTAAATTATTTTACATTTTTAGAGGAAAAATTAGTGAAGACATCAGCTAGAGTGGTTGTCATTGGGGGTGGTGTTGTCGGCTGTTCAGTACTTTATCATTTAGCAAAAAATGGATGGACTGATGTAATATTACTTGAACGGCAAGAACTGACTTCTGGATCAAGTTGGCACGCAGCTGGGGGTCTTTTCACCACTACTAGGCCAAATTCAGTTGCTGAATTACATAATTATACTTTTCAAATATATAGAGACCTGGAACAAGAAAGTGATCAGAGTTGCGGATTTCACCATACAGGTGGCCTCAACATTTGTCGGACTGAAGAAGAAATCTCAAGTAATCAAGCAATGCAAAGCGCTTGTCGACGACTTGGAATAGAAAGTCATTTTATTTCTAAGGAAGAAGCACAGAAAAGAGCGCCAATTCTCAATACTTCCTTTTTTCTAAATGCTTTATGGGAGGAGAATGGAGGTCATGTTGATCCTGCTTCCGCCACACAAGCTTTTGCAATTGCCGCTCGGAAATTAGGGGCTACCATCTATCGCAAAACACCCGTCCTAGGCACAACCCAACTTCCTGATAAATCTTGGGAAATTAAAACAAATAATGGTAACATCAAAACTGAATTTTTGGTTAATGCTGCTGGCTTATGGGGAAGAGAGGTTGGGAGAATGGCCGGAGTTGAATTGCCCTTACTACCTGTGGAGCACCATTACCTTGTAACTGAAAGCATGCCCGATATTGAGGGACTTGAATTTGAACTTCCACAAATAAACGACAATGAAACAGGNTCTTACGCGCGTCAAGAAGGACTGGGCATGCTATTAGGCGCGTATGAAAGCACATGTGTTCATTGGGCTAAAAAAGGAACGCCCAAAGATTTTGGNCACGAACTTTTACCTAATGATATCAGTAGAATGGAATGGAATTTTGAAAGGTCTGTTGAGCTTATGCCAAGTTTGGGTACAGCAGGAATCAAAAAAATCATTAATGGTCCGATGATTTTCTCTCCTGATCTTGGCCCTTTACTTGGACCTCATCCATCACTTCAAAACTATTTTTGTGCGACTGGGGTAATGAATGGCTTTAATCAGGGAGCTGGAGTGGGAAGAGTTATTTCCGAATGGATAATTCAAGGTGAACCTGAATTTGATATATTCAACTGGGATATAGCCAGATTTGGGCAGTGGGCTTCTAAAAAATACACAGAAGAAACGACAAGATATTTTTATGAAAATAGATCCGAAAAAACTTATCCTTATCAAGAATTTGAGGTTGGTAGACCAATCAATAAGCCACCTGTCTTTNATAAGTTAAAAGATGCGGGAGCCGTATTTGGCTCATCCTTTGGTCTTGAGCATCCAAATTGGTTTGCCAAAAATCACCAAAAAAAAGATANCTTAACGTTTAAGCAACCAAATTGGTGGCATATAGTAGCTGAAGAAGGTCAACGTATTCGCAACGCTGTTGGGCTTATGGAATTTTCATCAATGGCAAAATTTGCTGTCTCAGGGCCAAATGCAGAGACATGGTTAAACGGCATAATGGCTAATTCTATGCCTAGGCTTGGCAAGATAGCACTGTCNCCAATGTTTTCAAAAAATGGAAAATTAATTGGAGATTTTTCAATCTCACATATTTCACAGAATAACTTCTTATTATTGAGCAGTGATTATATGCAATTAAGTTTCTTACGCCATTTTAAAAATTACCTTCCAAGAGAGGGCGTTGAGTTAAAAAACGTCTCCCCTGAATTATCTGGATTACACATATGTGGCCCAAACGCTCAAGATCTCATAAGTAATCTTACTGATCGAGACATGACAACTGAAAACTTCAGTTTTATGTCAGTAGACAACATCAATATTGGAAATAACTTACAGGTTACTGCTTGTCGAATTTCATTTACTGGTGAATGTGGGTACGAACTTTACACACGAACGTCAGATCAAGCAAGTTTGTTTGAGTGCTTAATTGATGAAGGAAAAAAGCTAGATATTGGTCTCGTAGGAACAAGAAGTTTGATGCACACTCGTTTAGAAAAAAGTTTCATGGCCTGGGGACATGAATTGTCACCAGATTATAGCCCAATCGAATGTGAGCTACTAAAACACATTGATTTAAACAAGACTGATTTTGTTGGAAAATCAGCTGTAAAGAATAATACTTTGGTTAGGGAAAAATATGCTACATTTACGGTTGATGCAAAAGATAACGCCATTTGGGGTGATGAAGCAATATTTTTGGATGGCGAACCAGTAGGTTATGTTACATCAGGTGGTTGGGGACCATTTGTAAATCAACACATCGCTTTAGGCTATATTAAGCCAGAAACTTTTGATGAAAAGAATGAATTCTTTATTGAAATCTTGGGAAAATTAATGCCAGCTAAACTTTCAAGTAAACCTTTGTACGACCCCTTAGGCCTCAAGATGAGATTATAAACAAAGCAATGCTATTAAACCAGAAATATCCAATTATTCGCGAAGAGACCTGGGTTGGTGTCTAATTTGTATTGAAAAATTATCGTTCAATTACAAATAGGAAACTTTATTATGCCTACACGAGCCAGAAGAAAAAGACGCGTAAAGAACCCAGAGATTCAACAACTGCCTTTTCAAGAAACTCGCAACCCTTTCAATCCGATGGAGATAGTGTCAGCGGATGAAATCGAACATATACACAACCAAAGCCTTAGAATTTTGGCTGAAATAGGAATTAAAGTAGATAGCCAAAGGGCCCTAAACTTGCTCAGACAAGCGGGAGCTAAGATCGATCAGAGTAAAAATATTGTTAAACTTGACAGAGACCTTGTCGAAGAGATGCTTATTGGCATTCCNTCCGAATTCATTGTTCACGCAAGAGATCCCAAAAAAACCTTAAAGATTGGCAATAATTCCTTATTATTTGCAACAGTTTGTGGCCCTTCTTTTGTATCAGATATCGACAGAGGTAGGCGAGCTGGGACACTGCAAGATATGCAAAATTTCGTAAAACTGACACAATCTTTAAACATATTTCATCACGAAGGAGGTAGCGGTTGTGAACCTTTGGACCTACCAGCTGAAACTCGCCATTTAGATATGATGCTTGCTCAATTAACGCTTAGTGATAAAGGTTGGCAGCCATGCTGGATGAATTCCGCCGAAAGAGCCAGAGATTGCATTGAAATGGCAAAAATTGCTTTGCAGCTAAATGACGATGGACTTCTTAATAATCCAGGCGTTCTCGGAGGTGTAAACACAAATTCTCCCCTCCTTTTCGACGAAGGGCAAGCAGAAGCTGTCATAGAGTTTGCTCGTGCTGGTCAACCCGTTCATATAACACCATTCACCTTAGCTGGTGCAATGAGCCCCGCTACTATTGGGGGATCTCTAGTGCAGCAGAATGCTGAGGCGTTAGCAGGAATAATACTTGGGCAAGCAGCTCGAAGATATTCTCCTGTTTTTTATGGACATTTCACATCAAATGTTGATATGAAATCAGGCTCACCGGCTTTTGGCACGCCCGAATACGCCAAATCTGTTATAGTTTCAGCACAATTAGCAAGACGTTATAATTTGCCAATTAGATCTTCAAATACGACAGCAGCAAATTGTGTAGATGCTCAAGCAACTTATGAAAGCTTTATGTCAATAAACGCATGCATTCAGGGTCATGTAAACGTCATGATGCACGCAGGAGGTTGGNTAGAAGGTGGNTTAACNTGCTCTTTTGAAAAACTAATTTTGGACGCCGANATANTACAAATGCANTCATCATTTTTGNCACCAATTGATCTATCAGATTCCGCNATAGGTCTTGAAGCAATACAAGAAGTTGGAAGTGGNGGCCATTTCTTTGGTACTCAGCACACNTTAGATCGATATCAGGATGCCTTTTACCAACCAATATTNTCAGACTGGCGAAATTTTGAAACCTGGTCAGATGATGGGGCAAAGTCAGCAACTCAACGTGCTAATACAATTTGGAAACAATTACTAAATGATTATGAAAAACCCCATATTGATCCANCTATAGAGGAAGAATTAGAGACTTATGTAGCTAAAAGAAAAGAACAAATTTCATTAAACTAAAGTTAAATCTGGCACATTTTATGTAAGTACTTTGTGAATTGCCAAAGATTTTTCTCTATTGGATGCAATGTTCCTTTCGGTAGAATTGTAGATGCAGAACCTTGATTTAACGCTTNTACNAGTATTTTATCCTCATCATTAGCGNTATCCATATANTTAGACAATTCTGACAACCAATTTTTGTACTCTGACGAAGGTATATCCGCGAGAACCTCTGGTGGTATTGCTACCCCCCAAGTTGCTTCAAATCGACCAATATCCAGTGGCAAAACTGTAATATACCATAAAAAATCTGGCATTAATGTGATTAGTTGGCATGGAAAGACGCAACAATCTACCATCATCCGTCGCCATTCTCCCTTTAATCTAATGTTTTTTGGATGAGCCGCGCCACTCCCAGTATCCGCTTCTTGTACTGCGCGATGATAACAAAAGTGATCACTATCTTCCCCGCAATAATATACTTCAAGAGGTTTTTTATGAAGAGCAAATGTCTTTTTATGGGCGATGGGAACATGATAACTCTCTGTAAAATTTTCAATCAGATTTTTCCAATTTGCNTCCCAAGCCATCGTCTTGCGCATTACTGTTTTATANGATGCCATGTCATATCTACCAACAACCTCTTCTTTCAAAAATTTCAACCTTGAAGAAACCTTTTTTGGTTTCTCTTTGGCGAGATTTATGTAAACAAAACCCTCCCATATTTCTGTGTTTACTTGGCGCAACCCATTGGCTTTCTTATCAAAACAATTTTTCATTTCCATATAAGGTGCACGAACCAACTCTCCACCTATATTATANGTCCAAGCATGATAGGGACACATAAACCTATTCGTATTGCCACTTTTTTCCTGAACAAGGCGAGCAAAACGATGAGCACACGCGTTAATGAAACTTGTTATAGATCCATTTGTTTGGCGAACAATTAATATAGAAACTCCCGCCACTTCATGTGTTAAAAAATCACCCACATTTGAAATTTCATCCTCGCGGCCAACACAAATCCATTCTTTTAAAAAAATAGATTTTAATTCATGATCAAAAAACTCTTTTGAATGATTAACAGCTGCTGGAATAGGAAGCGCGTCTTCAAAAGATAGCGTAGCTACAGTTCCTAACTCTGTTAAAACAGATTGTAGTGAAGAACTCTTATGGATGCTTAATCTCTCATTTTTTGACATATGATAAGGCTAAATATAATTTTNAAGATTTTGCAAGCANTGATCTNNAAACCACACAAAACCCTCAAAAACAAAATTTTTAAACTATGGGATTCTTNTATCTATGCCTCTGACTATTTGCCGTTCTTTATCAAAAAATGGTAAGTCTACAATATCGCAAGTATNCTCACTACCATTTGGAAGACGTAAAGTTAATGATTTTCCAACCCAATCACCAGTAGTTAAAAATCTTGCATAACCAATACCTAAGTTAAGAGTTGGTGAAGGAACTCCAGCAGTAATACGACCAACTGTTTTTTCTCCTTGTATTATCTCACTATTAGAAATTGGGGTGGCGCCTTTACAAGTAAGACCATATAGTAAACATTCAGTATCTTTTCCCAACAAAGCTTTTCGACCAACGAAATTTTCTTTTTCCATGTCAACGAATGTACCAAGACCAGCCTCAAATGGTGTCATTGTGGTATCGATGTCAGTTATATTACCAAGAATTCCTCCTTCTATTCTTCGAATAGTCATCGCCCGAGTAGATGAAAACTCCAAACCATGAGGCTCACCGATTTTTATTAAAAAATCCCAGAGGGCTAAATGATCTGTGGTAGCTCCATCGCAATAAATTTCAAAGCCCAATTCATTTGTAAAACCAGTACGAGAAACATATAAATNTTGCCCCCCAATTTCAAAAAATCCTGAACGAAAATATCCCATGCTGTCATCGATTTCTCCATTAGATGCTTCATTCATGATAGTCACTGATGCGGGACCTTGAATTTGTATAACTCGGGAATGCGGATCAGTGATCTCTACTTCAAATCCATCACTAAGTGCGGTCAACCAAGCTTCAAAAGGGCCATCGGCCTGAACATACCAAAATTTAGTATCCGAAAACCGGAAAACAACGCCATCCATAAAAATGCCACCATTCGGAGTACATGCTAANGCATAATAACCTCGACCCTCTTTCATACTTGACACTTTACGCGTTAGAACCTTTTCCAAGAATNGCACAGCGTCTTTACCTGAAATTTCAATTGGNTTTTCTGGTACATCAAAAATTAAGGCCTTTCTTCTTAAGGTCCAATATTTCGCAATATGATCATCATTATTATGAACAGCAAAAAAGCGATCAGCATAAACACCTCTGACCATATTTGAAGTGTCATGCCTTGATATAAAGGGCGACTCTTCAAATCGGCGTGCGCTGATACCAACATTGTNATTAAAATCCGAATCTTCCTGAAAATTACCCATTATATTTCCTTCATAAACTATCATCTGAGTGAGGCACTNTATTTATAGATGACAGTTAAACATGTCCAAAACAACAAAAAAAGATGGACTGATTTGATTCATTCACGATAACAATTAACTACTAAATNGTTATCGAAATATTCTTTAATCTTAATTTTATACATCGTGGAGAAATCATGCAGCAATTATTAATTCAATTTCCAATCAAGCAGGACAAAAAAGAAATTTGGATTTCACTGCTTAATTCGAAAATAGGGTTACCCTATACCAAGACAATGGACGGGTTTATCTCAGCTGAACATGGAATTTCAAAAGATAAAGATAACAATTTAATTTGGCACCTTTGGGAAAAATGGCACACTAAAGAAGATTACCAAAACTATATTTCTAGACCACTCCGCTCTAAAACTAGCAAATTTATGGAGGTTGTTTTAGAATGCAGCAACGGTGAAATGAAAGAGATTTGGATTGATCTTTATTAAAAACCTTAAGGAATTAATTTATATTTGATGCGATCAAATAAAATGCAAGTAAACTAAATAAAATTATCATCCACCATTTTGAACGACCATGGAACGGTGCAAAGTTTTCTTGAAATATCTTCTTACTGTTATCTTCGTCGTTTTCTTCTGGGTCATTTTTTTCTACCACATTACACTCCATAAGATTACTTTCAGTAAAATTAAAATAATGGATCTATTACGCTCTAAACCATTTCTTGAGTTATAAGTTACCCAAAAAGATTTCGAACAAGTTACCATTTGCCTACGGTAGCACCTCCTTCCATTGGCAAGGCAACACCATTGATAAAACCAGCTTCTTCTGACGCTAAAAATAAGGTAGCCGCAGCTGCCTCTTCTAATGTTCCAATTCTTTTTAATGGATATGCATCATGTTGTAGTCTTATTCCCTCTGCCTCATCACCATTAACGGCGAACCCCGCTCGCGTCATATCTGTTTCCACGACGCCAGGGCATAAAGCATTTACTCTAATATCAGGAGCAAGCTCCATGGCCAAAGATCTTGTTAAATTCACGACTGCTCCCTTCGAAGCACAATAGGCTGAAGTAAATGGATACCCATTCAAGCCAGACTCAGAAGCAATATTTACAATCGAACCTTTTGATTCACGTAAAGCTTCCACGGCGTACTTAATACAAAATTGGACGCTTCTCACATTTGCGTTCATAACAGAATCCCAAATTTCTTCAGTTGTTTGCTCTATCGAATGCTTTTCAAAGATGCCTGCATTGTTAATCAATACATCCAGCTTGCCAAATTTTTTAAGTACTGAAGTCACCGCGTCTTTACACCCAGAAACTTTACCAACATCTCCTACAGCCGGAGTAAAATTAGGAAATTCTCTTATTGTCGAGTTAACCGAACCTTCTGTTCGCCCATTTATCGCAACTGAAGCTCCTTCATTAAAAAAAGCTTCTGCTATAGCTCGCCCAATACCTCGGGTACCACCTGTAACTAAAACAACTTTTCCCTTGAATCTTGCCTTTTTCTCATTTGACAATTGACTTCCCCTTTAACCCAAAAGACCTCTTTTTTTTTGATCCGTCAAGTTAGTTTAAAGAAAATAAATTACAAATGAAGCTCATTTATTGCTGGAATAAGTTCTTTAACATTATTCACCGTTTTACTAATCATACCTTCAATAAATAAATTTCGATACCTTCTTTCATTAGCGTCAATCGCGATTACAGGTTTTGAAGATGCAAATGTATAGCCTATTTCTCCTGCTGTTCCTGAATCAATATCCCATCCGGTAATCAAAGCAACAGTCAAATCGGATTTCTGAAGAGCCTTTAAATCATTGTCAAATATTTTAGCTTTTGTTTTTTTACCCATTTCAGTTGTCTCTAATTCAGACTCATCTACTCCAGATTGATCTCGATGAGGAAGAAAACACGTATATCCATTGTCCTCTAACTCTTTAGCAATGGCTTCCAAATATTTAATCTCATGGGAGTTAAATAAAGGTCCAGCGATATAAATATTTTTGTGCATCCTTTAAAATTGAGATACATTCATAAAAAAATCAAGCAAAATAATGCAAGATTCAACTATCACTGTGCTGCTCCTGCTTATCTTTAGCAAGTTGCAACTCTTGAAGCCNCTCTAACTCAGCAATNGCAAAACTAACATCNCCAGTAGTTGCAATTACGCGCTGATAAACACGCTGAACNGAACGNGATGACCANGGTAATACTGCATTTCTCAACCATTCACGCAACTGCTCAGGTAANCNATCAAATTCCTGAAANGAATTTGATTTTCTACGCCGGANCCTTAAATTTGTATTTCCCCTATTNCTTCTCATTCAATCGCCTTAACAATCTCAACCNGACTAANAACCNAGCTCTATTCATATTATTCTTATGAAAATACCAGNCTATAAAACCTCAAGAAACCATAAAAATGATATGTTATAACATTTAGATTTTATACTATTCTTTTTCTAAGGCAATAAATAAATTCATTCCTAACTTGCTATCTTTCTTGAAAAGGTTTTGACAACAAGAGTAGATCCTGTACTACACACTTCAGATAAGAATTTCGTAGTAAAAAATCATAAAATTATTTTTAACGATTGTTTATGTAGACTTTAATATTTATCTTCAACTTCTAGTATCTAAATTTTTATTACTCAAATCGTAATGTTTTGTTGAAGAATTTTAAAAGGTTACTAGGTGTTAGAAAGAAATAATATTAATATTCACCTCTAACTTGGAAGATAATTTAATAATGGATAAAGTGGAAGTTTATACAAAGCCTTGGTGCGGATTTTGCTCAATGGTTAAAAGATTACTCAATAGTAAAAATATCAATTTCACTGAGATTGATATTGGTCGTAATCCTGAACTTAAACAAATAATGATAGAAAGATCCAATCGCCACACGTTCCCACAGGTATTCTTTAATGGTAAACACATAGGTGATTGTATGGAGTTGTACGATTTAGATCGAAAAGGTTTATTTGATAAATTATTCAAGGAATAACTCTTCAAGAGTAATTTCTAACACTTATAAGATAACCGAATTTCGAAATCCTGGAAAAATCTCAACGATTAATTTTGTTGATACGGTTGGTAGCGAGAGCGGGACTTGAACCTGCGACCTTCGGATTATGATTCCGCTGCTCTAACCACCTGAGCTACCTCGCCAAACCGTGTGTGTGGATAATCTGAGAGTTGAGATACGTCAAGTGTAAAAGGACTATTAGTGTTATCTTAGTTTTTTCAAAACACTCAGCTAATCACTTTATTAATTACATTAATCATCTTACCTTGGCTGTGATGCCCGCAAAGCTTCAAAGCCACGGTCCAGTTCTAGGCGTGAAATATCCCTTGCAATTACCACAATCCGTGATCTTATATCGTCACTAGGCCAGTCATTTAACTGTACTGGGGGATCAAAAATATGCTGCACTCCATGAAAAACAAAAGGCAACTTGATCCCTTCGAGAAACACTATTCCCTTTACCCTCAGTATATCTGAGCCTTTCAAACCAATTAATGTATCTAGCCAAATATCAAAAGCTACACTTGGCAGCGGATGATCTAAAACTACAGATACAGATTGTATACGCGTATCATGTGGAGAAAATTCTTTAATATCTGAGATAGGAGCAAGTCCTGATAAATTAAAGAATGGATCTACTTTTTGAGGTGTTACCCATGCAATTGCTTCATCAGCCTTAGTTTCAACTCGCAAGCGGCTTAAGCCAAATAACTTGCTTGTCTTAACTTTACCGTGATTAGCCTTTACAATAGAGGCAGTAAAATTGATTTTACGTAAACGCTTTTGAAATTCTTCTGTATCTTTTTTCGTAACAAGATCCACCTTACTTAATACAATCAAATCGGCCATAGCTACTTGAGAAACTGCCTCAAATTGAGCATCTAATGTTGCTGGTCCCGCAGCATTATCTGCCAGAGTAACAACACCATCCATTCGCACTGTCGATGCCAAAATTGGATCAACAAGAAGTGTCTGCAGAATAGGACCGGGGTCAGCTAATCCCGTAGTTTCGATTACTAAACGATCAAAAGCCAAAGAGCCTTTATCTCTACGGGCAATCAACTCACTTAAAGTTTTAGATAAGTCACCACGAATGGAGCAGCACAAACATCCAGATTGCATTAAGACAATGTCGTCTTCAGAGGTTTCAATCAAATCATGATCTAGCCCAGCATCACCAAACTCATTTACAACAACTGCAACGCGACCAATTGATTCATCCTTCAAAATCGAATTAAGAAGGGTGGTCTTCCCTGAACCCAGAAATCCAGTCAGAAGAGTAACAGGTAGGCGCTTATCCGTGCTGATCATGAAACGATGATATATGTTAAATCAATCATTTGAAGCTACCCTAGGGACAAACGAAACTTCTTATTCATAAAGCGCCTACCTGTAAAA
>PARX01000027.1 GCA_002712045.1 Paracoccaceae bacterium
CGCCTCACTTCCTTTTAGTCCAGGGTTCGCACGTCGAGGGGCTTGGTTTGTAGATGATTTAAACGCCATATTTCCAAATCCACCACTGCCACCAGCAAGTAAAAGTGAGCGTTGTCCTTTACTTATTAAATCAACTATGAGATTTTTCTGCACATCTAATACCTCAGTGCCCACTGGTACATTTAAGACAATGTCAGTACCATTTTTTCCAGATCTTTGCTTCCCCATTCCCGGAGTTCCATTTTTTGCAAAAAAATGCTGCTGATAACGAAAATCGATCAACGTATTTAATCCATTAACAGCTTCAATAAAGACATTGCCACCATTACCACCATTACCGCCATCCGGGCCACCAAATTCAATATATTTTTCACGGCGGAAACTAACACACCCATTCCCACCATCACCCGAGCGAATATTAACTTTCGCCACATCAAGAAACTTCATAAAATTATTCCTTTAATTTAGAAACCTTGAGACAAAGCATAAAACACAGATATTAAAGTTAGGGATGCTAATATCCACATTAAATATCGTTCGTAACTTTTACCTTTAACAAGTAAAGCTAATCTTTGACCTCCCCAACACCACAGTGGATGGAGAACAATCTGGCTAAAAAATAAAATAATTGAAATTGTAAGAATAGCAGATAACATGCTCATTTCATTTGAAACAAAACTCGTGTAGCCTGTAATAATCATGCCCCAAGCTTTTGGGTTTAGCGGATGCACGATTAAACCGGCAAGAAAACCAGGTGGTGTACCAGATAAGTCTTTAATATCTAATCTTAGATTAGCAATTTTATAAGATAACCAAAGTATATATGCAGCAGATATAACTTTTAGAAAAATAAAAACTATTGGCATATTAGATATTACTCCAATTAAACCAAAGCCAATTGGCCAGATAATCAATTGCTTTCCAAAAATTACTCCAAAGACAAATGGTATTGCTTTTTTCAACCCATACTTGGCCCCGGTTGATAATAACACCATATTAGCTGGACCTGGTGTGCCCACTTGAGAAAGAGCAAACAACGTAAAAGACAAAATAACAGAGGTCATGGCAGTTATTATCCTTATGCTTTAGCTAATTTCTGATATTAAGCCTCTCATTTATTTACCAGCAAAAAATATTAAATATCTAATGTAACAACATCCCACAAGATCATTACAAAAAAATTATTTTGAGATTAGTCTTACCCTACTCAGCTGCAGCTAAATTAGTGACAACAGAAATAAACGTTCTGCCTTTTAAACCTTTATGAAACTTCACAGATCCTTCGTTAATAGCATAGATCGTATGGTCTCTACCTTGCCCAACACCCTCTCCTGGCCACCATTTATTGCCACGCTGACGGCAAATTATATTTCCAGGTATAACTAACTCTCCACCATATTTTTTTACGCCTAGCCGTCTTCCTGCCGAATCACGGCCATTTCTTGAAGAACCACCTGCTTTTTTATGTGCCATATCAGAATCTCCTTTAAATAACTCTTATTTGACTTTCTTGGACTTTGCCGAAGATTTCGTAGTTTTCTTAGCCTTAGTAGTTTTCTGACTAGCTTCAGCCTTATTACCAACTGAAGACTTTTTTGCTTCAGACGAGTTACTTTTCTTAGCAATCTTAGGTTTTTTTGTCTCTTTAGGTGCAGATCCTACCTCTGATACTTTTTCAGTNTCTAAAGCAGATTTACTGGTTGATNNTGTTTTTTTGATAGCTGCTTTAGAAGTCNNGGCCTTCTCAATCNTTGGCGTTGGCATAAAACCTGAGCCGTTTACAGCNGCAGCCACACCAGANTTGCCTCCATCTTTTTCNAGAATTTTTGTCACCTTAACAAGAGTCAAGTACTGACGATGTCCTTTTGTTCNCTTAGAAGAGTGTTTTCTCCTACGTTTCACAAAATTGATTACCTTAGCACCTCTTATCTGGTCCAAAACCTCAGCTTGGACNGCAGCGCCCTCAACTAACGGCGAGCCTATTACAGTCTCTTTACCACTAATCATCATAATCTCATTAAATTGGACTGTTTGTCCCTGGTTAGCCGCCAACTTCTCCACTTTGACTACATCTCCAGAAGTAACTTTATACTGCTTACCACCAGTTTTTAAAATCGCGAACATAGCGATGTCCTCTAATCTCCGCGTCTGTTGGCGTCCATCAAGGACTTTTTGCAAATAAATTGCGCCTAAAACAGCGTGCTATTTAAAGCTATTTCNTAAAATTTCTAAATGGCTTATGGTTAGCAAATTATATTTTGTCAACAGTAAGAATAGTTAGCACATCTGAAAGGNAATAAATTCGCAAAAAAAATTTACAATTTAATTTGCTCTTTTNAATAAATAAAAATAAAAACCTNTCAAATGACTCCAAAAGAACTCTTATTTAAAGCTAACGAAGCTATGAANGCTAAAGACTTCATATTAGCATCTNAACTTTTTACTCAAATTCTAAATAAATTCCCAAATCATGCTGCCGCAAAGAAGGGATTAAAAAAATTAACAAAAATAACAAATAANGGCGATAAAGGCACGCATAATTTTACCCTTGAAGAAGCAATTAATGAACTCCAAAAAGGTAACTATCAAAATGCGATAAAATCGTCTTTTAAATTTAAGCTAACGAATCCAAATAACCCGGTGGTATANAATTTAATTGGTATCTGTTACGTTAATCAGCAAAATCCTAAGGAAGCGGTGCCATATTTTCGCACAGCTTTAAGGTTAAATAAACAATATTCAGAGGCAAAAGCTAATCTTGGTTCAGCCTTGTTAATGATGGGCAAAGTAGATGATGCTATTCTTCAACTCGAAGAATCTTTAAAAGAAAATCCTAAAAATGCGATTGGTTGGAACTCTCTTGGAAATGCTTTGTCACAAAATACTCAACTGAAACAGGCTCAAACGGCGTTTGAACAGGCTATAAATTTGGCACCACAATATCTAAATGCAATAAATTCTTTGGGTGTCTTATTAAATAATATGGACGAGCCCACACAAGCTATTAAGATATTTGAGAATGGATTAAAAATAGATCCTAACGATAGAGATATTTTAACAAATTTAGGCTATACTTTAGCAGACAGCGGCAACATTACTGATGCAATTAAAATGCTATCTAAAGTGGTTTCTTTAGGCCGATATAATCTTGATGTGAAACACCGCTTAGGGGTATTAAAAAGCAACTCTGGTCAATTAAAAGATGCAATCAGCACTTTACGCGAGGTGATAAAAGAAGATCCCACTTTAAGTGAAGCTTATCGTAGTTTATCGTTGATTCAAAAGTTTGAAAAATCTGATCCTCTTGTATCAAAAATGCAAAGTCGCCTTAATCACCCAGATTCAACAAATTATGACAAGATTCATTTAGGTTTTGCACTTGGCAAAAGCCTTCATGATGTCAAGGAATATTCTAAAGCATTTCAAGCATATAAAATTGGAAATGATACAAGGCGTTTGGAACTTCAATACGATATTACTGAGCATAGACATTCTATTGAAAAAATAAAATCAATATATCTTAAGTTAAATCTTAAACTAGAACATAACGACAAACTTAAACCAATCTTTATACTGGGTATGAATAGGTCTGGAACCACCTTGGTTGAGCAAATTCTATCATCACATTCAGATGTACACGGTGGGGGTGAATTGGCGTATATTAATAAAATAGGCTTGCAAAACTTACAACGTGGAGAGGTATGGAATATTAGGACTTTAGATCAAACTCGCAATGCTTACATTAAAATCTTGAAGTCACAGAGGTTAAATGAAAATTTTGTTACAGACAAATTACCAGTTAATTTTAAATGGATAGGCTTAATAAAACTTCTTTTCCCTAATGCTAGAATTGTCCATTTAATCAGAAATCCGATAGATACTTGTTTATCAAATTATAGAAATTATTTCATAGCAAGCGGAAACTCTTATGCTTATAATTTAAATGAATTAGCAAATTTTTTTATTGATTATAGAAATATTATGGAGTTTTGGCATAAGATATTTCCCGGACAAATATATGCTTGCAATTATGATTTACTTACGTTCAATCAAGAGAAAGAAACTAGGTCATTGGTGGAATATTGCGGTTTAAAGTGGCAAGACGACTTATTAAGTTTTGAGAAAAACAAAAGATCTGTCAAAACCGCAAGTGTTGGTCAAATCCGAGAAGGGCTGTATCAAACCTCAGTTGGAGGTTGGGAAAAATATAAAGAAGAACTCAAACCACTATATGAAACTTTAAAATCTTCTGGCTGCTTAAAAGAATGGGACCATAATTATTTTGCTTGACTATTAAGACGTCCAAGCCTTCCACCGCGACGATACTTCACTTTTTTATCATCTTCCAAACCATCAATTAAAACTTGTGTCATTGGATGCCCAGGATTACTCGCTTGATATTCATTCAATGCAGCTTGAAGCGCCTTACAGACATTTAAACCACTTGCTAATCCAAGAACCCAATCTAAAAAAATGGTTTTGCACTCAGGACTTGTAATACCATCTATTCGATATGCTTCAAATAACAAACCACGAGGGTCTTCCTTTAGGTTACCTTTATTCATTTTTCATCCAACCATCTTCTAATTTTTTGCTAATCAAATTAGATGAGTATTTTCTTAGATTAATCAAGCTCTCTTTCATTTTTTTCATATCAAGGAACCCAGTTTCTTTACCCACAAATTTATGAACAAATTCTGCCTTATCATTATTCAAATCATTAAAGCTACCAATCAAAGCCAAAACTTGACGTAAATGTGACATAAGTAAGTATAATTTCAACAATTTATTTCTCTCACTTCTGGACCAGTTTCCTAATTCTTCAAGAAACTTTAGATGCTCTAACGTATCCCTACTTTTTAACCCCAAACAAACAGCACAACCTTGACCCAATAACTCAATCTCTAAAAGATTTCCCGGACCTCTCCTGAGATCCCAAGGGAATTCAAACTCTACATAAGTTGAGTCAATTTTTTGTCGCATTAATGAAATCTCTTGAAACACATTTTCTTTATTCAGTCTCT
The DNA here is from genome assembly GCA_002712045.1 of Paracoccaceae bacterium. Taxonomy (GTDB): domain Bacteria; phylum Pseudomonadota; class Alphaproteobacteria; order Rhodobacterales; family Rhodobacteraceae. The sequence goes on from PARX01000027.1 coordinate 5,025, forward strand.
TATTTAGGATCTGTATTCTTAAAGACTCAAATTTAACCTGCAATTCTTGATGCCCACAAATTACACGTGCTTTTGAAAATGCCAAACGTTCCCAAATCCAAGCATCATTCATTTGATATTTTTTGTATGAATTAAATGATGTCGCCACCGGACCCTTATTTCCAGATGGACGCAACCTCATATCAACTCTATAAAGTTCACCATGCTTCATTTTAGCATTTAATGCTGTTAAAAATTTTTTTGTAAGACGAGAATAATACACAGGAACGTCTAAAGGTTTTTTACCATTCGAGATTACATCGTTTTGGGCATCATAAATTAAAATTAAATCGAGATCTGAATTAGCGCTCATTTTACGAGCCCCTAAAGACCCTAGTCCAATTAAAATCGCACCATTTTGTGGCATTGAACCATGAGTCAATTCAAAATCACGGCAACAAAAAAACCAAACTATATTTAAAATATGGTCTGCTAAGTTTGAATAATGAAATGCTGCCTGTTCTGAATTCAAGATACCTCTTAGGAATTGCACACCAATCCTAAAGTGCAACTCACTATAGATTCTACGAATAGAATTTAAGCGAATTTCATAGTCTGATTCATTATTCGAAATCGTATTAACGAAATTAGAAAAAATTTCATCAAATTCAATATGTTTAAAAAAATCACCATCTAACACGGAATCAAAGACCTGTGAATTTCTTGCAAGATAGTTCGATAAGCCTTCTCCAGATGCGCAGATTTCTAACAACAGGTCAATCAACTCCTTGTTTGACGCAAATAAACTAAACAATTGCACCCCAGATGGTAAACCTTCTAAAAATTTTGAAAACCGTTTTAAAGTCAAATCTGGGTTACCAAATTCTAATGCTTTCTTAATTATTATTGGCCTTATAATTCTGAAAATTTCTTTTGATCGATCAGATCTTAAGGCTGGAAGCTTCAACCAGTCTTCAGATAAGTCAAAAAAGGTATCAGAAATCTCATAATTCTCCACTTCTGGTGAGAAGAATTTTCGTGTTATTTCACTCACTAACAATAAATTTTTATTAAGTTTTTCAACCAATTCAGTGATATTTTTCATCCCCATAAAATAGGAAATTCGTTTAAAATTTAATTTTGATAAAGGTAAGTCATGGGTCTGCAAATCGTTTACCATTTGCAATCGGTGCTCTAGGGTCCGATAAAATTTATAAGCATTAGTTAGGACAGTTAAATCATTTGANTCCAACCAGCCTCTTTTTGCCAAAACTTTTAAAGCTTTCAAAGTTTGCGGAGCACGTAGTNTATCGTCCCTACCCCCTGCAATTATCTGTTTGGTTTGTGCAAANAACTCAATATCTCGAATCCCACCTTCAATTAGTTTTATGTTTTGACCCAAAAGTGAGCTAGCATCAGGGTTCAAATTATTTGCTTTAATTTGTTGCCTAATATCATGAGCGTCTTTGATAGCCGCAAAATCTAAGTGCTTTCGCCAAATAAATGGCTGTAATTTTTTTAAAAACTTTGATCCAGCCGTTAAATCTCCAGCACAGGTCCGTGCCTTAATAAATGCAGCTCGTTCCCAGGCCCTTCCAGCACTTTCATAATAGCCTAAAGCAGAATCAATTGACAAACAAATTGGAGTCACACTTGGATTGGGCCTTAATCTAAAATCTGTTCGAAAAACATAACCAAGACCAGTCGTTTCATTTATTAACTTATTTACCGACCTTGACATTCTGATGAATGCCATACGAACTTCATTATACATCTCGTCCGGGTATAAACTTTCATCAAATAAGAAAATCAAATCAATATCAGAAGAATAATTTAATTCAAATGCACCCATTTTTCCCATTGCTAATACAAACCAACCAGAATTTTCAATTTGCTTGTTCACTTTAACTATTTTTTTAAACCTGGAATTATTACTAAACTCAAATTCCATAGACCGCTGTAGAGCAAGATCTGCAAATTCGGTTAACGTTTGCATTACTTTATCCAAATCCCAAAAGCCACCAAGGTCACAAACAGCGGTCCAAAGAGCAATCTTAGATTTCGATATTCTTAAGGTTTTATGCAAATCGGACGAATTATCTAAATCAGTTGTAATCTCTCCGATTATATCTAAATTTTTTGTTGATAATCTTTTGGTTAACCAATCTTCATGCTCAATTAGAAGATCATATAAATAGGGACTACACCCTCCAATACCACCAAGAAGAACTCCCAATTCATTAGGAAGAGTGCCGTAAATTTCTTTTATTTGATTCCCAAATTTACTATCAAAAGGTAACGGAGGCTCCATCATTTTTGTCTTTACCATCTTTATATTACCTATCGAATTAAGAATATTATTAATAATGACCTAGCAAAGTTAAGAAAATCCGATGACAATCGATTTAATACCTTAAATCAAATGCCACTCCTTCAATAAATTATACACAGTGTCTCCAGCTTCTTTAGACTTAACCTTATCTGTCTTATTTAAAGTATTCATTAGATTTAATAATCCAGTTTTTTGTTTAGCACGAAAAGTTTCATCATTGACCAAACTATTCAACTGTTTAGCAATCAGATCCGATTTAAATTTTACTCCCACTAACTCAGGCACAAGTTCTTTTCCCAATAGGATGTTAACTAAAGAAATATGATCGATTTTCAAAAGCATTCCAATTATCAAACGTGAAATCCAATTTACATCATATCCAACCACCATAGGTATATTGTAAGCTGCAAGTTCCAATGTAACAGTTCCCGATGCAGCAAGCGCAAAATCTGCAGATGAAAAAATTTGTTTTTTTAGCAATTCAAAATCTGATCCATTATTAANTTCCTCGGAGAANAATTTTACATTTAGTTTACTTGCANCAATTAAGACTTTNACAGAATTTACAACAGCTTTGGGAGCCNGAAGTAGTATTTTNAACTNAGACGTTTCAATATCTAACAATTCTATAGACTTTAAAAAAACTGGTAATAAACGANTAACCTCAGAAACTCTTGATCCAGGAAGCAAAACAAGTAATCGCTCCGAATCTCCCACTCCAATTCTTCNTCTAAAANCTTTATTTANTTTATCACTATTAGGCNTAATTTCAGAGATGGGGTGTCCTACAAATCTACCAGAGATACCATATTTTCTCAAAACTTTAGGCTCAAAAGGAAAGAGTGTTAAAATATAATCAATATATTTTGCAATCTTAAAACCACGATTACCACGCCAAGCCCATAACGAAGGCGCTACATAATGAATTGTTTTTAAATTCCCATTATATTTTTTTACTTTCTTAGCCACTCTAAGACAAAAATCTGGGCTATCGATAGTTATTAAGCAGATTGGTTGGCAGGATANAATTTCATTTACCAGCATATTCCTTAACTTAAATAATCTTCGTAATTTTGGNAANATTTCNACAATACCCANAATNGATAGCTCTTCAATATCAATAAGAGATTCGATCCCACTGGCTCGCATCAAGCTACCACCCACTCCTAAAAATCTAAAATTTGGATTTTTTTTCTTTAGGCTTAGAATAAGCTCAGCTCCAAGTTTATCACCTGATTTTTCACCCGCTATAATAAAAATGGTATTTTTGTTCATATTTACTCAGCAATAACTGATATAAATAAACCTTTTTTATTTGCTAAGGCTATTGTCTCAGAAATATCAAGAACAAAGACATTATTGTAAAAAATCGCGATTCCATTTAATTTCGCATTACTAACCTGTTTAATCGTATCTGGTCCAATAACTGGAAAATCAATCAATCGACTTTGCTTTATTTTAATATTTTTAACGAATACTCCACTTTTACATNCTGAACCCTGANTNTTCATATCTAAGTTATTTTTTACAAATTCCAACATTTTTTCAGTTCCTTGAATCGTTTCCACGCCAAAACATAAACCATTTGAAACAACCGATGCTTGACCGACATCTACATCCCCCATCTTACTTACAATATCTCGCGCGCGAACAATATCAATATTGTCTTGANCTGAAGGATGGTTCTGTGTAAGCACTCCCACNGATGGNAAAAGTGAGGGTAAAATCTCCTGAGAACCAATTACCTTAAAACCCTCATTTTCAAAAATTTGTACNAATAATCTNAAAATTGTATCATCNCCAGCTTTCATAGCCNTTTGAATATNTGGAACNAGCGCCAAAAATGTTTTATCCGCAATTTTTAAATCCAGTTTTGGGCGCTCAGAGGCACCGGCGAAAACAATTTCACTATAGTCGTTTGATTGTAGTTCTTTAAATGTAGAGCCAATTTGTTCAATTTTTCCAGAAATAATATTCACATTTGGCGAAACCCACTCCGGCGCTAATTTTGAAAAATAAACTACTGAGTGTTCTATTCTTTTATTTAATAATTCTTCAGATAATAATCTAGGCAAGCTCCCTGTTCCCGAGATAATTGCAATCTTCCTATTAATTTTCTTATTAATTATCTTTTTCAATTATTTTTTTCCATACCAAGGAATGACCGATCTGAATTCTCTAAAACAAATTTTAAAATTTCATCAATTTCTATGTTATTTAATTTACAATTAGATATCCGTTTTGCATTCTCACGAAGAGAATTTTCACCATAAAATAGGTTATCAAAATGCAATTTAATCTCAGTTATCGCCGTCCTGGAAAGACCTTTTCTTTTCAACCCAATAATATTTAATCCCCGAAGTTTACCTCGTTCACCAGTAACCATTCCATAAGGCACCACATCATTAGCTACCATCGTTAACGCTCCCACAATAGCGCCTTTACCAATTCGGACAAATTGATGAACTCCAGACAATCCTCCAATGATTGCGTCATCATCAATCTGACAGTGCCCTGCTATCGCTGATTGATTTGCTATCACAATTCGGTCTCCCAGGCGAGCATCATGACCAACATGCGCTCCAGTCATAAACAGACAATCATCCCCAACCAATGTCACACCACCACCGCCCTTAGTCCCTGGGTTCATAGTTACGTTTTCTCTTATTTTATTTCTTTCACCAATGATTAACTTTGTTTTTTCACCACTGTATTTTAAATCCTGTGGGATCTCCCCAATTGACGCAAAAGGAAAAATAATTGAACCCGAGCCAATTGTCGTTTGTCCAGAAATAACCACGTGAGACTTTACTAAAACATTATCCTTAAGAATAACTTCATTACCAATCACAGAGAAAGGGCCTATTTCACAATTAGAGCCAATTTCCGCACCATCACTAATTATAGCTGAGGGATGAATTTTTGTAGATTCATGAAATTTCATTATAAATGAAACCTTTATGTTTTTTCTAACATAGCAGAAAAGACTGCCTCTGACACCACACTGTTATCCACAATTGCCCTTCCCTGAAATTTCCAAATCTTAGAACCTTTTCTTAATACAGATACATGTAACTCCAAGACGTCACCTGGCGAAACAATTTTACGAAATCNACAATTATCAAGTGTCATAAAATAAACTAGTAATTCTTCATCTAGAGTCCCTAAGGAATGTGACACCAATATTGCCGAAGTTTGCGCCATAGCCTCTACAATTGTTACCCCTGGCATTATTGGTTTTTTGGGAAAATGACCCTGAAAATGTGGTTCATTGAAAGTTACATTTTTAACCCCAATTGCACTTTTATTCAAACAAATATCCCTAACCGAGTCGATAAAAAGGAACGGATACCTATGAGGAATCCTTCGTTGAATATCTTCAATATTTGAAAAAGCACTTTCAATTACGTTCATTTTATAGCCCTAAGTTAGTTGATTTAAATTTTCTTTCATTTGTGGCAAATCGCGGTTAATCATTATTAACATCTTTCCCAGTCCCGATAGTCTTATTAACTCGATTTAAAGAATGATCAGTTATGTCATTTAATGAAATAATAACCATTCTATGGTCTAATAATGTACTAACGCCAAACTCTTTNGATAGTTCNANTAAAATAGGTGTTATTAACTTAAAAAATCTATTTCGTTCAGCCTCAGANTATTCATTTAATTTAATTCNTNCTTCTGTAGTTTCAGCTCTAATTTTTTGAACTTTTTCATCAAAATTAGCTGCAAGAACTTTAAACTCCTCAATATCAATCTTTTTTCGCTTCTCAGTTAAAGCTTGCTCCTCAGACTCTAACTCAGATTGTAATAAGAGCTCATTTGCAAGTAATTTATCACTTTTATCATTTATCTCCTGAAGCACCCTTTGACCAAATAATGAGCTTCTATAAAGTCTATCTTGATCCAAAGTANCTATTGAAGCACTTTCAAGATTATCAGCTGATAGAAAGGTTAACGACAAGAGAAATGTTGTTANGGCTAGTTTCAAAACTTTAAAAGCTTTTAACACTTTTTTTCCAATCAAAACTGTGTTGAAATCGTCAGATCCAANAGCTGTCGCTTATCATATGACTGCTTCGATACTATTGGGGCATAATTGATTCTTAAGGGGCCAATGACAGTTTTCCAAAACAAAGAAAGACCAAACGACGATCTTAAAATCATACTATCATCAACTGTACCAGAAGATCCAATTGTAGAATCTAAGCCCCAAACTGATCCAGTATCAAAAAAACTGCCACCACTAATGCCATAACTTTCCAGAAATCCGATTGGGAAACGTGCTTCCAATCTCAGTGCAGCAAAAAGATTTCCTCCTAATGCATCATTGTTGACNGCCCCAACATCACGAGGGCCCCAACCNTGGTACTGGAANCCTNTGATCCCGTTACCACTGCCAAAATACCGATCAAGNATGCTNCTAGAACCTGNGAGAGATTGTAGACGCCCGCCCTCCAATTCACCCATCAAAGTTAAATTNCCGTTTAGTGTATCCATTTGCGCACCAACTGAGCCATTTGTCTTGAGGTACCTCCTCGCCCCTCCAAAACCAGCAAATTCCTGGGCAAGATCTACTTTCACTCCAGCATCGCTATTAAGCCCCTTCCGACGCGTATCAAAATTATAAGAAACTCCAACAATTGAAGCAGATTGGGTTGAAATTTCATCATTTATAATCTTAGAGGAGTCTGAGTTCAAATTTAACAAACCCTTTCCTCCAATAGAAAAGAATAACGAACTCTCTCCAATTTCACTAACTGGGAAAGTTAACGAAGGGCGGAGCGCATAAGAGTTCGTATCATAAGATGCAAACTGATTATCAGTATTAGTATTATAAATATCAATATCAAAACCTAAATCTCTCCCCAAAAATTTTGGCTCTCCAAAACCAATACTTGTCGTCCTACTATTTGAAGATGTATCAAAAGCCAAAGACAGTCTTTGACCACGACCAAGTAGATTCCTTTGAGCAACTTTTAAATTTCCACCAAACCCAACCGATTGACCGTAAGATGCGCCAAATGTAAGACTTCCAGTTGGTACTTCTTCTACTTCAACATCAATAACAATTTTTTGCTCATCTGAGCCAGATCGCGTTTCAAGTTTAACTGGTTCAAAAAATCCAAGCGCATTGATCCTAGCTGCTGCCAAACGTATTTGCCTAGGATTAAATGGATCTCCCTCAACGGTATCGAATTGTTGCCTAATAATACGATCGATTGTGTTTGAGTTGCCCTTTATGTCTATACGCTCCACAAAAATCCTTGGGCCTCTGACCAATTCAAAAGTTATATCTAAGGTTCTTGTATCGTCTTGACGATCAATTATCGGATTAACTCTAACAAAATTTAGCCCACTATCATTAGCTATTGCCTCGATTCGAACCATAGCAGCGTCTACAAGAGTTGGCGAAAAAACCATTCCTCTTTCAAGTTTTAATATTGGTAAATAGTCTTGGTCATCAATACCATCTATTTTTGAGTTTATCGATAAATTACCAATCGAATAAGAGAAACCTTCGTCTATTTTGAAAGTAACGAAAAAGCCATCACGTTGCCGCGTTAAAGCAGATGTAGTAGACAGTAACTTAAAGTCGATATATCCTCTTGAAGAGTAAAAGTCAGCTAGCAGCTGTTTGTCTAGCTCAATTCGATCCTCCGAAAATACATCCTTTTTTATAAATTGCCTTAGCAGTCCAGCTTGTTTTGTTTCTAACACTCTTCTTAGCCTGCTATCAGAAAAATTTCGATTTCCAACAAAACTGAGTCTTTTGATTTCAACAACCTTACCTTCAAAAACCTCAAAAACTAAATCAACTCTGTTATCTGATCTTCGAATGATCACTGGATTAACCTCTGCCGCAATTCTACCAACTGAACTATATGCATTAGCTATTTTATCAGCATCNTTAGCCGCCAATGTCGAATTATAAACTCTGAGCGGTTTTGAGGAAATCAGATCAATTAATTTCTCATCGTCCAGACTATCATTTCCTTCAATAGAGATTTCATTAATCATAGGAAATTCTTTTACCAAGATATTCACGATTTTATCATCAACTTTTATCTCTACATTTTCAAACAACTCAGTCGCTACAAGGCGTTGTAGAGCTTCGTTGACCTCTGCATCTGTGACAATACTATTCAACGGAATATCAGCATAGGACAATATTGTAGATGTTTCTATTCTATAATTACCTTTGACACTTATGGAGGAAAACGATGTTTCAGCCTTTATTGACCAATTGAAAAGCAAAATAACAAAAAGAAAGGATGAGGCCATCGCATATCTTATCTTTCCAGCACGAACCATCCCAAAAACCTTTCAAATCGATATGTCAAATAAACCCTAAATGCCCTTAACAATTACTATTTTAATTTTGTTTTGTCAAAACGCTTGATATCTTAAAATCAATTAATCATACAGGTTTATTTTAAATATAATCAGATACTTAGCAAAAGTTAAGTTAGAGTCTATGATTTCTGACATTCAAGTAAAGGATCAACTAATGAAATTGATTCTTAATCAATCATTTTTTTGATCCAATTAAACTCTATCATGGACAGAATAAATCGCTACTTATGGCAGTCAGCATAAGAGCCAATAATAAACCTAATCCAAAAAGACTTAAACCGCGGATTAATTTTTCAGTAGGCTTCTTTCTTGTTAAAACCTCTATTCCAAAGAAAACCAAATGTCCTCCATCCAACATTGGAATAGGAAAGAGGTTCAACATGCCAATAGCCGTGCTTAAAACTGCAATTATCCACACAAATGAAGCTAAGCCTTGCTGAGCCGCCTCACCAGCTGTTGAAGCTATTCCAATTGGTCCTTGCAGATTACATGTCGAAATAGCTCCAATTAGTATATTCTTTATACCGTTCAATGAGCCCGAAATAATTGATACAATCTGGTTAACTGCAATCTTGCTCGCCTCAAATAGATTAGGTTTTTCTTTCTTAAATTCGAAGAAAAAACCTCCGGTAATTCCTATTAACTTTCGCTTAACAAACTCACCATTGGCATCAGGATAGTCAACAACTTTAGGAGTTACAAAAATATCAAAAACTTCACCATCACGCCAAATATTTAATATTAAAGGATAATTATTAGTATCATTAACTACTCTTTGTAACTGGAGGAAACTAAAAATCTCAGCTTCATTTACTTTGACAATTAAATCGCCCTGCCGCAAACCACTTGCGGACGCAGCAGACCGCAAAGAAACAGAACCAACAATAGCTTGAAAAGGATGTGGACCAATAACGGTTTGTTCAATGCCATCCCTGTCAACCGTATATTTGACCTCTTTATCAAGAGAATAATCCCTAAAAAGATCAAAAAAAGTGTTCAAATCTGGAGTGGATTGGCCATTAATAGATAGGATGGTATCGTTTACCCGTAAATTTTGACTAAAAAATGGATATTCATTGATCTTATCAATCTGAACTTTTTCAGAAGAAACTCCATTTATAAGCACAAAAACTATTAAAATTAAAAATGTTAAAATAAAATTTGCAAAAGGGCCAGCCAGTACTGTCAAAGTTCTGGCAAGAACTGACGCTCCATCAAAAGTATGATCGTTGTTATTAAAATTTACAAAATTTTCTTTAGTGGCCTGACAGTTAGTCTCCTCTCTTGAGAACTTAACAAAACCTCCTAAAGGTAAAAGAGCGATTTGCCACATAGTTCCATGCTTATCTTTTCTCGATAAAAGTACAGGACCAAAACCAATGGAGAAAACTTCAGCATCTATACCACACCACCTACCAACAATATAATGACCAAATTCATGGATAAAAACAATAATACTTAAAGCGACGATAAACGATACCAAGCTAAAAGAACCATTCGCTATAAATGCGATACCTTCAGACATTTAAAAACTCTTGCCTTTCAAATATTTTTGCGACAAATTTCTCGCGATCTTGTCATTTTCAAATATCTCATCGATATTCATATTTTTATTTGTAAAATAATTTTTACATTCTAAATATTCTATAACCGTTTCCACACAACTAAACATATCTAAAAAACCAATTTCTTTATTAATA
>PARX01000028.1 GCA_002712045.1 Paracoccaceae bacterium
ATCCAAACATTGTTCCTCCTAAAAGAGTCATAGCAAAACTTCCGAATATAAACACAATTGGTGCTATGAAAGCAACTAGCCAGAAAGTAGATGATAATGGCTTTACTTTTTTCATTTTTTCAATTACTTCCCATCTAGGATGATTAGGATCTTGTGGTTTAAAAATCTCTTCCCTTTCCATTTTCGCGGCTCTTTCTAACATTCCCTTCACCCCCTGCATCCTCATAGATTGCTGATTTGTTGGTTCTTCCATACCTTCATTTTGTAATTCTGCGAGTCTTTCCGCGCATTTTTCATACAATCCTAATCTAACTAAGATTGCAATTTGTTCTAGTATTGGGGTCACATTATTTGGGTATTGAACCCGGCAATCCTCCCACCATTGCAGAGCATCTTCGAGCATTCCTAAATGGTCTAGAAGAATCCTCCCCCCTATAATCCAAGCTTCTAAATTTTCAGGTTCATATTCAACTACTTTCCTTAGAGCAGAAATAGATTTCGCAGATTGTTGTAATGATGGTTGTATTGGTTTCCCTTTTGTTGGTGGTGGCAGTGACCAAGTAGCAATAGCCATCCAAGCTTCTGTATTTTTTTCATCGATTGATACTACTTCTTTTGCTTGTCTAATGGCGTCATCGAAGTTCCCCCTTTCTCTTGAATCTAATGCGTCAAGCCAAATCTCTTCCGCGCTCTTCACCATAAACTTCGGTAACTGTTCTAAGAAATTAATCCTCGGGTATGGGATGTTCTCTTATTATCCAACTATCTTCTAGAATTGAACCTTTTACCATTTCTCGAATTGTTACTTTGTCTACCATTTCCACTTCTAGGTTTAGATTGACGATTTGTTTGTCTTCTTGTTGTATTTCTACCATTGCTTCTTCCATCGCCTCTTCGATCTGGTCTTCTAGCTCTAGCAGGGGTATTTCTTCTTCCTTTATTTTCTCCAGGGCTACCTGGTTTCCTTACATCACAATTAGAACGATTACAAAAATTCTTACTTGCATAATTATGGTTCTTACACTTAGGACAAATCCAATCACCGGGTTTCATATTGGGTTCATTACTTCTTTCATTTCTTCTCTCATTGTTCCTAGGTTTTTTCTCATTACAATTAGAACGGTTACAAACTTTTTTACTTGCATAATTATGATTATTACACTTTGGGCACATCCAGTCGCCTGGTTTTAGATTAGTATTTCTATCTGTTTTATTCCTTCTATTTCTATCTCTATCATTCCTAGGTCTTCGATCTCTAGGGGCAATTTCTACTGGTGAACCTATTGTATTTTTTAAGATTAAATCTTCTGCTAAAGGCTTAATGTGAATATACGCGTCATTTACAGGCCCAATTACTGAATCAACTCTACCTAGGAACTTCCCTCCTACTATCCTAATTCCTGTATATAGGCCAGGTGCTCTGCCTTCAAAGGATACAAGCAACCCTCCTTCATGGGATTCTCGACTGACGCTCCCGGAGAAACTCATGTGCTAATCGCGACGGGTTGAGTATATGAGACCGATAGTTAATGACAAGACTGTCAAGAACATACCGAAACCAGGTAATAATCCCGATTCAGAGTCATCATCTGAAGTAATTGGTTCAATTATTTGAGATTCAAATAAATGACTATTATTTACCATAATTATCGCCTCATTACATTTAGAAGAAATATCACAACCAATAACTTTCACTTCGTGTTCCCCTTCATCCCATAATCCGAAATTTATCTTTGGAGTACTCCATGAGTTACCAGAAACAGAAATACTTCCAGCAGATAATCCATCGACTGATAGAGAAAATTGTACATCTTCTCCATCTGGATCGCTAAATTGCCCTTGAGCCTGCCAAATATCCATCTCCCAACCGTACTCTGTTACACTAATTATCGGCGGAGAACTCTCTTTAATTATACCCAATGAAAATATTTTTTCACTAGGATATAAGCCATTTCCATTAATTCCAATCCATAAATCAATCAACCCTGGAATCATTCCATCGGAGCCAATTAACAAGGTTTCATCAGAAGAAATAGTTAATGATTCTATATTTGCCGAATTGATATTTTGAGATTGGGTAAAAGCATATTGTAATGTCAATTCTGGCCAATTTTCATTGAATTGTATAGAAACTGGATGCGGTTGTAATAAAATTTCAGATGATGATGTTAGAGAAATAGGTATGCCTAAGTTCCACGTTCTGATTCCTGAACTCTGCCCTAAGTCATCAACTGCTTCACACGTCACTTGTGTATCTTGACCAAAAGTTATTGTTCCAGAAAAAGATCTATCAGATAATTGATAAATATTTGATGAAGAGTCTGAACTACAATTTATGTGTAATTGTGAAATAGATTTCTCATCATTAAACCACGACGAAACACTATTCCAATCAGCCCAAATAATCTGACCACTTTCCAATGAAGCAAACCAAGCACCATCTATTGGAGCATTTTCCGACCAAGATGGAGGGTTATTTATTGGNACGGGTGCAGTAGTAAAATCTACAAAAATATCTTCACCACTAGGCCATAAATCTCTACTCCTATGTGGNATTAANATGAATTTAGTCCCTTCTTCTTCAGTATTTTCAAAAATATAACTTGAAGACTCATCTCCAATACAAGTACCTCTCAAAGGCGCATCATCGTGAGTAGATGGTTCAAACTCTACATCTCTTCCTTCACATTCTTCCCACATATCTAATCTTAAATCTGGATTGTTAGGAAAAGTAAAATCTAATACTGCATTGGTCATATTCGAAGCATTAAATGCTAAAGTAAATTCACTTCCATCATCAATATTTGGAATTTCCATTGTGGCATTCATCCACAATTCGAGTCTGCATTCATCAATCCCTTGTGATGTATCAATTAGTGTGTTACAATCTCTTTCAGAGTTAGGAAATACAGGTACTTCTACACAGTCACTGCTAGAACCAATGGCTGTACAATCTCTGATATCTGCATGATTTGATGGAACTAAATTCCATTCTTGAATGATAACGCCATTGTCTTGCCAGGTTGCATTCTTCCAGTCCAGTCCGACTCCTCCTCTGTGAGGTGTAGATTCTCTCAAACCAATTCTAGTCATTGCATATTCAATACATTCTGAAGCCACAGCTTCAACTGCTGATTTTTCATCAGTAGAGATCCAACCGTCTCCCCCACTAGGATAGAGTTCTTCCAGATAAGAATCAAGTTTTTCTCTCAACAAATCTACGCTAGTACCATTTATCCATGCTCTAGCCTTTACTTCAGCCGAATCCCAGTCATCATCGACTACGATGTCAAAATGTGCATGCGTATAAGGTAGAATATCTTCGAAAGTAATAGAACTACATCTTTCTTCAAGACTGCCACCNCCACCGCCTAGTTGATCTTTAGTTATTATTTCAGATTTTAGAANAGGNTTTTCGTCATTTACAGGAAAAATCATCGAAATCATAAGAATAACACATATTGATGTTAGAATTTTCGTCTGTCTTGAATGACTCACATTCTATCGAAAGGGTATTCTCACATCAGTATATCGCCGGCAGTTCCATGATTTCAATTCATCTTTTTTCTAATTTAGGCCGACCTAAATTTAATATATCAATCTATTATCGGAGGTTTAGGGNAACCTAAAACCTGGAGATAAATAATATGAAAAATAATAAAATAATTGCTATAATGATGACATTAAGTATGTTGGCCGCAGCATTCGCTGGATGCTTATCAGATGATGAATCAGATGTGGACTTAGATGATTCCGATGGAGGATACGAATATGCTTCCAACGTTGATAATCATAGAATGCTCATGGGAGACGTCTGTGATATCAAAGACCTATCTGGTGCATATGATTGGACTGGAGTAATGGATATCTATGAAAACGGAGAGCATGCTGAAAAATCAGATGGATCCTACAGAACCCTCATGGGCTTTGCAGATGCATCAGGTAAGAATCATGCGTACGATGCATATTACGATGCTGATGGTTCATGGAATGACTTTGTATCTGCAGCAATTACAGCAACAGGTCCATTCGCNGGTGAGTCTGATACAGTAAGGGATCAAGCAGTAGANAAGGGAATCCAAAATGGTGTAATGACCGCATATGCAATCCATGAGCTCAATGCTGCTATTATCAAGGCAGAGGCTGGAAATTGGGGTCCTGACGATGCTCAACACGCATGGGACGAAGGATGGGCATTCTATCACGGTCCAGATGATTCAAACGCAGATTACGATGGATGTGGTCCATACGCAACTGCTGATAAGAGAGCAGGAAACTTTGGAACCGCTAACGCTGATGGTACATCTGCAACAAATGTTGCAACACTGGCAGCTATGAATAATGGCCTAACTGCAATGCAGAACGAGGACATGCAGGGATTAGTTGATGCAAGAGATGAGATTCTGAAGAACATAATTATCGTTTACTCACAGGCTTCAGTTAGGTACGCATCAAAGATGACTGATGACTTAGCCGCTGGCGATTCGGATGACTACGATAAGCATCAGGCAGAGGGTCATGCATTCTACAGAGTTATTGAGGCATACGTCGCTGAGTACACATCAATTTGCTACAATATGAACACTCATCAAGTTTCTTCTGATACAACGCAAGAATCATGTGAAGGTTACATATGGGTAGAGAACTATGGTGAATCAAATTACACTGGTTGCTATAACACTGTAACTCACCAGACTAACAATGATGACCAGGCTACTTGCGAATCATATGGATGGTATGCAAACTACTACTCTGATAAGATAGTTACAATGTTTGACCTATCCAACGATGGTGATGTAGATGCAGACTACGAAGCTGATATCAGAACATGGCTACAGCCAGTATGGGATCACTTCGGTATTACCGCAGAAGATATTGGAACACTCCAATAAATCAATTGACGATTTCGATGTGGGCATTTTGCCCACATCGAATGATAAATACTTGAACGGTAACGAGAGGTGCTGATTCATCTCCTGGCTCACAGCAGGGTAATCATAACTTCATCATAGTTGTTACAATGGGACTCACATTCAATTTGAGCATCTCTCGTTAACCCAATTCTTATTATTCTAAATACTCATATTAAATTACTAGGTATCTGTACGTACATATGTGAAGATGGGCTCCAGTATGAGTAATAGTAAAATTATTACTATTACAATTAGTTTAATCTTAATGATGACTTATCTATCAGGGTGTATTGGTAATGATAGTGAAGACGACAGTCTAGGCACTCTAGTAATTGCATACGAGATCAAAGATAATTTAGATAACCTTGATTCAAACCCTCAGCTTTTTGCAGAATATCTCTCTGAGAAATTAAATTATGATGTTTCTCTGTTTAGTGTTGATTCAGAGGGTGCTATGGTAGAGGCTTTGAGATTTGGTAATGCCGATATTGCATTGATGGATGCTGGGGCCGCATGGGTCGGTTGGCAACAATACGGCTTAGAAGTTTTAGCCGCAGATCTTAATGTAGATGGAAGGACATATTACAATGCTAATGCATGGGTAAAATCAGATAGTGAAGTCGCTAGTGCTCACCTCGATGATAACCCCTACACTGATCCTTTTTCTCTTTTATCCGGTAAAACATCTTGCCATACAGGATGGCTAAAATCAGTAGGTATGCTTCTTCCAATGGGTTACCTAATTGGTCTGGGTTATGCAAATATTATCGGAGATCCGAATGATGTAGAGGCGATAAGAAATACTATACATGGATTTTTTGACTCTAATTCTTCAATTCCAGAAACTGGGACCCCATATTATGGTTATTCGGGTGCTTTGAAATGTTTGTCTGAAGGAAAGGGAGATGTTGCTTTTTTAGAAGAAAATAGTGTAGAAATTCTTTGTAATAATGAATTTTCTTCTCTCAATCAAGAATGGTGCCTTGACATTGAGGAGTATATCGCATTACCTGCTTTTGGAAAATCTCCTAGCCATCCAGTAATGTATAATCCTAATTTTTTAGATTCAGAAATTACAAGTAAAGTCACGAATGTGTTAGTTGAAATGAGTAGTGACCCCGAAGCGAGTAATATCCTAGAGAATATCCTAAATACACCTGGATTCATTGCAACAAATACTTCAGTACACTTGGGTAGTTATTCATCACTGATTTCTAATATACCGGGTATTTCCGCTTACTACGAGGGTAAATTTTCTTTGAATACTTCAGTTTCTCCTGATATTGATAAAATTAAGATTGCATTTGATTCAGGTAAAATGTCTGATAATGCAGATAAGAATCCAGAACTCTTAGCGGATTTCCTCTCTCTGAAATTAAACATAGATGTGGAAATATTTGTTGTTAATTCTCAAAATGAATTACTCAATAGTTTAGCTGATGGCTATGCCGATATTGCAATTGTTAATTCAGAATTAGCATGGGTTGGATGGAAACAATATAACTTGGCAGTAATGGCAGCAGTAGAAATGGAAGATAGTAGAACATATTCAGATACTTTAGCTTGGGTTAATTCGAACAGTTCAATCGCAGCAAGCCATTTAGACAATGATCCTTTGACTAATCCCTTTGATTTGTTAGAAGGAAAAACATCCTGTCATTCTGATTCTTCAGATATCGAAAGNATGATNCTTCCAATCAGTTATTTAAGTAAAAATAATTATATCGAATTAAATCAAAGTAATAATATAGATTTTTTATCAGAAGTAATTTATTCTTTCTTCAATTCNGATTCATCAATACCTAATCAAAATGACACATATTTTGGCGATTCAGGAGCACTAAGATGTCTTTCTGAAGACAGAGGAGATATTGTATTTTTAGAAGAAAATACTGTTAATATGTATTGTGATAATATCTTAATTTCAGAGAATATGNATTGGTGTTTAGATATTGANGAATACATTTCTCTCCCTGCTATTGCCCCTATCCCAAGTGATTCTGTAATTTATAATCCTGAGTTGCTGGATATACAGACAAGAACGGCGGTCTTGAATGCTTTAATCTCACTTAACTATGAGATGTATTTGGAAAATTTCAGTACACGAGGATCGGTGTATACAGGTTGCTATGATATCTCAGTACATGTAATTGATGAAGAATCTCAGAAAAATACTTGTGGTTCTGAGATAATGAATAACATATTAGATACATCTGGATTAACCAGAGCAACATCTCAAGAGCATCTNGGGAAATATTCATCATTCATTGCAATCATTCCTGGTATTTCTTCCTATTATTCTGGTATCTACACAAACTAATTTTTTTTTGAAATTAATTTTTGAGTTTTTACTTCAATCCGTCAATACCAAATAGGGATTAGGTTCACCTAAACTTAGTGATTGAGTGTGGGAGGTGAATCTTTGGAAAAAATTCCTTGGGAGATAGAGCCAATTATACGCTTAAATGATGTGACGATAGGATATAATGTGGAAGAACCTTTAGTTGAAATTCCTAATTTAGAGATTTTTCCAGGAGAAATTGTCGCAATTGCTGGTCCTTCGGGTGTCGGAAAGTCCACTCTATTGAAAACAATTGCAGGGCTTATTAGACCTATTTCTGGTAATATTGAAGTCTGTGGTAAATTCTTTCCTGATAGGCCAAATAGAGGTGAATTAGGATATGTCCCTCAAGGTTTAGGTTTGGTTAGACATGCCAGCGTATTACATAATGTGATGTTAGGTGNAGATGCAGGTCACAACANTCCTATACCATTCATTGGTGNCTTTCGNCCATCTCTTCNTCTGTCATGGCTTCTAAAGAAAAAAACTGCAAAGAAAAAAGCTATTCAGGCAATTAATTCTATGGGACTTGAAGAGAAAATCAGTGAACCAATAAGGAGGCTTTCGGGAGGCCAACAGAGAAGAGTTGCTACTGCTAGAACATTGGCCCAATGTCCTAAACTGATTATNGCCGATGAGTTCCTAAGTGAGTTAGATGAAAAAACAATTGATATGGTACTTGGGGAGGTCACAAAATATGTTAGATCTAGTAATGCTGCACTTCTTGTAGTGGAACATGACATTACTCGTGCTAAGATGATGGCAGACAGGCTACTGGTAATTGATGATGGACGGATTAATCCGTTTATCACAGAACCTACTGCATTGGAAGTGAAGATATGAACATACTGGATATGCTTGATTTTCTTCATAGGATCAGTAGAATTTCATGGCTTAGAATCTGTATTCTAATATTTTTATTCAGTATTATTGTTTTCAACGGAATGATTAATGATTGGGGTAGAGCATCCCAAGGTCTTGGCAATCTTATAACATTCTTCAATGAATCATTATGGCCACCTGACTGGAGTGTCCTTGAGCCACAAGCATATCCAGTATGTACTGTCTATCCGAATTTTATGGATTTCACATGCTCTACTGCTTGGATTGGGATGGTTGAGACAATAAAAATTGCATTTGTATCAACTGTGTTTGGGACAATTTTATCTCTCCCTTTATCATTATTAGCAGCGCGTAATTTGAATCCATCATGGGTATCTTACTCATCTAGGTTTATTCTAGCAGGATTCAGAAGTTTACCGAGTCTCATTTGGGCAATATTTTTTGTTATACTAGTAGGATTTGGACCTCTAGCAGGAGTTTTAGCCATGACCGTTTATACTGTAGGATATCTTGGAAAACTCCAATACGAGGCAATAGAAGGAATGGCTAAAATTCCTCTTGATGCTTCTGAAGCAATGGGTCTTACAAAATTTGAAACAGCACTTAAGGTAGTTATTCCAGAATCTGCAAACGATTTAATATCTCAAGCNATTTTCATGTTTGAATATAATTTCAGGCATGGTACTGTAATTGGGATAGTAGGTGCTGGAGGAATAGGATACTACATTAATCTATATTTGAAATTTTTACAGTATGACAAAGTCATTGCATACTTAATTATTATTTTCGTGGTAGTATTAATCATTGATTTTATTTCAATTAAAGCACGATCATATTTTACAGAAGAAATCGACTTACCTCGTTCAACATGGAAAAGTGTGTTTTTACCTTCATTTCTTAATTAAAGATAGTTTGATTATTCAATTATTGCTATATCACCAGTCCAATGAAANACTAATAATTCATCGGTAATTCCTCTACCAAAACCAACAATCATTCCACCACTCGAACCTACATAGTTCTCTGTCCACTCNCCATCATTTGTTTGTTTCAATAACCAAAAATTACCACTACAAAAATCCCCGTATAGATATCCATTTTGTAGAGGTTCCGGTCCCCAATCCATCCAAAATCCTCCGGTTATCGAACAATTTCCATTTTCGTGTCCGTAAGCTAATATAGGATAGGTTAAATCATCATCGGTTTGATTACTATTTTCATAACACTCACCACCTTCTTCGAAATCTTGGAAACCTTCTTTTATCGACCAACCAAGATTCTTTCTTTCGAATAGTGGGACTAAATTTATTTCTTCCCAACAATTTTGCCCAACATCTCCAATCCAAATCATATTATTTTCACCCAGTGAAAATCTCCATGGATTTCTTAGACCATGATGTAAGACATAAGGATCGTCTTCTGTATCATTAAGTACTGGAGAAATTTCTCCATTTAGGTATGAAAAAAAGTTAATGCTTCCAAGAGAATTACTATCATCCTGACCATTATCTCCAGGGTCATTTGCACTTCCTCCATCACCAATACCCCACAGATATTGATTATTTCCAATACTAATCAAGTGTCCTCCATTGTGATTCCTGTATGGTTGTTCTACAGATCTTAGAGGTGAGATAGTAGAAGGATCCAGTAATCCATTTTCTCCTATTTCTATTGATGCTAATACCAAATCTGATTCATTAGGTCCATCACAACTTCCTTTTTCAATGTATGATATCAGCACAGTTCTTGATGTATTAAAATCTTCATCGAAGGTCATTCCTAGAAGTCCCTGTTCCATGTGGCAACGATTTACAAATGATGTTAAATCAGCAATTTCTCCGAGTTCCTCTCCATTCCATGACTTAACGAATCCATTGAGATAAATAATCCATAATTCGCCATTTTCAGGATTTAAGATTGAATGATGCGGAGTTTCGAATCCTTCCAAAAACAATTTACATTCAAGATTAAAATCTAAGGATATTTCACAGTTAAACTCTGTGGGTTCAGGCCATTCAAATTCATCATCAGAATCCGAAGAGATACATCCTGTTAATCCTGAACAAAGTATCACTAGAACAAACACAGCAAATTGCTTCATGTCAATTCCTCAACCAAGTTAGCATATAATTTTGTGTTATTCAAAATAAGCTTGTATCCCTGGAACATTAGAAACTGCAGCACCATAAGTTCCAAGATGATCTTCTGAATTAGCAGCTACCATTCCATCTGTGTTTAATAGATCATTCAGAATTTGTCTACCTTCATCATCATCACTAAGTTTTACCAATCCTTGTTGTACAATAATGGCTGTTTCTTCATCCATAAATTCGGTATTATAAATTGCAGGATGGCTCGGAGCTTGTCCAAATGCAGGTAGCATTACATATTCGTCTACATCTAAGCACCAATCATTTCGATCATCTCCAGTACAGTAAGAATCTACTACAGAATCTTTGGCTAGAGTTACATCTCCAAATCCTTCTGACAGACATCTAAGTGCCCCTTTGTATCCTGAATAAGGCGTTCCTCCCTCAGGAATACTAGAATCAACCGAAAAGAAAGTTGTTACCGTATCTCTTAATGACTCAATTTCATTTTCATCACCTTGAACTTCCGCATATCCATTACCAATCAAATAA
Organism: Paracoccaceae bacterium; assembly: GCA_002712045.1. GTDB lineage: Bacteria > Pseudomonadota > Alphaproteobacteria > Rhodobacterales > Rhodobacteraceae. Next base: position 10,740 of record PARX01000028.1, read on the forward strand.
CCCATAGGAATGAGCATTCCTGCACTTTTTAGCCATCCTGTATGGCAAGAGATTTTTCCTTCCATTAGTGCGAATGGATCTGTAGAGTTATCATCATCGAGGTAAGCTTCCGCCATGTCCGAGTCTGCTTTTACCCATGCAGTTGCATTATAATACACTCTTCCATCTGCTTTTTGTTCTGCTGCTAATACATCAAGCCCATATACCTCCCATGCTAACCATGCTGCTGCACCATCCATGAATGCAATATCTGCATTACCTAGTCTGACTGCTTCAATTGCAGCTCCTGAATCAGTAACTGGATATATCTCAACATCCATTCCTGTAAGTGTACTCAATTTGTCAGCTAAATGTTGTGGATTTTTATCCCATATTAAGTACGTATCTTGAACTTCAAAAGCCACAACAAGACAGTTTTCTTGATCTTCACATTCATCATAATTAACGTCAAAAATCAGATATATTGTAGCAGCACATAAAATAACTCCTGCCATTAAGATCGCTTTATTTTTCATTGCCCAGTTTGTAACCGCAGATTTCTCCATATATACTTCGAAGAAAGACTCATAGTTAATATTTAGGGTAACCTAAACCTCTTAAAAATAGTTATTATTTGATATTTTTCTATAATCCAAATAGCCATTTTGGTTTTGCAATCATCCATCTTAATCGTGACTTTGATGCTCTAAAAAGCTCAATCCTATGCCTACCAACCCTTACCAATTCTACTTTCGCCTTTTTTAGTTCTTCATCCCAAAAATCTCTAGATTCTTTAGGAAATGATTTCTCAAAACGTTCTGGAGTAGCCATAATTTTCCAATTATCTAATTCTGAAACTCTGTTGATAATTTCATTCCTTGCCTGATCTGAAAAAATCTCCTTTATCTCTACCATGACTCTTTCTTTCCTTTCCTCAAGTTCAATCACTACTTCTTCGAAGGTTGGTATCAAAATATCTAAAAATTCTCCTGCGTTTTTAATTTCTAAAAAAGTCATTTTTGAAATCTCAATTAGTTCTCCATTCAGTTCTATTAAATCGTCATGAAAAACAAAAACTACGCCATCTATCGATTCTCTAATATCAAATTCCCAGTATCTGAATTTCTTTTCATCTATATTCTCTATTGAGTTTCTTAACCCTTGTATGGTGTTCTCTAAATTAGTCCCAGAAGCTCCTAGTCTATGCCCTGAGTTTTTCATGGTTTTCCCCATTTAATTTTTAATTAATTTCTGTAAGAAGCAACCATCATACGAACAGCATCTTCAACTGGTATTTCTCCATCTAATAACTGACTTAAAGAAGATAGGAAAGGTATCTCAACATTTAATTTAGGAGCTATTTTTACAAACATTCTGGTTGCTCTAACTCCCTCTGCCACCATATGCATTTCATCTAGAGCCTCTTCTAGTGATTTTCCGTTTCCTAGCATTTCTCCAAGCGTTCTATTTCTACTTCTTGGGCTGGTCGCTGTGACGTATAAATCTCCTAATCCTGCGGGACCAAATGCTGTTGAAGGTTCAGCCCCCATTGCATTTAGTAATCTAATTCCTTCACTGAATCCTGCTAGAACTAATGCTGCTTTCAGATTATCTCCTCCGATACTATTCCTGAGTCCGTCTACCAGTCCACAAGCAAGTGCTACAGTATTCTTGTATGCGCCCCATAATTCTGCACCTTCAGGATCATCAGCAGGAGTTAAAACCAATGTATTGGTCGATAATCTACCTGCGATTTTTTCAGCCACTAATCTATCATGACAAGCAACCAAAGCCGTTGTCATAACACCTCTAGCTACTTCTGGAGCTATCGTTGGGCCTGTCATTACAACTAAAGAGTTTGATTTTTTTGCTTCTTTCAATCTTTTTGTTATAGCCTTAGAAATAATTCCCAAACCTCCTTCTTCTTCAGGCGCTAAACCTTTTGCTAAATCGATTAGTAAATGTGATGGCCGTAGATGTGGAATAATTTGATCAACAACACCTAGAATAATGCCACTGGGTACTGCTAAAACTATAATCTCACAATCAGTTGTGATGTCTTCAATTTGCATAGTAGCCTGTAAATCTGGAATCTTAATTTGAGGCAGATATTTTTTATTAATATTCTCTGTCATTATTGACTCATATACTTCCTGCTCAATTGT
>PARX01000029.1 GCA_002712045.1 Paracoccaceae bacterium
CCGAGCATTAAACAGCATTTTTTCAAAGTCCCTTGTACCCAGGAAACAGAAGTGGGCAAAACGACCTTTGCTAATTCAATTACCTTAACGCCTGGTACAATTTCAGTTGAACATGAGGGCGAAGAGATTTGGGTACATGCTTTGTCGTATTCTGAGGAAGATTTAGACGCTTTAGTTGATATGAATTCAAGAGTNTCAAATATAGAAAGAGCAGTTTGATGTTCTTAATTGTAGCCATCGTTTTAATCATNTCAATGATCCTNGTATTNTTACGCTTATACTTTGGNCCNACNTTNTACGATAGAGTCCTTGCATCAAATGTTTTTGGGACACAGACTGTTTTATTTATAGGAGTGGTTGGATTTTTATTTGGTCGGCCTGATTTTCTAGACATTGCTTTACTTTACGCATTAATAAATTTCGTCGGTACGATCGCCGTATTAAAGTTTTTTAGATATAGATCCATTGGTGATATTCCTGTGCGAAATCAGGAGTCTGAATAGTGGCTTTAGAGATGTTTTATGATATTTTAAGCTGGTGTTTAATGGGGTTAGGCTGTTTTTTTGTACTCATCGGTGCTTTGGGCGTTTTAAAGCTACCTGAATTCTGGTCACGGTTACATGCTGCTTCTGTTGTGGAAAGTGCTGGGATGATACTCCTGATTTCTGGGCTTTGCATACAGTCTGGCTTGTCATTGATCACTGTTAAGCTTGTTTTATTAATTGTTTTTTTGTTCTTAACTGGCCCAACAGCAACTCATGCGGTTGCAAGTGCTGCTTTAGTTTCAGGTATGAAACCTAAGTCGGACGTAGAAGAGACTGAGAACAGTCTATGATTGAAACCACAATAAATATAATTTTGTTTGTGATGCTGGTTGTAACTGCATTGGCCATCATTCGAATGGATAAGTTATTTGCTGTCGTTATGCTATCTGGTGTCTTTAGTTTTCTGTCAGCTCTTCTTTTTATTGTTATGGATGCGGTAGACGTTGCATTTACTGAGGCTGCAGTAGGTGCTGGGATAACCACTGTATTGATGTTGGGCACGATAGCATTGACTGCAAGAACGCAAAAAAAGTCCCCAAAATTCCAGTTAATGCCCGTGTTGATAATCATTGTTATTGGAGTCGCCTTGATTTACGGAACAATGGATATGCCAAATTTTGGAGACTTAAATAGTCCGGCAAATACGCATGTGGCAGCTTATTATGTNAATAATAGTGCAACTGATATTGGTGTGCCAAATATGGTAACTGGGATTCTGGCTAGCTATCGTGGATTTGATACCTTGGGAGAAGTGGCTGTAGTCTTTACAGCTGGTGTTGGCGTTCTCGTATTATTGAGTGGGTTAGCTCGTAGAAGGCGCGAGGATAAAGAAGAGCTATGATGCACGAACATCACCTGATTTTAAGAGTTGTGACAAAAATAGTGGTGGGCACTATTATTTTGTTCGCTTTTTATGTCCAGTTTCATGGGGATTTCTCACCAGGTGGGGGTTTTCAGGCTGGCGTTATAATGGCGGTAGCTTTTATCCTTTACGGTGTCGTCTTCGGTTTATCTAAGGTAAAACAAGTTTTTCCTGTTTGGTTGGCGCATAAATTGATGGCGTTAGGGGTTTTGATTTATGCTGGAACTGGCCTTGTTTCATTATTTTATGGGTATCCTTTTTTAGATTATACAGTTTTTGATCCTGAGCATCCTACGCATGGCCAGCATTGGGGTATTTGGCTCGTTGAACTTGGAGTAGGTGTCACGGTTTCTGGTGTCATTGTATCTATCTATTACGCGTTTGCGTCCAGAACGCCTCATATATCAGATGAGGATTGGTGATATGACTTGGGAATTTATTTTAGGTCATATTAATTACTGGTTGTTTATCGTCTTAATGCTTATTGGCCTTTATATTGTTATCGCTAAAGGGAATTTATTAAAAAAGATAGTTGGTTTAAATATTTTCCAAGTTTCAGTTTTTATGATGTACATTTCAATTGGCAAAGTTATTGGAGGCACGGCTCCTATATTGCCATATGACAATACAGGTCATGTTAAATATGGCTTGGACGTTATATACTCCAATCCTCTTCCTCATGTGTTGATATTGACAGCTATCGTTGTTGGGGTGGCGACAACTTCTCTTGGACTGGCTTTGATTGTTAGAATTCGAGAAGAATATGGCACCATAGAAGAAGATGAAATTTTGGATGCAGAGACTTTAATTGCTGAAAAAGAAAATGAAGATAGAGAGGCTTGGTTAGCGTAATGGCGATTGAGCAAGTNAATCACGTAGCCTTAACACTNGAAGAGCAACTCCCAATTTGGCTAATTGTCATACCTTTTGTAGCGGCTCCATTAATATTATTGTTTGGGAATAAAGGTTTAGCATGGGCGGTTTCGTTTTTGGCAACTGCTTTTAGCTTGGCAATATCTGTTATCTTGGTTCTTACCCTTAAAGATGGTGGTGTAATATCTTATCATATAGGCGGTTGGGCTCCACCCATTGGTATTGAGTATAGGATTGATGCGACTAATGCCTTAATCTTAATGTTAATCTCTTTGATAGCTACGGTTGCATTACCTTATGCGTACAGATCTGTAATTAGTGAGATCAACCCAAAACATCATACATTATTTTATGCCAGTTACATGTTATGTTTTACGGGGTTAATGGGAATTGTCGTTACTGGCGACGCATTCAATATATTTGTATTCTTAGAAATTTCTTCACTCGCAACATACATTTTGGTAGCCATGGGAGCTTATAAAGATAAGCGAGCGTTAACTGCTGCTTATGACTATCTAATACTTGGAACAATTGGAGCGACATTTTTTGTAATAGGTATCGGATTTTTGTACATGGCAACTGGTACATTAAATCTAGTTGATCTGGCTGATAGAATTTCTGATCAAGGACTTAATCGAACCATCCGAGCTGGATTTGGCTTTATTGTTATTGGTCTTGGGTTGAAAATTGCAATCATGCCTTTGCACCTTTGGTTGCCTAGAGCTTACACGTTTGCGCCGTCAGCAGTCACAGTCTTCTTGTCAGCAACTGCAACAAAAGCATCAATTTATGTTCTTTTGCGATTTTTATTTTCTATTTACCACCCAACTTTTGCATTTGATGAAAACATAATTCTTATTATCTTCATGCCTCTGGCCATTGCATCAATGTTTTTAGCAAGCATCGTTGCAATTTTTCAAACTAATCTGAAGCGAATGCTGGCATATTCATCTATTGGCCAAATTGGATATCTTTTGTTGGGGGCGTCATTAATGAACCAATTGGGGTTAACTGCTACCTTGGTTCATATGTTTAATCATGGAATAACCAAGGCTTTATTATTTATGGGTGCGGGTNTCTTTGCACTAAAAGTTGGNAAAGTATCCTANGAAAATATTGCTGGCNTNGGTAAAATTATGCCCNTTACAGCNGCTGCNGTCGTTATTGGTTGTNTAAGTTTAATAGGAATTCCGGGGACGGCTGGATTTATATCAAAATGGATTTTNGTTCAGGGTGCGCTTGCAAATGGCTGGTGGCATATCGCTTTACTNATTGTTTTATCATCATTGTTATCGGTAATATATGTATGGCGGTTAATTGAGATACTNTATGTTGTTCCAACAAAAAAAGTGGGGACAATTACAGAGGCTCCCATTTCTATGCTTGCCCCGATGTGGATTATCGCATTTGCNTGTTTNTTNTTTGGTGTATTCACAGATTTTATTTTAGATCCGGCTCAAACTGCTGCTCAAAATTTGCTGAGTTTGCCAGGTGGTGGCATTGAAAATNNNTTGGGAGATGGNTCGTGACAGGGGTATCCATGACGATAATACTTTCGATTTTGATGCCCTTATTGGGGATCTTTGGAAATATTTTTCTAAGACAGCACAAAAATCTTAGAGATACGTTTACATTTTTAGTTTCTGTTTTNACATTTAGTGCTGTTTTTGNNGTTTTTCTGCTTACCGGTGGNNTNCANCAAGAAGAGCTATCTATTTTAACAGTACTGCCTAACTTAGATATCGCATTTAAAGTAGAGCCAATTGGGTTNTTATTTGCTTTGGTNGCTTCTGGTCTNTGGATGCTTACNCATCTTTATGGCATTGGATATATGCGTGGGACGAATGAAGATAGACAANCTCAATTTTTTGCTTTCTTTTGTGTNGCNATATTTGCAGTGATGGGAATTTGCTTTGCTGCAAATATGTTCACATTATTTATTTTTTATGAAATTTTAACCCTGTCGACTTACCCGCTGGTAGCACATAAAGGNGATGCAAAGTCNGTTTCTGGAGCAAGGGTATATCTTGGNATGCTCTTGGGTACTTCTATTGTATTTTTGCTAACTGCTTTAATTTGGACGTATGTCTTGGTAGGGCATTTAGATTTTATGCCNGGGGGAATTCTTAAAGANAAAATTGAAGTTGGACTATTACCCCTATTACTTGGNCTNTATGCTTTTGGAATTGGTAAAGCAGCTTTAATGCCCTTACATCGATGGTTNCCCGCAGCAATGGTGGCTCCAACACCTGTTTCNGCCTTNTTNCATGCNGTNGCAGTTGTNAAAGCTGGCGTTTTTACAATATTGAAAGTTGGAGTTTATATCTTTGGTTTAGATTTTCTTGCAGANTCTGGCGCATCACAATGGTTAATNTGGTTGGCGGCAATNTCTATTATTTTAGCNTCAATATTTGCCTTGATGCAGGATAATCTTAAAAAGAGATTAGCTTATTCTACCGTATCTCAGCTGAGCTANATTACCTTAGCAATGGCGCTTGCGACCCCTATGGCTGCTGTGGGTGGTGGAATGCATATTGCGATGCANGCGTTCGGTAAAATAGCCTTATTCATGTGNGCTGGAGCCATTTATGTAGCAACTAAGAAAACTGAAATTAGTGATATGAGTGGTTTAGGTAAAACTATGCCAATTACCTTTACTATTTTNGCTATAGCATCATTTTCAATAATTGGCTTACCTCCGTTTGGAGGTTCCTGGTCAAAATTCTTGTTATTTATGGGTGCTATTGAAACTGAGTATTTTGTAATAATATTGGTCTTAATGATTTCNTCATTATTAAACGTGGCGTACCTTCTTCCTATNGTGGGCCGTGGTTTTTTTATAANTTCAGGTGAGGGNAAAGAAGTTAANTCGATCAAGGAAGCGCCATTGCTTTGTTGGTTNCCTGCAGCAATTGCAGCAATCGCATGTATTTTACTCTTCTTTTATGCCGGATTGATACAAGANTTNTTATTACCAATAGTGGNCGGTTCATTATGATGGAAAACAAAAAAGATGATAAGCTTATGAAATTGCCTAGATTAGGCAGATGGCTTTCTTGGGTAGATAAGCCTGGGTCCTCNNATAAAATTTTTATTGGNCTTATTTTNNTCTGTTTTGTTTTGCTNTGTTTTGATTTGATTTACCCAAAGCATGGGTATGTCGAAATTGAGAACATAAGAGGATTTTATAGTTTNTATGGNTTCATAATGTTTGCNGGTTTAATATTCTTAGCANCNTTNTTGAGAATTTTGATTAANCGTAAATCAGATTTCTATTCACCTAAAGATATCAATTCAGAAAAATANCCTAANNANGNTATAGATCCGGTGAACCATCATGATTGAGCTCATCCCTACATCNTTTATTTTCTTTTTNATGGCTGGANTACTAGNTCTTTTTCCTCATGGNGTTNTGAGAGGTGCNTTATTATTGATNNCACCTTTANTGGCAGTTTTTCACATTTGGTATATTGGGTTTGGTAATTTCTGGCCATATGAGTTTTTTGGTTTTGANTTGGAGCTGATGCGGGTAGATCGCTTATCCAGAATTTTTGTATTGGTTTTNTGTNTAGCTAGNTTTCTAGGTAATATGTTNGCTTGGCATGTNAGNGATACAACTCAACAAGTTGCAGCACTNTTATANGCTGGTTCTGCCATTGGGGCAGCTCTATCTGGGGATATGATAAGTTTATTTTTTTATTGGGAAGCAACGGCCTTAGCCTCTGTTTTTCTTATNTGGGCACGAGGAACGGAAGGCGCTTATCATACAGGATTACGTTATCTNATNGTGCAGATAGGATCTGGAGTGATCTTAATNGCTGGTGTTTGTGTGTTTTATCAAGANACAGGTGAAGTATCCTTTAATAAAATGACTTTGGAAAGTTTAGGAACTTGGNTAATATTTATTAGTTTTGGTATNAAATGNGCNTTTCCTCTTATGCACAATTGGCTACAAGATAGCTATCCGGCGGCAACGGTAACTGGAGCAGTTATTTTATCTGCATTCACGACAAAAATGGCAATTTATGCGTTAGCACGGGGTTTTGCTGGTACAGAGATACTCATTTATATAGGAACTATTATGACGTTATTTCCAATTTTCTTTGCCGAGATTGAAAATGATATGCGTCGAGTATTATCTTATTCTCTAAATAACCAGCTGGGATTTATGGTTGTTGCGATTGGTATCGGGTCAGAGCTTGCATTAAATGGAATGGCGGGTCATGCCTTTGCACATATCTTATATAAAGCGTTACTATTCATGTCTGTTGGAGCGGTGCTTTATCGAACCGGCACCGCTAAAGCTTCTGAATTAGGAGGCTTGTATAGAACGATGCCCTTGACTGCTATTTTTTGCTTAATTGGTGCTGCTTCAATATCGGCCTTTCCATTATTGTCAGGTTTTGTCACTAAATCTCTAACGCTTAGCTCTGTCGCTGTGGAGCATCGTACAATAATTTGGTTAGCATTAGTTTTTGCGTCCGCCGGTGTATTATCTCATTCAGGAATCAAAATTCCATTTTTTACTTTCTTTGCTCATGACTCTGGAAAAAGACCCGCAGAAGCACCTAAACACATGCTTGTAGCAATGGGAATTACCTCTGCACTTTGTATATTAATTGGTATTTTTCCAGCTACATTTTATCAGATTTTACCATATGAAACAAACTATGTGCCCTATACCTTTGATCATGTTTTTAGTCAGTTACAGTTATTGTTTTTCGCCTTGTTAGCTTTCGCAATTTTGTATCGATATGGATTTCATCCAGCGGAACTTGATGCTACAAATCTTGATACTGATATAGTTTATAGGAAGTGGGTGCCTTCATTATTGGGTATGTTGGTCTTAACGTGTCAGAATGTATATCTTAGATTTATTGCTGTTTTGTTTAAGTTTTTGGAAAATATACTCAGAAAGTTGAATGAGACGCATGGTCCTAAAAGTTTACGAGTAATAGGTTATCCAAGTGGTGCAATGGTTGTAAATATTACAGTCTTGTTTGCTATCGCATTAATAGTTATTTTTGTTAGTTGAGTTAGGTCAAGTTAGCTTTAGTTGCTATTTTAACTTTTATAGGAAGCTTTTTATAAAATATGCCCGATAGCCCTTTAGATGAAATCATTAAGCAAGTTCAAAGTAATGATATAGCAGAAAACCGCTTAATTCTTTTTAAAAGATTTTTGGATGCGGAATTATTCATTTTGATAGATGATCCTGAGGATCCAAAACCTAAATTAATGAATTTAACAGAAGGTCAAATTTTACTTGGATTTGATGCTGAAGAAAAGTTAGTGGAATTTGCAGGTGACAAGGCATTTTTCATATCATTGACTGGTCGCAACCTGCTAGCACAAAACATCTCTGTTGGAATTGCATTGAATCTGACAAATATTGGTGGAGGTTATATTCTTACCAATGAGGTTTTAAGATGGTTGGAAAAGAATACTCAGGCTAAACAAGGTAATGTTATTAGGCTGCCAAAGAAAATTGTATCACCATCAATTGCAAGTGAAACATTTATAAAGTTATTAGATGAGACATTAGCATTGTCGCCGGGTTTAGCCAATTATGCGATTTTAGTCCAAGACATTTCCGAAGAAACTACTAACAACTTATTATTAATATTTGTTGAAGCAATTGAAGCTTGTCAGGGTATTCTTGCTCAACAGATTTCGGAGGCATTTAAGCTTTCTAATCCACACGATGTGACACTCGACATTATTTTTGCAAAACCTGATGAAGAACTAATTAAGAAAGCGTTGAAAATTGGTCTTAGGTTTGATTTGCCCTCAATTCAAGAAACTCCCAAGCCAAAGGCACCAGGCATGGATCCAAAAAAACCACCTATTTTGAGGTAATTTTAACAAGGACTACCAAGGAATTATTTTTCCGGCCCAATCATAAAATTTACCAGTGTCAGTTGAGGTATTTTTACTTATTAAATCAGCAATATTTTCAGCGGCTGTATTGGCTGAAACTTTTGAATGGGAGGTGTATTTTTTTGTCATCTTTGTTTCAACGGTTCCAGGGTGTATTGCTAAAAGGCAAGAATTAGGATGCGTTCGCTTTAATTCAATCGCACTTGTTCGTAAGACTTGATTGAGCGCTGCTTTGGCTGTGCGGTAACTTATCCAACCGCCTAAATTGTTGTCTTCAATTGACCCCACTCTCGCAGACAATACAATTACATGTGATGGACGATCTTTGGGGATTAATTTGTGTATGCGACTGAGAATTAGAGCTGGGCCTACTGCATTTAAGGAAAATTGATTTAACATTGCGTTTGCATTTAAGCGTTTTATTGATTTCTCAGGCTCATCATTATCTATTTGAACACCCCCTGTGGCGATAATGACTAGGTCGTATATGCTTGTTTCGCTATCAATCTGAGAATTTACATTCTGTTCGCTAGTAATATCAAAACCATCATTTGATCGAGATAAAGATTTGACGAGCTCATAATTTTTTTGGGTCAGATAATAGTCATATAGAGCCGATCCAATACCACCCGATGCTCCAATAATTAACGCATTTTTCATATTTTTTCTTTTGTTATGTTATATAAAGATTTAGATTTTTTTGATGACTAATCAAACATTCTCTTTTGTTTTGTTTAAAAAACTCCTAGTATAAGTCCATGATAAAAACAAATGGATCAAATTTGCAGCGATATAGTAGTAAGCCGCTATCAATTGACCTACTCCTTAGCAGCCTCTGAGCGTGCCTTGTCCGGGCGCGTGCGCTCAGAGGTNACGCGAAAAGCGCCTTCACTAGAATTTTAATTTAGCTAAGAGAAAAAAATGAAACACTTAAAAGAACAAGATAATGTTTTAATATTTGATACTACATTACGTGATGGTGAGCAGAGTCCTGGGGCCACAATGAGCCATGCTGAAAAGTTAGAAATAGCGGAGCTCTTAGATGAAATGGGCGTTGATATTATTGAAGCAGGTTTTCCCATAGCATCTGAAGGGGATTTTCAAGCAGTATCAGAAATAGCAAAACGCTCTAAAAATTCGGTAATTTGNGGATTAAGTCGGGCAAACTTTAGAGATATTGATCGGTGTTGGGANGCNGTTCAACATGCGGCTAAACCNCGAATTCATACGTTNATAGGTACGTCCCCNCTTCATCGACAAATACCTAACTTGACCATGGATGAAATGGCAGATGTGATACATGAAACCGTAACACATGCGCGAAATCTTTGTGAAAATGTTCAATGGTCTCCAATGGATGCAACGCGAACTGAGATAGAATATTTATACAGAGTTGTTGAGATAGCCATNAAGGCGGGAGCAACGACAATTAATATTCCTGATACTGTTGGTTACACTGCGCCAAGAGAGTGTGCGAACCTTATTTCTTCTTTGAGGAATAATGTGCCAGGTGCAGATGATGTTGTTTTTGCAACTCACTGCCACAATGATTTAGGTATGGCGACAGCAAATGCTTTGGCAGCTGTNGAGGCAGGNGCNAGGCAAATTGAGTGTACNATNAATGGATTAGGTGAGCGGGCTGGAAACACNGCACTNGAAGAAGTGGTTATGGCTTTGAGGGTNAGAAATGACATNATGCCTTATCANACTAAAATAGATAGNACNAAATTAATGAATTTAAGCCGCATGGTTGCAACAGTCAGTGGATTTCAGGTTCAGTACAANAAAGCTATTGTTGGAAAAAATGCGTTCGCTCATGAAAGTGGTATTCATCAGGATGGAATGTTGAAAAATGCTGAGACTTTTGAAATAATGCGTCCTGAGGATATTGGTCTGGCTGAAACTAGTTTGGTTCTTGGAAAACATTCGGGAAGAGCAGCTTTGCGTGCAAAACTAGAGGATTTAGGATTTGAGCTGGGTGATAATCAACTTAAAGATATTTTTGTTCGGTTTAAAGAATTAGCCGACCGAAAAAAAGAAATTTATGATGATGATTTACTTGCATTGATGCATAATAGTTCTTCAGATGCAGAGCATGATAGCCTTCAAATCAAAAATCTTAGAGTTGTATGTGGTACAGATGGTCCGCAAACCGCTGATTTGACAATGTTAATCGATGGAGTTGAAAGTCGAGTGGAGGCAAGTGGCGATGGTCCAGTAGATTCTGTTTTTAACGCTGTAAAAAATCTTTTTCCACATGATGCTAGTTTACAGTTGTATCAAGTGCATGCGGTAACAGAAGGGACGGATGCACAAGCTACTGTTACAGTAAGAATGGAAGAAAAAGGTAAGATTGTGGTTGGGCAATCTTCTGATACTGATACTGTTGTTGCATCAGCTAAAGCTTATGTTACGGCTTTAAATAAGCTGTTAGTTAGAAGACAAAAAAAAGTACCAGAAGCCATATAGGTGTTTATTCTAGTAAACATTTTAACTTTGAGAGAAAGCACTGTTTAACAGCAAATTAATTAAGCGATTTAATGCCTATACAACTAAGCTAAGCCTTTACGTTTTGCGTATTGAATGGCTATAATATCTAAATCGACTCTATGATTAATTAATTCATACAAAAAGGTATTTCTTATGGTTGGACTATCTAGTCTTTTTTCGTCAGACATGGCGATAGATTTAGGCACTGCTAATACACTTGTTTATGTAAAAGGTAGAGGCATCATCCTAAATGAACCTTCAGTTGTTGCCTATCATACGAAGGATGGTAAAAAGAAAGTCCTGGCGGTTGGCGAAGATGCTAAACTTATGTTGGGCAGAACACCTGGCTCCATTGAGGCAATACGCCCAATGAGAGATGGTGTCATCGCCGACTTTGATACCGCGGAAGAAATGATCAAACATTTCATAAGGAAAGTGCACAAACGGACAACTTTTACTAAACCTAAAATAATCGTTTGTGTTCCACATGGGGCTACTCCAGTGGAAAAACGAGCGATTAGACAGTCTGTATTGTCAGCGGGCGCAAGAAAAGCAGGATTGATTGCAGAACCAATTGCTGCTGCAATTGGTGCGGGAATGCCTATTACTGACCCTACAGGTTCAATGGTAGTTGATATTGGCGGTGGGACAACAGAGGTAGCAGTGCTATCGCTTGGTGACATCGTTTATGCTCGATCGGTCAGGGTTGGTGGTGATCGAATGGATGAGGCTGTGATTTCTTACTTGCGTCGTAAATCTAACCTTTTGATTGGGGAAAGTACGGCAGAACGAATTAAAACTTCAATTGGAACAGCGAGAATGCCTGATAATGGGCGAGGTGCAGTGATGACTATTCGTGGCCGGGATTTATTAAATGGTGTTCCGAAAGAAGCAGAAATTACACAAGCACAAGTGGCCGAGGCATTATCAGAGCCGGTTCAGCAAATTTGTGAAAGTGTTATGAGCGCTTTAGAAGCTACTCCGCCAGATTTAGCGGCTGACATAGTGGATCGAGGAGTGATGTTAACTGGAGGAGGGGCATTGCTTGGAGATCTTGACCTTACTCTAAGAGAACAAATTGGTTTACCAATAACAATTGCAGATGAGTCTCTGGATTGTGTTGCTATTGGTACCGGTAGGTCTTTAGAATATGAAAAGCAATTGCGCCATGTAATTGACTACGAAAGCTAAATTTTAGGGGACGTTTTGGCTCGTAACAACAACGAAGACGTTAATAATGCAAGTCGTATAAGACGAGTATTATTGGGAATATTGGTTGTATTTTGTTTGATCTTATTTTTACTTTGGCGGATTGATAATTCTAGAGCGGAAAATATACGCTTAGCAATATTGGATAAATTTGTTCCCAACGTGAGCTTTTTAATCTCACCATTTACAGTATTACAAAATATATTCTTAGATTTTAGATCTTATTCTGAAATATTTCAGATCAATCAAGACTTAACNAAGGAAATTCAAAAGTTAAAATATTGGAAAGAGCAAGCGATACAATGGGAAGCCAAATANGCAAAATTAATGGATTTAAATAATGTTAAGTTAGATCCTAAATTAAATTATTTTACTGCAATGGTATTGGCTGATAGTGGCTCAGGATTTCGGCAAAACATATTGATAAATGTTGGTTCCAAAGATGGTATTAAAAATGGCTGGGCAACAACAGATGGTTTAGGACTTGTAGGTCGTGTAACGGGAGTAGGCAAGGAAACGTCATTAGTGATGTTGTTAACTGATACTTCTAGTAAGCTAGCGGTNGCAATTCAGCCGTCGGGGGAAAAGGCAATTATGCAAGGAGATAATACGAGATTTCCTACATTAGAACTTATAGATAAGGGAGATTTAGTTAACGCTGGTGATAGAATATTTACCACAGGTGATGGTGAGGTTTTTCCCAAAGGCTTGCTTATTGGAAGGGTAGTAAGGGACTCTAATGGTAGAGAACGTGTCAATTTAGCTGCTGATTACAAAAGACTAACATTCTTAAAAGTGATGCGTATGACCCCAGTTGAGTCTGTCANCGAAAGTGATGCCATAATTGGAGAAGATGNAACCGNTAACAAGGAAACGTCTGATGACNAGTNGTTTCTGGATCCAAAGATCAACTTACTTNATTTTTAGTTTTNTNTTGGTTGTTTGGCTAATTGTTCCACAAAATCCGTTTAAACAGACTATTCCAACGCCTGATTTTTTATTTTGTTTGACTTTAGCTATTATNTTTAGGCGACCAAATTTGCTTCCTATTGCATTAATTGGTTTAGTGTTTCTCAGTACAGATATTCTTTTTAATAGACCTATTGGTCTCTGGACCGCAATTGTTCTAATAATTACTGAATTTGCTCGAACCCAGTTTTGGCGTTATAATGATGCTAATTTTATTACCACATGGCTTTTTGTTTCATTTTTGATTCTTTTGTCGACATTTTCTCATATGATAGTCTTAAATGTATTTGTGATCTCTCAATCTGATTTTTGGCATTATCTAATCTGGGCATTATTAACGATATTAATTTATCCAATTATGTTTTGCCTCAGTTTTTTGATTGTGGGATTTGATCGGAAAAATTATTATGGAAAATTTGTGGGCAACCGAGAATGAAAGATAAGGAATTTGACCCAGCTATAAGTGCCAGAAGTATGGTGAGGCGTGGAGTTTTAATATTTGCTATNCAAGGAATCTTCGTTGCGGGTTTAGCTGCTCGAATGCGTTTTTTACAAATTGATCAAGCTGATCAATATAGGTTGCTTGCTGAAGAAAATCGAATCAATGTCAGGTTAGTTCCTCCATCACGTGGCTTAGTATATGATAGAGATGGCTTGTTAATTGCTTCGAATGTTCAGAATTATAGGGCTGTAATAATAAGAGAAGATGTAGAGAACTTAGAATCTCTGTTGAACAATTTACAAACTCTTTTGAAAATTTCAGATGAAAAAAAACAAGCAATAAGAAAATTAGTATTAAAGCATAGTCCTTTTGTTCCAATTACTGTTCTGAATAATTTGTCNTGGAGTAATGTGGCAAAGATTTCAGTAAATGCTCCGGTGTTACATGGACTTACNGCAGATGTNGGGTTGAATAGACATTATCCGAGGGGAGCAGATTATGCTCACTTGCTAGGTTATGTTGGACCAGTGAGTGATTTTGATTTGAAGAAGAGGGATGATAATGATCCTTTGTTAAAAATACCACGGTTTCAAATAGGTAAAACCGGTGTGGAGGCGAAGTTAGAAAGAGCTTTGCGTGGAAATGCAGGTACAAAGCGTATTGAAGTAAATGCTAAAGGAAGAGTTATAAGGGAGCTGAGTCGACAGGAGAGTTCACCAGGGCAAAGTGTTCAAATGACAATCGATACTGGCTTGCAAAATTTTGCACTGGCAAGANTGGGAAAAAAGAGCGCATCAGCAGTAGTAATGAGAGTTGATAATGGTGATTTATTATCTATGGCGTCATCGCCAAGTTTCGACACTAATCTTTTTGTANAAGGAATTTCAACAAATGATTATGNTGCTCTGCGAGATAACGAATTTAGACCTCTAGCTGATAAATCTGTTCAAGGTATTTATCCTCCNGGCTCAACTTTTAAAATGGTTATTGCATTAGCTGCTCTAGACGAAGGTTTAATAANACCAAATGAGAAGATTAGATGTGATGGTCACATCGAATTAGCTGATCGAAAGTTTCATTGTTGGAAAAGGTTAGGGCATGAAGAGATTACATTAACTGAGGCATTGGAGCAGTCTTGTGATGTATTTTTTTATGATCTGGCTCTCAGGGTTGGCATAGAAAAAATTACCCAAATGGCAAAACGTTTGGGTATTGGCATTAAGCACAATTTACCTTTGTCTGGGGTTGCACGAGGTCTATCTCCAACAAAAAATTGGAAATTAAAAACTCAAGGAGAATCTTGGGTTTTGGGTGACACTTTAAATGTGGGTATTGGTCAAGGTTATGTTCTGGCTTCACCACTACAATTGGCAGTAATGGCAGCAAGAATAGCAAGTGGAAAGGTTGTAGAGCCTAGAATTATTAAAAGAGTTAACGGTGTTGAACAAAAAATTCCAAATCAACTAAAATTAGATATTGATCCCAATGCACTTGGTATTATCCGATCTGGAATGTATGAAGTATCAAATGGCATAAAAGGAACAGCNAGAAAGTCCAAAATTGCTATTAGTGAAATCTCTATGGCAGCTAAAACTGGGACATCACAGGTTAGAAATATAACAAGTAAAGAACGTGCAACTGGTGTAATTCCAAACGAGAAGTTACCCTATAATAGGCGTGATCACGCATTATTTGTAGGATTTGCACCCTATAATCAGCCTAAATACGCTATTGCTGTAGTAGTTGAGCATGGTGGAGGCGGTTCCAAAGTGGCTGCTCCAATTGCTAGGGATATTATGTTACGAGCTTTATATGAAAANATTCCACCACTCGAGGCTTATCCTGAAGAACAAAGGGCAAAAATAGCAAAAAGATTAAAAAATTTAAAATTAAACCCGGTTCTTAAACCTAACNTAAACAAGGGAAATGCATGAGTTACCTTGATTATTCTGTAAGAAGAATCCCGACTGGGTTCCAGCGTCTAGCTTATATAAATTTGCCGATTATTGTTATCCTGATCACTATTGCCACAATTGGTTTTATGATGTTATTTTCGGTTGCTGGAGGATCAACAGAGCCTTGGGCAAAAGTGCAAATGACCCGCTTTTGTATTGGTTTTGTGATGATGTTAATAATTTCGTTTATTCCAATATGGTTTTGGCGAAACATAAGTGGTTTGGCTTTTTTTATTTCACTATTTTTATTGTTATTGGTGGAGTTTTTTGGAGTTTCTGGAATGGGAGCCGTCAGATGGTTAGATTTAGGATTTATGAGATTGCAACCATCAGAATTAGTGAAGGTTACGGTAATCATGTTTTTGGCTAGTTATTATGATTGGCTGCCACGAAATAAGGTTTCTAATGTAGTTTGGATTATTGTACCATTATTGATAATATTACTGCCAGTATTTCTGGTTGTTCGTCAACCTGACCTAGGGACTGCNTTGCTTATTTTGTTGGGTGGACTTTCAATCATGTTTATTGCTGGTGTTAGTTGGTTTTACTTTGCAATTTCGGGTCTAGGGATCTTTACTTTCTTATTTTCGATTTTTTACTTTAGAGGAACAGAATTTCAATTTCTAAAGGATTATCAATACAGACGTATTGATACATTCCTAGATCCAGCCAGTGATCCGCTGGGCGCTGGTTATCATATTACGCAATCAAAAATTGCTCTTGGATCGGGAGGTTTTTCAGGCAGAGGTTTTATGCAAGGCACTCAGAGTCGTTTNAATTTTTTGCCAGAAAAACATACAGATTTTATCTTTACGACCCTGGCAGAAGAGTTTGGGTTTATAGGTGGGATCTCCNTATTAGGTTTATATTTCTTACTAATTATTTTTTGTNGTCTTGTGGCATTAGCATGTAGAGATCGTTATTCTGGCTTAGTGGTTTCAGGTATTACAATGACATTTTTTCTTTACTTTGCAGTTAATATGGCAATGGTTATGGGTTTAGCACCAGTAGTAGGTGTGCCTTTGCCGCTGGTTAGCTACGGTGGCTCTGCGATGTTTGTATTAATGATTGCTTTTGGGATAATACAAAGCGCTGACATACATAGAGCGAGATAAATATGGCAATAAATGTTTTGTTTTCTGGAAATAAAAANTCCTGGCCTAAATANCGGGATTGTCTAAATTTNGCATTCAAGAGTAAGAAGCTNAAGGTCGTATTAAAACAAGAATTTAACGACCCTGCTCTCGTAGATTATATAATTTACGCGCCCTCTGGTCCTTTTAATGATTTTTCGATTTTTCCAAATGTTAAAGCTGTTTTAAGTCTTTGGGCTGGAGTGGAAAGTATAGTTTTGAATCCTACGTTGACCCAACCGTTGTGTCGNATGGTTGATGAAGGTCTTACTAATGGGATGGTCGAATATATCGTTGGGCATACACTAAGATATCATCTTGGTTTAGATCAGCAAATATCTCAACANGATGGTGTTTGGCGTCACGATACAATGATACCTGCACTNGCTAATGAGCGTAATATTGGAATTATAGGTTTGGGATCATTGGGTTTAGCGTGCGCTCAACAGTTGAACCAANTTAATTTTAACGTNAGTGGGTGGAGTCGAAGAAAAAAGAAAATNAAGAACATTAGTTGTTTTAGNGGACAAGATGGGTTTAATCAGATTATATCAACTTCTGATATTTTGATATTATTACTTCCATTAACATATGCTACGAAAAATCTAATTAATGAGAAGGCGCTATCAAAAGTAAAACGAGGTGTTAACATTATCAATGCAGGACGTGGGGCTTTAATTGACGACATTGCTTTGATATCAGCAATNGATTGTGGTCAAGTTGCTGGTGCTACATTAGATGTCTTTAAGTCNGAACCTTTGCCAAGTAACCATATCTTTTGGAAACATGAAAAGATTACTGTTACTCCTCACATTGCTGCAGAAACGAGGCCTGAAACTTCTTCTATAAGTATAGCGGTAAATATTTTCCGATGCGAAAACAATCTAGAACTCTTAAATTTAGTTGATCGTGTTCAAGGTTATTAATTAAAGACTTATTTGAATTTGGCGGNNCTTTTTTGAACTGTGGCCATCACAGCTTCTATATTATTTTCATATCCCATTATTCTTGATTGAATGTCTGATTCCATCGTTAGACCCTCACCTAATGGTGCAACCCATGACTCCTCAATCAATTTTTTAGCACCTTTGAGTACATCTGGCGATTTTTCAACTAACTTATTAGCAAAGCCTTCTGCTGAGGCTAATGGATCTTTGTCAATCATGGTAACTAGCCCAAGATTAAAAGCTTCTTTACCATCAAATATTCTNCCNGTCATGATCAATTCTTTTGCGATATCTGCTCGAGTAAGTTTTGGNAGGTTTTGGGTAATACCTAAATCTGGAATTATCCCCCATTTTGATTCCATAATGGAAAATTTAGANTCTGGTGCTGCAATTCGAAAATCTGCAGCTAAAGCAAGTTGTATTCCACCTCCAAATGCAACGCCCTTTATCGCGGCAATAACGGGNACTTCAATTTCTTGCCATACATAGCAAGGTTTTTGAAACCAATTGGCGTTTTCTCCAACTGGACGCATCGTTAGATTATTTCTTACCTTTTCNAAATCAGATGCCCACTGTGTAAATGTAGAGGTATCTAAACCACTGCAAAAATCACTACCGGCACCGGTTAGGATNATTACTCGGACTAATTGATTTTTTTTTAACTCTTCTCCAACCTGAGATATCGCATCAAACATTTCTCTTGATAAAGCATTTTTTTTATTTGCTCTATTAAGTGTTACTGTCGCTATGTGATTTTCTATCTTTAATTTAACNAGATCGCTCATTTATAAATCCCAATTCTTTATTGATTATTTCTTGAGCCTTGAAGTAGCGCAAGTGTTTATGAGGTTAAAGTATTTTTTGAACCANTCCTTAGATTAAGACTATTAATTTAAATGTTGATTTAGTAATTTTTGTAGTGTCTAAATCTTTTTCAGTTTCAATTTGATTTAATACTATTTCGGTATTGTTTTAAACCCTCATTAGAATTCTTAGGATTAGGAAATGGCAATATTTTTAGGGGTAGATACAGGTGGTACATATACAGACGCCGTATTGATGGAAGATAATGAAAGAATTATTGCTTCATCTAAATCTCTAACGACTAAATCTGACTTATCGATTGGCATTGGGAAGGCTATTCAAGACGTTTTGGATAAAAGTGCGTCAAATCCATCAGAAATCGTATTAGCGTCGTTATCAACTACATTGGCTACCAACGCTTTAGTTGAAGGGCACGGTGAAAATGTTGGCTTGGTAGCTATAGGTTTTACCGAGCAAGATTTGCAAAGGCAGGGCCTATCCAAAGTGATCAAAAATGACCCAGTTTTTTTCTTAACAGGAGGGCACACTCACTCGGGTGAGGAAAAATATCCTCTAGACCTAAGAAAATTAAATGGTTTAATTAAAGAATTTGATCAAAGTTTGTCAGCTTATGCTGTAGTATCAAGTTTTGCGACCCGCAATCCTTCTCATGAATTCTTAACAAGAGATTTTATTCGTGACGTGACCGGTAAGCCAGTTACTTGTTCAAGTGATTTATCAGCTAAATTAAATGGTCCTAAACGAGCATTAACTAGCGTATTGAATGCGCGGTTAATAGGGTTGATTGATAGATTAATAAGTGCCTGTAAATCAAAGTTAAAAACTTTGAATTTAGATGTGCCCCTGATGGTTGTTAGAGGTGATGGTGCGTTGATATCTGCTGAGGTGGCTCAATCTAAACCAATCGAAACAATTTTATCTGGGCCTGCGGCTTCAATTGTAGGTGCTCAATGGCTAACAAATGAAAGTGAGGCGCTAGTTTCAGATATAGGCGGTACGACAACTGACGTTGCAATATTGCATAATGGAAAGCCCAAAATTGATCCACTTGGGGCAAAAGTTGGTGAATTTAGAACTATGGTGGAAGCAGTTGATATGCAAACCACTGGGCTTGGAGGAGATAGTGAGGTCCATATGAATAGTGATGGACTTCAAGGTGACTTAGTTTTAGGTCCCAATCGCGTTATGCCAATAGCTTTAGCAGCTACAATTTGGCCTGATATCGTAGTGCCAAAATTGGAAACAATTTTAAGTACAGAAAAGTGTGGAGAGCTGGATACTAAATTTGTCTATCCTACTATGATTGATACCAAGAACTTAAAATTTAATACTCGAGAAATGCTTGTATTGGAAAAGATTGGTTTAAGCGCGAAAGCTCTTGAGGGATTAATTTCAAGTAGAATTGAGCTAGCAACGCTTAACGGGTTAATTTCTAAAGGGGTTTTAATGATGGCTGGAGTTACTCCAACAGATGCCAGTCATGTATTGGGGATGAGTAAGACATGGGATGTGATGGCATCTCGAATAGCATTGGAACTTTTTTCTAAACGTCGAAACGGTGGTGGTGAGATGTTGGCCAGTAATGCTGAGGATATGGCTAGATTAATAATTGAAAGAATAAGAACGCAAACGGCAAATGTATTGATCAATGTAGCTCTTATAGAGGACTCCGAGGAAAAAGACCTAAAATATGAGCCTTCAAATGATCAGTGGCTTATTTCTAAGGGGCTTGAGAGTCATAAAAAGACTTTCTTTATCAATTTTGGTTTGAATTTACCAGTTGTAGGGCTGGGAGCATCGGCTAAAAGCTACTACCCGCAGGTAGGAAAATTACTCTCTACTAAGATGGTAATTCCAAAGTATTCTGAGGTAGCAAACGCAATTGGTGCTGTTGCAGGTAGAGTTTCGGTGAAATGTGTAGGTACGATAACATCACCAACAGAGGGGTGCTATCGTTTGCATGGTCTTGAAAGGCAATTAGACTTTACGTCAGAGGAGAAAGCTTTTAAAGAATTAGAAAAAATACTTTCAGAATTGGCTATTAATAAGGCAAAGTTGTCTGGAGCAGATAACATCGATCTTCAAGTTGATCGTGATATCAGATCTAGCGATATCGAAAATCAAAGAATGTTTATTGATGCTGAAATCTCTGTGACAGCTTCTGGTAGACCCAGGATCACTTAGAATTAGGCTGCCATAGATTCTTTTAATGGTAAGACCTACTTATCTTTTCATCAAAATCTTTCTCAAAAATCAATTTTTCATCTTCATAAGCTTTAACTTTTGCAAGCATATAAAAATTCTGTTTATCAGATGTTAAAGAATTGTAGATTTCAGTTCTAATATTCCATTTATTTCGCTTAAGAGTTTGTGTCCAATGTACTTCCCCTGAAGCGCAGAGAGGGTCATCAGGATGTATGGAAAATTTTTCTCTTACTATAGTTCCCACCTGTAATTTATGGTGATCATCTTCAACAATGCCATAATCATCAAAAATTTCTAATGTTACAGCTTCATTTGTTTGATCGGTAATCACTTTTTTAGAGTAACTTGGTGGCCTAATAGTTGTCCTAGACCAGGGCTTAGCGCACTCTGGATCGGAAAATGTATATTCTGGCTTTGATGATTCTGGACGGATTGGGAGAATTAGATTTCCTTTTACCAGAGTCAAAGTTACCTGCTCTGATACGGGCCAAACTAGTGGCCAATAGCTATTCGATATTGCTACTCTTAATCTATTGCCAGCCAATAATTTATAGGCAGTTTGATCTAATGGTAATTCAACATCAAAGTCCTCGTCTACTGGTACTGAACTGGGATTTTCATGACTGTCCTTGTGAGCTAGATTAATTAAACCATATGTAATTCTTGTAGATAAACCATCAGGAGAAACATCGCACAACCTCACACATAGGTGACCACGTGTTTTATTTGATCTAAGAGTGAGCCTAATTTTAGGTCTGCCTACAATATCCAGGGCTTTGGTTGCGATATCACTGTCAAAGCTGAGGGAGTATGCATCATCTTGACTTTGGTTTCCTGGTTGTTCGGGAACTGAGCTACTCATTGGAAAATAGCTTCCAGCGGCAAAACCACATATTTGTGGGCTTTTTATGATATAATTTAAACTATCAGGCTTACCACCCAATATGTTACAACAGGACAGATTATAATTCTCACTTTTGATGATAGATTTTGGCCAATCTTTTTCGACTATCCAGTGGCCTGGTCTGTGACGAATTTTTCGACTAGGTTTTACACTCTCCTGCAGATAAATTCGATAATTTGGATCTTCTTCAACACCAGTTTTATGACCTTTTAACCATCTGTCCCACCATCTAAGTGCTTCTTGAAGAAATCCTATTTGTGGCATTGGATCCGCCGTGTGAGGATATTGATGTACCCATGGGCCAACAATACCTTTAACAGTGGTATTCGTCACATTTTCAATTAAGTTACTCACTGTGTTCATATAGTTGTCAGCCCAACCTCCAAATGCTAACGTTGGCGTAGTTAAGCTATCATAATTTTCACACAGGGAACCATGCTTCCAGTAATTATCTCGATTTGGATGTTGCATCCATTTTGCACCATAAAAAGGAAGATTTTCTAGGCGCTCAATCCACATATCTTTCCATTTACTTCCTACTANTTGTGGATCTGGAGGTCGTGAGGAATAGGAAAGCATTGTTCCTGACCAACTGAGGTTCTCATTTAATAAGCAACCTCCTTTATAATGAATATCGTCAGAATAACGATCAACTGTAGAGTATCCACTTATTATTGCTTTCAATGGGCTGGGCTGAAGCATAGCAACCTGAATACAGTTAAAACCACCCCAACTTTTCCCCATCATCCCTACATTACCATCGCACCAAGATTGAGATGCGATCCAATTAATCACTTCAACACAGTCTGATAACTCTTCTTTTGTATATTCATCATACATTAATCCTGTGCTCTCTCCACTGCCACGCATATCAACTCGGAGTACAACATAACCTCTTCCAGAAAAATATTTATGCATCATTTCATCACGTTCGATGGTTCCATCTCTCTTTCTGTAAGGTATATATTCCAAGATCGCCGGAAATGGTCTTTCTTTGGCTTCTTCAGGCATAAATACCCTTGCTGACAAACGACAACCATCTGACAGGGTTATTCCCATGTCTGGTTCATCTATAATACTGTGGGGAAATTGTGTTATTATATCCATTATCGGTCCCAATAATAGTTTTAATCAAAAGTGTTCAATATTTAGTTATAATTGGTTAAAGCTTTAGTAAAAGTTTCCTTGTCAATATTTCCCCCTGTTGCAACTATAATTACATTTTCGCAGTCAATTTTATTACTATGAAATAAAGCCGCTGCAAGAGCAGCAGCTCCACCTGGTTCTAATACCAACTTTAACCTTATAAATGCTAAATATATCGCTCGCATGCATTCTTCGTCAGAAACGGTAAAGCCTTTACCGCAAAGTTTCTTCATTATTGGAAATGTTACTTCTCCAGGTTCGGGCGTCAAAATAGCATCACAAATTGATCCACTCATTGAGTGATTACGACATATTTTCCCAGCTTCCAGAGATTTTGCTACATCATTAAATTGCTCTGGTTCTGCTGTTCGTACAGTAAATTCAGGTGCTTCCTGTTCTAAAGCCAATGCAATTCCAGCGGTTAACCCACCACCGCCACAGCATACAATCACGTCTGCTTTTGAAATATGTAAGCCTTTACATTGCTTGGCTAATTCTAAACCACACGTTCCTTGTCCTGCTATAACCAATGGTTCATCGTAGGGTTTGATTAATGTTAACTCCCTATCTTTTGCAATTTGTGCTCCAAGTTCTTCCCTGTTTTGGTTTAGACGATCGTAAAGAATAACCTCGGCACCCAGCTTCCTCGTATTGGCTATTTTGAGGGATGGAGCGTCTTCTGGCATGATGATAACAGATTTGGTATTGAAAGCTCTCGCTGCATTCGCGACTCCTTGAGCATGATTTCCAGACGAAATAGCCAAAACGCCATTTTTTCGTTTTTTTTCTGACATTTCAGAAATAGCTGACCATCCACCTCTAAACTTAAAACTTCCAGTATGCTGTAAAGATTCTGCTTTAACATAAATATTTTTTCCTGCGATCTCATCTAAAAATGGTGAAGTTAGGATTGGAGTTTCTCTCACATATCCTTTTAGCCGGCTTGCTGCGGATCTTATTGCTTTTATATTGGTCATATAGTTTTAGTAAGTTTTGGAATATCTGTTAAATTAGTTAAAACATGCTTGGGTTTCCATGGCAATCGATCAATTGGTTCACTATTGCGATTGACCCAAACTGATTTAAATCCAAATCCAGCTGCTGAAGCGACATCCCAGCCGTTAGATGAAACAAACAATATTTCATTTTTATCTCTAGTAAAACTTTCTAATACTAAATTATAAACTCGAAAATCTGGTTTGAATATTTTAACTTGGTCCACACTTAAAATTTTATCCAATAGTTCACTTATCTTAGCTGATTGAACTGCTGAATCTAACATTTCTCTTGAGCCATTTGATAAAATTGCAGTTTCTAGTTTATTAGATTTTAAATTTTCCAATACTTCTGGAACCTCTGGATAAGATTCTAATGACCAATAAAGAGACAATAATCGTTCTCGTAATTCTTGATCATCACTGAGATTATTAGCCTCTAAAGCGAAATCTAAACTGTCCTTCGTAACCTCCCAAAAATCAGTATGTGACTTTGTAATCGCTCTAATCCAAGAATACTGAAGTTGTTTTAGTCGCCAATCACTTGCTAATCTCTGCCAACATTCTTTGAGTTTGCCTCTTCCTGGCTCTTCTGCACATTCTCGGGCGGCTGCTGTGACATCAAAAAGTGTACCATATGCGTCGAAAATGCATGTTCTAATCGTCATGCGACCTCTCTTTTGCTAATTTGTTTTTTAATACTTGAATAGTTTGTCCTTCTTTATTCTAAGAAATATAGGAAATACCAAGATAGTAATACAAGTAATAAAATTGGTACCTATTTGACTGTATATTAAGATTTGGGATGTATTTAATGAGGCAGCAGAGATCTACAAACGGAACATCTTTTGAGATTTCTGGNGAAAATAACCTTCCAGCGGTAATTTTAATCCATGGCTTGGGCTTAAGCAAAGATATGTGGAAAGAGTTTATTCCGAATCTTTTGAAAAGTTATAAAGTTATAACTTTTGATTTGTTTGGACATGGAAAAAGTGATCCTTTAAATGCCACCCCTGATTTAGATCTTTTTGTTAATCAAATTTTAGAACTATTACTCTACNTGAATATAAAGAAAGCTCATTTAATTGGATTTTCGATTGGCGGTATGATCAATCGTAAATTTGCCGTTAACTATCCTAGTAAAGTTCTATCTTTAATTATATTGAACTCTCCTCANAAGAGAGACAAAGAATTACAAAAAATTGTAGAAAAACGAGCTAAATTAGTTTTTTCGGAAGGAGCTTTAGCTACATTAGATGACGCTCTCAAGCGATGGTTTACTAATGACTTTAGATTAGTGCGCACTGACGTTTTAACTTTAGTAAGAGAGTGGCGAAAAAGAGTTGACGAGAAGAGTTATGCACAGATAGCTGAGGTACTTGCTACTGGAGTAAAGGAATTAATTAATCAAGAATTCAATGATAGAACTCCAACTTTGGTGATAACTTGTGAAAATGATTCTGGAAGCACGCCCTCAATGGCGGTTGAAATAGCAAAAGATTATCTATACTCGNACTTAATAATATTACCGAACTTGAAGCATTTGGGGCTATTAGAGGCCCCAGTTTCTTTTACAAATCCAATTTTAAGATTTCTTGAAAGGATAAAATAATGGTGTCAGTATCCGGAGGTCAGGCCACTGTGAAGGTTTTGGAAGCTGAAAAAACAAAATATGTTTTTGGGCTTATTGGATCAGCGACTATGGAAATTTTTGACGCTTTATATGATTCAAAATCTATAAATTACATTGGTGTTCACGATGAACGTACCGGCGTACATATCGCTGATGGATATGCTCGGGCTTCAGGTAATGCAGGCGTTTTTTTGGCTGGTCAGAATGGTCCTGGAGCCACTAATCTCGTTACAGGTATATCGCAAGCAAAAGCTGCTTTTTCACCAATAGTATCGATAGCAGGTTCTTTATCGTCAGAGCACATATATAGAGACGCGTTTCAGGAAGTAGATCAAGAAGCTCTTTTTAAGCCAATTACGAAGAAAACTTGGACAGTCCCATCATCTGAGCGCGTACCTGAATTGCTGAAAGAAGCATTTAGAACTGCACTAACACCGAGGATGGGCCCTGTTCACTTAAATTTACCACGGGACGTTTTATCAGGCCAATTTGATTACAATGATGAGTTGAAACCTTTGGAGTACAGAAACCATTCAGTGCCATTAGGTGATCCGGAAAAAATACAAGCTGCTGCTAAGCTGCTCAAGAATTCAAAAAAACCAGTAATTATTGCTGGTGGAGGCATAAAAAATGCCCAGGGGCAAAATCATACTATACCCTTAGCAGAGTTGTTAAATTGTCCAATCGTAACTTCTCCGGGCCATGGTGATGCAGTTCCTTTTGCTCATCCGCTCAATGCAGGTCAGATGGGCCCAAGGGGCAACCCAGTAGCATCAAAATTGGTTAAAGAGGCTGATGTAATCTTAGCGCTAGGTACTCGATTAGGCTTTAATTCTACCTTCTACAGTTANGATAATATAAATATCNACGCTCGCATAATTCATATTGAAATAGAGCCTGCAGCGATAGGTAGATTCTTTCCAGTTTCTATTGGTATTTGGGGAGATGCCTCAGAAATTTCAGATCAATTACTTCAAGCGCTCAATAACTTAAAGCACCTTTCTAAGGTTGATCAATGGACGGCCCAGTTTAAAGATGATCGAAAACATTTTCTACAGGATCGGGATGAAAATGCTATAATGACAACACCNATACAGCCAAGTGGCTTATTCAAAGTTTTGCGAAAGGTATTGCCAGAAAACTCTTCAATAACGATGGATGCGGGAACTTTATGCTTACAAGCTACAGACGCTTTAAATTACTTTGAACCTAGAAGTTTATTTACGCCCTTAGATTTTGGGTTGGTAGGATTCTCGTTTGCGTGTGGCTTGGGGGTTAAACTTGCACAACCTGATCGAAAAGTCATTAGTTTAATGGGAGATGGAGGTTTTGGGATGACCCTTTCCGAACTATCCACAGCTGTAGACCAAGGAATTAATACGACTACTATTGTAATGAATAATAAATGCTGGGGTGCAGAAAAAGCTTANCAACGGGATTTCTTTAACGAACGATATATTGGGGCAGATATTAGCAGCCCACCTTTTGACCAGATAGCTGAGCTTTATGGGGCTTTAGGTATCAAAGTGGACAGTTTGTCAGATTTATCAGAAGCTCTATCCGNAGCGTTAGAATCGAATAGACCTTCAGTTATCGATGTATCCGTGGATCCTTCTGCTTTATACAGTTTCCGAAAGGATAGTTTCAAGCACAGGAGTAAGTAACAATCCCAAATACTTTTTAAGTGGTTTCTGGGGTATTTTGCTAAATCATTTGAAATATTATTTTTGCCAATCTAGTGGATTGTTCAAAAATAGTTCTACTTCATCCAGTATATCTTTTTCAAAATAATTTCCCATTCGTGCAGCATCCAGTACATCTTTCCAAGTACAGAGATAATGAAGGTTAATNTTATTTTTTGATAGTTTCTGTAAAGTGTCTTTGAAAATATCATAATAAAAGATTACAGCAGTATGATTGCAAATCCCATCAGACTTACGGATAGCATCGACAAATTTTAATTTTGAGCCCCCATCTGTTGTTAGATCTTCTACGAGAAGAACCTTCTGATTTTTTTTAATTTCGCCTTCTATTTGTGCGTTCTTTCCATAACCCTTGGGCTTCTTTCGAACATAAGTCATTGGTAAGGATAAGCGCTCAGCAATTAGTGCCGCGAATGGAATTCCCGCAGTTTCACCTCCAGCTATATTGTCAAAATAATCATATCCGACCTTTTGGAGGATCTTGCAGGCCATAAAATCCATGATNGTTGANCGAATTTGCGGATAGGAGATTAATTTTCTGCAATCGATGTAGGTTGGGGAACACAAGCCGGAGGCAAGAGTGAATGGTTTGCTTGGATTGAAGTTGACTGCTCCTATGTCAAGAAACATTTTTGCAGTTAATTTAGCCATTAATTTTTCGTTAGGATATGAGCTAGGTAACATCAGATGGTTCCTTCAGTACACCAATTTGATAAAAAACCGGGATTAAATAAAGTAACAAATTCCTTTCCAACTCTAATTTTATCTGGAAATTTAATAGGATGTTCATGTTTATTCAGAACGCAAAATTCTTTATTGATTGGCATGTTGTAAAAAATCGCCCCATTTATTGAAGTAAATTTCTCTAAATTTTTTAAAGCGTCTTCTTCTTCAAAGACATGGGCTAAATAAGACATGGTGTTGGTCGCAGAAAAGATACCTGCACATCCACACTGATTTTCTTTTAGTGGATCAATGTGTGGCGCACTATCTGTTCCCAAAAAAAACTTTTCGTTTCCAGAAGTCGCAGCTTCTCTTAACGCAAGACGATCAGATTCTCGCTTTGCTATTGGTAAGCAATAAAAATGTGGTCTAATTCCACCAGCAAATATATGATTTCTATTAATAATAAGATGATGTGTTGTTATTGTTGCTGCAAGATTTTCATTTTCAGCTTTCACATAATCAACACCAATTTTGGTTGTTACATGCTCTAGAATGATTTTAATTCCTGGGATTTTATTCCTTAATGGATCTAAGGTTTTTTCAATAAAGAATGCTTCTCTATCAAAAATATCTATAGAGTCTTTTGAAGTCTCCCCATGAATACAAATGGGCACACCGGCGTTTGAAATTTTTTCCAATAATGGAAAAATTTTTTCGATATCTGTAACACCTGCTTCAGAATTGGTTGTCGCACCAGCTGGATAAAGCTTCACCGCAGAAATCAAGCCAGATCTATAACCTTTAATTATATCTTTGTGGTCACTATTATCAGTTAAATAAATCGTCATTAATGGCTCAAATGTGACCCCTTGGGGTAAAGCGTCCAAAATTCTAGTTCTATAAGACAAAACATCTCTGGTGTTAACTATTGGAGGTGATAGATTCGGCATAATTATTGCTCGTCTAAAATCTTTAATTGTTTCTGCCAGTACTGGTTTCAGAATTTCCCCATCTCTAAGATGAAGATGCCAATCATCAGGTTTTCGAATTTTTATAGTTTTTAACATAATTTTAAATACCACGAGTTAATCAGGAAACGCCAGTCGACCAGTTTATTCTAGTTCAGTTATCATGGGCATAATTTTTTCAGTCAAGATTTGTTTGGTAATTGGTCCAGGGTGTCGGTAAATTATCTTACCAGTTGTCCCTACAATAAATGTTTCAGGAACACCGTACACCCCCCAATCAATCGCAATTTTGCCATTCTCATCTGTTCCAATACCATTATAAGGATTACCGAGATTAGTTAAAAATTTAGTTGCGGACTCAGCATTGTCTTTTAAGTTGACTCCATAAACTTTTAGATCTAATTGCGCCAGTTTTTCGATGTTTGGATGTTCTGCTCTGCAGGGAGCACACCAACTTGCCCAAAAATTAATGATTTTTATTTTTGGTTCTACAAGGGCTTTTTGGGGAATTGGATCAAACCCAGTTATGAATTCTTTTGGAAGTGGTGGCGCTAATTTTCCCACGAGATTTGACGGGAGGTCATCATTTCTTGATAATCCAACCATTAAAACTGAACCCAAAACTAAAAATATTATGATAGGAAAAAAGGCAATTATAAGAAATCTTTTATTCACAATTTTAATCTTCTTCAATTTTTTGGAGATTCCGCATTACAGATTTGTATTGAATATAACTAACTAACGTTATCGCAACAATTAACAAGAAGCTTATACCATAAGCAAAAAAGATTGGAATTGCGTATTGACCTAGTTCTGGCATTGCTACCGACCTTTATGATTCAAAAGAATAAACATTTTGCGCTTCAATATCTCTGTTCGAGTCCTGAGAATTACTAACGTCAGGAATAATAGTATAAAACCAGCCATGCAAATATATAATGGATTCGAAAATGCATCATGAATATGTTCTTCTTTATCAAGAGATAAAGAAGCTCCTTGGTGAAGCCCTTGGCTCCAAAAATTTACTGCGTACCTACTCAGAACTGCAAAAACTGTTCCAACCACACATAATATAGATGTGAGTTCGGCTGCGTTATCTGGTTTTTCCACAGCGCTCCAAAGAGTTTGATAACCGATATAAAACATTAATAAGATGAAAAATGAAGTTAGACGTGGATCCCAAGCCCAATAAGTGCCCCACATCTGCTGGCCCCAAATCATACCGGTTATAATAGCAATAATTGTCATCATAATTCCAATTGGAGCCGCCGCTTTGGCAATTAAGGCACTGACATGATGTCGTCGAATCAGCCAGATAATAGAGCTAATTAGCATCACAAACCACGTATTGATGGCAATCAAGGCTGAGGGCACATGTAAAAATATTATCTTTACAGAGTTACCCTGTTGATAATCTTCGGGCGTTAAAAAGAACCCCCAATAAAGGCCAGTNGNTAGGGTTANTANNGTTAAANNCGATATTATTGGTAANNTNTTTTCACTTAAAGTCATNAANTTATTAGGGTTAGAAAATTTCCAGANTGACATTTAGCCTNATNCCGATCGNTAGCTGAATTGTTGANTTCTTATTAAATANCTAATTTTCATTTTAAAGAGGCTTTTACGGCTTTGGTAGCGGCAAAAGGCATCAATGCGATAACTAATGCTGTTATGCCAGCCATTAGCAAAAATTCTGAAGTTACCTCTAAACCATCAGCNGCCCGCATAATTGTTTGAGAGCCAAAGATNAAAGTTGGTATATAAAAGGGCATTATTAAAACTGGTAGCAATAACCCTCCTTTCTTTAACCCGATTGTTAAACTTGCCCCAAAGACACCAATCATACTTAAACCTGGGGTGCCAACTAGTAGGCTAAGAAATATCCAAAGCAAACTGTTAAAATCAAAATTATATAAGANGCCGATCAAAGGAGCAATTAGGGCAATTAGAAGGCCAGATGTTACCCAATGTGCGAGAGTTTTTATTAANATGGTGGCTTCTAAAGGTATGGGAGCTATCATAAGAGCTTCTAGTGAGCCATCTTCAAAATCGTTCTGAAAAATATGATCTATCGATAACAAGCAAGAAAGAAGAGCGCTCAACCAAATTATACCAGGAGCAATCTTCTTAAGTAATAAATCATCAGGTCCGATAGCAAGAGGTGCAAAAATGATCATTAAAAGAAAAAAACTCAAACTTAAGCTAAAACCTGTACCTGATCTCACAGATAGTAAAATATCTCGTTTTAAAATAGAAATCATTTTTGAAAACCATGGACAAATTGATCTATGCTCTTGTTCTCATCGCGCTTGTATCGCGTAATATCGATTGGTAACACATTCTTTATATTGAGCGTGCNATGTGTAGCAATTATTATTGCTCCATTTTCCAATAAATGACTAGCCATTATTTTGTTCAATAACTTTCGATTATCTTCATCGAGGGAAGCGTCGGGTTCGTCTAATAGCCAGAGNTTACTTTTGCTAATTAATAATCGAGCCAAGCTAACTTTGCGTTTTTGGCCAGCGCTAAGTTGACGTACTGGTACGTCCAAAATTTGGACTAGGCCAAGAGTTGAAATATCACTATTTATTGACGGGTTTTTATATATATCTGCCCAGAACTTTAAATTTTCAAACACAGTTAGATCAAACTTTAGACAATTTTCATGCCCCATTAAGCAGGTTTCTAAAGAATTATTTATAATCTTACCTTTTTCNGTAGGAATAATCTGGGCTAAGGTTTTTAATAAGGTTGTCTTTCCCGAGCCGTTTGGGCCGTGCAATGAAATAATTTGACCATAATCTAGGTCAAATGATATCCGTGCTAGAATTGGAAATTCCCCTCTAAAGCAATAAAGATTCTCCACGGAAAGTATCATGANGTGACTTTTATCTTAACTGCTCAAGAAAACAAACCAAAAACCAATAAGTTAAGAGTATATTGATTGTTGCAAAAAAAAATCTGATTTAAAATTAAGTTGGATGGCTTAATTGTGAGTAATTTTTTTGAGAGCTCTTGATCCATTTTTAAGTTTAGTGCATAGCCTCAACTATCATTATAGAATAGAGGTACCAAATGGCGATTACTGTCGGTAGGGATGAAGCTAAAACTCGAAGAATTTTAAAATCTGGTAATTTGTCGGTAGCATATTATTCAATAGCTGCAGCAGAGAAAGCTGGTTTGGGAGATTTTGAAGATTTACCGGCAGTTTTAAAAGTTGTTTTAGAAAATATGTTGCGTTTTGAAGATGGTAAAACTGTTCATATAGATGATATTAAAGCTTTCTCTGACTGGGGAAAAAATAAGGGTAGAAACCCTAGAGAAATTGCATACAGACCGGCAAGAGTATTATTACAGGATTTTACGGGCGTACCGGCNGTTGTAGATCTTGCGGCTATGCGTGACGCAATTGTTGAGCTCGGTGGCGATGCAAAGCAAATAAATCCATTAAATCCTGTAGATTTNGTTATTGATCATTCTGTCATGATTGATGAATTTGGAAATCCAAGAGCTTTACAAGTGAATGTGGATCGAGAATATGAGCGAAATATAGAACGCTATTCATTTTTAAAATGGGGTCAAAATGCNTTNAATAATTTTCGTGTTGTGCCTCCTGGAACAGGGATTTGCCATCAGGTTAACTTAGAATATTTATCACAAACCGTCTGGGTGGATAAAGATCAATCAGGGATTGAAGTCGCCTATCCTGATACCTTAGTTGGAACTGATAGTCATACAACGATGGTTAATGGCGCAGCAGTTTTAGGTTGGGGTGTTGGTGGAATTGAAGCTGAAGCAGCAATGTTAGGGCAACCCATCTCAATGTTAATTCCAGAAGTAGTGGGTTTTAAATTAACTGGCTCAATGTCTGAAGGAACTACTGGAACAGATTTAGTATTGAAAGTAGTTGAAATGCTTCGAGAACGAGGGGTGGTTGGTAAGTTTGTTGAATTTTATGGAGATGGTCTCGATCTGCTTTCATTAGCCGATAGGGCCACAATTGCAAATATGGCTCCAGAATACGGAGCAACCTGTGGGTTTTTTCCAATCGATGACGAAACCTTAAATTATTTAAGAAAAACAGGTCGCAACGAAGATCGGGTAAAGTTAGTCGAATTATACGCAAAAGAAAATGGATTTTGGCGNACTGAGAGTTATAACCCAATATATTCTGATACGCTNCAGTTAGATATGAATTCAATTGTACCCGCTATATCTGGACCAAAAAGACCACAAGATTATATCTCGTTGGTGGATTCTAAGGAAGCTTTCCTTAATGAAATGAAAGAGAATTTTAAGAGGCCAATAAATAAAAAAGTTGAAGTAAAGGGTGCAAATTATTCTATGGAATCTGGTAAGGTTGTAATTGCCTCGATAACTTCCTGTACGAATACATCAAATCCATATGTAATGATAGGTGCTGGATTGGTGGCAAGAAAAGCGGCGCAGTTGGGCTTGAATAGTAAGCCATGGGTGAAAACATCATTAGCGCCAGGATCGCAGGTCGTTACNGCATATCTTGAAGCAGCTGGGCTACAAAAAGATTTGGATTCACTTGGGTTTAATTTAGTTGGATATGGATGTACAACATGTATTGGAAATTCAGGACCTTTAAAAGCTGAAATCAGCGAGGCAATCGCTCAGGGTGATTTGGTCGCAACATCCGTTTTATCTGGTAATCGAAATTTTGAAGGCCGTATTTCACCGGATGTGCGAGCAAATTATTTAGCCTCNCCTCCTTTAGTTGTTGCTTACGCTATTGCAGGAACAATGAATATTAATCTTTCTAAGGAGCCCCTTGGNAAAGACAAAAATGGCAAGAGCATTTATCTAAAGGATATTTGGCCAACTACGCAAGAAATTAAGAATTTGGTTGAATCTACCGTNACGCGGAANGCTTTTACGGAAAAATATGCTGATGTTTTTAAGGGAGACGAGCGATGGCAATCTGTTAACACAGTTANTAGCTTAAATTATGATTGGCCAATTGCATCTACATATGTGCAGAATCCCCCTTACTTTAAGAATATGAGCAAATTGCCTGGTAAAATTAAAGAGGTTAAAAAAGCTAAAATTCTTGCNATTTTGGGAGACATGGTCACCACTGATCATATATCACCAGCTGGATCATTTAAGGACACTACCCCTGCTGGGCAATATCTCATTGAACATCAAGTTCCCACGAGAGAGTTCAATAGTTATGGATCTCGTCGAGGTAATCATGAAGTTATGATGCGAGGAACATTTGCTAATATTAGAATAAGAAATGAAATACTAGATGATATGGAAGGTGGATATACTATTGATCCAGATGGGAAGTTAGTTTCTATTTATGAAGCAGCTATGGACTATAAGAAGTTAGATATTCCATTAGTAATCGTTGCAGGTCAACAATATGGAGCAGGTTCTTCTAGAGATTGGGCAGCAAAAGGTACAGCATTGCTTGGAGTTAAAGCCGTGATCGCAGAAAGTTATGAGAGGATACATCGCTCAAATCTGGTAGGTATGGGTGTAATGCCGTTCGAGTTTTTAAATGGAGAAAATAGAAAATCACTTTCATTAACGGGTTTAGAAAGCATTACGATAAGTGGCTTGACAGATGATCTTAAGCCACTCTCCGAGGTGAAAGCTTTAATTTCTTATCAAGATGGAACCGAAAGAAGTATATCTTTGAAATGTAGAATTGATACAGAAGTTGAAATTGAATACATTCAAAATGGTGGTGTTTTACATTATGTTCTCAGAAACCTAGCACAGAGATAGATTGTCTAATTTCTCCTCTTTTATTTAAATTGTTAGTTTTTCCATCTCCTATGTATCCAAAACCATTGACCTGGATTGTGACAAATATGTTCGCTTAATCTATCGTTCAATTGCTGTGACATTGTCTTACTATTAGTATGATCAATCGGCTCTTCAAAAAGGGCGGTAAAAGAAAAGCCATCTTCATTGCGAATTCCAAAAAAGGGTATTAAGTAAGCTTTAAACTTTAAAGCTAATTCTGCGGGTGAGAGAATAGTTTTTGAAGGTTGACCTAAAAAATCTAAAACTTCTCCTTCTCTCATTTTTTGATCAAAGAGAATGATAGTTCTACCGCCTTCTTTTATGTGTTTTATCATACTCCGAGTACCTTGATTGCCTCTTGGAAAGATGGGTTCTCCACTTTCTTGCATGGCTTGGGTGTAAATTTTGTTNAATGCCTTATTGTTCATNGGACGATANANTCCACCAGTTTCNAGTCCGGACTTNAGTAAAGCATTTCGCGGCGCTTCATAATTNCCAAAATGNCCNGTNGCTANGATTACAGGTGTTCTTGANNTNATAGNGCTTTTAATTATCTCAAANCCTGGNCCCTTTATTTCNACAAGAGGATTATTGATAAAATGTTTTGGTGAGAAGTTNTCTATTAAACTTCNACCAGTATTATTAAGAGACTTNTNAGCAATAACTGANCATTCTTNTGGTGTCTTTTTTGGAAATATAAGNTGNATCTGTTCTTTTGCTACNTTCGCNCTNCCGGTTNCTGGTCCCAAAATTTTNGAGAAAANCCANCCAGAAANCNTAATTCGANTGCGATAAGGAAGCAAAAGCAANAGCTTGATTGNTGTANAAGCAATGACAGCAATNAATTTNTCCATTAATGTCTGATCTCGTTCCCAAGGAAGTGTNTTNTTAATTTTNGACATTTTATAANNANCTCTGATTTGATTGATTTTCTCTCCACCAAACATACAAACCAGCCATAACTATAACAAGTGTTCCAAAATAAGTTTCGATATCAGGATATTCATGGAATATCACCATACCCCAAATAGTTGCAAAAATTATACCAAGATAGGAATAGGGTGCTATTGTGGATGCTTCGGCTAGTGTAAAGGCTCTNATTATGCAGTAATGCCCTATTCCTCCTGCTATTCCCATCGAAATCATCAGCATTAAGTCTAGTATTTTTGGATTAGTCCAATAAAAAGGAACNATGATTGATGCTAAAATTGCGCCCATTAATGCTGTATACAAAAAGCTTGTCCATGGACTTTCTTCTGATCCTAAAAACCGAGTCGAGATGGCATACCCTGAATAGCATACGGCTGCACCTAACGGAAATAATGTGCTTATTTCAAATACATCTGTCCCAGGTCGAATTATTATGATTGTTCCAATGAATCCCAGGGAAATACCCAAGTAACGCCTGACACCGGCCTTTTCGCTTAAAAACATTGTTGCAAGAATAGTTATAATGAGTGGGTTAATCGCCATAATTGCAGCAGATTTAGCCAAACCTACGAGATAAATTCCATTAAAAAAACAACATGTAGCTAAGAAAAGAAATGTTGATCTGATAAGTTGTAATTTTAAAAACTCTGTTTTTAATAAAATCTTTAATCTAGGAGCTAAAAAAAGAAAGGCTAATACTGTNTGACTAGTATATCTNGCCCAAACAATTTGAAATGTTTCATAATTATNATTTAAATATTTAGCGATAATATCCATAACCGAAAACATAAATAATGTAGTAATCATAAATAGAATGGCTTGGTTTGTGGTTGAGGACTTAAGATTATGTCTCGTCATGCTGATTTTGGTAAACCAACTCCAATCATGCTATCTCTTGTAACTAATTTTTCTAAAGCTTGAGTGGTAAAATTTTCTGTTCCATCGGGGCGCATTGGCAGAACAATATATCTCATATCGGCAGTACTATCATGAACTCTAATGGATAGATCTTTAGGCAGATCAAGGCCAAACTCTTTTAATACTATTCTGGGGGTCTTTACTATTCTACTTCTATAACTTCTTTGTTTGTACCAGTCTGGTGGTAATCCNAAAAGATTCCTTGGATAGCAAGAGCACAATGTGCAGACTATTACATTGTGTATGCTTTTTGTATTTTCCAAAGCAATTAACTTGAGNGGTCCGATGTCAAAGCCAAGTTCACTAGAGGCATCCGATGCATTGGTTAAAAGTCGCTGCTTATAGTCTGGGTCAGTCCAAGCTTTTGCAATTACTTTAGCTCCGTTAGCGGGGGAGCGGTTGTCCATTTCNTTAATTGTTTCTTGTATTTCAATTTCTGTCNTAATTTTTTTTCCAACTAATATTTCTCTGACAGCAATTTCTAAATTTTGCCAATAAGTTAGCGGATAATCTTGATCCTTTCGGTAAGGGTGACCGGATGGGCTTATTTCATTNTTATGGTCGTGTGGCATTTTAAAAAATCAAACCTTTTCTAACCAATGTTCNTAAATTTCTGCATCTACCGTATCACTTGGGTTCTCACAGGTTTCGCCCCAAATTTCACTCATTTCAAAACGCACACGATATAATTTTTGTTTATGTGCATTTAAACCATAAGCTAATTCTTCAGGGTTTTTAAAATAACCCAAATCTCTTTCTACTTCGCCGATTTTCCCCCTTAAATAAGAGGGTGTTCTTACGTGCCCTGGCGGAAACATTTTCTTTACTTTAACTTTCATTCATATTCTCTATCTCTTGTGCATTGCATTCGCCGTAAGTTAATCCTCGATTAGCAACTTCAGCCATTTTTTCTCCAAGTTCCTGAAGTGTATAAGCTCCTGCCTCTACTAAATTTTGATTTACGGATGCCATCCAACGCTCATAGTAAGTCATTTCACTAAAAGCTTTTTCNCCCATGTCTTCTAAAACNCTTCTAAGACCATCNACGGTAAAGTAACCTTTGCTGCTCGCTAAAACCATGAGAGCATCTACTCTTTTTTCCCAGAGTTCGAAATCATGTTCGNTAAACTTAAGTTTTCCTGCAGGTTTGCCACCCATATCATGCCATCGCGAGTGCATATCTTCTGTATTATTATTCTTCATAATAAATTGGTATGACTTGGTTTCTTAATTTGCAACACATGTTTATCAAAAAATATTCTTCTAACAATATTAGAGTAATCAAGTAGTTACTTTAATCTGACTTTTTGAAGACTAATAAAAAATTGTTGGATGGCATTTCGATCACTTTGGGGGCAAGAAACTTATTATCAGCTGCTAAGCTTTCTAGAGTACTGATGCACCTTACACCCCAAGCTGAGTTTTCATTCCTCAATCTTTGATCGAATATTTTATTGCCTTCGCCAATATGCTTGTTAGCTCTTTTAAAGGGACCATAAAAAACCAAAATACCATCGGTTTTTGTAAATTTAGCTGAATTTATAAAAATACCTTCAAGGGTACTAATTGGCGAAATATGAATAACATTCATACTTATTATCATATTAAAACTATCGTATTCTTTTAAAACACTTGACCAATCAGAGGCTGCATCTAGTGCCAAAGCGCGTGGTAGATTTAAAGAATTAAATTTTGCCCAAGCATCAACGCTTTTGCAGTGTACTTCATCAATATCAGTACCTTGCCAGATGATATGTGGAAAATTTTTTGCTAAATAACTTAGATGTTGTCCTGTTCCAGAACCAATTTCTAACGCATTGCCAGTAATTTTATCCAAGTATGGATATAATGCTTTTGAGATTGGTTCCTTGTTCCTTTCGAATACTTCGGTTGTGAGACGTTCATCGTTAAACCCGCCGATTTTACTTCGATACTTATTAACATGGGGTGTCGTTGGGTTTGTCAACCGTGTCTAGCCGGTCCAATTAGCATAACCATCTGCCGTCCCTCTAATTTTGGCATATTTTCAACTTTACCTATGTC
This sequence comes from Paracoccaceae bacterium, assembly GCA_002712045.1. Classification (GTDB taxonomy): domain Bacteria; phylum Pseudomonadota; class Alphaproteobacteria; order Rhodobacterales; family Rhodobacteraceae. The sequence goes on from PARX01000029.1 coordinate 38,029, forward strand.
CACTAAATCATTTTCCACTCGATTAAGCAGCTCAAGCCCTAATTGTTGATGCGCCATTTCACGGCCTCTGAATCGCATAGTAATTTTTACTTTATCACCATTNCCCAAAAATTTAACAACACTCTTCATTTTTACTTCATAATCGTGAGTGTCAGTATTTGGACGAAACTTTATTTCTTTAATGTCAATTGTTTTTTGCTTTCGTCGGGCTTCCGCTTCTCTTTTTTGTTGTTCATATTTGTATTTACCAAAATCCATCACTTTACAAACTGGTGGTGAAGCGTTTGGAGAGATCTCAACGAGATCTAGACCAGCTTCCTCTGCTAGTATCATTCCATGATTTGGGGTTGTTTCTCCTACATTATCGCCATCGGCTCCAATGAGACGGATTTTTTCTGACGTGATGCGTTCGTTTACGCGCGGGCCAGTCTCGCGCTCAGGTGGCGCGTTGTGAGGTCTTCGAGCTATTGTGGATTCCTTTCTTTGTGATCAGTACCAGCAAGAGTAATGCTGCAATATTTTAGGTTCAAGTAAATAAAACTTTTTTGATGAATAAAAAAACATAATTTTATTTTAGCGCTGAATGTGTAGTACAATTGCCGCATGTCAGCTAATTGACATTAGTATAGAATAATAATTGTAAAATTTTAAATGGATTGCGAAGCAAGATAGTAAAGCTCAATCTTTCACAAACATCTTTCGAGGTGTATTGCATAAACACTCCGAGCCAGATTCTGTTATAACGAATGGCTCGGTTATTTCTAAACCTCCATCATCTAACCAGAGAGCAGGCATAAAGTGAAATGTCATACCGGGTTTTAAAATCGATGAGTCTCCATCACGAAATGACATCGTACGCTCACCCCAATCAGGTGGGTAGGAAACTCCAATTGCATATCCACATCTACTATCTTTCTCAAACCCAAGTTTATTCAGAGTGGTATTGAAAGCTCTTGCGATGTCCTGACATTGATTTCCTGGTTTAGCCATTTCTAGTCCCACTTCGATACCTTCTAATACTGCCTTTTCGGCGTCTAAATATTTTTGAGAAGGTTTTCCTAAAAATAATGTTCTAGATTGAGGGCATTGATAACGTTTGTAAGCTCCTGCTATTTCAAAAAATGTGGTTTCTCCTTCGACAAGCGGTTTATCATCCCACGTTAAATGGGGAGCAGTTGCATCNATACCTGATGGAGCCATTGGAACCATAGAAGGGTAATCACCCCAGAAGCCATCAACTCCCATTACTGAAGCATGATATACTTCTGCGATCAGTTCATTTTTTGGTAGACCTACTCTTGCTTTTTCAAGAATAATCTCATGCATGTGTTGAACAATCTTTGCTGCTCTTTTCATATAAATAATTTCAGTTTCACTTTTTATTGACCTTTGCCAATTAACGAGACTAGTTGCATCGTAAAAATCTACACTTAATTCCCCTTTTAAAGTAAGAAATGCTGAGGCAGAAAACCAATAATTATCCATTTCTAATCCAATCTTACCCTGATTGAGGCCTCGTTTTTTGATTATAGTTGCAAGATCTAACATTGGATGTTTGTTTGGATTTTGAACATAACTATCATCATATCCATAGATACGCTCTGACTTCATAAATACCGTACGTTTGGCTCCGTTCGCATCCATACCTCTACCCCACCAAATAGGATCTCCTTCTGCAGGTAAAATTACCGCCTGGTGTACGTAAAAGGACCAACCATCGTAACCTGTTAACCAGTTCATATTCGATGGATCAGATATTATTAAAGAATCTAATCCTTTTTCTTGCATTTTCATTTGGGTTTTTTTGATTCTTAGTTGATATTCTTTAACTGGGAAATTTAAATTAGAACTCATACCATAAAGCCTCTACTGATAGATTTGATCATTGTTGTATCAAGCACGCTGATAATTCCAAGACAAATTTGCGAAAATCAAAATATTTGATTTTGGTAAGTCGTATTTTGATGTCAAATCAACAGCTTCAGTTGCGGTGTCTTGAAGATTAAGTGTTTATTGGAGTTGGCGGCGGGGAGTTTTTATGCCTATCGAATTTTTGAAAAAAGCAAGAAAAAAAAATGTTGAAGCATTAAATGATGTTAATGGATCAGTGTCTAATATGCTTAGAAAAATAGAATTGGGTGGGGAGAGACAGGCAGAGAGCTTCTCAAGAGAATTTGATAATTTCTCAGGACCAATAGTGGTTTCAGAATCTTTGGTTAAGTTAGCCGAGAAGTCCGTTTCTAATGATGTAAAAGAAGATATTCATTATGCAAAAGAAAATGTAGAGAAATTTGCATTGGAACAATTGAATTCGATGAATGACTTCCAAAGTGAAATTCGACCTGGACTAATCGCTGGCCAAAAGTCGATTCCAGTAAATTCTGCGGGCTGTTATGTACCCGGTGGCCGTTATAGCCATATAGCTTCTGCAATAATGACAGTCACAACTGCGAAAGTGGCTGGCGTAAAAAATATTACTGTATGCTCACCACCAAGGAATGGACAGAAAACTCCAAATGAGATTATTTATGCTGCCAGACTGTGTGGTGCTGATAAGATATTAACTTTGGGAGGGGTTCAAGGAATTGCATCCTTAGCTTTTGGATTTTTTGGTGCTCCAAAGTCAGATATTATCGTTGGGCCAGGAAATCAGTTTGTTACTCAGGCTAAAAGGTTATTGTTTGGGCGGGTTGGTATTGATATGTTGGCGGGACCCACCGATAGTTTAATTATAGCAGACTCTACAGCAGACCCAGTATTAGTAGCAACTGATTTGATAAGCCAAGCTGAACACGGATATAATTCACCAGTTTGGTTGCTATCTGATGATAGAAAGCTTTGTTTGGATGTTTTAAATTTGGTTCCAGATCAAATTAATAGTTTACCAAAAATAAATAGAGATAATGCTGCGGCAGCCTGGAATGACTTTGGACAAGTGATTCTATGCGACAATCGGGAATTAATAGCCAAAGAATCTGATAATATATCTCCAGAGCATTTAAGCATCCAAGCCGATAACCTTGAATGGTGGCTTAATAGACTATCTTCTTATGGATCCTTGTTTTTAGGAGAGGAAACAACAGTATCTTTTGGAGATAAGGTTTCAGGACCAAATCATGTTTTACCAACATCTGGAGCAGCACGATATACAGGTGGTTTATCAGTCCATAACTTTCGAAAAATTGTAACATGGCAAAAATCAACTCGATATGCGGCAAAAGAGCAGGCTATAAAAACTGCTAGGATTTCGCGTTTGGAGGGTATGGAAGGTCATGCTAGATCAGCAGATGTAAGGTTGAAAAAATTTTTTCCCGATCAAAATCTTTGAGTATTTCAAAAAAACTATCATTTATCTTTTCCAAAACTAATTTAGGTCTTGTTTCTTTGAGTGACGCAAGCAAATCATAAACTATGGAAATTATAAAAGAAAAAGATAACGTTTTTGCTGGCATCTCATGGATGGTTGTTACTGGACTAATGTTTGTTGCGGTTACTGGTATTGTCAGGCATGTAGGATCAGAGATTCCTGCAGCGCAAGCCGCGTTTATTCGTTATCTATTCGGTCTAATTATAGTTCTACCATTCTTGCGCAGGATGTTTTTGAAAAAACGTTCAATTTATACATACTCAATTTTTGCTATTAGAGGGTTTTCCCATGCCTTAGGAGTTATCTTGTGGTTCTATGCTATGGCGAGAATTACATTGGCTGAGGTTACAGCTATTGGTTATGTTTCACCTATATTTGTTACTCTTGGAGCAGCTCTATTTTTAGGTGAAAAATTGGCTTTGAGAAGAATAATGGCAGTTCTTATAGCATTCTTAGGAGCTTTAATAATTCTCAGGCCTGGTTTTCGGGAAATTGAAATAGGGCATTTTGCTCAACTTTGTACTGCACCTTTGTTTGCTATAAGTTATTTGTTAACGAAATTTATGACTAAGGATGAAGATCCCATAGTAATAGTGGGAATGCTTACAATTTTTGTTACGCTTGGTTTGGCGCCATTTGCAATTATGCAATGGGTTTCACCGTCTTTGGTTGAAGTCGCTTGGTTGGCTCTTGTAGCAGTTTTTGCCACTGGCGGTCACTACACGATGACACGAGCTTTAAACGCTGCTCCAATCATGGTTACTCAGCCAGTCCATTTTCTACAGCTAGTTTGGGCAACATTATTAGGACTATTAATATTTTCTGAGCCTTTAGATATCTATGTGATACTGGGTGGTGGAGTTATTATATCTGCTGTAACATTCATTTCTTATCGTGAGGCTAAGTTGAACTTGAAGTCAAAAACACCACCAGTAATTGTTACAAAAACCTAAATGAAATGAGAGAATTATGAATGCAGATTATGTTATTGTTGGAGCGGGTAGTGCTGGTTGTGCTCTCGCATATCGGCTTTCGGAAGGTAGAGCTAATTCTGTTTTGATAATTGAACATGGTGGCTCAGATGCAGGTCCATTAATAAATATGCCGGGTGCATTATCATATCCAATGAATATGCCACGTTATGATTGGGGCTTTAAGTCCGAACCGGAAACCAATCTAAATAATCGTCGATTAGCTACGCCCAGAGGTAAAGTAATTGGAGGATCTTCGTCGATAAATGGGATGATTTACGTCAGAGGCCATGCGAAAGATTTTGATTACTGGGAAGAAAGTGGGGCGACAGGCTGGGCTTACAAGCATATATTGCCGTATTATAAAAAAATGGAAAATTGGTCGGCTGGAGGTCACGGGGGTGATGAAACCTGGCGCGGAAAAGATGGACCATTGTATGTCAGTCGTGGCCCACGAAAGAATCCATTAGTAAAAGCTTTCATCGATGCGGGAGAGCAAGCGGGTTATTACCGTATAGGTGATTATAATGGGCATCAACAGGAAGGTTTTGGCCCTTATGATATGACCGTCCACAAGGGGCAAAGATGGTCTGCGGCTAAGGCGTATTTGTACCCTGCCTTGAAAAGATCGAATTGTAATTTGCTTAAAGCTCTAGCTTTGAAAATAATCTTTGAAGATGGTTGTGCGAAAGGCGTTGAAGTTTCTCATAAAGGTGCGGTTAAAACCATAATTGCAAATAAAGAGGTTATTTTGGCTGCGTCTTCAATTAATTCACCAAAATTATTAATGTTATCAGGAATTGGTCCTGCCGCTCATTTAAAAAAACATGGAATTAATGTGATAGCAGATCGTCCAGGTGTGGGAAAAAACTTGCAAGATCATCTTGAGGTTTATATGCAAATGGCGGCTAGCCAACCTGTTAGTTTATTTAAGTATTGGAATTTTTGGGGTAAAGCTTACGTTGGGGCTCGATGGTTGTTGACCAAGACGGGACCTGGAGCAACAAATCAATTTGAAAGTGCAGGTTTTATTAGATCGGATAAGGGCGTTGAATATCCAGATATCCAATATCATTTCTTACCGATAGCTGTTCGTTATGACGGGCAAGCCACTAGTGAAGGCCATGGTTTCCAAGCTCATGTAGGCCCAATGCGATCTCCATCAAGAGGTGAAATTACTTTGAAATCAGGAGATCCTTATCAACCACCTCGAATACAATTTAATTACATGTCTACAAAAAAAGATTGGGTTGATTTTCGAAAATGTATTCGATTGACTAGGGAAATCTTTGCTCAAGATGCATTTAAGCCATTTGTAAAGCACGAAATTCAACCTGGACCAGATGTTAACTCTGACGAAGGGATTGATGAATTTATAAAGAGCCATGCAGAAAGTGCATACCATCCCTGTGGAACTTGTAAAATGGGTAGTGATACTGACAAATTCGCTGTGGTTGATCCCGAAACTAAAGTAATCGGAGTTCAAAATCTTCGGGTGGTGGATAGCTCAGTTTTCCCGAGAATTACTAATGGTAATTTGAATGCACCTTCGATTATGACAGGCGAAAAAGCTGCTGATCATATACTGGGGAGAGATTTATTGTCACCCTCTAATGTTGAACCTTGGATAAATCCTAATTGGAAGAGCAGCCAGAGATAATAATGGGTATTTTGATAGATTTAAAAGACAAGAGTTGGATGGAAGATTCCGATCTAAAACAAATTATATCAAGTGATTTACCTGGAGTATCTATCACTTGTGGAGAGCCAAAAAAAATTCTGAAGGATGTTATTATGGCAATAGGTATTAAGGATTTTGATAAAAATATCTTGAAAAAATTGCCTAATTTACGATTGATTCAGAAGGTGGGTGCTGGCGTTGAAAATATGCTATCCAATTCTAATATGCCAAAACATATTAAAATCTGTCGTATGAGTAGTGAGATGCAGGCAAAGGAAATGGCAGAATATTGTTTGGCAGAAGTATTGGCTTACCAGCGCAATATCCGCGAGTATTTTAATAATCAATCGTTAAAGATGTGGAAACAGCGTCAACCTTTAATTGTAAAAGATAAAAGTGTTTCTATTTTAGGGTTGGGATTAATTGGAATGGAAATTGCTCAAATCTTGCAAAATTTTGGTTTTACTGTCTTTGGATGGAGTAGAACGGTTAAACCACAATTAAATTTTAAAAATTACAGTGGAATTAATGGATTGATTGCCGTCGTTTCTAAGGCAGATTATGTAATTAGCGTTTTACCAGAAACTAATGAGACAAAAAACCTATTATCATTGAGTATTCTAAGGAAATTCAAACCAGGATCGGTTCTTATAAACGTTGGGCGGGGATCAGTCATAAACGAGGAAGGATTGATAAAGGTTCTCTCTGAAGGCATATTAGGTGGAGCTACCTTAGACGTTTTTCAGCAAGAACCCTTGCCAAAGGAACATCCTTTCTGGACCCATCCTAAGATTGTCATAACCCCTCATGTTTCGGGTTGGAATGTTGAGGATGCAATTGAAACTATTCCATTAAATTATTACCGATTAATAAAAAATGAACCGTTACTATTTGAGATTGATCAAAAGCGAGGATATTGATGTGGGGGAACTTATTTTATCATGGCAATAAATTAAAAAAACTTAATTTAAGAGAGTCACAATCATGCGTAGAAAAAAGCTGGGATCAACAGATCTAGAAATATCAGAAATTTGTTTAGGTTCGATGACCTGGGGAACGCAAAATACCAAGAATGAAGCATTTGAGCAGATAGATATGGCTTTAGACCATAATGTAAATATTATTGATACTGCTGAGATGTACCCCGTGAATCCTCTGTCAATGGAGACACAGGGAAATTCTGAAAAAATTATAGGAGACTGGGTAAAAAAATCAAAGAGGCGTGATGAAGTGATCATTGCAACGAAGGTCTCGGGCAAAGGGTACCAAGCAGTACGGAAAGGAGCACCAATTTCTCAAAAAACGATAAGGATAGCTCTGGAGAATTCTCTTCAGAATTTAAGTTCAGAGTATATTGATCTTTATCAGTTGCATTGGCCTAATAGAGGCTCTTACATGTTTAGACAAAATTGGAATTATGACCCTACCTTGCAATCAACAGAAGAGGCATTGGATCATTTTTTAGATGTTTTGGAGACAATAAAAAAGCTGATTTCTGAAGGAAAAATAAGACATTTTGGACTCTCAAATGAGAGCGCATGGGGTGTAGCTACTTGGATAAAATTAAGTGAAAAATATAATTTACCTCGAGTAGTTTCAATACAGAATGAATATTCATTACTTTGTCGGTTGTTTGATACCGATTTAGCGGAATTATCTCATCATGAAAATGTTGGATTGTTAGCATTTTCACCATTAGCGGCAGGCCTTTTATCTGGTAAGTACCAGAATGACGTTATTCCAGAAGGATCAAGAATGTCGATTGTACCTAATCTTGGGGGGAGAGTGTCCAAGAACGCTTTTAATGCAATTAGTTGTTATCTCGCTATTGCAAAAAAGTTTAACATAGACCCATGCCAAATGGCTCTTGCCTTTTGTAGATCGAGAGGTTTTATAAGCTCAGCTATTATTGGAGCTACAAAAAAGGCCCAACTTAAGAACGCTCTAGAATCAACTTCCTTAAAGCTAAATGATGAGATTCTTCAAGAAATAAGTGATATTCATAAACTTTATCCTATACCATACTAATTTTTTTAAGTTTTATAGGTAATATTATTTATTTATTTGTTTTCAGGGTTGCTCAAATTGACGGAATCATTTTTGGTCGTTTGAAAGGAGTTTTGAAATGCCATTAGAAATGAATCGAGAAGTCTTTATCACTTGTGCTGTAACTGGATCTGGGTCTACTCAGGATCGATCCCCAAACGTACCGCGATCCCCAAAAGAGATAGCCGACAGTGCGATTTCAGCTGCAGAGGCTGGCGCGGCGATAGTCCATTGCCATGTCAGGGATCCCGAGAGTGGATCTCCGTCGCGTAGATTGGATTATTATCGTGAAGTTACCAGTTTGATTAGATCTTCTAAAGTGGATGTTATTCTTAATTTAACTGCCGGAATGGGTGGAGATGTTGTATTTGGTGGTGTTGAAACCCCTTTACCGTTGAATGTTAATGGTACTGATATGGTTGGGTCTTCGGAAAGAGTGGCTCATGTTGCAGAGTGTTTGCCAGAAATTTGTACGTTGGATTGCGGAACAATGAATTTTGCAGAAGCTGATTATGTTATGACAAATACGCCTGGTGTTTTACAGGAGATGGGTCGGCAAATGACTGCATTAGGAGTAAAGCCAGAAATTGAGGCATTTGATACAGGGCATCTTTGGTACGCAAAACAGCTTGTTTCGGACGGGATTTTAGAGCCTGATGCCCTTGTACAACTTTGTATGGGAGTTCCTTGGGGAGCTCCAGATGATTTAAATACATTTTTAGCAATGGTAAATAATGTTCCAAAAAATTGGTCCTTTTCTGCTTTTGGATTGGGACGAAATCAAATGCCTTATGTTGCTGCTAGTGTACTGGCTGGAGGTAATGTTAGAGTAGGGCTTGAAGATAACTTAATGTTAGAAAAAGGTGTTTTAGCGACAAATGAAAGTTTGGTCCTTCGTGCTTCAAAGATCATAAATGATATGGGCGCCTCAATATTAGGCCCGGATGCCGTGCGAAAAAAATTAAAATTGATTAAAAGAAAACCAAATTTCTAGAGTAGTCTAATTGACTTTTATGGAAAGGATTGATGATTTATAAAACTTTTCAAAATGATCTTTCTTTATGTTTAGGCTCTGCTGACACAGCACTATGTTTGCCGCCTTTAGCTTACGTTTCAGACAAAGTTTTTAAATATGAAAATGAGAACTTTCTTAATAAAGGTTGGGTGCCAATCGGAAGAGCAGATCGTTTGTCTGAGATTGGTGATTATGAAACATTAGATGTAAGTGGCCATCCAGTAATTTTGATCAGAGGTAACGATAATCAGTTGAATGCTTTAGCAAACTCTTGCAGACACCGAGGGGCTAGATTGCTTGAGGGCAATGGAAATACAAAGGGAATAAGATGCCCTTTTCATAGTTGGCTATACCGAACAGATGGCTCTTTTGCAGCGGCGCCAAGAATAGAAACATCAGACGCATTCTTAGAGCGCAATAATGATCTGATACATTACAAATTAGAGGAAAGATTAGGCTTTTTATTCATAAGTTTAGAAGAAAAACCAGGAGCAATTGATAAGTGGTTGGGAAATTTTGCTGAGTTACATGGGGATTGGCCAATATCAGAAATGAAGACTACTCGAAAATGGACGCGAGAATTCCCTTTTAATTGGAAATGTTTTTTAGACGTTTTTAATGAGTATTATCATCTTCCATTTGTTCACCGAGATAGTATTGATGCTGTTTATCACACTCCAAGAGCGGGAGATTTATCAACGGGAAACTTTGCTACCCAATTTGGTAAAACAGATGGAACTGGTGGATTGCTGGAAAGTCAGCAAAATTATGCATTTGGTAATATGCCAGGCTTAATGGGAGATGCATTGTTGGGTGCTCGATATACGTGGATGTTTCCAACAATGACTTTTGCGTGTTCCAATGATGCGATGTGGGTTTACGAAGCGCGACCCAAAGATGAGAGAACTTGTATAGTAACTCAATCAACTTGCTTTCACCCAAGCACTATTGCTCAAAAGAATTTTAAGGAAGTTTCTAAAATTTATTATGAGAGAATGGATACTGCTTTGGATGAAGATATAATTGCATTAAAAAATCAATTTGCAGGCTTAAATTCTCCGGAAGCAAGTCAAGGACCTTTTTCGCCCACTTTGGAGCATAATGTAGCTGCATTTGCTAAATGGTATTCAGCCAAGATGTTGAAAGCTTTAGAAATTAATGAAAAAAGGAATTTATAAATATGTCGAAAACCGTAGCTATTGTGGGTGGTGGTATCATCGGAGGGGGATGGGCAGCAAGATTCTTACTTAATGGTTGGAAAGTAAGAATTTTTGACCCAGATCCTCAATCTGAAAGAAAGATTGGAGAAGTCCTTGAGAATGCTAGAAGGTCATTACCAGGTCTATCTGATGTAGAGATGCCATCTCCTGGTTGCATAAGCTTTTGTGACACGATTGAGGATACGGTATTGGATGCATCCTTTATAATAGAAGCGGTTCCAGAAAGATTGGAAATTAAGCAATCAGTATATGAGCAAATCGAAAATAAGAATAACAGATCAATAATTGCGTCCTCAACCTCTGGAATAATGCCAAGTGATCTTCAGAGTAAAATGAAATATCCAGAGCGCTTAATAGTAGCTCATCCTTTTAATCCAGTATATCTCTTACCTTTAGTTGAGTTAGTTGGAGGATCAAAAACCGACGATAAGTTCATAACTACTGCTAGAGAGATTTTGACAGGTTTAGGTATGCATCCTTTACATTGTCGTGTTGAAATTGAGGGTTTTCTCTCTGATAGGCTTCAGGAGGCATTGTGGAGAGAAGCCTTGTGGCTTTTAAAAGACAACGTCGCTACAGCAGAAGAATTAGATGCCGCTATAGCTTATGGGCCGGGTTTAAGGTGGGCTCAGATGGGTACAATGCAGACATTTCACCTTGCAGGTGGTGAGGGTGGAATGCGCGCAATGTTGGCAATGTTTGGGCCCTGCCTTAAATGGCCGTGGACAAAATTAATGGATGTCCCGGAGCTGACTCCTGATTTTGTTGAAATGGTGGGTGATCAGTGTGAAACACAATCTTCACAGTTTTCACCAAGAGAATTAGAGAAAATTAGAGATAATAACTTAGTTTCCATCATGCGAGCGTTGAAAGGCCAAAATTGGGGTGCCGGTAGGACTTTGAATGAGTATGATGTGAGAGCAAAGAATGCTTCCCTTCGAGTCCCGGATAAACCGCTAAACACTGGGTGTCGCGTGGTTCCTTTGGATTGGACAGATTATAATGGCCACATGAACGAAGCAAGATATCTTCAAGCTTTTTGTGACGCAACGGATAGGTTTATGGCAGAAATTGGCTGCGATGAGAATTATATTAAAACAGGGGGAAGTTACTTTACTGCTGAAACACACATCCGTCATATTGAAGAAGTTTTAGCTGGATCTAAAATATTAATTCAAACAACTTGTTTAGAGTCGACAAAGAAAAAGATTCACATATTTCACGAAATGATTGGTGAGAAAGGACAACTCTTAGCATCAGGTGAGCATTTACTATTACACGTTAGTTTAGCTACTCGAAAGGTTAGTGAGGCGTCAGAAACCATTCAAGAAGAGTTGAAAAGGTTATCAAGGGAACAAGCAAATATTCCTACACCTGGAGGTGTTGGAAGGCATGTTGGTCAACCTAAGTGAGGCAACGTGTTTTAATAACAGCTGGTGCAGATGGAATTGGTCTGGAAATTGCTAAATGTTTTTTGAAAAAAAATGCTCTCGTCTGGGTTGCCGATCTAAACCAGAATGCAATTGATAATCTGCCTAAGTCTATTAATGCTCGATGTGTGGATGTGTGTGATGAAATCGGTATGAAAGCGCTTTTCGATGAGATAAGCAAAACATGGGGAGGTTTGGATGTATTATGTGCAAATGCTGGTATAGCTGGACCGACGGCAACAATTGATCAAATTGCTCTATCAGATTGGCAGCATTGTCTGAAAGTGAATTTAGATGGTACCTTTATAGCTGCAAAGTACGCGGCCAGTATTTTTAAAAAACAAGGATCTGGGGTAATTAACATCACCTCCTCAACTGCGGGACAGTATGGATATCCTAACCGTTCTCCTTATAGCACGGCTAAATGGGGTGTTTTAGGTTTAATGAAGACCTTGGCAATGGAACTTGGGCCTTTTGGTGTGAGAGTTAATGCAATTTGTCCCGGTGCTGTGGAGGGTGCAAGAATGGAAAGGGTTATGACAAGTGAGGCCAAAACGAGCGGTCAGACAAGAGATGAGATCTACAAAGGTTATGCAAAAGGCACGTCTATGCAAAAGTGGGTCGAAGGATTAGATATAGCTGAAATGGCAGTATTTTTGGCGAGTAAGGAGGCTCGTTTCGTATCGGGTCAGACTATCGCTGTTGATGGTGATACATTTAATCCAAATCCTCAGTTGTAATCTAAGAATTTAAAAAGATTAAGCAGCCTCTAATTGGCTTCTGCGCTCACTTTCTTCTCTGGATAATGCTACTGAGGTTCTTATTCCCTTGGATACAAATTCCATTAGGCCTTCCACAACGCGTTCGTTTGGGTCAATACCAGCGCAAGACAATACTTCACGACCGTCTCTAGATCTTGCCCATCTTGCTATGACTTCTGGGCCATTTCCAAATTTCTTATCGTCGGCAATAGCATCGTCCAAAGCTGCCAAAACTACTGCGGCGAATAGTTTTCTAGATCTGGATCCTTGATCATTTGTCCAAGCCAAGTCGTTATGATGGTCACGCATATTCGTACCTTATGTAATCTATATTCTAGTGTTCCGCATCTTGTATCATAAAAGTACCCATCTTGGGTAATGCAAATATTGCATATCTGATATGCGTTAATTGCATATAATATTTGTAAAGATTTTTGGCGTCCTTGCGAACTCAAATAGACGTCTATATAGAAGATTAAATCTTAAGTAATCTCGATTTTATAGGTGTGCAATGGCTAAAATAAATGGAAATGAAATCCGTCCTGGCAATGTGCTTGAACATAACGATGGCCTATGGATTGCTGTTAAAGTTAATCATGTTAAACCGGGTAAAGGTGGTGCATTTGCTCAGGTCGAAATGAAAAATTTGAGAAACGGCTCAAAACTTAATGAACGCTTCAGGTCAGATGATAAAGTAGAAAAAATCAGGCTAGAACAAAAAGAGCAACAATTCCTTTATGAGAATGATCAGATGTTGGTATTCATGGATATGGAAACTTATGATCAAATTGAGTTACAGGCTGAGTTATTGGGAGATCGACGGCCATTTTTGCAAGATGGTATGATGGTAACAATTGAGTATTTTGGTGAGGAGGCCTTAAATGTTTCAGTTCCACAGAAAGTAACTTGCATAGTTAAAGATACAGAACCTGCAATTAAGGGGCAAACAGCAGCAAACAGTTATAAACCTGCGATATTAGATAATGGCCTTAGAATAATGATACCCCCATTTGTGGGGCCTGAAGAGGCTATTATTGTTAACACGGAAACGTTTGAGTATAGTGAGCGTGCTTGATTTTTAAAAACTTTTGAGTATTAAAAAAACACTTAATAAAATTAAGAATATACCTATCATTTCTATTTGACTATTCTTCTCTTTCAAAAAGAAATATGATGCAAGAAATGTGAAGACCAATTCGATTTGACCAAGAGCCCTCACATATGCAGCGTTTTGTAATGTGAAGGCTAGGAACCAAGCATAACTTCCTAGCACACCAGTAATACCTACCAAACATGATATTCGCCAATTTTTAAGTGTACTAAGTCCACTATTCTTATCATTAATTGCAAACCAAATGGACATAATAATTGCTTGAAAAATTGTTACGAAAGTTAAGGTTGTTGCTGCCCTTATTATATAATTGCCTTCTACCAATGATAGTGAGGCTCCCCGATAACCAACAGAACTAATAGCAAAAAGGGTCCCAGCACTGACTCCAATAATTGCTGTTTTGTTTAAAATGATCGCAGGTGATTTATTAAGAAATGCTTTTTTCGGCTCTGAAAGACATAATATGCCTAAAAAACTAATCATTATTGCAATGCTCCCATAAACAGAGAGCGCTTCACCTAGGAAAATGAATCCTACTATAGCGGTTTGAATAATTTCAGTTTTGGTAAATATTATTCCTACTGAAAAATTACGTTTGCCAAATAATTTAATAGTGAAGATTGTAGCTAGAATTTGAGCAGTTCCACCGATTAATGAAAAGTAAAAAAAATTAGGCTCAAAAGTAGGTAAATGATAATCAAAATTAAAAATAAGAAAAAGTAAAAACATTAAGGCAATGGGCGCCCCAAAAATAAATCTGGCAAAGGTTGCGCTACTGGCACTCATCCCAGCATGATGTAGGTTTCTTTGTAAAACAAACCTTATATTTTGGACAAATGCCGCAAAAACAGTGAAAATTATCCAAATTTGCATATTTGTTAGAAAACTCTATTTTTGTCATTAAAGCAAGTAATGCAGTTTAATGTTGATCAATGTGAGTTGGAGAAAACTAAGTGATAAATAGACGTCGATTTCTTACTTCAACTGCTTCTTTTGTTATCGTAGGAATCCAACCTACAAAAGGTTGGAGTTCATTCGAAATTACTCTCACCAAAAAAGAATGGAGGGAGATACTAAGTCCTGCTCAATATGCAATACTTCGCGAATGGAAAACTGAAAGACCTTTTTCAAGTTCTCTGTATGGTGAAAAATCTAATCTGTTAAATGAAAACCGAACTGGAGAATATTGTTGTGCAGGCTGTGGACTTGCACTTTATTCGTCAGAAAATAAATATGATAGTGGTACCGGGTGGCCAAGTTTTTGGAAACCTATCCTTGGTAATGTTGATTACCGCGACGATAGACATTTTTTTAAGATTCTTGTTGAAGTTCATTGTAGACGATGTGGTGGGCATCTTGGGCATGTATTTGATGATGGCCCTGAACCAACTGGTAAGCGGCATTGCATAAATGCATTAGCTTTAATTTTTAAAGAGGCTTAGTCATGGAATCAGTAAAATCTCTCATCAAAGAAGTTAAGGCCGGAAATCGGCGTGCATTAGCACGTGCAATTACTCTAGTGGAGAGCACTCGTACAGATCACAGAGACCAGGCTTTATTATTGATGGATGAGCTTCTCGAAAAAAATAGTCACTCGATTCGTATTGGTTTGACAGGTACGCCGGGTGTTGGAAAATCTACGTTTATTGAAAGTTTTGGCATGATGTTAATAAAGCAAGGCTTCAAAGTCGCTGTTTTGGCTGTTGACCCGACATCTAAACTTTCAGGTGGTTCCATACTTGGTGATAAAACAAGAATGGAGCTTTTGTCTCGAGAGCCTGCAGCATTTATACGACCCTCGCCCAGTCAAGAATATCAGGGTGGGGTAGCTCCAAAAACGAGAGAGGCAATTGCTCTCTGTGAAGCTGCAAACTTTGATCTAATAATTGTGGAAACGGTTGGAGTGGGTCAGTCAGAGGTTATGGTGTCTGAAATGACGGATATATTTCTTTTGTTAATGGCACCTGGTGGTGGTGATGAGCTTCAAGGGGTAAAAAGAGGTATAATGGAGATAGCTGATTTAATTCTTGTTAATAAAGCTGATGGAGAATTGAAGTCTACGGCATTACGAACCTGTGCTGATTATGCAGGTGCATTAAGGTTACTACGAAAAAGACAAATTGATCCTGATGATTTTCCAAAAGCACTTACATTATCGTCTTTAGAAGCCACCGGTTTAGATAAAGTATGGAGGGAGATTAATTTGTTAAAGGACTACCGAGCAAAAACTGGTATCTGGATTGATCAACGACGCAATCAATCGCTTGACTGGTTTGAGTCTGAATTAAAAAATCGAATGATTCAAAAGTTTGAGAAAGATAGTAAATTCTTAGAATTAAAGAGTGTATTTAAGAAAGAGGTTTGGGATGAGAAAATTACGCCAGAGCGAGCCGCAGAAGATATATTAAAGACTGTAGAAAAAAATAAGTAATAAGAATGATATGTATCTCTTGACGATCTTTGATTGACAGCCTATTCACAGCTCTCGAATGAGTATTATTTTTTGAGGGCTAGAATTATGTCGCGTCGGTGTGAGTTAACAGGAAAAGGTGTAATGGTTGGAAACAACGTGAGCCATGCAAATAATAAGACAAAAAGACGATTTCTACCAAATTTGAATGATGTAACAATGCTATCGGAAGTGTTGGATAGATCCTTCAAATTCAGAGTTTCTGCGGCTGCGTTGCGAACGGTTGATCATCGAGGCGGCTTAGACGGCTTTATGGCAAAAGCAAAGGATAATGAGCTGTCTGAAAAAGCACTAAGAGTTAAGCGTGAGATTCAAAAAGCTTCAGAAGCAACCTAAACGGTCTATTCAAGGTTAAATTTTAAAAGTGCTCGACGTATTTTTGTATTGAGCTTATCTTTTTGAAATTTAAAAATTTCCAATTAAGTATGATTAATGGCTGTAAAAAGACCAATTGCTCCAACAAGTATTAAGCTAATGGCCCAAACAGCATCTAGATTAAACCAGGTTTTTGAGATAAATTTTAGACCCAACCAAAAATAAACAATTATTGCTAAAAATGCGCCAATAAAAGACATAGCTAATGTGTGAATAAGAGCAACAACAAGGGCAGTTTCTATTTTTGACCCCATTAAAGTCTGGGCTGCTTGATGCCCTGTATCAAAATCTTCAGGTGCGCATAAGCCTAGAAATATTGGAACTAACATCAATCCTGCTCCATGAGCTAAAGCAGCCAAGAAAGACCACAAAGCGAGTTTTGAGGGGGGTATTCGAGCTAAAAATTTAGGGTGCCGGTTATTTATAAGTAGATAAACTCCAAGTGACATTACTAGCAGGCCAGCTGCTATTCTTATCTCGCTTTCCCAAATAATAAAAGAAGTTAGAATTGAAAATGGTAATAGAATAATTAGCATTGAAAGCAAATGACCAACACCTAAAGCAATTGTTGCTTTAAATAACGCAGATTTTTTCCGTTCAAAAAGTGCTGCTGATACAGCAAGAGGCCAACCCATTGCCGGATTGAAACCATGATATATCCCAGAAAAAATGACGGCCCCCCAAAGGGCCGCCATGCTATTTAAATTCTCCATTAATTAAACAGATGGGAAACAAAAACTATCTGTTGAGCAATCGCCACCCTCTAAACGGATTTGGTGTGATCTGTAACCTTTTGGAAAATTAACCCAAAAATCTTTATTTAAAGTAAAATCACCATTATCAGCAACATCTGCCATTACCATCGCGGCTCCACGCTCTCCTGGATAGAATTGATCATCCCAAGTGGAATAAAGTGAGTTTGTCCAATATACTCTCTTACCATCACGACTAATTTCTAACATTTGTGGGCCGTAACCAAATTCCTTACCGTTAGCATGTTTCGTCTTGGTCACAATTCCACCAATTTCTATTTTTCCATTTAAGACCGGGTTCATTGGATCGCTGACATCGTATTGATGCATTTCACCGGTTCCCCAGCAAGCTACATAGAGATATTTGTCATCTAAACTAAGATCAATATCTGTGACTAAAGGCGGAACAGCAGAAAACCCTTTTAATAGCTCTGGTAAATCATCTGGATCTGCAGCAACCGGTGGAATAGTTATAGTCTTCTTTGCTTCAAATGTTCCGTCTTCTTTTCTCCACCATGTAAATATAGCGCCTTCTAAATTTGAAGTATCTACCACAACACCACAAAATCCATATTCTTTTGCTGGATCGTGCGCAGGACGTATTTCTAACGCCATCTGATGGTTTGCGCCCAAGTCAATTGTTTGCACATTCTTTCTAGCACGAAGATCCCAAAAATGAATTGAGTGACCATATTTGTTACTTAGAAGATCTTCAGCTACAATCCCATTTTCATATTGTGGAGGTAGACCCCATTCAGAACTGACCATATAATCACGTGGCAAATTCCACCAAAAATCGTATCCTTTTTCTTGAGCTCCTCTATCCATCTCATATCGACCTAGAATATCAAAAGTTTCACAATCCATTATAAAGATACCTGGAGGTCCGTCTGTCCCATCGGCTCCGCCGCCCCCTAATGTTGACACATATATGCCCTCGGGTCCGCAGTGAATAGTATGGGGTCTAGAATATCCAGTTTTCTCCATTATTTCATCTGCTTCGATTATTCGATGAATTTTAGCTTTTAGGGGTTCTTTTACATCAATAACGTATATCCGTGATGATCTAATTCCTGGTATTATCAAATAACGTCTTTCAAGAAACGCATGCCCAGTAAGTGGAGATAATGAAGACGAGCATGCATTCCATCCGAAGTGATGAAACTCATCACCTAAATTTGGCATAAACAGGCTATGCAATATATCACCATATGTTTTTGATTTTGGGTTAACATCTACAACGGCTAGTCCATCAGGCTTGGAACCATCTGGGCTTAGCATTAATGTAAACGCTAATTTCTCAGCTGGTGCCTTCATTGCCAATTCAGCTGTAGCATAAAATGTTGGATCTGGTCGTAAATTCATCTATTTTCTCCCTGTTTAATAAAATTCTTTGTTATTTTAAAATTGCGTTGACGCCTTTACTTAAGTTAAGACGCAGGATTATTGTTTGATTCTTGTTTTTCTAAGTACCTGTTAACCATTCGCGGCCTTTCAGCATTACACTCCAATAGACCGTTGGAAGTATTGATTTTTTTAAAAACCATGCCATCCTCCTGGGTTTTGTTGAGTCCCAAGGAAAGGTAGGCATTACTTTTCCACCGTAGCCAAATTCTGCCAAAATTATTTTGCCTTTTTCGACTGTAAGTGGGCATGACCCATACCCATCGTATTTGGGCGTTGGATTATTACCTTTTAAGACTGATAAAATGTTCGAAGCCACAATTGGCGCTTGTTTGCGAACAGCAGCGGCTGTTTTTGCATTTGGAGTGGAAGTCACATCTCCAATTCCAAAAATATTTGGAAATTTTGTATGTTGTAAAGTTTCTTGATTTACATCAACCCACCCCGCTTCATTGGATATTGGACTTGATTTGATAAAATCTGGAGCACATTGAGGTGGGCACACATGAATCATATCGAATTTTTTTTCGACAACTTGGGGGTCTGCATTTTCACTGCTTACTTTAAACCAAGCTATTTTATTTTCACCGTCAATTTTAATTAGATTATGACTAAAATCTAAGCTAATCCCATATTTCTTTACATATTCCATAAGAGGTGGAACATATGGAGCACAACCGAAAAGCACTGGTCCTGCATTGCAAAACGACACGTTCATATCACTTAACTTATTATTTCTTAACCAATGATCACATGACAAATACATTGCTTTTTGAGGTGCACCAGCGCATTTGATTGGCATAGCAGGCTGAGTAAAGATTGCTTCTTTACCTTTCATCTCTTGGACAAGCTTCCAGGTATAGGGTGCAAGATCATATCGATAATTTGAAGTCACACCATTTTTGCCCAGGGCTTCATTAAGTCCTTCTATTGAATCCCAATCTAATTTTAATCCACATGCCACTACCAGTGTTTCGTATTTTATAGATGATCCATCAGATAGTTTCACAAGGTTTTTAGCCGGTTCAAACTTTTCCACTTCACCTTTAATTCTTGTTACTCCTGAAGGCCAAACACTTAAGGTATCCCTACGGGTATCTTCTTTACTAAAAATACCAGCTCCGACCATTGTCCAACCTGGTTGGTAATAGTGATCATCCGATGGTTCGATTATAGTGATGTCTAAAGAGCGATCTCTTTTTAGAAGACTTGTAGCAGTTGCTATACCTCCAGCTCCCCCTCCTACGATTAATATTTGTTTTGCGATATCCATATCCCCCCCCAAAACTTTATTGTGATAAATATACAGATATTTATATTGGAGTTGTCAACGAATCTAAACACTACGTTACGTCAAGTTAATTTTTACCATTTATCGCAATGACAAATGAGACTTTCCATTTTAATCTTTCAGAAAATTTCAAGTGTTATATCAATGAAAGTGAATTTGGAGATAAATTGTGAAATTAAAATATTTGATTACATTATTCTTAGTGTTTTTTACTTTGCCCTTGGCGGCTGACATTATGATAAAAGACGCCTTTGCGGTTACAAGCACTCCAAAGTCAAAATCTGGAGCGATATTTATGGTTATTCATAATCATGGTAAAAATATTGATCGATTATTGTCTGCAGAGACAGCCATCTCAAAAATGGCACAGTTACATTCTTCTGAGATGGAGGGTGATGTAATGAAAATGGTTCACGTGAAGGAGGGTTTTGAAGTGCTTTCGTATGGCCACTTGAATCTCGAACAGGGTGGAAAACACATTATGTTAATGGGGTTGTCGGAGACCTTGAAGAAAGATAGCTATTTTAAACTTACCTTAGAATTTGTGAATGCAGGTCAAATTGAAGTTGAGGTCTTATACAAAGGAAGTGCTAAGGTTATGAAAAAAATGGATCATTCCCATGACCATTAGCGCTATGAGATAACACCTACTTTGAACTAAATAAAAATATTTATTAAACCTCTGTTAGATTGTAATAATTACCTGTATAATTATTTTGAAAATAATAATTGATAGTTAAAAAGGATATTAAAAATGGCATTTGTACTTCCCGATTTACCATATCAGCATGATGCGTTAGCTGATTTGGGTATGAGTAAAGAAACTTTAGAATTTCACCATGATTTACATCATAAAGCTTATGTAGATAATGGTAATAAGCTAATTTCTGGTACGGAATGGGAAAACAAGAGTTTAGAGGAAATTATTGTTGGCACATATAATCCAACAAGTGTAGCGCAAAATGGCATATTTAATAATATTTCACAACTCTGGAACCATAATCAATTTTGGGAAATGATGGGGCCATCAGGTAAAAAAATGCCCTCTAATTTGGAACTTAAAATAAACGACTCCTTTGGTTCAGTAGATAAATTTAAAGAAGAATTTTGTGCGGCTGGTGTCGGTCAGTTTGGTTCCGGTTGGTGTTGGTTAGTACAGGAAGCAGATGGTGGATTGAAGATAACCAAGACGGAAAATGGAGTAAATCCGCTCTGCTTTAATCAAAAAGCTTTGCTTGGATGTGATGTTTGGGAGCATTCTTATTATATTGATTTTAGGAATAAACGACCAGTCTATCTGAAAAACTTTCTCGATAATTTGGTTAATTGGGAAAATGTTGCAGAAAGACTATAGACACTAAAATATGGTTTTGAATCACTTTAGGTGATTTTGAAGCAAATCATTTTCCAAATCATCAACAGAATTTATTGTTTTAAATGAGTTCAATAGATCATTATCAGCGAACTCTTGTTTTATGACATGATCTATTAACGCTATTAGAGGATCCCAGTAGCCATTTATATTGAGGATGTATAATGGTTTTTTGCTAACCTCTAGTTGTGTCCAGGTTAAAAGTTCAAAAAATTCATCTAATGAACCAATACCTCCGGGTAAAGTTATGATAACATCGCTGTTTGTAAACATTATCTTTTTTCTTTCATGCATGTTTTCGGTTATAACGAATGTTGATAAATCAACTTTGCCAACCTCTTTTTCCAGCAAGAACTTAGGTATTACTCCAAAGGTAGTTCCCCCATTTTCCTGACAGCTTTTTGCGATTGCTCCCATTAAGCCCACATCTCCTGCACCATAAACGAGCCTCCAATTATGCTTGGCAATTATAGCTCCCGTTCGCTTTGCAACTTCAGTAAATGCGTTGTCATTTCCGTTTCTTGAACCGCAAAAGACACAAATTGATAATTTTGTGGCAATCATTGCAAATAATCCTTAACTGGTGTTTGTCATGTTTCTTATAATTGTGTTATGATGAGATTATTTTGTAGACTTAACAAGTCTTAATACTTTTACTATCGATAACTTTAATAAATAAAAATTTTTGAATTGAGAAAACTTTGAGAAGCAAATTAAATTATACTGAGGCTGTAACGGTATTAATTGTTATATTGATTGGTATTATAATTGGTATTTCAGTTTATAATAATGAAGACATTATTGTTTTAAAAACAGTTAATGACGTGAAAATCGAAGACACAATAATTGAAGATAGTAATAAAACTGAAATTATAGTGGATTCGGATGCTATCAATAATAAAGATGTGGAATATGAGAATGGCAGTGGAGAGGTAAAGGAAAATAATAATGAAGTTGTTGAAGAAGTAACCAATCTTCCATCTCCAAAATTTGATTTGTTTAGTATTGACTCATCTGGATTAGCGACGATCGCTGGAAAAGGTTTAGCGGGACAAGACCTGGAAATTGTCTTAGATGGACAAGTAATTGCAGTGGTAATACCAGACGACAATGGTGAATTTGCGATTATTTTAGACCTAGGTATATCAAATAAACCGCGTTCATTGGTCTTAAGAAGTCGCCATAAAGATGGTCGAGAGGTAGTCTCTGATGAAACAGTTTTGATTACACCAATTTTGGAGACAGATGAACAAGACAAAAATATAATTGTTGCAGAAGAGAGCTCGGATACTAATTCAGATAAACCAAAAGTAGAAGAAAACAATCATGAAGATGAACAACAAAAAAACATAATTGTTGCAGAAGAGAGCTCAGATACTGTTTTAGATGAACCAAAAGTAGACGAAAATAATGATGAAGATACTATAGAAATCAATTCGTTAAACAAAACAGAGACAGTTGAGAGTAAAGAGTTAGATACTTCTGATGTTTCTGTAGCAATTGTTTCCTCAAAAGATCTAAAGGTTATCTCTCCAGCTGTTCAGACAAATGCTCCCAAAGTTTCAGATGTCATTATTGATGCAATATCTTACGACGCAGAGGGTGAAGTCTTGCTTTCAGGAAGGGGTGTTGTAGATCAACATATTAGGATTTACGTTGATAACAAGCCCGTAAAAACACGTTCTATTGAGGCAGATGGAACTTGGAGTATGGATTTGCAGGAAATTGACGCAGGTGTATATATTCTGCGCATTGATCAATTAGACTCTGATGGTGTGGTAACATCAAGAACGGAAACACCATTTCAAAAAGAAACTAGTCAGGTTGCTAAACAAATGGCTGCACTGGCAAACAATGAAGTTGCNGATTCTACACCCCAGATTGGTATTGGATTATCCACAGTTATTATTCAACCTGGTTATACTTTATGGGCTGTTGCGCGAAAGACCTATGGATTTGGGATCCAGTATGTCAGAATTTACCATGCAAATAAGGACCAGATACGAGATCCTGATTTAATTTATCCTGGGCAAATCTTCAAACTCCCTGAATAGTAACCAAAATTTCTTTTTCCTAAGAAAACTTTAAATGGATCCAGGCATTATATGTCAAATTTTGTTGAAAATAAACAATCTTACTCTAGTTGGCTAACAATCAAGAAAGTTGCACCTTACTTGTGGCCGGATCAACAGTCATGGGTCAAAAGACGTGTAATTTTGGCTTTAATGTTTTTAATGCTTGCAAAAATAGTGGCAGTATCCACACCATTCTTATTTAAAGCCGTTGTTGATGGACTGGCTTCTAATGGAAAATCCACAGACGCTTTGATGTTGTTATTAGGTGCAAGTGGTATTGTTTTTGCTTATGGCTTCTTTAGACTTGCGAGTGTTGGATTTGGAGAGTTGCGAGACGTTATTTTTGCGAAAGTAGCCCAACGAGCTTTGCGCTCCTTGGCTTTAGAAACTTTTGAACATATCCATGCATTGTCTCTTAGATACCACATATCTCGTAAAACTGGTGGGTTGAGCCGAGTAATTGAGCGCGGAGTCAAGGGTGTAGATTTTCTACTCAGATTTATGCTATTTTCAATAATTCCGTTGAGTATTGAGTTAACGCTGGTTGCTATAATATTATTCCTAGTCTTTGATATTTGGTATTTGGTAGTAGTTGTAACTACAATCACTTTATACATTTGGTTCACATTCACTGTTGCTGAGTGGCGAGTAAAAATTCGCAAAGAGATGAATAAGCAAGANACAGAGGCTAATCAGAAAGCTATTGATAGCCTTTTGAATTTTGAGACTGTAAAATATTTTAATGCTGAAAAAGTTGAGGCAGCAAGATATGATGAGTCTATGAAGCAGTATGAGGCTGCTGCGCTTAAAACTTCTTACTCATTATCTTTTCTAAATGTTGGTCAAGCATTCTTGATAACTGGGGGACTTGTAGCAGTTATGATTATGGCTGCAATTGGGGTGCAAAATGGAAGTCTAACAGTAGGTGATTTTGTAATGGTAAATGCTTACATGATCCAAATCACTATGCCACTAAATTTTTTAGGCACCGTATATCGAGAAATAAGACAAGCACTGGTTGATATGAGTGAAATGTTTGAACTTTTAGCTCAAGCGCCTGATGTAATAGACTCTAAGAATGCTTATGATTTATGTGTGACGGAGGGTAGAGTAGATTTTAAGAATATTAGCTTTGGTTATGAACNTAATCGAGTGATTTTAAAAAATTTCAACCTGTCTGTTAAATCAGGTCAAAACGTCGCCATTGTGGGCACTTCGGGCTCTGGAAAATCGACTATCGGTCGCTTAATGTTTAGGTTTTACGATATAAATGAAGGTGAGTTATTGGTTGATGGCAATAATATCAAGGATGTTACGCAATCTAGCCTTCATTCTCAAATAGGAATAATTCCACAGGATACTGTTCTGTTTAATGATACGATTTACTACAATATAGCTTATGGTAATCTTAACGCTGATGAAGACTCAGTGATAGCAGCTGCTAAATCAGCAAAGATCCACAATTTTATTTCAAACTTGCCAGATGGGTATAAAACCACGGTTGGAGAACGTGGACTAAAATTGTCTGGTGGAGAGAAGCAAAGGGTAGGTATTGCGCGAACACTTTTAAAAAATCCTCCAATTTTACTNTTGGATGAAGCTACATCGTCATTGGACACAGAAACTGAAAATGACATTCAAGAGAATTTATATGCGATGCTGAAAGAGCGAACCGTGATTTCAATAGCACATAGGCTTTCTACTATTGCCAATAATGATCTTATTGTTGTCTTGGAACATGGTGAAATAGTAGAGAGCGGAAGCCACAAAGAATTACTCGCAATGAAGGGTCGATATAGTAAAATGTGGAGCAATCANGCCAAAGACAATTAAGTTAAAAGATATTAAAAACAACTAAAGTTAACTTTATTCTAATCCCCATATTATTTCTGGATCTTTCTTATTCTTGGCTAATTTCCTCAGTTTAAAGTCCTCACGCAATTTCTTCCCTCTAGCGTCTCTAATAATATTTATTCTGAAGATAGAATAAATTCCGTAAGACCCTTTTGCCACCCAAATTCTGAGAGCCAACATGGAAGGAGTAAATACTAATGTGAGTACTGTNGCTATTCCCAATCCAAATACAACAGCTGTTGCTAATTGCTTCCACCAAAGAGCAGTGGGGCTATCTATTGTATATCCACCATTGAAAAAATCTAATGACAATCCAAACATCATGGGAGTAAGACCCGCCATGGTAGTAACCGTTGTAAGAAACACTGGCCTTATTCTATCTTCTGCGGTCCTTACAATTGCTTCAAGTTTTGGCATATATTTTGAGTAATCTTGGTAAGTGTCGATTAAAACGATGTTGTTATTTACAACTATTCCGGCCAGTGCAACTATCCCAGTTCCAGTCATAATTACAGAGAAGTTTTGGTCCATTACAATCATTCCAACCAATACACCTGTGGTNGATAAAATTACTGCCAATAGAACCAAAACAGAATTATAAAATGAGTTAAATTGGGCCAACAATATAACAAACATCAATCCAAGTGCTGCCGCAAAAGCGCTTGTCAAAAANTCTTGACTTTCTTTTTGATCTTCGTCATCCCCAGTCCACTCGTAAGAGACGTTATTCTCTAGTGGTTTTTCGTCTTCCAACCATTTGGTTAACACTGAAATTCTCTCTGTTGGAGTAATTAAAGCTTCGTTATTNTTAACTAAGTCCGGTTCAACATCGGCCTTAATATCAAAATANCGTTTACTATCTACACGATTAATCTGAGCTAGTTTTTTCACNGGGGTTCGGGTTATGAAGTTCGACAGAGGAATTAATCCAGCGCCAGTTCTAACCTTCAAAGTATCTATAGTACTCAGAAGTCTATCAGATTCTGGCAAGCGAACTTTAATATCTATCTCCTCATCAGATGTATCAACTCTCATTGTGTCAAGTAGTAATCCGCCAGTAACAAGTTGAACCATTGCGCCAACCGTAACGACATCAGCGCCAAAACGCCCAGCTTTTTCAACATCGACGTCGATTTTCCAGTCTATTCCAGGCAATGGCAAATTATCCTCAATTTTAATTAGACCTTTGGTATTTTGAAACTTTTCTCTTACTTTATTTGCGGATTTTACGAGCGATTCAAAATCATCTCCTTTAATTCGAAGGTGAACTGGTTTAGCTGCACCAGGGCCAACTGCCTGTTCCCTAATTTCTGACTGTACGCCTGGGATAGTGTTAAGCAGGTCTTGTAAGTTGGATAGAATAGTTTTCCCGCTCAATCCTGGTGGTCTTTGATCCCATGGGCTCAGTTCTATTTGAATTTGACCTATTGTGTCTCCAGGTGGTCCCTGAGGGTTAAACTGGTTTAAACCACCGTCGCCCGCAAATGCAAATACAGAACTAACACCTTCTTCATCAATTATAAGTTCTTCTGCTTCAGAGAGAATTTGATCTTTTTCGTTGATTGATAAATTTCCTCGAGCTTGAATATAAGCGATTGCTCGCTCTGGATCCGTCTCGACAAAAAACTCGACGCCTTTTCCACTTTGAGTGAACAAAGTAAATATTAAGATCACGGTTGCAATTACCGAGGCAATTGAAACCAGAGGCATGATGGGATTTCCAGTTAATAAAACAATAAATTTCCCAAACAGGGTTCTGCGATATTTGCTATCTACTCGTTTCTGAACTTTAATTATTTTGAGTGAGCCTATTCCAACAGAAATAAACAGTGATCCAATTAATATACAAAATGACATCAAAAATATTGATATTGGATTTTGCTTATTAGCTATATCTCCCAAAATGAAGTTAGGATTAATTAATTGCATTAAACCCATATACAGAATTACCGAGCCGATCAATGTGATGCCCGCTCGAAATAACCAATGTCTCCTTCTAAGATTTAAAGCTCTACCTTCAAGTAAGACTGAAAACTGGCCTGCCACGCCCCCAACAACCGGTAGATAGATTAATGCAACAATTAATGAAGCTGATAAAACAAATATTAATGTTACGGGTAACATTCCCATGAACTCACCGGGTACACCTGGCCAAAATAACATTGGGAGAAATGCGCACAAGGTTGTAGCAGTTGAGCTCACAATCGGCCAAAACATTCTTTTAGCTGCGTCTCCATAGGCTTGAACAGGGTTTATGGAGGCTCTTATTCGTTTATCAGCATACTCNACAACGACTATTGCACCATCAACTAACATTCCCACTGCNAGAATTAAGCCAAACATCACCATGTTNGATATNGCTATNCCCATTACCGACATTAATGCAAAGCATAACAGAAACGATGTTGGGATAGCAAAACCAACCAGTAACGCTGATCTCATTCCTAAAGATGCTAATACCACTATCATTACAAGTGCGATTGCAGTCAGAACAGAGCTTTCAAGTTGTCCAACCATNCCTTCAACTTCTTTGGATAAATCCATGGCAAAGTTTACGCTAACGCTTTGTTTGAGTTCAAGTGGCCAATCATTTCTAGCAGCTAATACTTTTTTCTTNACTGTTTCTACGGTATCGATAATGTTCGATCCNTTACGCTGGATTACCTGCAAGGCTACAGTTTTCTCTCCATTAAACCGTGCCGTTCCAGTGAGATCTTCGAAAGTTAGTTTGATTTTTGCTAATTCACCCAGCGTAACAATACTNTCACCATTTACCTTAACAGGTAAGTTATAAACGTCTTGCGCTTTATCAAAAGATGAAGGAATTTTTACGCTGAATGCACCAGTATCAGTTTCCACTGTCCCCGCTGCGATCAACTGGTTATTATTTGTTACTACGTTAATCAATTCACCAGCGGTAACGTTGTAGCTCTCTAACCGTAGTGGATCTATAATGACCTCGAGCATCTCGTTTCTGTGACCTGCTAGTCCCACTTCTAAAACTTCCGGAAGAGCCTCAACCTCTGTTTTCAGGTTTTTTGCGGCATGCAATAATGTCCGTTCTGGCAATTCGCCAGAAAGAGAGACAACTAGGATAGGAAATTCTGAAAAATTAATTTCTGTTACNGTATATTTATCTGCACCTTTGGGAAATTCTGCTTCAACTTTTGACATTTTGTCACGTACATTNGCAATTGTGGCATCCTTATCCCAATCGAACTCAAATTCTAGTACGAGGACACCGTAATTCTCAGCGGCAATGCCACTCATCCGTTTAATCCCAGCGAGCTCTTTTAGATTTGACTCCATAGGTTTGATAATTAATTTTTCACTATCTTGTGCGGAGATGCCAGGAAAAGGCACTGATACTACAACTACTGGGATATCAATGTCTGGTGATCCTTCTTTTGGAAGACCAAGATAAGCGAATGTACCCGCCGCAATCGACATAACTACGAATGTTATGATCATTCTTGCGCGATAAATAGCCCAGTCAATAAGAGAGTTCATCGATTTACTCCTGGTATTTCTTTATAACTTTTCGACCATCGATGACATATTCTTGCCCAACAACAATGACCTCCACCGTATCGGGCAAACCTGAAAGCCAA
Source organism: Paracoccaceae bacterium (assembly GCA_002712045.1). Classification (GTDB taxonomy): domain Bacteria; phylum Pseudomonadota; class Alphaproteobacteria; order Rhodobacterales; family Rhodobacteraceae. The sequence continues at coordinate 66,835 of PARX01000029.1, forward strand.
ATGCCATCTATTGTATCTCGAACAATTTTAACTTTATAAAATTTTGCAAAGCCATCTTCCACCACGCGCACACCCAAATCTCCATTGTTATTCAAGGTCATAGCCGATTGAGGCAGTAAATGAGCAGACTCTCCAGAGGTATTAATAAAGATTTCTGCTGTTCCACCTTCTCGAATACTTCTTTCAGGATTAGGAACATCTACTTCAACTCTGAAAGTCCTGGTCATTGGATCAGCTGTAATCGAGATGTAAGTGACCTTTCCAGAAACCGTTTTATTATTGGCTAGACGTGCTGCAGCAAAGGCGCCAACTGATAATTTATCAACCTCAGTTTCTGCTACAAAACCAACTATTTTAATTGGGTCAAGCTTTACAATTCTTGCACATTCTGACCCAGGTTGTAATAAGCTTCCGAGTTCTGCCACATCACTACTCAATAAGCCCGAAAATGGTGCGGCTATTCTTAACCTTTCAATTTCTTTTTCGGCTAATTTAACATTAGCTTCAGCGCTTTGAAGAGCGGCTTTTCTTGCAATCGCTTTGGTTTCCGAACCGTAACCNCTCTCAGCCAATCTAGAAGCAGCGTTATTGTTAACCTTAGCTTCAACTAATCTGGCGTTTGCTTCGGCTAATTTTACTTCACGNGTCCCCACGTTTAATTCACAAAGAACTTGATTCTGACTTACTTCTGTTCCTTTCAACAGTGGTTCACTGATTATCAAACCAGACGTTTCTGCTCTTACCACAACATTTCGCGCTGCTTCTGTTCTACCACGCACTACAATACCACTTTCGACATTTCTTGATTTTGAGATAAGGACTTGCACAGAAACTGCTTCAGATTTTTGTGCTGGTAAATACCCTTCCTCTGTTTCATCAGTGATTTCGCCGCCTGCCATCAAAATAAGAGAATTTCTTTCAAATGTAAGCATGTAAAGTGCTGCTGTAATGAGAATCGCGGTTAAAACTGGAAAAAATCGCATTGGTTTTCTTCTTTAAAAAATTGAACTAGAGATATGGGGTACATATGCATGAATTTGTTAATAGGCAAGTAATGGATTAATCTTGCTTTCAAATAATCATAAATTTATTTAGATACGATGTTTTATCCGGTGACTATTAAAGATGTTAGCAAAGATTTTAACAATTTAGGGGCATAATGAATTAAAATAATTGGAATATGAGCAAATTTACTTGGCATTTTTGCTTAACTCAGGATAAACGAAGTTTAATTAAGATTGGAGGAAGAATTGAGCGACACTGATTCATTTATTGAAGAGGTTTCTGAAGAAGTAAGACGAGACCGTTTATTTGGTTTGTTCAGAAAGTATGCATGGGTAGCTATACTGTTAGTTATTTTGATAGTTGGTGGCGCTGCATTTAACGAATACAGAAAAATTACTGACCAACGTAATGCTGCAAAATTAGGTGACAAATTATTTGAAGCTCTTCAGGCAGATAGTGCGACTCGTTTAACTTTGCTNAACGAAATAGAGCCAAAGAAAATTGATGGAATAGCATTGGTTGATTTAATCAAAGTGAATACCTTAATTGAGCTAGGGTCTACTAATGAAGCAATAGAATTGCTTAGGGATATATCGAGTAATATAGAATACAACCCCATGTATCGAGAGCTGGCAGATTTTAAATCAATTTTGTTGTCCGATAGCTCTCTCCAACAAAAATACGATAACTTAAAAAGTTATACTGAACCGGGTTCTACTTTAAGACTTATAGCCATGGAAGAGGTGGCTTTAATTCAGATCCAATTGAATGACTTTAGAGAAGCGATCAAGACTTTAGATGCCCTCATACAAGAGCCTGAGATCAATAGAGGTCAAGCTACAAGAGCCAGTGATTTGTTAAGGACTTTGAGAGACTCTGTGAGCNCTAATTCTTCAGAGTGACGTATTAAGATGGNAGAATTGAACAATAAGGTTTCTACATTTATCTGTTTGATCGCAGCTTCGTTTATTTTAATGCAGTGCAGTGACAATGAAGGGAAATTACCCGGAAAGAGATTTGGATTAGATGTTTCACTGGAAACTAGTGAGAGAATTGAGGCTGGAGAGCAAATCAAATTAAAGGAGACAGAGGGGTCAAACCTGAAGCTATCAATTTCAATTCCAAAACAACAAAATAATTTGAGTTGGACTCATCGAAATGGAAACTCAAAGCATAAAATTTCTCATCCATATCTCTCAGAAAGCCCTAAGTTAATTTGGAAGGCAAGAATTGGAAAAGGTAACAGTTCAAAATATCGAATTACTTCAGATCCGATAGTAGTGAATGATGAAATTTATGTTTTGAATTCGCGCTCAACTGTATTGAAAGTAACATCTGAAGGGTCAATTAAATGGAAAACGAAACTGACACCACCATTTGACTCTGAAGCAGATACTTCAGCAGGTGGATTGGCTTTTGGAGCTAAAAAAGTATTTGTATCTACTGGTTTTGGAGAGCTTTTTGCAATATCTCCCGTTGATGGTGATGTCATTTGGAGACAACGTTTTAAAGCTCCAATAAATGCCGCTCCAACAATTATTGGCGATCAGGTTTTCGTAATGACCGCAAATGGTCAAGCATTTGCCTTGGATGTTGAAGTTGGTCGGATCCAGTGGCAGCAACAATCAACATTAGCAAGTGCAATATTATTAGGAGGATCCAGCGTTACTGAATTTGGTAATTTGGCTTTGTTACCTTTTGATAGTGGAGAATTGACAGCTGTTTTGAAAGANAGTGGTGTGAGAATTTGGAGTGCATCTGTCGCTTCGACTCGGAAAGGTAGTGCTAGATCCAATATAAATAATGTTACGAGTGATCCTGTCGTTTTTGATGGTATAATTTATACTGCCAACCAGGGTGGGAGATTAGTGGCATTAGATTCTAAAACGGGTGGGAGAATATGGACAAATAAGAATGGATCTTATTCTCCTATTTGGGCAGTTGACGATTCAGTATTTATAATGACAGATTTGGCAGAATTAAAGCGTTTGAATAAAGACTCGGGTGAGCAGNTATGGGCAACGAGNTTGCCACAATATCCAAATATAAAAAAGAGGAACAAAAGCTACGCACACTATGGGCCAATATTAGCTGGTGGCAAGTTGTGGGTAACCTCAAGTGATGGCTTTCTTCGAAGTTTTGAACTTACTTCAGGTGATTTGTTGAACNAAATTAGAGTTCCATCTGGCGCCGCTTCTCATATGGCCATTGTAGATGGTGTTTTGTACATGTTAAGTCAAAACGGTCAATTGTTGGCATATAAATAATTATTTTATTTTAATCTGGTATCTTTTTATGAGTTTTACTCTTGCAATTGTAGGTCGTCCCAATGTTGGTAAGTCTACATTATTTAATCGTTTGGTAGGAAAACGTCTTGCGATAGTTGACGACCAACCGGGAGTTACTAGAGATTTGCGAGAAGGACAGGGCCGTATTGGACCACTTAAATTCACTGTGGTTGATACTGCTGGATTAGAGAATGAAACAGACGACTCATTAATGGCTAGGATGCGTCGTCTTACTGAGAAAGCTGTAGATTATGCTGATCTGTGCTTATTTTTGATAGATGGTCGAGTTGGTTTAACTTCAGATGATAAACTTTTTGCTAGTTTACTCAGAAAAAGAGCAAAACACGTAATTCTTTTAGTAAATAAGTGTGAAGGAATGTCGGGTGACGAAGGATTTTATGAGTCTTATAGCCTTGGTTTAGGTGATCCAATTCGCTTGTCTGCTGAGCATGGCATTGGATTAGATGAGTTGATGTACACGTTAAAACCATTTATTACGAGTCACTCGAAGATGANAGTTGAGCCAGAGGTTAATTTACCAATCTTTGAAGAGGATATAAACGGAAATGAAACGTCAGGTTTTAATCTCTTTGAACATACCTTACAGATGGCAGTTGTTGGCCGTCCAAACGCGGGAAAATCAACTCTAATTAATAAAATAATTGGGGAAGATAGATTGCTAACGGGTCCGGAAGCGGGAATAACTCGTGATGCGATATCATTTACTACTGATTGGAATGGAAATAGTTTTAAGGTTTTTGATACCGCTGGAATGCGCAAAAAATCGAAAATTAATGAAAAAGTCGAAAAGCTATCTGTGTCAGATGGTTTAAGAGCGGTTAATTTTGCGGAAGTGGTAATATTATTATTAGATATCAAAAATCCCTTTGAGGTTCAGGATTTAAGAATTGCTGATCTTGCAGAACGAGAGGGTCGCGCTGTTGTGATCGCGATCAATAAATGGGACTTACAAAAAGAAAAACAAAAACAGTCTAAAGTTCTATTAGAAAAGTTTTACAGACTATTACCCCAGCTTAAAGGGGCGCCATTAATTCCTATATCTGCAAAAACTGGAGCTGGTTTAGATAAGCTTCATAAAGCAGTTATCAAAGCTTATGAGGTTTGGAATATTAGAATTACTACGGCAAGGCTTAATAATTGGCTTGAAGAAATGATAGAAGCACATCCACCACCTGCACCGTCAGGAAGGCGAATTAGGCTTCGTTATATGACGCAAGCTAAAACGAGACCTCCTACATTTGTCATTTTTTGCTCGCGAGCGAAGGAATTACCAGAATCATACAAGAGATATTTAGTTAATGGCCTTAGAGTTTATTTTGAAATGCCTGGAACTCCAATTCGACTTATCGTTAAGTCCTCTGAGAATCCGTACCAAGAAAAAGCTAAGAAGCGGAAGCTTGGATAACTTTTTTTATTAACCGCTTGGCTTCTTCACTTGGGGTTGTAAGTTGNTTTTTATTTTCACCNGGATGAAATCTTGCGCGAGTAGATGTAGACATTGGTTTTGGTTCGAGAATGAGAACATTTAGCAATTTGTTATCATTCTCTTTTTTCCATGCTTGGGCTAATCTGTATTGAGCATCCTTAGTGGAGCTATAAGATCCAAAAAATTTGTCTGAGGATTGCCTATCTGAAAAAAACACCGCTGTTGGTTTTTTTGATCGGCTAAGAAGTGGATTGGTCATAGAAATGATTTCTTGGGTAGCTAAAATATTTGTACTTAATGATTTATTCAAATCTTCTTTATCAATGTGCTCGACGGGTGATAATGGAGCCGCGAAAATAGCTGAGTGAACTAAAATATCAATTTTTCCCCATCTTTTAAAAATATTGTAACATAGATTCTTAAGCGCCTCACTGTTGTTTATATCCAGCGGTGCAAGAGTAGCTGTTCCATTTTCTTTGATGATTTTGTCATCAAGTTCTTCTAATCCACCAACTGTTCTGGCAACACAAACTACGTGATAACCCAATTTAGCAAGCTCAATAGCTAGTGAAAAACCTAGTCCCCTTGAAGCTCCAATTACTAGTGCTACTGATTTTGTCATTAATTATGTTCTCTTTTAGGGGATCGATTTGTTTCTAATTATAGGCCTTACAGATAAACGTTAATTCTTCGTATTGCTTAGAGACACTCTCTAAGATCCCTTCCGGTATAAATTGATTAATTTGATCTTGGTAAAGACTAAGTACTTTATCTGACTGTGATTTCTCAACAATTTTCATGTTTTCCGAAATTGAGTTGAATTGATTATATGTTATAAACAAGACAATTATTATTAATNCTCCGCGAGCTAGGCCAAATAAGAAGCCAAAGAAGCGGTCTATAGATTTTAGATATGTCTTTTTGATAACTGAGGAGAGAAACGGAGCTAATATTGAGAAGATCACTAGACAAACTGTGAAAAGCAAAACGAACGTCAAGATTATAGAGATATCGCAAGATTTTTTTAGATATTCTCCAATGAGTGGTGCAGATCTCAGCATTGGTTCTACTTGATTTGCGAAGTTGAAAGCTAAAAGTGCAGAAATAATCCATCCTGCAATAGATATACTCTCTCTAACTAACCCTCTGAAATAAGCCAAAGTCCCAGACAATAAGACTATAATCAAAACAAGTAAATCTACAATGTTTAGGCCTTCCATTCAAAATCCTTATCTTAAGTTTATTTTTCTTTAACTTTCGTATCTTTATATTGCATCTGCGCAGAAGCAAAAGTGTTTAAGTTTGGGTACCTTATAATCTTTATCTTAGGACCATTTTTTATCTTTATTAAGGAAGGAGCTATCGCAAAATTAAACCCAAGTTTTTGAGCTTCTTTCAATCTTAATTCAGCTTGGGCAGTTGCTCTAAGNGCTCCTGACAAACTAATTTCACCAAAAATAACGGTTTCTTTCTCTATAGGAACTCCATTGACAGCAGAAAGAAGAGCTGCGGCAATCGCGAGGTCTGCCGCTGGTTCTTTAATCTTTAAACCTCCCGCTACATTTAGATAAACATCCATCCCCGAAAAACTGATGTGACATCTAGCTTCTAAGACAGCTAAAATCATCGATAATCTATTACTATCTATACCAACAACGGTTCTTCGCGGGCTTGCAAGGGTTGACGGAGCTACTAGTGCCTGTATTTCAACTAACAACGGTCGAGTGCCTTCAATGCCAGCAAATACAGCCGAACCNGGAACTGGGNTTTCTCTCTCAGACAGGAAGAATGCTGAAGGGTTTAATACTTCAATTAGNCCTTCACCTGTCATCTCAAATACACCTATCTCATCGGCTGCCCCAAATCTATTCTTAACTGAACGGATAATACGAAATTGATGCTCCTGATCACCTTCAAAATATAAGACAGTATCAACCATGTGCTCGACGACGCGCGGCCCAGCAATCTGTCCATCTTTGGTAACATGGCCTACNAGTATAATTGCNACATTATTTTTTTTCGCAAATAATACGAGTTCATGGCAGGCTGCTCTAACCTGCGATATTGAACCCGGTACACTTTCTATATTATCCGCCCAAAGTGTTTGAATACTATCAATTATGGCTAAACCAGGCTGTTCCGCTTCTAATGTAGTTAATATATTTCTTAAATTTGTTTCAGTTCCAAGCTTCAAAGTTTTACTATTTAACTNTAGCCTTTGGGCGCGCANTCTGATTTGGCTCTCCGCTTCCTCACCAGAAATGTATATTGTTTTTAACCCATTTTGGGAAAATTTTACTGCTGCCTGCAGTAACAGAGTAGATTTTCCAATTCCTGGATCACCTCCAACCAGAATAGCAGATGCATTCACTAACCCACCACCTAGAACTCGGTCTAGTTCATTTATTTTTGATAAAGTTCGTTGAGGCGCTTTTTCTTCAATAGAAATATTATTTAGCGGTATAATTGTTCCTCGTTGTGTGCCNAAAGTTTTACCTTTTGGACCAATTGATAAGCCGTTATCTTCGATTAATGAATTCCAAGAACCACATGCCTCACATTTCCCCGCCCATTTCTTATAAGATGCGTTACAAATATTGCATTTGTATAAAACTTTTTTCATTGTTATCACTATAATGTTTAATTTATTTCTTTCAAAAACTTTATATTCTGAGATTTTTTAACTTGTTAATTTTATTGGTCCATTTGAACTTCCATTTAAAAATTGGATTAGGTAAGGATCATTGGATTTTTCTAAATCAGTAATTTGCCCATTCCATTGAATAATGCCATTGTGAATCATTGCAATTTTGTCACCAATAGCTCGAGCACTTGCCATGTCATGTGTTATGGTTATTGCAGTTACACCCATCTCAACAACAATCTCCCGAATTAACTCATTAATTACACCGGCCATAATTGGATCTAGTCCTGTGGTTGGCTCATCAAAAAAGATGATTTCTGGATTGCTTGCTATTGCTCGGGCTAGACCGACACGTTTTTGCATACCTCCTGAGAGTTCAGATGGGAAAAGCTCTGATATCTCTGGTTTTAACCCCACTCTTTGAAGTTTTTGCTCAGCAATTTCTCGAGCTTCTTTTGCATTAATACGCCCATTTCCCCTAATTAATCTAAAGGAAATATTTTGCCAAACATTCAAGCTGTCAAATAACGCACCCCCCTGAAATAACATGCCAAAACGCTCTAGAAACTGTTCACGACCAATACGTGATAGACTTTGGCCTTCTAAAAATATTTCCCCACTGTCAGGTTGGATTAATCCTAAAATTACTTTTAATAAAACTGATTTTCCAGTCCCTGAGCCTCCGATGACAACCATACTTTCACCCTTGGTTACGTCTAAATTTATACCGTTTAAAACGTTAACCTGGTTAAAAGCTTTTTTTATGTTCTTAATTGATATCATAAATTTTCACATCTAAAAAAATAACTCTGTCAAAAGGTAATTTGCTGTAAGTATAAGTACGCTTGAAGAAACGACCGCGTTTATTGTTGCTTTTCCAACTCCCTGGGCACCACCATTTGAATTTTGTCCATGATAACAACCCATTATTGCTACAATGAAACCAAATACTGATGCCTTAATTAAACCCGAGGTTATGTCGCCAGTCTCCAAAAAATTAACTGTATTGGTAAGATAAACGCTGCCATTAAAGTCCAGTCGATTGATTGCAACTAAGTATCCACCAAGAATACCAATTACGTCACCAATCGCGACTAATATTGGTAAAGAAATCGTTGTTGCTAATACACGTGGAATAGTGAGATATTTAATTGGATTTGTTGATAAAGTCTTCAGCGCGTCTATTTGTTCGGTGACTTTCATTGTACCTAATTCAGCTGCTATACTTGATGCAACTCGGCCTGCAACCATTAACCCACCCAGAACAGGCCCTAACTCTCTTACCATACCTATGGCTACAATGGAGGGCACAACAGATTCTGCGTTAAATCTAGCGCCTCCTGAATATATCTGAAGNGCTAAAGCCCCACCTGTGAATANTGCGGTCAGACCTACCACCGGTANACTTAAGTATCCGATATTAAAAATACTAGAAATTAACTCTTTCCAGTAAAAGGGTGGTCGCAAAAAATGGCTTAATGTTTCAACAACAAACAGAAAAATTTTGCCAATAACTTGAAATAGATCAATGGTTGATCTCCCAACTGGCCTTAAAATGAATGAAATGGCTTTGTATGTTGTCATATGCCTAANTCTAAATATTTAAAAGTTAGTATAATCCCGCTGATAACGATTTCCAAGACTTGTAAGAATTTCGTATCCAATTGTACCTGCTTCATCAGATAATTGGTCGATGGTTTGCAGGTCGCAAAGAATTTCCATTCGATCTGGAATGTTGGTCAAATGTGTTACATCAACAGTTAACAGATCCATTGAGACCCGACCTGCAATTGGGCAGGGTTCCCCCCCTGCGTACACTACTGCTCTGCCGGACATAGCTCTGATCAATCCATCTGCATAGCCTGCTGAAAGTGTTGCTATTAAACTTGGTCGATGAGCAATCCATGTTGCGCCATAGCCAACTGTTTCTTCTGGGGCTAAAGCTCTTGTTTGAATAACAGGTAGGGACAACTTTACAACAGAGTTGGCTTCCCTAAAGGGTAAGCCTCCGTATAAACCAATTCCGGGTCTACAAAGATCGAAGTGATATTTTTCTCCCAAAAGAATCCCGCCAGTGGCAGAAAGCGATAAAGGGCAATCTAGTCCAGAAGTCATTTCCAAAAATGCTTTTAGTTGGCTNGCATTTTGAGCATGCTCTTTATCATCAGCACATGCTAAATGGCTCATGATTAATTCGGGTTTTTTTTCANTATAAAGCTCAATAAACTCGCTAAAATCGGCTCTTTCAAAACCTAGCCTATTCATACCCGTATCTAATTGCAGTCCAAATGGATGTTTGGGTATAGTTTCCCAATGTCTAATATTTTGTTCTGGTGAGTTTAAAAGTGGTATTAAATTATTTTGTTCTAAGATCGAGCTTTTCCCAGNCATGTGACCTGAAAACACAAAAATCTTAGGGCCTTCTCCTAAAACTTCTCTGATACTTAGACCTTCCTCTGCGCTAGCAACAAAAAATGTTCTTACGCCAGCAGTAGCCAATTTTGTAGCTATTTTCTTATCCCCTAGCCCGTAAGCATTTGCTTTCACCACTGCAGCTGTTTCAACTGTGTCAGCTGATATTTTATCTAAGGCTTGCCAATTTGATTTTATGGCATCAAGATCTATCGTCAAAGTCCCATTAGACATTTAAGATTCCAGTTAATTAATTTTTCTCTTGCTTATCGTTTTAGTCATTCAATGATTAAGTCGCAAACATTTTATCTTTGAGCAACATTATCATAAGTTATTTGTGTAGAATTACATTAGATTAATTTCAATTATATCGAAGTAATATCAAATTAAGTTTTAATTTTGAGCTTGCCATGGTTTTGCAAGATTACCAAATCTTGTAAACTGACCTTCGAAGCTTAAATCAATTGAGCCAATTGGGCCGTGCCTTTGTTTGCCAATTATTATTTCAGCTTTACCGTGAAGTTCTTCCATTTCCGCTTGCCAAGCTGCCATTTTTTCGACCTCATGATCATTTGGTTTTTCGCGTTCTTTGTAATATTCTCCACGATAAACAAACATAACCACATCTGCATCTTGTTCAATTGATCCTGACTCTCTTAGGTCACTTAATTGAGGTCTTTTATCTTCACGATTTTCCACTTGTCTACTAAGTTGAGACAAGGCNATTACAGGAATATCAAGCTCTTTGGCGATTGCTTTTAAACCTTGAGTAATTTCGGAGACTTCGTTTACTCTGCTGTCTTTAGATGAAGCTGGTCTAACTAATTGAAGATAGTCTACGATCATAACATCGAGACCACTCGTCCTTTTAAGCCTTCTTGCTCGTGCCGCAAGTTGGCTTATCGGTAGAGCTGGCGTGTCATCAATAAACAGAGGGCAAGCCTCAAGAGATTTTGCAGCTTCAACAAATTTTCTAAATTCCTTTTCAGACATATCCCCTCTGCGGATTTGATCTGATGGNACTTCAGATACCTCTGATAGAATTCTAGCCGCAAGTTGCTCAGCGCTCATTTCAAGTGAGAAGAATCCTACAACTCCGCCATCAACTGCTCCTTCAGACCCGTCAGGTAATAAGCCTTTAGAATACTTTTTTGCGATATTAAAAGCTATATTAGTTGCAAGTGCTGTTTTCCCCATTGATGGGCGTCCAGCGAGAATTAAAAGATCAGATTGATGTAAACCACCTAGCTTTTTATCCAAGTCTTGAAACCCAGTAGAAGGGCCAACTAATCCACCTTCTCGTTGATATGCCGAATTAGCAACATTTACAGCATCGGTTACTGCTTTTAGAAAGCTCTGAAATCCGGATCCGGTTTGACCTGTTTCTGCTAATTCATATAATTTTTGTTCTGCTTCAACAATTTGATCTTTTGGATCATGATCGACATCTATCTTTCCAGCTTGTCCTGAAATATTGTTACCAATTTCTATAAGAGATCGTCTGGTAGCAAGTTCTCGAATCATTTCAGCATAATCNCGCGCTGCGAAAATTGAAATGGCCGCACCAGCAAGTCTAACAAGGTAAGCGCCACCCCCCAATTCATTTAGTCCAGGATCATCCTCCAAAAAAGCTTTAAGTGTAACCGGTGATGCAAGAGAGTTGTTTTTTATACGCACGGCAGCAACTTCAAAAATTTTCTGATGAACAGGGTCAAAGAAATGAGTTTCATTTACGATATTATCGATTCTATCGAAAACATCATTATTTATCATTAATGCTCCAAGTAGAGCTTGTTCTGCTTCTATATTATGGGGAGTAGACCCACTTAACTCACTTGTTGTGCTTGGGATATTTACTGAACTTGGAAGTTTGGAAATCTCGGACATTTATTCCTCCTACTACTGTCTATGAACTAACTCAGAGAGTTTCGCAATCTGGAAATCCTGTGGATGACCTGTGGGTAAAAACCAGTTAAGATTATTAATTTTTTCTTTTATATTTTTGTAGTTGGTGATTAAAACTTTTAACATGGTTTTTATTTGGGTGAGCATATGTTTTTTAAAGATAGTTTAGAATATCAAGCTTTACCTCTTCCGGATCGATTTGATTGGGGAGAGAAAGAAAGATTGGCAAAATCGAGGAGTTTCTATAATTGGATGCGAAAACGCCACTCAGTAAGAGATTTCAAAAAAACTAAGATAAATAAAGAAATAATTGAAAATGCTATTCGTGCTGCTGGGACGGCACCAAGTGGAGCAAATCATCAACCTTGGCATTTTGTTGCAATAAGTAAGCTGGAAATAAAAAGCAAGATCCGCATAGCAGCAGAACTAGAAGAGAAAGAATTTTATTCTGGTGGAGCTGGTGATGAATGGTTGAAGGCTTTGGAGCCAATGGGCACAGATGAAAGTAAACCACATCTTGAGGATGCTGCTTGGTTGATAGTGGTTTTTGCTCAAAGGTATGGTTTTTTTAAAGATGGTTCTCGTTACAAGAATTATTATGTCCCAGAGAGCGTAGGCATTGCCTCAGGTTTTTTAATTGCTTCTCTTCATCATGCTGGTTTGTCTATTTTAACTCATACACCAAATCCAATGAGATTTTTGAATGAGTTGCTTGGACGACCTAAATCTGAAAAGCCGATAATGATACTTGCAGTTGGAGAGCCATCTTCGCAAGCGACAGTTCCCGTGGTGGCAAAACTAAAGAAAACGGATAATGAAATTATGACAATTCATGAGTAAGAATTTAGGTTTCATAAATGTATTTTATTAATTGGAGATCAAAATGAAAGTAGGATTTATTGGGCTTGGTAACGTCGGGAGCAAATTAAGTGGGAGCTTATTACGAAATAGTGTAGATTTATATGTGCATGATCTTAATGACGAATTGTTATCAAAATTTAAAACCTTAGGTGCCAAAGTTGCTAACACTCCAAAAGAGGTTATGCGCCAATGTGAAGTCGTAATAACCTGTTTGCCATCACCAAATATATCAGCAGAGGTAATGGAAGGAAAAGATGGGTTGCTCGGTGAGATCAAGCCTGGAAAAATTTGGATGGAAATGTCGACAACTGATGAAGCTGAGGTGAAGCGATTAGATGCTTTGGTAAAGGCCAAGGGTGGTTTCTCTGTAGATTGCCCCGTATCTGGAGGCTGTCATAGGGCGGATACTGGGAACATCAGTATTTTTGCAGGCTGTGATCGGACCGTTTTCGATANAATTCTACCATTATTAAAGAAGATGGGTCGCCGAATTTTACACACTGGCCCCATTGGATCAGCTTCTATACTNAAAGTATTAACAAATTATCTTGCTACAGCGAATTTGATCACTTGTTCAGAAGCCTTAACTGTGGCCAAGGGTGCTGGAATGGATCTAAATATTGCTTATGAGGCAATAAAAATCAGTTCAGGCACTTCTTTTGTTCATGAAACTGAAAGCCAGGTAATTTTAAATGGGAGCAGGGATATAAGCTTTACCATGGACTTAGTCTTAAAAGACATTGGTATTTTTCAGGAAGTTGCTAACCGAGCTAATGTCCCTTTGGAAATTAATCCTATGATGATTGACATTTTTAAAGATGGCATTGAAAAATATGGACCGCGTGAATTATCACCTAACATCATTCGGCGGCTCGAAGATAAAACAGGTTTAGATATTCGGGCGTCTGGTTTTCCAGCGGAGATGACTGACGACGAGCCTGAAGAGGTTGGTTTTGAAGTGCTACCAAAAAACATATCATAAGTTCAAAGGTTAAAGTCCTTTGGTTCGGTAGCTGTCTGCCACACGTTCAATAGCAACCAAATATGCGGCGGTTCTTAAGTCTTTAACATCGGATCTACTGTGCCAAGTTTCTCTCATAAACTGATACGCNGTTCGCATAGAGTCATCTAAGCCCGAGCGAACAAGTTCTAATTCGCCAGCTCCCTTTAAGTAAGCTTCTGTAAAGGAAGATGACAATTGTTCCTTTATTCCCGAAGCTCTCATTAATCGATTAATTTCATCNGCAAGCAATTGATGCCTAGCTTCTTCTTGACGCCTTTGCATTCTTCCAAATCTTATATGACTAAGGTTCTTTACCCACTCAAAGTAACTTACTGTAACTCCACCNGCATTNGCGTACATATCTGGAATGATTATTATTCCGCGCTTTTGTAAAATAGCATCTGCTTTAGCTGTAATTGGGCCATTGGCTGCTTCAATAATTAAGGGAGCCTTTATTTTTTGGGCGTTACCGGGATGTATAACCCCCTCTGTNGCGGCCGGAATTAGAATGTCACACTCTAATTCTAAAACACTTTCTGCTTTTTCTATAAATGTTGCATCTTTAAATCCCCTCACACCCCCGTGCTTTTTTACAAATTTAGAGAGTTTATGAATATCAATTCCCGNGGCATCAACCACGGCCCCATCGTGCTCTATTACTGCNATGATCTTAGCATTATCTTCATTGCTCAAAAAATTTGCTGCATGAAAGCCCACGTTTCCAAACCCTTGAACTATGATCCTTTTCTCATCCAGTGTACCTTCNAATCTTGCCATTGAGACATCTTCAGGATGTCTAAAAAACTCTCGTAATGCGTATTGAATTCCNCGTCCGGTGGCTTCTACCCTGCCTTCAATCCCTCCAGCATTTAGGGGTTTACCAGTAACGCAAGCTTTAGCATTTATATCGGTTGTATTCATTCTTTGATATTGATCGGCAATCCAAGCCATCTCTCGTTCTCCCGTNCCCATATCNGGCGCTGGTACATTCTGACTAGGATGGATTAGATCTCTTTTCACTAATTCATAGGCAAACCTTCTCGTAATTTGCTCTAATTCATGTTCTTTCCATTGCTTTGGATCGATACATAGGCCGCCTTTTGATCCACCAAATGGCGTTTCCACCAATGCACATTTAAATGTCATTAACGCTGCAAGTGCTTCAACCTCGTCTTGATTAACGCTTAGAGCGTAGCGTATTCCTCCTTTTACAGGTTCCATATGTTCTGAGTGCACGGAGCGATAACCAGTGAAAGTGTGTATAGACCCTCGCAACCTAACCCCAAATCTAACAGTATAAGTCGCATTACAAACCCTTATTTTTTCCTCTAAGCCTGCAGGTAAGTCCATTAAGTTAATTGCCTGATTAAACATTTGATCGACACTATCTCTGAATGAAATATCGCGGTTTGTAGCCATGAAATCTTTCCTCTTCTCAAAATAATTTTCGACTCACTTTGTTTCTCAGCTATTGCTAACATATTTTTTAGATGTATCTATTTTTTTGTGAACTCTAAACATATAGTTGATACAGTGAATTGATTTCATTGAGCTTCAATAAATTATTAAGGGCAGCATATGCATTACTCAGCATGGCAAATTTTAAAAAACGGTCTTCGGGGTGGTAGGAACTGGAGACCCCTGTGGCATTCTAAGGAACCAAGAAAAAGTTATGACATTATTATAATTGGTGGTGGTGGTCATGGGTTGGCAACCGCTTACTACCTGGCAAAGAATCATGCTTTGAAGAATATTGCCGTTATTGAGAAGGGGTATCTTGGNGGAGGAAATGTTGGGAGAAACACGACGATTGTAAGAGCAAATTATCTGCTAGATGGAAATTCACAATTCTTTTCTCACTCTCTAAAATTATGGGAAAGTATGGAGCAAGAACTAAATTTTAATACAATGATGTCACAGCGTGGAATCCTAAGTTTGGGTCACTCTGATGGTCAGATGGACTCNTTAGCGCGGCGAGGAAACATGATGATTAGTCAGGGCGACGATGCCGAATTATTATCGGCTAAAGAATTAAGTGATTATGTGCCATATGTTAATCAAACAGATCCACGATTTCCAATTTATGGAGGACTTTTGCATAGGCGAGGTGGTACTGCCCGCCACGATGCNGTCGCATGGGGATATGCCCGGGCTGCAGANCGTTTAGGCGTTGATATTATTCAAAATTGCGAAGTTACTGGTATGATCGTGAACAACAATACGATATCAGGAGTTCAAACGACAAAAGGCAAAATAAAGGCAGATAAAATAGGCATGGCGGTAGCAGGCCGGACAAGTCAAGTAGCAGATATGGTTGGATTAAAACTTCCAATAGAAAGCCATGTTTTGCAAGCATTTGTTTCTGAAGGATTAAAGCCTTGCGTGGATTGTGAAATAAGTTGGGGTGCAGAGCTTTTTTATATTTCACAATCAGATAAAGGTGGTTTGGTTTTTGGAGGTGATATTGATAAGTATAATACCTACGCAGCAAGAGGAAATTTGCCAGCTGTAGAGAATGTTATGGAAGCCGCCATGGCGTTAATGCCAATGATTGGGAAAGCTAAAGTTTTAAGAAGTTGGGGTGGTATAGTAGATATGACAATGGACGGCTCTCCAATTATCGATAAAACGTCTATTAATGGATTATATTTNGATGGGGGTTGGTGTTATGGAGGGTTTAAGGCAACGCCAGCGTCAGGATGGTGTTTTGCGCATTTATTGGCGACTGATGAACACCACGAGGTGGCTGAAAAATATACATTAGACCGATTTGAAAAAGGTTACTTATTAGATGAAGAGGCGACTGGTGCAACGCCTAATCTACATTGAGGNGCAAATTTCATGAGAATTAATTGTCCCCTTTGTGGTGAGCGTGACTTGGCGGAATTCCATTATGAAGGCTCCTCTAAATTAATGGCGAGACCTAAAGACGAAAATGATACGGACGCTTTTCATGATTACCTTCATATTAGGTCAAACCCGGCTGGCCTTAATAATGAACTTTGGTCTCATGAGTATGGTTGCAGGGCGTGGTTGTTAATTTGTAGAGATACAAACACTCATGAAATTTTATCAATAGATTTGGCAAGAGATAAGAAAACTAAAGGATCTTTAGATTGAGAATAAGTACATTAACTCTCTTGGATAGAAGCAATCAGATCTCATTTAAATTTGATGGGAAAAGATTATTTGGATATGTTGGTGATACATTGGCATCAGCATTGTTAGCTAATAACGTCAAACTTTTAGGCCGATCATTTAAGTATCATCGCCCAAGAGGTTTATTGACTGCAGGTTCTGAAGAACCCAATGCGCTTGTTTCAATTTTGAAAGACGGTCAGCTCACACCAAATCTTAGAGCCACAGAAGTTGAAATTTATAATAATTTAGAAGTTTTTTCTCAAAATCGATGGCCATCTATAAAATTTGATATTCTTCGAATAAATGATTTTTTATCTCCGTTCTTAGGGGCAGGATTTTACTACAAGACTTTTATGTGGCCAAAGAGCTTTTGGGAAAAATTATATGAACCTATTATTCGCCAAGCGGCAGGGTTAGGCCAACTCTCTCCTGTTGCTGACAATTCTAAGCATGAAAAAGCATTTGCATTTTGTGATATTTTAGTGATTGGCGCTGGGCCGTCTGGGATAATGTCAGCGATGACTGCGGCATTGTCTGGAGCTCAAGTTATCTTAGTAGATGAGGATTTCATTTGCGGTGGTAGGCTCAATAGTGAAACATTTAAAGTAGATGGTAAGGCAGCTTTTGAATGGGCAAAGATAAATGTATCTAAACTAAAATCGATGTCAAATGTTAGGATTTTTAGTAGAACTACTATTGTGGGCCTTTATGACGGTAATAATTATGCTGGGATTCAAAAGGTAGGAGAATACTTAGAAAACCCCAAGAAAGATTTACCAGATAGTGTATTTTGGCGGATAGTTTCAAAGAAATGTATCTTGTGTGCTGGAGCAATTGAAAGGCCAATTGCTTTTAGGAATAATGATAGACCTGGGATCATGATGGCTAGTGCTGTTCGGACTTACTTAAATAGATTTGGGGTCACTCCTGGTAAGAAAATCATTGTTTTTGGGAATAATGATGATGCAAGACGTACTGTGTTTGATTTACAAGCTAAGGGTGTCGAGGTCGTCGCATATGTTGATAGTCGTAATGATGTTGAAAAAATTCCAAAGGTATCATCTTTTATTAATAGTGTCGTCATTAACACTCATGGCGTTAACTTATTGTCTGGGATTACCATCAAAACTGGAGATATTACAACATTCTTAAAATGTGATTGTTTGGCCATTTCAGGTGGTTGGAATCCAACAATACATCTTACTTCTCATTTGGGAAGTAAACCTATTTGGAATGAGGCCATCAGCTGCTTTATTCCTCAACCCAAAGCAGTGCCTGATATGGAAATTGCAGGTGCTGCTAATGGTGTTTTTAGTACTAAGATGGCAATGAAATCAGGAGTTTTTAGAGCCCGCGAAGTTCTGAAAAGTTTGGACATAAAATATGAGCATATTGATATTCCTAAAACTGAAGATGAAAATTATAATTGTGAACCCTTATGGCAAGTAAAAGGAAGCGGTAGGGCATGGTTAGATTTTCAAAATGATGTAACTGTGAAAGATTTGGAACAATCTGTCCAAGAAAATATGATCTCTGTAGAACATATGAAGCGCTACACAACGCAAGGGATGGCGACGGATCAAGGAAAAAATTCTAATGTTAATTCGATAGGTGTAATGTCTGAATTAACAGGACAGGAAATTGCAACCACTGGGACAACAACTTTTCGACCTCCTTTTGTTCCAGTGTCGATAGGAGCAATGGGAGCAGGAGGTTCTGGAAAAAGGTTTGCCCCAGCAAGGCTAACCACTTCACATCATTTTAATGAAGAAAATAGTGCACCCAGCGTTGAAGCTGGGCTATGGTATCGACCAAATTGGTTTCCTAAAAAGGGCGAAACATCTTGGCGCGAGTCTTGCGATCGGGAAGTCGAAATGGTGCGTTCAAAAGTTGGTGTTTGCGATGTTTCCACTCTTGGAAAGATTGATGTTCAAGGCCCAGATTCTGCTACTCTCTTGGATTTCGTTTATACAAACAAAGTATCCTCACTTAAGTTGGGGAAAATAAGATACGGCTTGATGTTACGTGAAGATGGCCATGTGATGGATGATGGAACCTGTGCACGAGTTGGTAGTAATCATTTCATTATTACCACCACGACAGCCGCGGCAGGGCAGGTAATGAGACATTTAGAATTTGTTTTGCAAGTTCTCAGGCCGGATATAGATGCACAAGTTATTTCAGTAACTGAGCAATGGGCACAATTTTCAATAGCTGGCCCTAGGTCGAGAGATCTTTTAAATGAAATTTGTGAAGAAGAGATTTCAAATGAAACGATAACTTTCATGAGCACTCTTTCTGTTTCAATTGATGATATTTCAGCTCGCTTGTTTCGGATATCATTTTCTGGAGAACATGCTTATGAAATTGCAGTTCCGGCAAGTTATGGGGATGCCATGATGAGATTGTTGGCTTCCAAAGCTAAAAAGTTCGGTGGTGGTCCCTACGGTATGGAGGCATTAAATGTGCTAAGGATTGAAAAGGGCTTCATCACTCATGCAGAAATTGATGGACGAGTTACAGCAAAAGATATTGGTATGTCGAACATGATCAGTCAGGATAAGACTTGTATNGGAAAGACTATGGCTAATCGACCAGGGCTCATTTCAGAGCAAAGAGAGCAGCTTGTTGGTATAAAGCCTTTAAATGAAGATGAGGTTCTATTGGCTGGGGCTCATATATATTGTTTAGATGAAGCGCCAAAGCGCGTTAATGATCAAGGTCATATTACAAGTGTTTGTTACTCTCCCAGTTTGAAGTCATCAATTGGATTGGCACTGATAAAGAATGGTCAAAAACGCATTGGTGAAAAATTTAAAATGGTAGATCATTTAAGAAATTCAGAAATAATTNTTAATGTAACCTCACCAGTGTTTTTTGATAAAACGGGAAGTAGGGTCCGTGGTTGATAGTTTGAGAAAATCAGAATTGACTGTTAATCTACCTATTAAGCATGGTGATCTGAGCTTGNCNCTAGAAGTTACTAACACAATCTTTTCAATTATGCCTTTCAAGGGAAAGCATCATAAAATAGCTTCAAGATTAAAAGAAAAATTTAATATTGATCTACCTAGCCCTAATCTGAGAACGTTTAAAGGGGAGGCGAGTATTTATTGGGTTGGGCTAGATCAGTGGTTTTTTGTAAATTCCGGTAGTGTTGATTTTTTTCATTTAATTTCTGATGACGCNGCAACAACAGATCAATCTGATGGTTGGATAAAAATGTCATTGATTGATACTCAGAATAAGGATGTTCTCGCTCGATTATGTCCTGTTCAACCTATTGTTGAAACAGTTGTAAGAACAAAGTTGGCAGGAATGATGTCGATNATTTTTTTTACTGAAAATGGTGCTGAATTATTTGTTATGCGTTCAATGATTGAAAGTGCTGTGAATGAGATTGAGATAGCAATAAAGTCAGTAGCTGCACAGAAAGGCATAAATGAATAATTTAGATTACGTGAGAGCTAATATAAAGTTCGATAATACTTATTTTCGCGAATTACCTGGTTTTTACAGTCCTGTAGACCCGATACATGTTCCGGATCCTAAATTAATTTGTTTTAATAACATTTTAGGTGATAAATTTGATTTAAGTTCAAAATATTTTGATTCTCCTGAAGGGGCGCAATTATTTTCAGGTAATATAAAGCCAGATGGAGCTCAGACGTTATCTCAAGTTTATGCTGGACATCAATTCGGTGGTTATTCGCCTCAATTAGGTGATGGCAGAGCAGTTTTACTTGGTGAGATCTTTGATAAGGAAGGCAATAGATTTGATTTGCAATTGAAAGGGTCTGGTCGAACACCATATTCTCGGGGTGGAGATGGAAAGGCAGCAGTTGGACCTGTTTTGCGTGAGTACATAATTTCTGAAGCAATGAATGCGTTGAAAATCCCTTCTACAAGATCTCTTGCTGCAGTATCGACTGGGGAGCAAGTTTATAGAGAAAAAATGTTGCCTGGAGCGGTTCTAACAAGAGTGGCTTCTAGTCATATACGAGTGGGGACATTTCAATATATCGCCTCTCTAGGTGATAAGAAAAAGTTAAAGAAAATGGCTGATTATGCGATTAATAGACATTTCAAAGATATTTGGGGAGATAATAATCCGTACTTACAGTTTTTAAAGGAAGTTTCTGATAAACAGGCTTCACTTATAGCGAAATGGATGAATATNGGATTTATTCATGGTGTTATGAATACTGACAACATGTCAATTTCAGGTGAAACTATTGATTATGGCCCCTGTGCGTTTATGGATTCATATCTTTCNTCGAGAGTATTTAGTTCTATTGATACCGGTGGTAGATATGCATTTAAAAACCAACCAATCATTGGTCAGTGGAATNTAGCGCGGTTGGCGGAAACATTATTGCCATTGATCGATGAGGATCTAGAAAAAGCAATTTCAAAGGCTACAGAAGTCGTAGAGAAATTTATCGTAAGTTACGATAAATATTGGNTGGATGGNATGAGAGGNAAGCTCGGTATAAATAATAAACTTTCTGAAGATTATTCGTTAGCCACNGAGTTTCTTGAGATTTTGGAAACAAATAAATTAGATTTTACTAAGAGTTTTTTAATTATTAATGAAGAGCGATCAGAAAGTTTTTTCAATTGGGTTAACAATGACATGCGTGCAGTTGACTGGTTTCACAAACTAGAATGCAGAAAAAAGAAAAACATAAATGACAAAAGTAAAGAATTAGTTAATCCCATTTTTATTCCGCGAAATCATCTTGTTGAAGAAGTGATTGTGGAAGCATATGAGGGTGATTTAGCGCCATTAAAAAAATTGGTTGAAATCCTAAATAATCCATATGAAAGGTCGAATAATTTAGACTATTTTGCTAATCCGCCTGAAGTGATTAATGAAAGTTATAAAACTTTTTGTGGCACTTGATACCTTAATGTATNGGAATTAGAGCTCCATTGATTGGATTGATCGTAAACTTTAATAATATTTTCCCATTTTCAATCGGAGNGGCGTAGTACAACCCATATCTAGTCAAGTCCAAGTTGCACGTTTGTTCTCTTTCCTTGAAAATTATTGGTTTNTCTCTTCTTTTTGGANACA
Organism: Paracoccaceae bacterium; assembly: GCA_002712045.1. Taxonomy (GTDB): domain Bacteria; phylum Pseudomonadota; class Alphaproteobacteria; order Rhodobacterales; family Rhodobacteraceae. Next base: position 88,621 of record PARX01000029.1, read on the forward strand.
TTTTGGATCCTCATAAATTTCTTTATGATTCTTTTGATNCATCAGATTTGTAATAATTTTGNAACTGGTAAGGTCTCTTGTTTAATTTTTTCAAACTGAGATCTTGTTAAAATTGTCACAAATTTGTGACAATGGTATTTTATTCTTTACTTATACTAATTGTACTCGAGAATGGCTTCGAATTTGAAGGTCGATATAAGGGCAAATTAAGGGGTAAGAAATGACAACCTACGCAATCAATGGGTTTGGTAGAATCGGAAAATTAGCGCTAAGGGTTCTAATCGATCGAGGAATAAAAATCTCTTGGATTAATGATATTACCGGAGATTCAGAAATACATGCGCACCTTTTGGAATTTGATTCAGTGCATGGTCGTTGGAAAGCCAATATTAACGTAAACAAAAATTCAATCATAGTAGACGGTCATGAAATTATCGTACATCAAGAAGAAAAAATCGTTGATTTACCATTTNAAGGAATTGANGTTGTTATAGATTGTACTGGAGCATTTAAGACATCTGAAAAATTAGGACCTTATTTTGAAAAGGGTGTAAAAAAAGTGGTTGTTTCGGCTCCTGTAAAAGATCCAGCGGCTATAAATATTGTATATGGGATTAATCATGATCTATACGGGGCCAAGGAATATGATATTGTTACAGCTGCAAGTTGTACAACAAATTGCATTGCTCCAGTTGTAAAAGTGCTCCATGAGAACTTGAGAATAAAGCACGGCAGCATAACTACTATTCATGATGTTACCAATACGCAGACAATTGTTGATCGTCCTGCGAAAGATTTAAGGCGTGCAAGATCTGCTTTGAACTCATTAATTCCAACTTCAACCGGATCAGCAACGGCGATTACCTTAATCTATCCAGAACTTAAGGGAAAATTAAATGGTCACGCTGTAAGAGTNCCACTTTTGAACGCTTCACTTACTGACTGTGTATTTGAGTTGGAGCAGGCTACTGACGTTGAAGTGGTAAATAGCTTATTTAAAACCGCTGCAGAAGGTAACTTAAAAAATATTCTTGGATATGAAACTAAACCCTTAGTTTCGACTGATTACGTAAATGATCCTCGATCTTGTATAATTGATGCCCAATCCACAATGGTNATTAATGATACACAGGTTAAGATTTATGCTTGGTATGATAATGAAGTTGGTTATACCCATCGATTGGTTGATATTGTTGAAATGGTGGGAAATAAAATTTGACACAACAAAATGCTCGCAAGGCATATTTATTTGTAACGATTGCGTATTGGGTATTCATGCTCACAGATGGCGCTTTAAGGATGCTAATCCTGTTGCATTTTCATGTTTTGGGGTATTCGCCTTTACAACTTGCATATCTTTTCTTGATATATGAAGTTGCAGGGGCAATCGCAAATTTGACTGCTGGATGGTTCGCTGCAAGATTTGGCCTAAAATTTACTCTTTACACGGGTTTAATCTTACAAATATTTTCCCTGTTAGCGCTATCACAGCTTAATATAGCTTGGAGTATTACTATTTCGGTAGTTTTTGTGATGTTAGTTCAAGGATTATCAGGTATTGCTAAAGATTTCACAAAAATGAGTGCGAAATCTGCTGTTAAAATACTTACATCGGATAGTGAGACAGACTTATTAAAATGGGTGTCTTTTCTGACTGGTTCAAAAAATAGTATTAAGGGGCTTGGTTTTTTTGTTGGAGCTCTTTTACTTTCAGTTTTTGGATTTGGCACGTCTTTGTTAATTATGGCGACCGTCCTTATTTCAATTCTCATTATAATTTTCTTAAGTATGCCNAATAATTTATCAAAAGGTAACAAATCAACATTATTCAGGGAAATTTTTTCAAAAAACAATGATGTAAATTATCTCTCGGCGGCTAGGTTGTTTTTGTTTGGTGCGAGGGATGTTTGGTTTGTTGTGGGTGTTCCATTATATTTATATTCAACTGTGTCTAACAATCTAGTTGCCAATAACGGTTTTGCTTTCTTTATAGTTGGTAGCTTTCTNGCGATCTGGATAATATTGTATGGAATAGTTCAAGCAAACACTCCTAAACTTTTAGGATTGGAGGGTGTTAATGGNGGCAAAATATTAGACATATTAAAAGTATGGTTGCAACGATTAACTGTTGTGCCAGTCTTATTAGCATTATGTTTGTTAGTTATTAATCAGCAAAACCTGACAGCCAGCTTAACTCTTATCATAGGGTTACTTATTTTTGGAGCAATGTTTGCGATGATTTCTAGTTTGCACTCATATCTTATTCTGGCATTTACAAACGACAATAGAGTTACTCTTGATGTGGGGTTTTACTATACCGCGAACGCCCTTGGGAGATTTTTGGGAACCTTACTTTCGGGACTTACATATCAGTTTGGCGGGATAGTATTTTGCCTATTAACTGCTTCTNTGATGTTATCTGCAAGCTGGTTATTGACAAGAAACCTACGTTAAATTGTTATTAATTTACCAAAACTTTATGAATTCCTCCTGTATTCTTGTTTCAATCGCACCCTTGCGAAACTTACGCACGTATTCTATTGGCTCAAGAATTTCAGTCATTTCTTGCAATATGACTCCCGCAACTAATCCTGATCTGCCCATGCCAGCATTACAATGTATCAAAACATTGTTATCNCTTCTAATCTCTGAAATTATATTTTTAATCAATNTTTTNAATGAGTTCATTCGGATTTGCGAAGGAACGCCGAGATCTTCTATTTCTTCTGTNTAATGTTGAAANCCTTGCATTTTNATATTTTTNTTNAAATCTTTTATTTTTAAGGCAGATANTTCNGNTNTTGTTAATAAACTCACAATGCACTTAATTTCCTGATTAGAAATACTTTNTAAGTCATTTTTAAGATCANCCTTATTGGTTGAATTAATCGGTTGTTTCCCTGGGCAATAGGAAATGCCCAATTTCTTTGTATTTTTTCCAATTGGGATAGGTATCCATGATATTGGAAAATGATTGGGATGGATCATGATTAAGCCTTAATTAATTATTTAGAGATTTTGTAAATACAAAGCCATTATAATCAGATTTAGATACTGCGTCGCATATTTGACGATATTTATCGAGTCCCCCGGCGTATGGAATAAATACCTTTGGTTTTTCAGGAATATTTCCACCTAAGTACCAAGAGTGCTTGGCTGATAAGAAGAAATTACCTTTCACTGCCTCGTATACGCTTTCTATCCATGTTTCGGCTGACAGTTGAGTTGCTTCAATAGTATCATTTTCATTAATGATCATAAACTTTATACAATCACTGATCCATTCAGCATGCTGTTCGATTGCCCGAGGCATATTTGTTAGAACTGCGGGACTTCCAGGTCCTGTAATCAGAAAGAGATTTGGAAAATTTGGTATTGAAAGTCCTAAATTAGTTAATGGGCCAGCTTTCCAATACTCATTTAAAGTAATATTTTTTCTTCCCTTAATTTTCATATTTAATAATGTGCCTGTAAGAGCATCAAACCCAGTAGCAAGAATTAATGCATCAAGTTCATATTCGTCGTTGCTCGTTTGAATGCCATTTTTTGTAAAAGATATTATTGGATTCTCACGAATATCTATTAAATTTACATTCTTGCGGTTAAAAGTTTCATAATAGTTTGTGTCTATTGGGGGTCTCTTAGAGCCAAATGGATGGTCGAAGTTCGTAAGTAAATTTGCTGTTTTGCTATCATTAACGATATTCTTGATTTTCTCTTTAATAAAATTAGAAGCTGTTTCATTGGATTCATTATTAATGCTTAAATCTGAAAATGTATCTCTAAAACTCAAACCTCCATTTTCCCAAGCCCGCTCATACAATTCATTGCGTTTAATTTCGTTCGTATCCTTGGCAGAGATATTCGAATGTGTCCAAGGGTGGCCGCCACGGTGGTGAAGCATAAGTTGCTCAAGTTTTTCAAATTCTTTATTGGCGTTAAGTTGATCACTTTTCGTAAGTTTATGATTTTTTGCAGGGACACTATAATTGGGAGTTCGTTGAAAAACAGTTAGTTTTTTTGCAATTTTGGCTACTTCGGGTATTACTTGAATTCCAGTGGAACCAGTGCCAATAATTCCAACTCTTTTATTTTGGAACGTTGGATTTTTTTGGGGCCAATTTCCTGTATGATATATTTCGCCATTAAATATTTTTTCATTCGGAATTTCTGGTTTGTTAGTAAAAGACAGACAACCTACTGCTGCAATAACGTATTTTGCTGAAACTTTATTGCCGTTTTTAAGTTGAATAGACCAAATATTATTTTTTTCACTGTAAATTAAATCAGAGACTTCAGACTTAAATTGTATATCTTTGCGTAAGTTTAATTTATCACATACAAAATTGAGGTATCTCTCAATCTCAGGTTGAGTAGGATATCTCTCAGACCAATCCCATGCCTCATAAAGATCTTTAGAAAAATAATACGAGTATGCTTTACTTTCAGTATCGCAGCGAGCTCCAGGATAGCGATTCCAGTACCAAGTACCACCGACTCCATCGGCTTTTTCAAGTACTTTGACTTTTAAACCCAACCGATCTCTTAAGATGTGTAGTTGATATAGACCCGCAAAGCCGGCTCCTATGATTATAGCATCAAAATGTTCCATTGATTATCAGATTCACATAAATTTATTATTTATAAAAGTATAAATTGAGTTATTCATATAGAGCAATCGATTTTTAGGTATTGATGAGCCAAGAATAATAAGGGATTAAGAATTAACTTTTGGAATAAACGCATGTATTTAAATGTTTTAAATAAGCTATGGAGATTAAGACTTGACGCAACAAATAATTGACGAAGATAAAATTGATAAATTGGCTAAATTAGCTGTAAACACTGGTCTAGGATTGCAACCGGGGCAAGATTTGCTTTTAACGGCACCAATTGAGGCTTTGCCATTGGTCCGTCGAGTGGCAGTGCATGCGTATAAAGCTGGGGCAGGCTTAGTAACTCCTCTATTTTCTGATGGTGAGTTGACATTGGCTCGATATAAATATGGAAATAATGACTCCTTCGATAAGGCGACTAATTGGCTCTATGATGGGATAGGTAAAGCATTTGATAACAATACAGCAAGAATGGCAATTGCTGGAGATGATCCAATGCTACTTGCAAACCAAGACCCGGAAAAGATTGGCCGAGCAAATAAAGCTAATTCGATCGCTTATAAACCAGCGCGTGAAAGAATCACGCAATTTAACATTAATTGGAACATCATAGCATGGCCTGGTTTGGACTGGGCGAAGCGAGTGTTTCCTGATTTGCCTTCAAGCGAGGCCCAATCACGTTTAGCGAATGCAATTTTTGATGCTTCTCGTGTCTCAGCAAATGACCCGGTTGAAGATTGGCAGAGGCACAACCAGGTTTTAAGAAAAAAGTGCGAATGGCTAAATGCAAAAAACTTCTCAGCCTTACATTTTGTGGGTCCAGGAACCGACTTGATGGTTGGACTTGCAGATGAACATGAGTGGATGGGTGGAGCTTCAGTCGCACAAAATGGCATAACTTGTAATCCAAATATTCCATCTGAAGAGGTCTTTACTACGCCTCATGCATTCAAAGTAGATGGATGGGTGAGCTCTACAAAGCCACTTTCACATCAAGGGTCTCTGATTGATAAAATTTATGTGAAATTTGAAGATGGTAGGATAGTAAATGCCAAATCTGAAAAGGGTGAAGAAGTGTTGCTCAAAATACTGGATTCTGATGATGGTGCGCGCCGCCTTGGTGAAGTTGCTCTTGTGCCAGATAGCTCTCCTATTTCTCAGTCAGGGTTGTTGTTTTACAATACTTTGTTTGATGAGAATGCAGCTTGCCACATCGCGCTTGGCCAGTGTTATTCAAAATGTTTCAAAGGTGAAGAAAATCTTTCTAAAACTGAAATATCAAGGAGGGGTGGAAATTCCAGTATGATTCATATTGACTGGATGATCGGTTCAAAAGATATTGATATCGATGGGGTTCAATCAGACGGAAGCCAGACCGCTGTTTTTCGAAAAGGTGAGTGGGCTTAAGTTAACTAGGTCAGTCTTAAGATTGTTGTTTGCATTTCTACAAATTATTGGAAAAATTCGACCTCACAGGTAATATTAGAAACCTGAATTTTGGTGCGGGCGGGGGGACTTGAACCCCCACGGCACAAGGCCCACAGATTTTAAGTCTGTTATGTCTACCATTCCATCACGCCCGCGATTTTCTGGCATCTGATTCATATTTCATAGCGATTTGTTTGGGTTACGCAATCCTTTTAATAGTAATATTTTATTAAAATTTTGTTTTTTAGTTCCGAGTGCCTGAAAATTTTTCTTGCATGGCATCACGCTCATCATCTGAGATTTTCTTAAAAAGAACATCGGGCACACTGAAGCTATGCTTGGATGGTAATTTTCTTAGTCCTAAATCTACATTACGAGGCCATTCCCAATCATCACAATTTAAACTTTCCATAAGTTTTCTCGATGTTTCGGGGATAAAGGGTTCGGATAAAATAGCATAAATCCTTATCAGGTTTATCGCAACTTGTAATATTCCCGCAGAAGCTTTGGGGTCAGTTTTAAATTGAGCCCAGGGTTCTGTTTTTTGAAGAAATTCGTTTCCAGCCACCCATATTTTACGCAACTCATATGCCGCTTTCCTGATTTCCAATGCCTCCATGTGAGCTTGATAATTATCCACTTGCTTTTGAAGGTCATTTACTAAATTCTGTTGTACAGCATGATCTAGCTTACCCTTGGGAATTGACTCACCAAATTTTGATCTACAAAATTTAGTCACCCTACTAACAAAATTACCCAAAACGTCTGCCAGATCCTTATTGATGCTTGATTGAAAATTTTCCCAAGTAAATTCGCTATCTGAATTTTCTGGGACATGACTAAGTAGCCACCATCTCCAGTAATCACTTGGTAGAATTTCTAGCGCTTGATTCATAAAGACCCCTCTGCCTTGGCTTGTTGAGAATTGACCGCCATCATAATTCAAATAGTTAAATGATTTTATATAATCGACTAATTTCCAAGGATCGCCAGACCCAATCAGTGTGCTAGGAAAGGATAAAGTATGGAATGGTACATTATCTTTGCCCATGAATTGCACATAATGAACGTCATCAGCACCCTTATCTGTGCGCCACCATCTTTCCCAAGCACTGTCACCAAGTTTCAACTTATTTGTGTACTCAACGGTAGCAGCAATGTATTCAATTGGGGCGTCAAACCAAACGTAAAATACTTTGTCTTCCATGCCTGGCCACTCCTTGTCACCATCTTTTACGGGCACTCCCCAATTTAAGTCTCGTGTAATTCCTCGGTCTTGGAGGCCGTCACCGTCGTGCAGCCATTTTTGTGCTATGGAAGTGGTTAAGATCGGCCAGTCAGTTTTACTTTTTATCCATCTATCAAGTTCATCTTTTAATTTAGATTGTAACAGATAAAGATGCTTAGTTTTTCGGATTTCTAGATCTTCTGAACCTGAAATTGCTGATCGAGGTTGAATAAGTTCAATAGGGTTTAATTGTTTAGTACAGTTTTCGCACTGATCTCCTCGAGCATTTTCATAATTACACTCAGGACATATACCTTCTACGTAACGGTCAGGTAAAAAACGTTTATCGGCATTTGAATAAATTTGTTCTTCATTTACTTCTTTTATAAAGCCATTTTCATTCAATTTGCCTGCAAAATACTGAGTTAGTTTCTTATTTTCATCAGAGGATGACCTTCCAAAATGATCGAAAGATAGATTGAACCCTTCGCTTAATTTTATTTGCACTTTATGCATCTCAGCACAAAATTGTTCTATTGGCTGTTTGGCTTTGGCTGCTGCTAACTCAGCAGGTGTACCGTGCTCATCTGTAGCACATATAAACATCACTTCGTTTCCACGTAATCTATTATAACGTGCATATAGGTCAGCCGGTAACTGGCTACCTATTAAATTTCCCAGATGTTTAACTCCATTAATGTATGGAATAGCAGATGTTATTAAGATACGTGCCATAAGCCCTCTATTAAATATAGTGAGACTCAATTAACGAACTGATTTAGAAAGAGCCAGTGGTTTTAATAAAATTCATCTTTTATAAGGTAACTTTTCAATACCAAAAATAGTTTTTGGACTGTATTTTAAAAAATTTAATCTACCTCTTTTGATATATGGTCTAAGATAGCATTAACAAACTTTGTTTCTTTGCCTTCTGGAAAAAAGGCCTTTGCTATATCAACAAATTCGTTGATTACCACATTTTTTGGAGTCTTTTCTAATAGTAACTCTGCAACCCCACCGCGAAACAACGCTCTAATAGTAGGATCAATTTTACTAATTGGCCATTTTTTGACCAAAGCTTGATCAGTCAACTTATCAATTTGAGATTGATTTTTAACGGCCACATCTAGTATTTTTCTAAAATATTTCTTATCTGCATCGTTGTATTTGATACCATCTAGCTCTGCTCCAATTCGAAAATTTTCAAATTCTTCTTTTATTTCGTTTAAATCCTGATTTATTGCTTCCATTTGAAATAAAGCTTGCACAACGTAAAAACGAGCTGCAGATTTCATTTGTAAAGTCGTGTTTTTCATTTTTGTATTGCGTTAGAACGCCTCTGAGTGAAGGGCGGCTTAACTTTCCTTTTGACTAAAGAATTTATACTTTATTTTCTTTTTGTGCTTCAGCCAATCTAGCAACATATCTGGCTAACGTATCAATTTCGAGGTTTACTAAGTCATTTAGTTTTGAATCTCCCCAAGTAGTTACCGTTTTTGTATGGGAAATTAGGTTTACTCCAAAAGTATTTCTATCAACTTCATTGACTGTTAAAGAAGTGCCATTTAATGAAACTGAACCTTTTGGGGCAATAAACTTAGCTATTTCTGAAGATGTGGTGAAGGATATGCGTGTGCTGTCACCTTCAGTTGTGATATTTTTTATGGTTGCAATTCCATCTACATGTCCTGAAACAATGTGTCCTCCCAGTTCATCACCAACTTTCAGTGCGCGCTCTAAATTTAATTTTCGACCAGTTTCCCATTTGTTTTGTGGTGAAGAAATATTAGTTTTCGAAACAGTTTCCGCTGAGACTTCGACCTCAAACCAATTTTTTTCATCTAATCCTCGATCTACCACTGTAAGACAAACACCATCGCAAGCTATTGATGCTCCAAGATCGATAGTAGTTGATAAATAATTGCAATTTATACGTACTTTTATGTCGCCATTGTTGGTTACTTGTGAAATTTCGCCAATGTCTGAAATAATTCCAGTGAACATATGTTCCTCATGCTTATGAAAAAGATAATAGGTTGATTACATCGCAAATTCTCAAAGAGCAAGAAAGGTCTTGCATCCTCTCCTAGTTTTCTTACTTCGGTTTACTCCATATTGAGACGCTATCTCCACCGTATTGGTAAGTTTCTATTAAATTTAACTTAGGAAGTTCTAAGAAAGGCGTTTCGGGGAATTTACCTACCAGTGATTTTCCATTTTCACCAATCAAAAGGCCAGATTTTATCAAAATCAATTCCTCAACTAAATCATTATAGATAAGATTTGTTGCTAATGTGCTACCTCCTTCGCAAAAAATATTATTAAACCCCAACGAACCTAATTTGCTAAGGGCATCTTTTAGGTTGACTTTTCCATCAGAGGTATTTTTGCATTTAATTATCTTGGCCCCGTTACTTTCCCATTTTTTGACCACATTTGGTTTAACATTCTGCAAACAACATATGAACGTTTTGAAATGATTGATAGATTTAAATATTTTGCTCTTTAAAGATGTTCGTAAATTAGAGTCAATTATAATTCGAGCTGGTTGTTGATTTGTCTTTATATGTCTTACATCCAAAGCTGGATCATCTAATTCAGCTGTACCTGCACCAATCATTACAGCGTCACTGTACATGCGATAGAGATGAGTAAGTTTTCTGGATTTTATACTCGTGATCCACTTACTTTCATTATTTTCGTTAGCTATATGACCATCTAGTGAGGAAGCTAATTTTAATGTAATTTGTGGCCTGCCGGTAACAATTCTATTGAAGAACCCTGAATGTTCATAACACGAATCTGCTTCCATAATTCCTTCTGTAACTTGGATTCCTGCATTTTCTAACATGGTTATACCCGTTCCACTTACCCTGGGATCTAAGTCTCGTGTGGATATGACGACTCTTTTTACTTTAGCATTTATCAGAGCTTCTGAGCATGGTTTTGTATGACCAATATGTGCACAGGGCTCTAGAGTTACATAAGCAGTGCTTCCATTTGCATTTTCCCCGGCTTGAAGTAGTGCTTGAGTTTCTGCGTGAGGTCTGCCTGATTTTGCTGTCCAGCCACGACCAATAACTTGCTCATCTTTTACGATTAGGCATCCCACATGTGGATTTGGCCAAGTTGCTCCTTTGTTCCTTCTTGATAAGGATAGTGCCACTCTCATCCATTTTTCATCTATCGTATTTTGAATTGACATTATTCGTCAGTTGTAGGTGGCCGCAATTCATGAACAAAATCTTCAAAATCATCAGCCGCTTGGAAATTCTTATATACGCTTGCAAACCTGACATAAGCTACAGTATCTATACGGGCTAAAGATTCCATAACAATCTCTCCAATTTTTTCATAAGAGATATCTGTTTCACCCATGCTTTCCAGTCGTCTGACTATTCCACTAATCATTTGATCTATTCGATCAATTTCAATTGGCCGTTTCTGAAGGGCGATCCTGATAGACCTTTCTAATTTGTCTCTGTCAAAATCTTCTCGTTTTCCACTTCTCTTGATGACGACTAGATCTCTTAATTGCACACGTTCGTAAGTTGTAAAGCGGCCTCCACATGCTGAGCAAAACCGCCGCCTCCTTATTGCGACGTGATCTTCAGCAGGTCGGCTGTCTTTCACTTGAGTATCAACATTTCCACAGAACGGACATCTCATTTCAAACTTCCTTGATAGCTTTTAAAATATTTAGGCACAGTATATGCAACCAATATGATTTTGTGTAGAGTTTTATTTTTTGTTAATCACAGTTATATTACACTTTTATCTGGAACAATGACTAGGTTTTTCTAAAGGGCTGTTTATTTGGTAAATAAAGTATTCATAATTGCAACCAGTTTTCTGGTTTTACATTTAATATTGGCTGGGTTTTTTGAGCTTATTGATGATGAAGCGTATTATAATTTTTGGTCTACTTCTATTTCCTTGGGTTATTATGACCATCCACCTATGGTAGCCTGGTGGATTTATTTGGGGAAATTTATTTTTGGCTCCACCACTCTGGGCGTTAGATTTTTTCCAGTACTTAGCTTTTTCTTCGTTAGTTTGTTAGTTGGAAGAATTGCGTTTTTAGTTAGCGGGAATAAGAATGTTGTTTTATCAGTTCTGTTATTCAATATCACGATGCCCATAATGGGCTTGGGTTTTATCTCAACACCTGACGCACCTTTGTTATTATTTTGGACATCAGCTTTATGGGCTATTTTGGAAGGATTATATCGAAATAATTCGTGGTTTTTGTTATTGGTGGGGGTGTTTTTGGCATTATCTGTGATGTCTAAATATAATGCGTTATTTTTCATATTAGGTTTGTTTGTTTGGTGCGTTTCTACCAGAGAAGGGAGAGAGACTTTAAGGTCTCCCTTTATTTGGCTAGGTGCTTTTTTAGGGGGGGTCCTTCTTTCGCCTCATCTTTTATGGAACTATAAGAATAGTTGGCTAGGTCTTGAAAAACAATTTAGTCGCTTGTTGAACGAAACGACTGGGTTTTCATTTTTTTATGAATTTTTGATTTCTATAATAATTTTTTCAACACCATTATTGTGTTTCTTCGCCATAGCAGGGCTTTTTAAGCCTCATAAATATAGAAAGCTTTTACTTTGGATTTATTTGCCGAGCCTAATTTATTTTTTAAATCATTCTTTTACAGAGCGTATTCAGGGAAATTGGATAATTATATTTTTTCCATGGCTTGCAATAATGGCAGCCATAGGTTTGCAACATGCCCATGCATTATGGCGAAAATTAACTATTTTTACGGGCCTATTTTTTAGTATTTCTATATTGTTTCTAGGCTTGAGCCCACAATATGTGATATTTTCTGGAGACAATCCATTTAATCAGATGAAAGGTTGGCAATCAGTTGAAAATAAACTCTTGTCCCATATCGACTCGGCAAATTGGGTTGCAGTGTCTGAATATTCAATGATTGGCCGGCTCACATGGCTTTCTGGTTCTTCAAGGAAAATCTGGGCGATTAATGAACCTATGAGATATCACTTTAGATCGGAGTTTCCTTCGGACCTCTGCTCAACTCCAGGTATTTTAATTGAGAAGTTTTATGGTGGCGATGATAAAACTGAACTTGTTGACAGTGGCAAAGATCCTGACGTTTACCTGGACCGTAATATTGGTGATACCAAATTAATGTCTTATAAGATTAGAAATTTTAGTAAGTTAATTGAAAGCCCTTACTGTTAATTTTATTGCTCAAGGAAACTTTTCATTTTTCTTGATCTGCTTGGGTGTTTTAGTTTTCTTAATGCTTTGGCTTCAATTTGCCGAATTCTCTCTCGCGTTACGCTAAATTGTTGTCCAACCTCTTCTAAGGTATGATCGGTATTCATACCAATTCCAAATCTCATTCTCAACACTCGCTCTTCTCTCGGAGTTAAAGATGATAGGACTCTTGTAGTTGTATCTTTCAAATTATCTTGAATTGCTGAGTCTAGTGGCAAAATAGCATTTTTATCTTCTATAAAGTCACCAAGTTGACTATCTTCTTCATCGCCAATTGGTGTTTCTAGGCTGATTGGTTCTTTTGCAATCTTCATGACTTTGCGAACTTTTTCCAAAGGCATTTGTAACTTTTCTGCCAACTCCTCAGGAGTTGGCTCTCTGCCAATTTCGTGTAACATCTGTCGGCCAGTGCGTACCAACTTGTTTATAGTTTCTATCATATGGACTGGTATACGAATTGTGCGCGCTTGGTCCGCTATTGATCTTGTTATCGCTTGCCTTATCCACCATGTAGCATAGGTGCTAAACTTATAACCTCTTCTATATTCAAATTTGTCGACTGCTTTCATTAAGCCAATGTTACCCTCTTGGATCAGATCAAGAAACTGCAAACCCCGGTTTGTATATTTCTTAGCGATTGAAATAACCAATCTTAGGTTTGCCTCGACCATTTCTTTTTTTGCTTGTCGAGCTTCTTTTTCACCTTTTTGTACTTGATTGACAATTCTTCTAAATTCAGAAATATCCAAACCGATATATTGGCCTACTTGAGCCATTTCTCCGCGTAGATCCTCTATTTTTGGTTTTGATCTTTCGATTAATGCAGACCATCCTTTTCCTGTCTTGCTTGCTATATCTTTTAACCAAGTTGGATCAAGTTCCCGATCTCGATAAGCTTCTATAAACTCTCTTCTATTAATTCTCGCTTGATCAGCCAATTTTACCATTTGGCTGTCAATCGACATTATTCTTCGGTTGATGCCATAGAGCTGATCAATCAGAGCTTCAATTCGATTTGTGTGAAGATGTAGTGAATTAACGAGATCAACTATTTTTAGACGAAGTGATTGATATTTATCTTCGGCTTTTTCCGAAAATTTATTTTTTTCATTGAGAGTTGCGGACATTCTAGTTTCTTGCATTTCAGCTAGAGCTTGATAGTTCTTCGCGATTTGAGCCAAAGTATCTAAAACTTCTGGTTTGAGAGCATCTTCCATTGCTGCAAGTGATACGTTCGCTTGATCTTCATCTTCATCATCTTCATCATCAGAATGAATAAGGTTCCCATCAGCGTCATATTCGGCTTGCTTTTCTTCTGTCTTTGATGGAGATGGAGTAGCGGAAACGTTGGGAATTATACTATTTTCATCATCTTCATCCAACGTATTGCCAAAAGTAGTTTCCAGATCGATAACATCTCTTAAAAGAATTTCTTCTTCTAGCAACTCGTCGCGCCATATCGTAATCGCTTGAAAGGTTAGAGGGCTTTCACAAAGCCCCAATATCATTGTATTCCTGCCGGCCTCAATTCTTTTGGCTATCGCAATTTCGCCCTCACGACTAAGTAATTCCACAGAACCCATTTCTCTAAGATACATTCTTACTGGGTCATCTGTTCGATCAAGTTTTTCGGTGGACGCTCCCGCTAGTGCTACTTCACGAGCACCTTCTTCGACTACTACCACAGCATTTTCAGGTTCATCAGAATCTTCATCTTCAATGATATTTATTCCCATTTCTGAGAGCATTGACATCACGTCTTCAATTTGTTCAGAGCTTACCTGTTCGGGCGGTAGAGCTTTGTTCAATTCATCATAAGTTATATATCCTCTGGCCCGAGCCTCAGAAATCATTTTTTTGATTGCTGCTTGGCTTATATCCAAGCTGTTGCCATCACTTTGATCATCATTTTTTGCTAAGTCAGTGTCTTTGGCAGCCATTGTAACTCCTGAAATTCTCTTTTGAACGAATCAGATGCTTTAGATCCGAATCAACCGCGCGAATCAAGGATTCGCAATGATTATTATTTGTTTTTTTTAACCCAAACTTCATTATCAATCAGATTTTGCAAAAAGTCTGTCATAGCTGTCTTGTCCTCACCAGCCGTTTCAATGTCATCTAAGGTACTTTTTTCTGCATTAGTTCTTGCTTTTGTCGCTTGATTAAGTCGCCATGTTAAGCTTTCGCCAGATGCAGAGTTTAGATCATCAATCGCATCACGTATTTCTTTTTGCATACCTGCATAAGTTTCGAGTTTCATAAATTCTTCTTTTAACGTTTTAATCGCAATTTCTTTTTGTCCAGTCTTTCTTAGAGCTGGAGATATTTTAGCGTGTGGATTGTTTAATATAATCAATATTTGCTTTTGATAGCTCTCATTTAATTTATCGATTATGTTAGAAGGCTGTTCATCAGATAAAGAAATTAGGGTTTTTATTAGTTCTTTATAACTAGCATTTTGCCAGTCCATTTTTTCAATATGGTAGGAAAATTCTTCGATTAATTCAGGGTAAGATAATAGTATTGCTAATATAACAGTTTCCCTGATTGATCTTGTATTTGATGAATCTGAAGCCAGTGCTGATGTCTTTGTGCCTAATGTGGCAAATGCGTTAATTGAAGTGCCTTTTCTATTACGTGTTGTTCTGAGATCACTTGTTTTTAATAATTGTGCTCGTTTGGATTTAAATGCAGCAAAGTAATGGTCGCGAATAGATGGTTCCAATATTCTTTTTGTTATGCGTTTAAGAGATGCGTCAAATGCTGCTTTTCGGTCTGGACTATCAAGTGTCTGAACTTCCAGTTCTCTTTGCCAAAGTAAGTCAATCATAGGTACCGCATTGTTTATTATTTCTTTCATTTTTTCTGCACCTTGTGATTGTATTATATCGTCTGGATCTTGGCCCTGAGGCAACATCGCAAACCGTAGAGATTTTCCAATTGATAGTATTGGTAAGGCTAGATCTATTGCACGCATCGCAGCGTTGATCCCGGCTTTATCACCATCCAGAGCGACAATAGGCTCATCAGTTAATCTCCATAAAAGTCTTAATTGATATTCGGTGATAGCTGTTCCTAAGGGAGCGACTGCCGTATCAAAACCTCCTCCATTGAGCGCAATAACATCCATATAGCCTTCAGCCACAATCAATTTATTTTGTTTGTTTAGGTTATTTCTTGCCAATCTGTAATTATAAAGTGTTTTTCCTTTGTCAAAGAGGATAGTTTCCGGTGAATTGATATATTTGGCTGGTGTTTTAGGATCTAATGCTCGTCCTCCAAAGGCAATCGTTCTTCCTCTAAAATCTTTTATAGGAAACATGATGCGATTTCTAAAACGATCGTAAGATTGCGATCCATCGTCCGATTTTGCAACCAAACCGGCATCTATCATTTTTTGAAGTGGTACATTTTTTGCGAGAAGGTATTTTTCAAGATGATTGGAAATATTTGGGGCAAAACCAATTTCAAAATGATTTTGTAAATCTTTTGTTAAGTTTCTTTTATTTAAATAATCTTGTGCAGAATTTCCATTATTATTATGAAGTTGCGTTTTATAAAACTTACTGGCTTCCTCTATAATATCGAAAAGCGATTCTTGCTTTTTTGAGAATTCTTTAGATTTCAAATCTTGAGCGGGTATTTGCATACCGCATTCTTGCGCCAAAATTTCCACAGCTTCCATAAAGCTGACATTCTCTGTCTCTTTTATAAATCCTAGGGCATCGCCCTTTGCTTGGCATCCGAAACAGTAATAAAAACCTTTCTTATCATCTACATGGAACGAAGCTGTTTTTTCTTGATGAAAGGGGCAGGGAGCCCAATAATCACCTTTGTTAATGTTCGTTTTTTTTTGATCCCAAGAAACCTTACGCCCTGCTACCTGAGCTATTGAGGCGCGAGCTCTTAATTCATCAAGAAATCCGGCAGGTAATGACATTTTAATATTATCCATTTAGATTTTAAAGAGGGCAAGTGCTTTATTTGATCTTTATACGTTGTTCTAAAATATTGGTTCTGCGATCGTAAATTAGGACTTCATCATTCTTGGTGACAATAAGATAATGATTAGATCCAATTGAAAATGTTTCTACTTTCATATTATCGGGTAATATTATCTCTGCTGGCAATTGAATTGACTCAGTATTATTGTAGTTTGGCATTTTAATGACAATCACAAGTACTAGAGTTATAATGCCGCAAATCATTGTGATTGTAAGTACAATTACTAGTAGTCTAAGAAACTTTAAATTTTTGGGTTCGATAAATTCTGGAGGAGTTTTTGTCATGAGTTTTAAGCCTTCCCAGGTGCTAGAAGTCAGTCTGTCACAGGACCCCTCAAAGAGAATAGATAAGGCTCTTTGCGATGCAGTTCCAGAAAAATATTCACTATCTCGTTCTCGAATAAAGAGACTTATAGAAATTGGCTGTGTGGTTTCATCTGATAATGGTCTGGTTGCCACATCGAAGACGAAAACTGTACCTCTGAGTAACTGGGATATAACCTTGAGTAGTATTGAAACTATTAACATGGAACCAGAAAATATCCCAATTCAGATTGTTTATGAAGATAATCATCTTATTGTGATAAATAAATCGGTTGGTATGGTTGTTCATCCAGCCCCAGGCTCTCCAAATGGTACATTGGTTAATGCCTTAATGTACCATTTTGGCTCTGAATTATCTGCAATTGGTGGTAAAAAACGTCCTGGAATTGTTCATAGAATTGATAAAGATACTAGTGGTTTACTCGTAATAGCCAAATCAGATGTCGCTCACGCGGGGTTAGCAGCTCAATTTGAAGCTCATACCGTTTCGCGCCATTATACTGCATTCTGTTATGGCATAATAAGTATTTTAAACCCAAGGCTTAAAAGTTTGCATGAAGCTTCATTTGAAAGCTCTAATCTTCTCAGAATCTCAGGAAATATAGCCAGGCATCGATTTAATCGAAAAAAAATGGCAATTTATTCAAATATTGGTAGGTCGGCGGTCACCCGAGCAAAAACTGAAGTGTTTTATGGAAAGATTGCTTCAAAATTAGATTGTTGGTTGGAAACTGGAAGAACACATCAAATTAGAGCCCACTTGGCACATATTGGACATGGTCTGATTGGTGACCCTGTTTATGGGAACCGACGAAAATTAAAAACAAAAAACTTAAATGAAGTAGAAGAAACATTTTTGGGTAATTTTAAGAGGCAAGCTTTACACGCTAGAACATTATCTTTTGAACATCCCGTTACTAAACAGCTAGTTTCATTTACAAGCGATCTTCCAGAAGATCTTCAACAATTAGAGAAAATTTTGAAAAAAATTGATTAATTCTCTTGGATTTTTGCTTTTTAATGATTAAATACCCAATGTCTTAAATTAATTTGGAATATTTTATGAGTTATAGTAATTTACCAGCACCATCGCCGGAGCATGGCTTGGGACGTTATCTTCAGGAGATTAAGAAATTTCCAATGTTAGAACCTGAAGAGGAGTTTGTTCTAGCAAAAAGGTGGGTTGATCATAGTGATAGTCAAGCTGCTCATAAATTAGTAACTTCTCACCTTAGATTGGCGGCAAAGATCGCGATGGGTTATCGGGGCTATGGTTTGCCAACATCTGAAATAGTGTCAGAAGCAAATGTTGGATTGATGCAAGCCGTTAAAAAATTTGATCCGGATAAAGGATTTAGGCTATCAACTTATGCTATGTGGTGGATAAGAGCCAGTATTCAAGAGTATGTATTGCGTTCATGGTCATTAGTTAAAATGGGTACAACAAGTGCTCAGAAGAAATTATTTTTTAATTTGCGCAAGGCGAAAAATCGAATTGGGGCCCTTGAGGAAGGGGACTTGCGCAAAGGTAATGTTGAAAAAATCGCAAAAGATCTAAATGTGACGGAAGATGAGGTGATTTCTATGAATCGTCGCTTGTCAGGGTCTGATGCGTCCTTAAATGCGCAGGTTGTAACTGATGGAGATGGCGCTGCTGAATGGCAGGANTGGTTGGAGGACGAAAATGCTGATCAAGCTACTAATTATGAAGAGCAAAACGAATTAAATAGTCGAAGAGAGTTGTTAGGCGAAGCATTAAAAATTCTAAATGAGCGTGAGCAGGATATTATCCTCAAGCGAAAATTAGAAGAACCTCCATTAACTCTCGAGGAACTATCAGTTTCTTATAATGTTAGTCGTGAAAGAATTAGACAAATAGAATTTAGGGCTTTTGAAAAATTACAAACTAAAATGCGTGAATTAGCTATGGATAAGGGCATGTTGGTTGAAAACGTTTAGAATTATTATATAATCTTAAGTCATTATATTATCTTACCTAATCAATCTTTTCTAATTCATCTATCATTCCAGTTATAACGTTTAAACCTTTGTTCCAGAATTCTGGATCACTTGCGTCAAGACCAAAGGGTTTAAGTAGATCAGAATGATGTTTAGTGCCTCCAGCCTCTAACATTTTAATATATTTTCTTTGAAAGTCGGGCGTGCCTTCTTCGTAAGTTGAATATAAAGCATTTACCAANCCGTCACCAAAAGCATAAGCGTATACGTAAAATGGAGAATGAATAAAGTGGGGAACATAAGACCAAAAAGTTTCATAACCTGGCATGAAATTAAAACAAGGACCTAAACTTTCTTCTTGAACACTCATCCAAATTTTATTTATTTGGTCTGATGTCAATTCNCCTGTGCGTCGGGCATCATGGAGCTTACATTCATAATCATAAAAAGCAATTTGCCGAATTACAGTGTTTATCATGTCTTCAACTTTTCGTGCTAACAATATTTTTCGATCCGTATTATTATTGACCTGACTTAACAATTTGTTAAAAGTTAACATCTCCCCAAATACTGAAGCAGTTTCCGCTAATGTCAGTGGGGTCGANCTCAATAGCTCGCCCTGTTTTGCNGCNAAGATTTGATGCACACCGTGCCCTAACTCATGTGCGAGCGTCATTACATCACGAGGTTTACCTAAATAGTTAATCAAAATATAGGGATGAACATTCGTAACTGTTGGATGGGCGAAGGCACCTGGTGCCTTGCCAGGTTTAACTTCGGCATCAATCCATCCCTTCTCAAAAAATGGTTTTGCGGTTTCCGCCATTTCTGGAGAGAAGTCGTGATATGCACTCAGAACCGTTTCTTTCGCTTCATCCCAGGGAATAAACTTTTCATCATGATTTGGTAGNGGGGCATTTCTGTCCCATATTTCCATCTTATCCAAACCCATCCATTTTGCTTTCAATTGATAATACCTATGGGAAGTATTGGCGTACGAGTTTACTACTGCGTTCCTAAGAGCNTCTACCACTTCTGGCTCAACATCATTGGAAAGGTGGCGNCCANTTTGTGGNCTTGGCATNTTTCTCCANCGGTCTTCAATTTCTTTTTCTTTTGANAGGGTGTTGGTAATTCTNGNNAANATACTTATATTTTNACCNANAACCTTCGCNACTTCTTCCGCACCNGCCTTNCTATTCTNNCGATTATTATCTGACAAAAGGTTTAGNGNGCTTTCNATATTTAATTCTTCTCCATTAACAGTAAATTTCAATGCCGCTATAGTTTCGTCAAATAATCGATTCCAAGCTGTTGAGCCAACTACAGATTGATCATGAAGAAATTCTTCTAACTCGTCACTTAATTGATGATTTTTCAATTTGCGTAAATTATCAAAGACTGGCTTGTATCGGTTAAGTGCTTTGTTACTTTTGAGTAAAGCTTCTAGTTTTTCATCGTCTATTTGATTTATTTCAAGTGAAAAAAAGACTAAGTGCCTGGAATAAGTCGTTATTTGTTCTTGCATATCAGACAAAAATTTAGTTCGAGCTGCGTCTGTTGTTGATTGATAATATCTTAACCCAGCAAAAGACATAATTCTTCCTGAAATATTCTGAATTTTTTCGTATCGCGTTAAACAATGAAGAAAACTGTCAGCTGATAATTTGCTTAAATTGCTTTTAAAGTCATTTTCAAAATTAGAACATTCTTTATTCAGCCATTCTAAATCTAAGGTTAATTCTTTTGACTCAGTACTCTTATAAAGATCATCTAAATTCCATGATGGTAGATTTTGGATAGTAGTCGATTGATGCTTATCTTTGTCCTGAGGAAATTCTAACTTGGTAGATTTATTCAGATATAAATTCATTTTTATTCTCTTTAGGTGTTTGCGTTACTTTCATATGAAGCATTATTTAGTGATTTCAAGGAGTATTTAATAAGGTTAGGGTAGAAATATTTAGTCAACTTTCACAAAAATTATGTGAATTCTTCATTTATAGTCTCCCAAGCAATATTTATATCGCTTAATCGTTTTGTGGCAATCCGAATGGCCTCCTCCGGAACACCCCTTGAGATCATTTGATCTGGATGTGTCTCTCTGACAAGTTTTCGCCATCTATTCCTAATTATCTCTAAGGGTGCATCTGAGCTTATACCTAATACCTCAAAAGGATCTCTTGGTGAATCTGGCACAAAACGTGATCGCACCCGACTAAAGTTAAGTTCAGATATTTCAAAGATTTCAGAGACTTTTTTGAGAAAGTCATTTTCTGCTGGGTGATAACTTCCATCTGACACTGCGATATGAAATAAACCCTCCATAAGGTCAAGAAGGGACTGTTCATCATTTCTGAACATGGTGGAAATTTTTTTTGCATATGACTCAAATCCTGCCACATCTTGCCGTGCTAAATTAAAAACATTGGCTGCTTGATGTTCGTTGCGTTTAGGAATGTGAAACACTTCCCTGAATGCCGTCACTTCATTTCTTGTGACTTCTCCATCAGCTTTTGCCATTTTTGCACTAAGAGCGATTATAGCAATTGCGAATGCAACGGTCCGTTCAGGAGGTGTTTTTAACTTTTCAAAAACATCAGATAAGCTTTCACCTCTTGTTAATGATGATATAGCATTTGCTATCCTAGACCAAAGTGACATTTTTTTCCAATCAGCTTTTGTTTAGATTATTTACATTAGTTTTCAAAATGATGTTATCCAACTTATTATTCTTGAGCAGTATTTTTCTTGAACAAGGTTTGTTGGTCTATTATAGTTTTTTAGTCATCAAATCAATTGATTTGCTCTCTTTTATTACTTTCCATCTGCC
>PARX01000030.1 GCA_002712045.1 Paracoccaceae bacterium
TTTTTAAAAAAATTAACAATCGGTTAACCTTGTTACAGTATAATTGCACGCCACACTTGGATAACTTAGAACATCAAGATTTAAAAACTTTCATCTAATCTCAACATGGGATTTTTAGCGTTACTTTTAATCCACCCAGATCANTNGATTTGTCTAAAGCTATCTCACCTCCATGATTTCTTGTTATATCTGCGACNATGGCCAATCCTAANCCAACNCCAGATTTNCGATTGGCNTTNCGTGAATTATCTAAACGATAGAAAGGCTTCATCACATTTTCAAAATCTTTCTCAGCAATTCCAGGACCGTTATCNGAAACAGAATAGNANAGACANTTATCANTTCTAAAACATTTCAAACTTATCTTATTTCCAAATTCACTTGCATTGAGAATTAAATTTTCCAAGGCTCTTTTAATAGCTATTGGTTTAATTAAAACACTTGTCTCATTAATTGGCTTATCAATTGGAGATAAAGATATATTTANTCCNTTAATATTNGAACTCTTGATAACNTGCAAAGCAATATCCCAGGGATATTCTTCACTCATTTGCTCTAATTGATCTCCTCTGGCAAATGCTAAAAACTCATCTAGCATATACTCCATCTCTGACAAATCTTTCTGCATTTCTTTTTGATTTGTATTATTCTCATCTAACATGGCCAATTCTAATCGTAACCTCGTTAATGGCGTTCTAAGATCATGACTAACGCCAGATAATAATAATGTTCTTTGTTCAATATGATCCTCTATCCTTTTTCTCATGTCCAAAAATGCTTGACCGGCACTACGAACCTCTAAAGCTCCAGATGGTTGATAATCAACTGAAACACCTTTCCCAAATGATTCAGCAGCTTTGGATAGACGTCTTATTGGCTTTAATTGATTTCGCATAAAAAGAAAGGAGACAATAGTCATTAAAATAGCAGTAAATAACATTAAGACTAATAATTGATGTGGCGCAGGAAGTGATACTCTTTTCCTTGGAAAATTTAACATCATAAAGCCATGCCTCGTGTTTATTACTGCAATGGCGCGCTTCGGATCTATTTTGAGATTAATAGCTAACAATGTGGGAAAGTTACGTTTCATTCTTTTTATAACTTCTATTCCAGTAAAATCATAAATATTACGCTCGAATGTCGAATAAGCAGGGGCGGGATCAAACCTTATTGAAAAACCTAATGGTTTTCCTAACTCATTCATTTTTGTTTGTGCATCCTTTTCATCAACGGATTCTTCTGCTGTTTTCAGTATGTAGTTAATTTCAAAGGTCACATTATCAACCATTTGGTGGGTTACACCCTCAAAATGTCTATTGATATAAACATAGGACACAACAACTTGTATTATAACAATAGGAACCAATAGTATTAAGAATGCCCTTCCATAAAGGTTTCTTGGAAGCATTAATTTCAGCCGTTGAAAGATCATGCACTAAGATTTACGCTTTGATTGTAATTCCTGCAAGGAGCAAGATTAATGAAAAAAAACCCTTTTTCTTTAAATTTCCGATGTGAGCCTGGAAAAGTTGAACAATTAGAGGAGAATATTCAAAGAATTATAGCCCCAAATGCCTCACCGATGACTTTTACTGGAACTAACACTTATTTAGTGGGTAAAGAAAAATTAGCAGTGATTGACCCTGGACCAAAAGACTTATTGCATCTCCATTCAATATTGTCAGCAGTAAAGCCTAATCAAAAAATTACTCATATTCTTATTACTCATAGTCATATTGACCATTCTCCTTTATCGAAACTATTAAAGGAAAAAACTGGTGCAAAAATCTATGCCTTTGGAAATAGCTTCTCTGGTAAAAGTCCGACCATGCAACGATTAACCGATCAAGGCGATTTGGGAGGAGGAGAAGGATTGGATTTAGATTTCGAACCAGATATATTAATAAAAGATAATGAAAACATTTGTAACAGTGAATGGTCATTTGAGGTAATTCATACACCTGGTCATTTGGGAAATCATGTGTGTTTTGGCCTAAATGAGCAAAATATTTTGTTTTCTGCAGATCATGTAATGGGGTGGGCTACCTCTTTAGTTTCTCCACCTGATGGTGATTTGACCCAATTTATGAAATCTTTAAAAAAGTTATTGAAAAAAGATCAATATAATAAGTTTTTTCCAGGTCATGGGGATATTATAAGCAATCCAAAAGAGATAATTGATTATATAATTGGTCATCGCAAAATGAGAGAGTCCCAAATCTTAGATGAATTAAAAGATTTGTCCCTTACTGCAACAAAATTGACNAAGGCCATTTATACNGATGTAGATCAGTCTCTAATTCCCGCAGCNGCTCGTAATGTNTTTGCGCATCTTATTGATTTAGGGGAGCGGAATTTAGTCACCAAACCAGAAAATTTAAATTTTTCAAGTAAATTTGAGAAAATTTTATAAGAATTTGATGAAAAGACTATAGACCAGTAAAATTTCGTTTGCTATAGGTCTCCGGTAGCAAATAANATTTGGTTTATTCCGGCGTAGCTCAGCGGTAGAGCAGTTGACTGTTAATCAATTGGTCGTAGGTTCGATCCCTACCGCCGGAGCCAAACATAATAAAATCAATAACTTAAACTATATTTGGGTGGCACATTGTCATTGCACTTTTGGTTATTGCACAGTGACAATGTGACAATAGTTTTACTAGGAGTGAATCACCCTAGCACGATGTAGACTTTAGAGCTTGAGTTACGTCTAAAATATTTTGCTTCTCGCTCTGCGATTTAACTTTAAGCCATTTCCTAAGGGTGTTGTGGTTATTGTCGATCGTTTATTAAGTAATTGCAGACATATGAAAAACTCACTTTCTTAAAATTAGATCAAAATTTTTAAGAAGTACAATGTTGACGTTAGGTAAAGAATTTTAAAGTGGATGCAAGATTACGCTTAAGACTCAACATTATAATTGTATATGATATCCATAATTATTCGTCCTAGACTGGAATTACCGCGCCGTCACGTCGGCTGTCCGCCCCACCAGCCAGCGCGCCGCTGTCAGGGTCGCGCGAGACCGCCTGCATGCCACCGGTGCGCCATGAATACTCTGGGAGCAAGACGATGTCGTGACCGCGGGCTGAAAGCTCGACACATACAGAATGTGGAACGCGACGCTCCAAATAGATCTGCTTGCCGTCCCACAGGCGTGCGCGGGGCATATCGATTGCCGCTTGAATGTCCAAACCAAAATCAACATGCCCGACCATAGCCTGGACCTGGGTTTGCAGGATGCCGTAACTACCAGGAGTTCCAAGCGCTAGGATGCCTTTACCGCCGCGTGTCGAAATTGATGGCGCCAGACACATGGCCAACCGTTTGCCTGGCTGCAAGGCGTTCGGTGACGCTGGGTTCAGATCAACCCAGTTCAGGAAATTGTTCAGGATTACGCCGGTACCGGGGATCATTACCCCAGACCCATAGGGCGAGCCCAGGCTCTGCGTCAGACAAATCATATTTCCTTCNGAATCAGCGATGGACATTGATGTTGTATTTTCCTTAGGTGCGTCGGCTGTAAAANCGGCATCGCCAGACCATTTCTCTGTCAGCCCTTCGACAGGGATTCCGTCTCCTGCCCGAGTTATATAGGTAGTCATATCTGATAGAAGCGCTTCTACGTCCTTTGGGTCGCAGTGATTGTGTTCTATGCGGAGCCCAGCTGAGATGCGGATCGCCCGGAATACCAAATCGAGATGTGGCGCGCTTAAAACGCCCAGTGAACCNAGATTGAAGGAATCGAGGATTCCCAGCGCTAGAAGAACCTGAAATGATTCAGCTGGTGGAGGCGGAACATGGACAACCCGATCGCGATACGTCACCTTTACTGGCTCTTCCAAGATTGGATCGACGGCNTCTAGGTCGCTTATAGAGATCGCTCCTCCTACCAATTNCATATGNTTTGCCAGCTTTGCACCCAGTTCGCCATTGTATAAATAGTCNATACCCTCGTCGGATATCTTACTCANTGTGTCNGCGAGATCGGGGAGTTTCAGGATATCACCGGGTTTCCAGCCACTGTTTGGTCTAAACACTCGATGCCATTCCGAATCTTTTATGCGTTCGACTTGGTCAACCGTCTCGGCGATGAAGAAATTCGATATCGGAAACCCATCAGTCGCCAGTTTTATGGCCGGCTGTAGTGCATCGGAGAAAGNAAGTTTNCCATAACGGCTCTGCAGTGNATACCAGCCAGCTAGGCTGCCAGGCGTNCAAGGGGCAAGCGGGCCTGTNTGAGCCACATTNNCGTCCATCTCTGATGGANTTANTCTGGCGGGTGCNGGTGGAATGAAATCGAGGCAGGACACTTCATTAGTATTCGTGTTGAAGAATGTGGCGGTGCCTGCGCCGGCTAGGCCAGACATGAATGGTTCGACGACGTTAAGCGCCGCCGCTGTTGCTGCTACTGCATCAAAGGCATTGCCGCCGCGTCGCAACATCTCTGCGCCTGCGTTCGCTGCTAGGGGATGAGCGGCGGCCACCATGCCGTGCACTGATCGCACGGCCCGACGACCACCCAAGGACCAATCGGCGTTGGTGAGTTCCAGCATATCGTCTTCCCTTTCTTCAATTGCTTTAAGCGTAAAATTACTAACAGTAAGGGCTAGATCGCTTTCAATAGCAAGCTTAAAGCTTTTCTAAAGACTAAGACGACAACCAATCATCTAAGATCTTCCTCATTCTCTCACTAAGCATATAGACGATGAGGTGAGGGTGTCGTTGCTTAAAGGTCCCAATATGCACTATCAATCCTTTTTGGTAACCATGACAGACACTCGATATCAGAGGTAAAAGCCTAGCTTGCAAAATCACCATAATTTTCAATGTATTATATCAAATAAATCCTAATACACGCAAACCCAGCGCCAATGTTGACAACGCTGCTAGAGAAAAGCTTAGCGTCCTTAGGACGGTGATACCTATCGCATAAATGACGTAATGCGCAAAGATACCAATGAAAAACGTCATCGCTAAGATATTAGGATAGCCGTCTTCGGGAATACGGATCATCGCAAGAATTGCCAAAGGTGCAAATGCCGAAAATGCTTGGATCGCGACAACATGTGCCGCTTTGGCGCGCACGGCCCAATCAGATTGCGGCGCAAGATCTGGACTTGGGTTTGCCATTGCTCCNACAAGACCACGCACCATAATGCGATCCAAAAGATAAGGCACCCATGCAATTGCGATCCAAACTGCCGAAAGGCCGGTGTAGAATTCNAGTTGTGACATTTACACGCTCCTATTTACTAAGTGAAACTAACAATACGGTATTGCAAAATAAGAGTTCTGTAAAGTTGTGTTCAAATTCNCAAAGTAGCCATTTTTAATCATAGATGGGGGGAAGTTTCTGCCGCAAGGCTGGTACTTCGACTGGTATTTGGGAAAACTAAAGAATTTATATCTGAGATTATACGGTAATAAATTTCAAGTTGACACGTGTTAGTTAAGAATGGATGCTACTTTCTATGTCAATTGTGGCAAGGAGAGGTTGATGAACAGCAGTAGTGAGGTTGGTACGACAGAGGTCAATTCCGAACCTAGTTCTGACCAAGGCCTTGCTGATAAGATCAAAGCGATGGCGGTAGAGTTTGGTGCTGACGTTGTTGGTATTGCACCAGCCGTGCGGTGGGACGATTTCGTTCCAGAAGGCTATCGTCCTTACGACCTTCTTCCAGGTGCCAAAAGTGTAATCGTCGTTGGTACACGTGGCCCATCTGCAGGTGCTTGGCGCAGCCCTAATCCTCGAGTGATGGAGGTTCTTGGTCTTGATTTCGCCAATGATCGAGCCATTGCCGCGCTGACTGGATGGGTTGAGACTGAAACTGGCCATATGGCAATTCAGGCACCTGGTCTTCCAGTGACCGGCCATCAACCACCCTTTAGCTATATGCTGGCAGCTGTACTTGCTGGTTTAGGTACGCGCTCGTTGGCAGCCAATATAATTTTGAACCCACGCTATGGATTACTATATTATTCAGCTTGTATTACCAAGCTAGATCTTCCGGCAGACCCAATGCTAGAACAGGATGTTTGTCCTGCACCAATGTGTGTCCAAACCTACAAACACATTGGTCGTACGCCTTGCATGGCAGCCTGTCCAGCAGATGATGGTGGATGTCTAGATGGATCAATAGGTGAGGATGGACGAATTGAGGAGGCTTACTACAACAGAGAACGATGTGTATCGCGGGCGATGAATTTTGGGCCAGTAGCCTTTCAAAAGGTTTTAGTCGACCTTGCAACTGAAGAGGATCAAGATGTACGGCACTCTAAGGCACAATCAGATTTTTTCTCTCGGTCCTGTTCTGGCGTCGCTTTTTATAAGGAAAGTGTTGCACAGTGCTTTGAATGCATGCGCGTCTGTCCAGTTGGGCGGCAGGAAAGGAAGTTAAAATGAACGATCAAAGCCCAACCATCTCGTTGGAAGCAGCCCGTGAAATAATAGAGAAGACAGCTCGTAAAGGTGGTGCACTCACATTTGGTGTAGCTGATCCAACTAAATTTATTGCCGCCCCTGAAGGTCACAGACCAGAGGATTTACTACCAGGCGTTCGATCAGTGATTGTTGTTGGAGGCGCCAAACCCCGAGCTGGTGACTGGGCCAGCGCCGATTTCCGACACATGGAGNTAAGCTCTACTAATGACAGGATNACAGCCACTGCAATGAAAATAACAAACTTGATCGAGCGTGAGTTAGGTTATTATGCGTTAACTGTTCCNCCCGGTGTTGATGAAGGTCAGCAACCGTTCCTNAGCCTTTCACTTGCTGCTGAACTTGCAGGGTGTGGCTCACGAAGTCTCGCAGGGCCAGTACTACATCCTGAACATGGTTTTATCTATTTTGGCGCCTTGCTGACAACCATGCCACTGCGTTTTGACGGCCCACTGGAGATACCCGCCTGTCCAGCGCCGGAATGTGTGTCAATGTATGAAGAGGATGGCCGTACGCCCTGCACCAAAATCTGTAATTCCGCGGAGGGCGGATGTTTATCGGGTCACATTGAAGATGGACGCTGGGCTAAGCGTGGCTATGACGCTGCACGATGTACAGCTCGGGTTTACAATCATTGGGTTCCCGCGTTTCAGAAAATTTTAACTGATGCGCTTGATGAACCAGACTTAGATCGTCGGAAAATGATGTTAAACTCAGGGCTTTTCACCCGCACACTTTGGTCGATGACTTACTCGAATATTAGCCAAGGCCAATGCTTTGAATGTGTGCGGGTGTGTCCAGTAGATGCACGGACCCGGGAATTGCGATAAAGTAGAAATAGGAAAGAATAAAAATGGCTGTAAGTAAAGATATTGAATATTTAAGAAGGGAAGCATTAAAATGAGCTATTTCATTGATCCCAAAACTTATAACGCTTACAAGGACCGTGTTCTAGAACTTTCGCAGTCNATTCAGATCAACTATCCCGAACACTTNCCTCCAAATAAGCGNANTCCAGGTCTATCTGACGAACAGATCGCCANGCGTTTAGGGCTTGACGTATTCACCGCGNGAGAAATCCGTTGCGTCGCCGAAAGAGAATATTATGGGTTGGACGAATGGGAAAAGGCGCTCGCTTTTAAGGAACGNGCCTGTCGGGATTATGCCAAACGTGGACTGTCTTCAGTAACAAAAAAGTATCTACCTAAACGCAAGCGGAGCTAACTATATGTTTCCAATGAGGCTAGCACTTGAGCGAGCTGCGAGGCATTTTCCGAACCTTATCGCAATGATTAAAGAAGATGGCAGNCAAGAAAGCTGGCACAATCATATTGACTGCGTAGCTCGGCTTGCTGGTGNTTTCTGCGACCTCGATTTGGCACCGAGTGNGCGGTTTGCAATTTTAGCGCCCAATTCAGTTGATCAGGCGACATTAATTCATGCGGGTTATTGGTCTGGTCGCGTGCCTGTACCACTTAATTTTCGACTTTCGACTGGAGAACTTGTAGCAATGTTGCAAAAGAGTGGTGCANAGGTTCTCTTTGTATCCACCGATTATCTTAATGTTGCNCANAAAATNCTAGNAGATGGCTGGGNAGGTCAGGTNNTACTNATTGGAACGGGGCGANATGGCATAGAGGGGACAGAGGGACTAATCAGACAATCATCTGCAACAGATCCAATCCACACTACAATAGATGACGAAGCTATTTTGTATTTTACTGGGGGNACCACAGGTGAAGGCAAAGGAGTACCTCTGACCCATGGCAACGTCGTTTCCAATGGCTTTCAGGTGGCTACGGCTTTGGGGGTTGGGCCAAGCGANCGTTATCTTCATGCCGCTCCAATGTTCCATTCGGCTGATCTTCTNGGGACGGCCGTTACATTAGCAGGTGGTAGCCATAGTTACCTTGCCAAAACNTCTCCCAAAGGGGTTGTTGATGCACTAATGGAGCGCAAAGCAACAATGACGATGGTTCCACCTGTTCTNCTCGNCGGAATAGCCCGTTCAGGTCTCCTCGAAGGCCATGCTCTTGANCATCTACGAATATTTATTTGTGGTGGTGCACCAGTGCCTTTCCATCTTCTAGAGATGGGTGCTAAACAAATGCCGTCTACTGCANTGATACAAGGTTATGGACTAACTGAAACTTCTCCAATTCTAAGTTTCCTGCATCTGCCGCAAGCAAATGTAGTAGGGGATACCAAAGTACTAGGGTCAGCGGGAAAGCCTCTCGCCGGAGTGGAAATGCGACTTCTGAACGTAGAGAACGGGGTGGGTGAACTCGCGGTTCGTGGAGCAAATGTGTTTTCGGGATATCTTGATCGACTAGCTGATACAAACGCCGCATTCGATGATGGCTGGTTTCGAACTGGCGACGTAGCATGTTTTGATGAACATGGTTTTCTTCACATTCTGGATCGATTGAAGGATGTGATTATCACAGGTGGTGAGAACGTTTATTCGGTAGAGGTGGAAACTGTACTTCTTGGCCATCCTGATATTGCCGACGTNGCAGTAATAGGAATTCCTGACGAGAAGTGGGGGGAGCGTGTTACAGCGATTATAGTCCCTATGCTCGACGCTTCAATTGATGTCGAAGCACTAACAGAATATTGTCGGACATATCTTGGTGGTTTTAAGATTCCTCGAG
Source organism: Paracoccaceae bacterium (assembly GCA_002712045.1). Lineage (GTDB taxonomy): Bacteria > Pseudomonadota > Alphaproteobacteria > Rhodobacterales > Rhodobacteraceae. The sequence goes on from PARX01000030.1 coordinate 9,101, forward strand.
AATTTCACCAAGTCGAAGTGTTGCCAAAAAGCGCGCTGGGCAAGACGCTTAAACGCAATTTGGTNAGGACCTTTANAAATGCGTAAGGTAGGAGACTGATTGATAGAAACCTCAATAAAGATAANCNNCCAAGTCGATAGTCATCNAGCATAATNAACCGTATTTTNTAATACGTNAAATCAAAAAGGTTCTGTCAACCTTAGACAATCATTATATAATAGACTGATGCTTNCACAGCATCAATTTATGATGTCACGACATACTAGAGCTATGGATTAAACTTATAACACTAAGGGATTGCAAAACTATTTCACATCTGGTTGAATTTGACCTCATTCTAGTACCGGCAAAAGAGAACAACAGATGCCCGAAGCAATACCTGTACACGCCGTAATTGCGCATGCTCTTCNAGATCAGGGAGTCGAAACACTCTATGGCCTTNTGGGAGATTCTAATATTTTTATGGTCGATCACTATGTACGCGAACTTAAAGGTCGTTATGTACCTGCTGTGCACGAGTCTGGCGCAGTNCTGATGGCTCTTGGTCACGCCTCNGCAACTGGTGAGGTTGGCGCTGTTACAATCACACATGGGCCCGCGCTATCCAATGCAGTCACGGCACTTATAGAAGGTGCAAAGGGCACAATTCCTATTGTACTGCTCTGTGGCGACACACCTGTAGAAGATCCTGATCACCAGCAGGCCATATCTCAGCGAGCATTAGTCGAAGCTACAGGCGCGGGATTCGAGCAAGTGAAAACTCCTGCCACCGCAGTTAGTGACGTAGCTACTGCTTTTCGCCGGGCGCGCCTTGAGCGGCGTCCAATTGTACTGAATATGCCAACTTCCATGATGTGGGAGACAACAGAANACAAGCCTATCAATAATGGGGCTCCAGATCTATCTACCATCCCGGCTGAGGGCGACTCGCTTAACGATGTTATTGGCATTCTGGCTTCTGCTCGTCGTCCATTAATTCTGGCTGGGCGTGGTGCAATTCATGCAGGTGAGTCCTTGCTTGGACTAGCCGAACGAATTGGCGCACCAGTTGCCACCACGTTAAAGGCCAAAGGTTTATTCAATGGTGCTGCGCATAACCTTGGGGTCTTTGGTACTGTGAGCACGCCTGCTGCGGCAGAGGTGATTGCATCAACTGACTGCATACTTGCGTTTGGCGCTGGCCTTAACAGGTTTACCACCGCGCACGGTAAATACCTTGAAGGCATTCGTGTTGTGCAAATTGATGATGATATTCGCCAGCTTGGCCGTAGACATAACCCGGATGCGATGCTGTCAGGTGATCCTGCATTGGTGGCCAAAACGATTAAATATTGGCTTGATGAAGCCGAGATTCCCTCTTCGCAGGCAACAGATAATATTGACCCAGAAAGCCTCCGCGGCGGTTTTCCCATGCCCAGATCTTCCAATGCATCTGGAACGGTGGACTATAGCCATGCGCTGGAAAAAATTAATGCGGCGCTACCAGAAGATCGGCTTTTCGTTTCAGACGCAGGGCGATTTATGACAGAGGCATGGTGTCGGATTGACGTTTGTGAACCTAAGAATTCTGTACTTTCGATAAATACAGGAGCAATAGGTATGGGTATGGGCTATGCGATTGGTGCAGCCATTGCGCGTCCAGAGCATAAAACACTGTTTGTTTGTGGCGATGGTGGGTTTATGATGGGTGGGCTTGCTGAATTTTCCTCAGTTGTACGTGAAAGGCTCAATCTGGTTACCGTAATTTGCAATGATTCTGCATATGGAGCCGAATATATCCAATTCAAAGATAGACAAATGGACCCATCTCTTTCCACGTTCGCTTGGCCTTCATTTGCAGCAATGGCGCAGTCGATGGGCGCTACAGGTTTGCGTGTCAGTACGATGGCCGAGCTAGATGCTGCACTGGAGATTGTGACTGGCACAAAAAGCCCAGTGTTATTAGAACTAGTACTTGATCCCGCTGCAATGCCAAGAATGCACTGGTAAAGTGTTAAATTAGAAAAAACAAAAGAACGCCAGAAACAATCAATATTACACCCATAGGTTTTATCACGTAGTGACCAATGGCGGGTAATTTCTCTAAAACCATAAATAAGGTAGCCAGGCCCATCCAAAGAAAATTCATTACTCCACCGGCAAACCCAAGAACCATAAACAACCAGCAACAACCTACGCAGTATGCCCCAAGTCCTAATCCCATTCTTAAGCCACCATTTAAGCCAGTTCGCCAGTAGCCCAGAAAATATGACATCGGGCTATGACACACACCGTGACAGATTTCTTTTGCTCGAGTAAATTGAAACAACCCAGCTATTATTAATAAAGCGGAAGAAACCCAAATAGATTTAGCCTTACCCATCATATCTATAAAATTTAAAGATAGTAAACCCAACTGAACAGACGTTATTACGATCGAAAAAGTTACCCAAACAAGAGAATAACCAACCAATAGTCCTAACCAACCAATACGTGTTCCATCTGCACTTGAAATTAAGTCTTCGTAACTCTTCAGTGTAGGAACCATTGTTGGAAACATCATTGCTGCCATCATTACTAACCACATGCCAAGAAGTGGAAAAAAACGCATCATTGAATTATCCATTTTCATACCATCTGACATTTGTCCCATGGACGGCATGCCTTCAGTACTCTGCTCAGAACTCATGGACGACATTGTTTCCATTTGAGACATTGAACTGTCCATCGACATGCGTCCAAAAAAGTCCATGTTCATTGACTGGCTCATTAAGTAGAGCCACCACCAGGAAAGCAAAATAGCTATAAAGAATGTTAGCCAAAAAGTGTTTCTAATAACTAAAGCCATCTTGAATTCNCATAAAAATATTAAACTAAAATTTTNNAATATAATAACTATGAGAAATTTTTAATGATAGTAAATTTTTACATTACCANGCGTCAANAATGAGANAGGAACTTTTNGGGAAAAACAAAACCATTGAATATTTAAAAAAATTCCATCAAATGATACAAAGTTGGTCGTTTTCAAAAATTAGGANCCAGGTTAGAAAATATGATTAANGCAATTCTAGCATGCGATGAAACTTGGGGGATTGGTAAGGACGGAGATNTGCCTTGGCCACATAATTCTGCAGATCTTAAATGGTTCAAAGAAAAAACCATTGGAGGCGTTGTTGTAATGGGTAAAACAACATGGGATAGTTTGCCATTCAAACCGCTAAAAGAAAGGCAAAATTTAATTGTAACTAGTAGTAAGTTAGAGCCTGGTATTACTGACTATCAATTTGTTAAATTTTCAGACATCAAAGAGAAACTTTTTAAAATAAGTGAAGCTAAAGATATCTGGGTAATTGGTGGAGCTAAATTAATCGAAGGGCTCCTTGATTCAATATCTGAATTTCACTTAAGCCAGATAACAGGGGTCTATAATTGTGATACTTTTTTACCCAAAGAACTTATTAAAGAAAGTTACTTCTTAACGCGAAGTAATAAGTTTGATGGTTTAAGCATTGATATATGGTGCAAGAAATGAAGCAATATTTAGATGCCTTGCGATACATTGTTGAAACTGGCGAGGATGTAAGTGATCGAACGGGAGTAGGGACAAGAAGCGTATTTGGATATCAAATGCACTTTAATCTTCAAAACGGTTTTCCAGCAGTTACAACAAAAAAACTAGCGTGGCGTAGCGTTGTAGGAGAACTCTTATGGTTCTTAGAAGGTAGTACTGACGAAAGACGATTGGCAGAACGAACTTTTGCAAAAGATCGTACTGAACTTATAGGTAAAGATACTATCTGGACTGCAAATGCAGATGCGCAAGGTAAAGCTCTCGGGTACGCAAATAATGAGTTGATAAAAGAATTGGGTCCAGTATATGGCCACCAATGGAGAAAATTTGATGGAATTGAAGGAGAAAAAGAAAAGAAAACTGATCAGATAACTTGGCTAATAGGTGAAATATTAACAAATCCTGACAGTAGAAGATTGATACTATCAGCATGGAACCCAAATCAAATAAATGAAATGGCTTTACCCCCCTGTCATACATTAGCTCAATTTAGGGTTATGAATGGAAAATTAAGCTGTCAACTTTACCAAAGAAGCGCTGATATGTTCCTGGGCGTTCCATTCAATATCGCAAGTTACAGTCTGCTTACTCATATGTTAGCACAATTATGTAATTTAAAACTAGGTACATTTGTTTGGGCTGGAGGAGATTGCCATATTTATAAAAATCATACAAATCAAGTAGCCCAGCAGCTCAAGAGAACTCCACAAAACCTACCAACTTTACAAATGCCACTTTTCAAAAATCTAGATGAGTTATTAGAGACTAAACCAAGTGATTATATACTGGAAAATTACAGTCCTCTGGAAAGTATAAAAGCTCCAATGGCTGTGTAATGAAAATAATTAATACGCCTAAAGATCTCCCAGCCGTTCATACCCTAATAAAAGATAAAAAGTTAAGTAATTTAATAGGTAATTATGGAGCTCAATTAGTAACCAAATGTGCTAAAAATGTTCTTTCTGGGGCTCGCAAACAAGTGTTAATTGGAAATCCAACCAATTATGAAAAAATCATTGAGGCTCTTTGCGATGAGACAGTACGCGCTATCTCTCCGTCATTAAGACAAGTCATAAACCTCACTGGGATAGTACTTCATACCAATCTTGGAAGAGCTGTCCTACCAGAAACTGCCATCAAGGCGATGAATGAAGTTGCNAGAGGAAGCAGTAATCTAGAGTTTGATCTTACTNCTGGAAAACGGGGTGANCGTCACAAACATTGTGAAGGTTTGCTTTGTNATTTAACTGGTGCTGAGGCTGCTNTTGTTGTTAATAACAATGCCGCTGCNGTGTTGCTAACTTTAAACAGTTTAGCAAAACGAAAAGAGGTTCCAGTTTCANGAGGTGAATTAATTGAGATCGGAGGTTCCTTTCGAATGCCTGACATAATGGCCAGAGCAGGGTGCAAGCTAATTGAGGTNGGCACAACAAATCGAACACATGTTACTGATTTTGAATCTGCAGTTAACTCGAAAACTGGCCTGTTAATGAAAGTACATACCAGCAACTTTCAGATAAAAGGTTTCACTAAGCAATTATCTGAAAAAGAACTCTCCAATATCGCTAACCGTCATAAGTTACCATTCATCACTGATTTGGGCAGTGGTACATTGGTCGATTTAAAAACCTATAATTTACCACATGAGACTACAGTAACTGAAGCGCTGAACTCTGGCGCTGATTTGGTGACATTTAGTGGAGACAAACTTCTAGGTGGACCGCAAGCAGGCATAATCGCAGGGCGAAAGGATCTAATTAAGAAGGTCAGACACAATCCTATGATGAGAGCAATGCGTCCAGATAAATTAAGTTTAGCAGCATTACACGCAGTACTGCAATTATACACAAACCCAGAGCGTTTGGCAGATGAGCTTCCTACTTTACGATGGTTATCTAGAGACATATCAGAGTTGCAGCATTTAGCAGGCTCTTTACTCGAGAGCGTACAAAATCAGTGTAATGATTTTAAGGTTTGCGTTGCCCCTACACATAGCCAAGTTGGAAGTGGTGCACTTCCAATCGATATATTAGAAAGTATAGCTTTAAAAATCACAATGCCAAACAAGAGACGGCCAGGAAAAGCACTAAACACATTAGGAAAAGCATTTAGGAATTTACCAGTACCTGTGATTGGTCGCATTACTGACGATGCTTTATGGCTTGATTTACGGTGCCTTGAGAATGAAGAACATTTTTTACAAAATCTACAACACTTGAAGATTCGATGATTTTTGCAACTGCTGGGCATGTAGATCATGGTAAAACTGAGCTTATTAAAGCTATTACCGGCATTGATACCGACCAACTGCCAGAAGAAAAGCGACGGGGGTTATCTATAGATCTGGGCTTTGCTTATTATAGATTAGCCGATGGCACGAGACTAGGCTTTGTAGACGTTCCGGGCCATTAGAAATTTATACGCAACATGTTAGCAGGGGTGGCAGGAATTGATATGGGTCTGTTAGTTGTAGCTGCAGATGACGGTGTAATGCCGCAAACTAG
>PARX01000031.1 GCA_002712045.1 Paracoccaceae bacterium
GGATGGAGAATCAAAATTACAGATCGAAAATTTACTTAAACAGGCGGTAAGTAACGATACTAAAATTATAATGGCGACCCATGACTTAGGCCAAGCAAAACGACTAGGGGAGGAGGTATTATTTTTGCACAATGGAAAGATTATCGAGACTTCGTCTGTTAAAACTTTTTTTAACAAACCTCAGACAGTTGAAGCTTTAACTTTTTTACGGGGAGATATTCTTCGATGAAAAATTTTATAATTATGGTCGTAATAGTTTTAAACCAATTCATCCTTATGAATTTTGCGTTAGCAAATGACTCTAATTTTAAATTAGCTGTAACAACTTCATTTCATAATTCTGGGCTTTCAGATGTTTTGGTTCCAGAACTTGAAAAAGATACTGGAATAATTGTAGATTTGTTGGTTGTTGGCACAGGACAAGCTCTCAAATTAGGTAGCAGAGGCGATGTGGATGCGATTCTGGTACATTCAAAGACGGCCGAAGAATCATTTGTTGCGAAGGGGTTTGCACCATATCGTAGAGAAATAATGTACAATGATTTTGTTTTGATTGGTTCAAAATCTGATCCTGCGGTAATCAAGAATTTGAAAAACTTAAAATTAATTTTAGAAACAATTAAAAACTCTAAATCAGTGTTTATTAGTCGTGGTGATGATAGTGGGACACATAAGTTGGAACTGTTACTTTGGAGAAAAGCAGGCCAACAACCAGAAAAATTTTTAGTCGATTGGTATTGGGAGGTCGGTGCTGGAATGGGTGCAGCATTAAATATGGCCTCGGAGCTATCAGCATATGTTATAAGTGATAGGGCAAGTTGGTTAAATTTTGGCCGAAAAGGGGATTTAGAAATTTTATTTGAGGGTGATGAGCAACTTTTCAATCAGTATTCTTATTTACCAATTTCCTCTGTATTATATCCCAAAATTAAATATCAAAAAGCAAGAATAGTAGAAAACTGGTTAGTATCAAAAAAAGCAGGTGAATTGATGAAAAATTATAAAATCATGGGTCAGAATCTTTTTTTCCCAAACCCAAAGTAGTTTAAATCAAATTTATTTTATTTTTGACCTTGAAGATGACGCATTTGTTGCGTATTCGGTTTCTCGCTGCTGGGGTGTAGCCAAGTGGTAAGGCAACGCTTTTTGGTAGCGTGTACCGTAGGTTCGAATCCTACCACCCCAGCCAAGCAATTTTCACAGGCCATTTAAGCTATTTTAGTAACTTTCAAGAATTTTTTCAGCAGCTTTACCAGCTATCATCATCGTTGGTGCGTTAGTATTTCCTGAAACTAAGGCCGGCATAATAGAGCAATCCACAACTCTTAAACCTTCAACCCCATTTACTCTAAGGTCTAAATCAAGAACATCATTTTTTTGAGGTCCCATTCTACAAGTACCTGCGGGGTGAAAAATTGTTCTTGCTTGCTCCCGAATACGGTCATCAAGTGTATTAGAGCCAACCTTAGAAGAGACGCTATTGCCAGGCCAAATTTCATCTTCAACCATATCACTTATTGGCTTTTGGTGAAAAATTTCTCTTGCTAATCTTATTCCTCTTCGAAGTGTGTCTAGATCTTCAGGATCTGCTAACATATTTGCATAAAACTTAAGTGAAGCATTTGGATTGCTCGTATCAAGATATAATCGGCTTCTAGACTTAGGCCTCATGGTCATTGGACTTACTTGAACAGCGTGGATGGGTAGCGGTGGTTTTCCAGGTGGTCCAGCAGCGAAGGGAGCAAAATTAAATTGGACGTCGGGGCGACCTTTACCATTTGTATCAACGCAAGCCCCGGCTTCCAATATATTTGACGTCAATAGTCCGCGTTTTAATGCATAATAATTAAGCCCGTTTTTGATGGCCTTAAAACCTTTGTCTTCGTCATGTAATCCAATTTTTTTTCTCAATTTCATTGTCACTGGAGTACCAACGTGGTCTTGAAGATTTGCTCCAACATTTACTGAGTTATGAATCACATCTATGCCTGCTCTTAGTAAATTTTCTTCAGGACCAATACCTGATTGCATTAATAATTTTGGACTTTGAAAGCTTCCTGCCGATAAAATTATCTCTCTTTTTGCTTTTAGTTTTTTTTGACCAAATTGATTGCTAATTGCGACTTCTGTCGCTTTGTAATTGGAAAATAAAATATTGTGAGCCTTGGTATTTGTTAACAATGTTAGTTGTTCAGATCGAAGTTGAGGTTTTAGAAAACTTGTAGCTGCAGAGTATCTCTTTCCTTTATGGGCTGTTACTTGATACCATCCAGTGCCCTCCTGATTAGAGCCGTTGAAATCTTCATTGGGTGATAAGCCAGCCTGAAGAGCTGATTCAATAATCGCTGAATTTATAGGATGCTTATACTCAGGATCTGAGACACGTAATGGTCCATCTTGACCATGAAATGGCTTTGCCAACCGGGTATTTTTTTCTTGGTTTATGAAGATTGGAAGTACATCCTTGTAACTCCAACCCGTGCATCCATGATTAGTCTCCCAATCGTTATAATCCTTTGCTTGCCCACGCATATAAATCATACCGTTTATGGAGGAGCCGCCTCCCAATACAGTGCCTTGCGGGACTACGAAGTTTCTATAATCTAAGCTCGCATCTGGCTCAGATATTACTCTTGATGCATCCTGAGTGTTAAGAGTTTTAAACATTGTGGCAGGTATGTGTATCCAACGGCTCGTATCCTTACGACCTCCCTCTATCAAGCAAACTGAAAATCGACCGTCTTTTATTATTTCGGATGCTAATACACAGCCAGCAGCACCTGCTCCAATTATGATGTAATCAAATTCAGTTTCCGGTTTTAGGCCTTTATTCATTATGCTTAATCGCTCCAGTTATTAATAAGTTTACTGTTTTAGATTGGCTCATTTACTTAAAGGTATTTTGTAAAGCGTTAATTAATCAATTATCATTTGATTAAAGATATCTAATTTCCATTTCAATTTGAACTGCTGTAAATCTTATTCTAAAGTCAGATTTACAAAAGTAGGTGTGAATGTCGATACTCAAAACATTTAAAATAGATGTTTGTCAAAGGGATCTAAACTTTATTTATAAAAAAGTTTCTGAATATCCATGGCATGAAATGCCAAGTGATGGTGGTTGGCAGTTTGGTGCAAATATTGATTTTATGAAAGACCTTTGTAAATATTGGGTTAAGCAGTTTGATTGGAAAAGACAGGAAGATAAGATCAATTTGTTTGATAACTTTACTGCAGAGGTAGATGGAATTGAGGTGCATTTTATTTATGAGAGAGGGAGTGGTTCAAAACCAAAACCATTGATAATCAGCCATGGCTGGCCTGGTTCAATTATTGAATTTATTGAAATTATAGATCCTTTAGCGCATCCCGAGAGATATGGAGGAAATGCTGAAGACGCCTTTGATGTGATTGTTCCATCACTTGTGGGATTTGGATTTTCAGGAAAACCACCTAGGCCATATGGCCCAAGAAGGATGGCATTGATTTTTAATAAACTGATGACTGAAGTATTAGGATATAAGAGTTATATCGCTCAGGGTGGCGATTGGGGTGGTACTATATCAACTTGGTTAGGTTATGATTATCCAAAATTTTGTGAGGGAATCCATATCAATATTATGACTGTAAGGCATTATGAAGGACCAAAGGGTGTGGAAGAGGAGCTTTGGGCATCGACGTTTGAAGAAGATCAGATACCAGAGAACGGATATCGGATATTGCAAGCAACGAAGCCCCAAACATTGAGTTATGGAATGATGGATAGTCCTGTAGGAATTGCCGCGTGGATAATTGAAAAATTTTATTCTTGGTCAGATAATAAAAGGGGTGATATTGAGACAGTTTTTTCCAAGGATGTGTTGCTAACAAATATTATGATTTATATCATCACTAAGACCTTCAATACTGCATCGTGGATCTACTATGGTCGAGAGGAAGAGGGAGGGAGAGTTTTATCCAAAAAGGGAAAACGAGTAGAAGTGCCAACCGCCTGTGCCTTGTTTCCAGCTGAAATGTCTTCATGGCCTCCTAGATCTTATGTTGATAGGGTATATAATGTAAGACAGTGGACTGAAATGCCGAGTGGTGGGCATTTTGCAGCAATGGAGCAGCCTAAGTTTTTAATTGAAGATCTGAGAAACTTTGTGAGATCACTTAAGTGACTCGAATTGATAAATTTTAGTTTGTTATTGGGGTAGGCAACTTGAAAAAAATTAAGAAAAAAAATATCGTCTTAATCTTTACTGATAATCAACAAGCCTCCACATTAGGATGTTACGGAAATGAAGAGATTCATACCCCAAATCTTGATTTGTTGTCCCAAAGAAGTTTTACTTTTAATAATGCTTTTTGCCCCAATGCTTTTTGTTCACCATGTCGGGCATCTGTTTTAACTGGTCTTTTGCCATCTCAGCATGGAGTCCATAGTTGGATTGATGATCGAAGAAGTAATGAATGGCCAATTGGTTGGCATGCGTTGGATGGTTTAAATACGTTACCAGAAATACTAAAAAGCAATGGTTATGAAACTGCTTTGATTGGTAAGTACCATTTAGGAGAGCCTAAAACGCCGATGAGTGGCTTTGATCATTGGGTAACTATGGCCGATGGGCATGTTAGGAGCTTTTTTAGGAATGAAATTTTTGAAAACGGTAGTAACTATTTTCACGAAGGCCATTCAGTTGACTTTTTTACATCAAAAGCAGTCTCTTTTCTAAAGAAAAATACTAATAATGAGAAACCCTTTTTTTTGTATTTACCGTATCCTGCACCTTATGGGCATTGGCCTGCAACACAAGAAAAAGATGAGTGCAGACATTCTGAGCGATACAAAGATTGCGCAATGAATTCTGTCCCTCGTGAAAGTTTAAGTCGAGAAGCAATTAAGAATTACGATATGGTTAAATCCCAGTCTGGAAAAGGTATGGATTATTCGATGCTTTTAAGAGCTCCAAATGATCTGGACACTTTAAGGAATTATTATGCACAAATCTCAATGGTTGACGATGGTGTTGGTGAAATTATTTCGACCTTGGATGAGTTGAGTTTAATGGATGAAACCCTATTTATCTTCACGGCAGATCATGGTTTGTCGGTTGGGCATCATGGGTTTTGGGGGCATGGCGCTGCTACTTTCCCATCCAATCTACACAAAGCTGCACATTCTGTTCCAATGATCATAAGAAATGGTGATGAAACGAAGATTGGACAAAGATCAGATCTAATGGTTTCAAATATGGACATTTTTTCGACAATATTAGATGTAACTAAAATTGAACAAATTGATGATAGTATAAGTGTGCCTAGCCGTTCACTTTTACCAATATTGAGTGATCAAATAACGGATTGGGGGCAGGACGCAGTTTTTTCTGAGCAAGAAGAAACTAGAGTAGTAAGAACTCAAAAATTTGTATATTTTAAGAGATTTAAAGATTCAAAGAATTTTAATTTGGACGATGAACTATTTGACGTAGAAAATGACCCAAAAGAGCAAAAAAATTTAATTAATGAACCTCATTATTTATCGGTAAAGAATAAATTAGACCAATTGCTTGAGGATTTTTTTAAAATTTATTCTGACTCTAAAGCTGACTTATGGAATGGAGGTAAGTCATTGCAAAATTCTACTCGAAAAGCTTTGTGGAAAAACGCCTGGGGAGATGATTGGGAGCCAGTGTATCAATATAACTCAGACGTTAAAAAAACTCTAAAATGATTGAGATGGGAAATGTGACGCTCTCAGGGGGGTGGTTTAAAATGGGAGCTGACGATGGACCTCATCTAGAAGATGGTGAAGGGCCCGTAAGAAATATCTGGCTCAATCCCTTTAAGATTTCCAAGACTGCAGTTAGTAATAAGGAATTTAAAGAATTTATCGATGCCACTGGATATAAAACAGTTGCTGAGGAAATTGGAACTTCATTTGTATTTTTTAAGTTCTTAAAAGATCCTGATCAGTATGAATCCTCAAATTTGTCTCCGATCTGGAGATCTGTTCCAAATGCTAGTTGGTCATCGCCAGAAGGTGCTAAAAGTAACTTTCTTAAACGTCTTGATCATCCAGTAGTGCATATATCTATCAGAGATGCATTAGCTTTTTGTGAATGGAAAAATTGCAGATTATTGACAGAAGCTGAGTGGGAGTATTCTGCNNGAGGNGGAANGGTTGGTNAAAAATNTCCTTGGGGNANTTCACTAAAATTAAATNATCANAAAATGGCAAATACTTGGGANGGAGACTTTCCAAATGNAAAATATGANNGNTTTAAAGATNGGGGNACAGTTGATATTTTTTCATATCAGCCNAATNAATTTGGTNTATANAATATGATTGGAAATGTCTGGGAACTGGTNGCTGATCGGTTTGAAAAAACNCACTCNCCTNGAGATCAGAGAANCCCTAAAGGACCNTTGAATGGNGANTTTATTGTTGCAAGAGGNGGTTCATATCTATGTCATGACTCNTATTGTGNCAGGTATCGAAACTCTTCNAGACAGGCTGTNAAATTNAATACGACNANNGGGAATATNGGGTTTAGGATNGCNTTTGACTANNTAGGCTAAATCTCNNNAGAANTTAANCCTTTTGAATCAAAGGTTATTTTCATNCTTGCAATTCTNATTTTGTACTAGGATATAATATTTTAAATNCTGTTTNCNCAANCACATTGGAAAAACTATGAAAAAGAAAAAAAACTTTTCGCTNGAATTAGAAACGAAGGTTGCGCAAGCCTTAAGATTTATAGACGANACNACAGGNGCTGTTACACCNAANATTCAGTTATCGGCAACTTACGCTCGTGATGAAAATTATGATAATCGTAAGCCNTATTGGTACNGACGAGATGGTAATGAAACNACNNCNTATGCAGAAGAAATAATTGCNGAGTTGGAAGGTGCAAAGGANTCNATNCTTTTTGCATCAGGTATGTCTGCTGCGACTGCNGTTATTGATAATCTTCCAANAGNCGCTCATGTAGTCATACCAAAAGTAATGTACCATGGTGTATTNGCACAATTNCAACGATATGAAGAATTAAAACGNTTAAATATTTCTTATTATGAGGCTGGTGATTTAGAAGAANTGGAAACGGNAATTAATGGTCGCAAAACAGACTTAGTTTGGGTNGAGACNCCTAATAATCCTGATTGGGCNGTNACAGACATAGCATTAGCTGCTGAAATAACNCATCGAAANAANGCGAAANTNTTAACGGATTGTACTGCAACNCCACCATGTATNACNCGNGCATTAGAACTTGGCGCTGATATTTCTTTTCATTCAGCNACGAAATTTCTTAATGGNCATTCTGATGCGACNGCTGGAGTNNTATCAACCTGCGAGGTTNATNATAACTGGGANANCTTATANTNGATAAGAAAGTTACAAGGNTCNGTNTTAAANTCACTTGAGGCTTGGNTGCTNATTAGAGGAATGCGNACNTTATTTTTGAGGNTAGAAAAAGCATGTAAAAACGCCATGAAAATAGCTANTTATTTTGANGGNCACAGCAAAATAGAGAGTGTNCTTTATCCAGGNTTAAAATCTCATNAGGGACATGAAATTAGTAAAAANCAAACAGATGGNAAGTTTGGNAGCATGCTATCCNTTATTNTAAAGGGNNATGAAAAAAANGCTATAGATGTGGCNANNGCTTGTAAGATTTTCTANCCAGCCACTTCATTGGGAGGAGTAGAGAGCTTGATNGAACATCGAAAAACTGTTTCTGGTGANGGATTTCCCGTGCACCCCAGACTTCTNNGACTTTCTATNGGCATAGAGAATTTAGATGATTTGATTTACGATCTTGAACAAGCATTAGAANGNGCTNCTTAAATAATTACAAATCTNATTANTGAAATNCNGTTTTTGGAATAATTTTTTTGAAAGGTGATAATCAATGGAGTATTTTGATCTTGGCAGTTATTCATTTCCAGTAACCACAAGCTCTAAAGAAGCTCAAATGTGGTTTGATAGAGGCTTAATGTGGATTTATGGCTACAATCATGATGAAGCTGAATTTTGTTTTGAACAATCGATNAGAATAGATCCTGGCTGTGCTATGTCCTATTGGGGNATAGGTTACGCAATCGGCCCAAATTATAATAAGACATGGGCAGANTTTTCACATGAAGANAAGCAAAAATGCATCGACAAATCAAAGTNATCATTAGAAANCGCAATGAAAATAAAAGGATTAAAGCCNGTTGAAGAGGCATTAATTGAGGCTTTNAGTTTTCGCTACCCGTCTAGTGCTTTGGAGGAGGATTTTTCTACTTGGAATGATATTTATGCAGATAAGATGAGAGCAGTNTATAGCAGATTTGATGNTGANTTAGATGTTTGTGCACTTTTTGCTGAAGCGTTAATGAANCGNACGCCGTGGCAATTATGGGANGTTAGTACGGGTGAAGCAAAGGATGGTGCTGATACTCTGGAGGCTATNGCGGTTTTAGAGAANGCTTTTTCAAATCAAGAATTGNATGNAGCTTATGAGCATCCNGGNTTATTGCATATGTACGTACATCTCATGGAAATGTCGCCACATCCTGAAAAAGCNTTAAAAGCGGGTGATGCATTGACTGAGTTGGTACCNGATGCTGGTCACTTAAAGCACATGGCCACNCATATTGATGTTTTATGNGGGCATTATGAAAATGTTGTCCGTCGAAATCATAATGCGTCAATTGCGGATAAAAAATATTTAAAGATGCGAGGGGCAGANACATTTTACACAGCATATGTNTGTCATAATTTTCATTTTAANGTTTATGGNGCTATGTTTTTAGGACAGTTTAANCCTGCTTTTGAAGCGGCCCAGGAACTACAAGATCTACTTAGTCCNGAAATTATACGGCCAAGTGCAGATTGGTTGGAAAGTTACTATCCAATGAAATTTCATGTTTTTGTTCGATTTGGGATGTGGGANGAAATTAAAGCTATTGTTTTGCCACAAGATCAAGAACTGTTTAGTTTTACTACCGCTGTTATTCATTATACAAAATCTATNGCTTATGCTGCAACTAACAATNTTCCTGAAGCTGAGAAATACGGCAAGTTATTTGTTAAAGCTAAGAAATTAGTTCCCGATACCAGATTCCTTTTTAATAATTCNTGTCTTGATATTCTGGCGGTCGCAGAACAAATGTTGGAAGGTGAGATATATTATCGTAAGCAGGAATATGAGAGGGCATTTGATAGCTTAAGAAAGGCTGTCCGCTTAGATGATGAGCTTCCGTATGAGGAGCCATGGGGTTGGATGCAACCAGCCCGACATGCATTGGGTGCATTGTTGCTCGAGCAAGGAAAGATAGAAGAGGCTGAGGCCGTATATCGTGCAGACTTAGGAATCGACGGGGTCTTGGGACGTCCATGTCAAAATCCAGACAATGTATGGTCTTTACATGGATTGCATGAATGTTTGCATCGAAAGGGACGGATTGAAGAGGCGAAATTTATAAAGCAGCGCCTAAATCTGGCGAACGCCAGGGCTGATCGTCCTATCTTAGCTTCTTGTTTTTGCCGACTAAGTCATAACACGCTATGATTCTTTTCAGTAGAACTGAAAAATAAATCTTATTAATTATTAGCTAGTTTGTTATTTCTAAGATTTAACATCTGCTGGATTGTTTACATCTCTCCCCAAAGCTGCCAAATCTGAATAACGGTCACCTATTCTATGGTGCGGGCGTCCACTCGTAGCGGCTCCGAGAGCAACGACAACTTCGTCTGCGGCAGGTGCATCATGAATGGAAAATTGTACCGTAAGGTAATGGGATCGTCTGCCAGTATCATGTTTATCCATTAATGGAATTTGAATCTGAGTATTTGCTGGGCCACGAGTATTGGTAAAACCTAAATATGATTTAGCACCAACAGCTTCGCGATAAAAATTTCCATACTGTAGTGTATGTATTAGGCCAGAAGCATGTTCTAATTCACAATCGGTACCAGCTATGCATGCTTTACCATATGCTTCGATTTTGTCCCCGGAACCGGCTAAACTGATTAATCTATTTGTAAGAGTTTCTCCGAGAATTGGCGCAATTCTTTGAATCTCTGGTGCCAGGTTTTCAACAAATCCTTTTCCCGCCCAAGGGTTTTTAACCACAGCGGCTACACCGATCATTCGTAAAATTGGTTCTGCTGGTTTTTCACCCTCTCTATAAATATCTTCATCGTAAGTGATTATTTTTCTAAGTTCTGGCACCATTTTCATTATACACCTTTTATTTCATAATTATTTTCAGTTTGTGATATTTCTCTCACAGTACCCGCTCTTTCAGTTCCTTCATAAAATCCAAAAGTACCATGTTTAAATTCTCGCTTGTAACGCTCAAGCATGCTTCTTTCTGCTGGTAGTAAAATATTATTTAATGGGATGTCTTCTAATTTAAAGAACTTAAATCCATCCGGAGCGGCTCCTTCTACAGTGCCATTATAAAAAATAGTGTGGTTTTTAGTGTCTGTGTCACGGTAGATCGCATAAATAAAGTTTAAGCGAGGGGTTAAATTAAGATTCTCTAGTAAGCCATAAAGACCATTTTTTGATTTGTCTTCTGTTGGTGCTTTGGGGATAATAAATTTTTGATGAGTAGCTTCTTGTAAAAGAATTTTATTATCCTTTGATAAAACTCCGCCAATATCTACCATCTCTCCTGTATTTGCAGCTTCAATTAATGCCTGGTCATGGTTTACGGAAAAATAATTTCCTTTAAAATAACCAAGAGGGGTGCCATCAAACACTGCATGCTCTTGGACTTTACCAATAAGAATTATGTGATCTCCAGCGTCAACTAGTCTTTGCCGTTCACAAATAAAATGGGCAATGCTTTCTTCAAATATAGGCAGATTTTTTGGCCCAACTGACCAATTGGCTAATTTAAATTTATCTTTTTCTTGAGATGCAAATAGTCCAGATAATTCCCGTTGATTTTCTGATAAGATATTTATCGCAAATAGTTTTGATTTTTGAAATGTAGCCGCGCTAAATGCGGTTTTTGCAATACACACTAATAATAAGGGTGGCTCCAAGGAAACAGAGGTAAATGAATTTGCTGTAAAGCCTCTTGGAGATCCATTTTTATCATTTGTCGTTATTATTGTTACACCTGTGGCGAAATTTCCAAAAGCTTCTCTAAGAGATTTAGTTTTTTCAAAATTTGCAGTCTCAACTTTAGCTTTCTGCAAGTAATTTTTGTCATGCTCACCAATTTTTGGTGGAGTTTTGTATTCTGGGGTTGGGTTTAAACTGAATTTGATTGGATTTGCGGCTACGCGCCAATCTTTTTTTGAAGGATCAGAATGAGGTACCGTTGCAATCATTTTTCTAATATTTACATGTTCATCATCAAGAATGTCTTTTATTGTGTTCACGGGCCCAAAAGGAATTTTTCCCCCTAAGATTTTTGTTAATTCATTCTTTGTTTTAAGTTTTGTCCAATCAGCTACTAACTTGTTTATCGTTTTAGAGCTTTCTTTTCTCGCAGCTCTTGAAGAATATTTTTTATCCTCTCCGGTTTTATTCAATCCCATGCATTTGCTTAACTCACTCCAAAATATATCATCCACGATTCCAATTGCTACATGACCGTCCAAGGCAGGAAAAATACCAAACGGTGCAAGCAAAGGATGTCCATTTCCTTCTGGGCCAGGAATTGTTCCATCGTAGTCATGTTGATAAACAGTTCGTTCACATAGGCTTAACACAGCATCATACATACTAATGTCAATAAATTGACCTTCTCCCGTAAAATCTGCAGACCTTAATGCAGCAATGATACCAAATGACATCATTAAACCTGTGAAAATATCTCCCACACCGGGTCCAATTTTGGTTGGCGAATCGGGGGTCGCTCCAGTAATACCCATAATTCCGCCCATTGCTTGGGCTACAACATCGTAAGAAGGCCACTTTACATATGGGCTTTCCCCTAATCTTGGATCTCCAAAACCACGTATTGCTCCATAAACTAACCGGGGATTTATGGCTTTCAGCTCTTCGTAACTTAAGTCAAGGCGTTCCATTACACCTGGTCTGAAATTTTCCACAACAACGTCGGCATGCTCTACTAGTTTTCTGAAGTGTTTTTTACCAGTTTCTGTTTTGAGATTTAGTTGCACACTTTTTTTTGATCGATTTAGGCTAACAAAATAACCGGCCCACTCTTTTTGTGGGTCATCAGTTCGAAAGGGACCATTAGCTCGACTGCTATCGCCTGTTTCACTCTCTATTTTTATAACTTCAGCACCGTGATCGGCTAGCATCATCGTGCAATAAGGTCCCGAAAGCATTCGTGTCAGGTCAAGTACTTTTACACCAGTCAATATTCCTGTACGTTCATTAGTCTTCATTATTTAATCTATCATTTGTAATTTGATTTAAGAAATTATTGATGGGCTCGTTAACAACTTTTGGTGCTTCGGCCAAGGCCATATGTCGCAAACCATTTAGAATGATCAAGTTAGAATTTGGAATCTCTGAAGCTATTGCTTCTGACATTTTTGGGCCGTTACCAAAATCTTCATCTGCAGTGATAACTAAAACTGGGCAGGAAATTTCAGGAGTGGGTGCTGTAATTTCATCCAAGCCAGACGCAAGCACTTCGTAAATTTTTGGATATACTTCTGGATCATTCTTCATAACCCAGCTTCTAATAAGATTTAGCATCTCTGGATTATGCTTTCTATATTCATCCGAAAACCATCTAATTAACGCGTCTTCTACAGTCGCTTGTGGCCCATAATCTTCCAATTGTTTTAATCTATTCAATATCGCGCTTTGTGCTTTTTCATCTCTTTTGTAAGGAGAATTTAAAATCACCATTGCATTCGTTTTACTGGGATAGTCTTGAGCAAACCTTCTGCAGATCATCCCTCCTAGAGAAAACCCAATTAAGATTGCCTTTTCAACTTTAATCAACTTCAAAAGATCAGCTATTTGTTCGGAAAAAAGTGATAACGATGGTTTTTTTTCAGGATTAGAAGAGGATCCGTGTCCATACAAGTCATATGAAATAATATAATAAGATTTCTTAAGATTTGGTATAATCCATTGCCACATTTGTTTGTTTAATCCCAAACCGTGAATTAAGATAACACATGGATTTTTAGTTTCTCCATGGGTCTCATAGGATGTTTGCATTGTATGTCTTTTCGTAGTATTTTTATTTCTTAAACGGGTTTATAAGCAATAACCTCTATTTCCACCCTAACATCAACTAGTAATTCACTTACTACAGCAGATCTGGCGGGTGGCTCTGTAGGAAAATAATCCCCATAAATTTTATTGAAACCAGGAAAATCAGCTCGTTCCCTTAGCCAAATCATAGATTTCACAATATCATCCATTTTACATTCAGCCTCTTCCAAAGTTGCTTTTATGTCTTCCAAAATTACTCTCGTTTGATCTTCAATTGTTCCGGTTGTCATTGGTTCACCGTTTATCATAGGAATTTGACCAGTCAAAAATATAAAATCGCCAGCTCTAATTGCTTTTGACAACGATAGTGTTCGTCCACCAATGATAAGTGGTCCACCAATTACTTTCTTCTCTTTTCCCATGATTTTTAACTCCCAAAAAACCTGTACTTCCAAATAAATATTAAATAATAGAATTGCTATTGAATAATAACATATTACATTAAAAGCTTAATATCAGATTACATTAAGAATCAAATAATTTACGAGGAAAAAGCATGACAGACGTTAGATCCTATCAAATGTTAATAGATGGTAATTGGGTCAATGCCTCAAATGGAGCGATGTTTGAAAGTATCAATCCGGCAAATGGGCAGGTTTGGAGTAAAGTCCCGGAGGCCACGGAGAGCGATGTGAATGAAGCCGTCAGTGCAGCACACAGAGCTTTTACTACTGGGCCTTGGTCGAAGATGACTCCGACAGAACGTGGTAAATGTTTGAGAAAATTAGGTGATTTATTAGCTGAAAAATCTGAGCCATTGGGTAGGACGGAAAGCGTTGATACAGGAAAGATGTTAAAAGAGACGCGCTGGCAAGCTAAATATATTGCAGAGTTTTTTCATTTTTATGCTGGTTGTGCTGACAAAATTAGTGGTGAGACGTTACCAATCGATAAACCAGATTTATTTGTTTTTACAAATCGAGAGCCATTGGGAGTAGTTGCGGCAATTGTTCCCTGGAACTCACAATTGTTTTTAGTGGCGGTTAAAGTAGGGCCAGCTTTAGCAGCAGGTAATACAATAGTGCTCAAGGCTTCTGAACATGCTTCTGCAGCGATGTTAGAATTTGGTGAATTGATAGAAGAAGCAGGGTTTCCACCAGGAGTAGTTAATATTGTTACCGGCCATGGAGAGCCATGTGGGAAAGCTTTGACTAGCCACCCGTTGGTAGCACGAATCTCATTTACTGGAGGTCCTAATGCTGCGAGACATGTTTTGTATAACTCGGCAGAAAATTTTGCGGAAGTAAGTCTTGAGTTAGGTGGCAAATCTCCCTTTATAGTATTTGAGGATGCGAATATCGAAAGTGCTGTGAATGGATCAGTTGCGGGAATTTTTGGAGCTGCTGGGCAAAGCTGTGTAGCTGGTTCGAGATTATATCTACACGAGGATATTGCAGATGAGTTTTTAGACAGAATGATTGAAATCGCAAAAGGTATAAAAATTGGTGATCCACTACTAGAAGAAACTCAAATGGGTCCGCTGTGCACGATTGGTCAGTTGGAAAATATTGAAAAAGAAGTTTCTCATGCTATCGAAGAAGGTGGTCAAGTTCTTCATGGAGGAAAGAGACCAAGTAATATGGATGGTCTGTTTTATGAACCTACGATTATCAGTTGCAATAATCAGAATATGAAGATCGTTGATACTGAACTTTTTGGTCCAGTTTTAAGTGTTTTGAAATTTAAAACCGAAGAAGAAGTGATTGGTCTTGCAAACGATACTGTCCATGGATTAGCAGCAGGCATTTTTACAAAGGATAGTGCTCGTTCATTACGCATGGCTAAAGCAGTGAGGGCTGGAATAGTTTGGGTCAATACTTATCGTGTTGTTTCACCAATAGCGGAATTTGGTGGTATTAAAGGGTCTGGTTACGGACGCGAAAGTGGATTCCAAGCCATGCATGACTACACTCGTCCAAAAACAATATGGATGAATACATCGGATGAGCCATTTGGAAATCCGTTTGTAATGCGTTGAACTAAAAGAGGTACAATAATGAAGTTTCAATTAGCTGTTAATATGGAAAGAATGGATCCAAGCTGGAACATGAACGAAGTCATGCGCCATACATTAGATATGGTGCAAATGGCAGAAGATGGCGGGTTTAATATTGTTTGGGCAGCTGAACATCACGCTTTAGAAATGACGATAGCACCTAATCCATTTCAAATATTAACTTGGTGGGCATCGGAAACAGAAAATATCAGACTAGGTACAGCAGTTGCTGCTGCTGCTTATTGGCATCCAATAAATTTAGCAGGAGAGGCTGCTTTTCTTGACTTGATTAGTGGAGGACGTTTGGAGTTTGGTATTGGGTCGGGCGCTTATCAAAGAGAATTTGATCGGATGAAACCAGGCTTGAAGCAATCTGAGGCTTGGCAATATATGCAAGAAATACTCCCTGCTGTACTAGAGTTATGGGCTGGAGATTATGAACATAATGGAAAATTTTGGCAGTTTCCCACGTCAACATCAGTCCCCAAACCAATACAAAAGCCACATCCACCCCTATGGGTTGCTGCCAGATCTCCAATAACATTTGATTACGCGATAAAGAATAACTGCAATGTTATGAGCTGGCCCTTAACACGAGGTTTTTCAGAAGCTGAGCTATATAAGCAGCAACTTGATGAAGCAATTCACCAAAATGATAATAAATTTAACCCAATATTCGCGATGATGCGTCATACTGCATTATACGAAACTGAAAATGGAAGAGATAAGGCTATAAAAGCAATCCAAACATGTCTCGGACAATTTGAAAACTTATTTAGAAATTTAGGGGATGTTAGTGACGGCTTTCCTAAGCAAATTCCATTAGATGAATTGCAGGGTCGTAAAGAATATGATGCTAATATGTTGGAAGAA
This sequence comes from Paracoccaceae bacterium, assembly GCA_002712045.1. GTDB lineage: Bacteria > Pseudomonadota > Alphaproteobacteria > Rhodobacterales > Rhodobacteraceae. The sequence goes on from PARX01000031.1 coordinate 16,072, forward strand.
AACCTTATGTTTGGTTCACCGGAGACTGTGATTGAAAAGTTAAAAAGATACGATAAACTTGGGGTAGATGAGTACATTTATTACGCGTCCATGGGTTTGGATATGGAAGCTCAAAAAAAATCAATGGAACTTTTTTGCCAAGAGGTTGTCCCTGAATTTAAATAAATGATTAAGGAGAAAAGTATGCCTGATGGGGTTGAGGTTACACAAAATGGTCGAATTCTTGAGGTAAAGTTAAATAAGCCTAAGGTAAATGCAATCGATATCCCAATGAGTCAGGCATTAGGAGCAGCTTTTGCGGAGTTACGTGATAATCCTGATTTGTGGGTCGGTATTTTAACTGCGGAAGGAGAGAAAATATTTTCTGCTGGTTGGGATTTGAAGGCTTTGAATTCTGGAGAAGTGGAGTTAGATAACTGGTGGGAAACCGCTGATTATGGTGATGGTGGATTTGCCGGTTTAACAGAAAATTGGAATTTAAATAAGCCCGTTATTGCTGCTTTAAATGGGTTAGTAATTGGTGGAGGTTTCGAGTTGGCAATGGGGTGTGATCTTTTAATTGCCGCAGAGCATGTTGAATTTGGTCTGCCAGAAATGCCACTAGGCATGGTCCCAGATGCTGGAGCTCTTCAAAGATTACCAAGACGAATTCCCCATAACATTGCGATGGAAATGTTTTTACTTGGTCGGCGTATGTCTGCTGAGGAAGCTGCTCATTATGGTTTGGTTAATAAGGTTGTTCCGAAAGAAAAGTTGCTTGATCAAGCGAGAGAGTGGGCGGAATCAATAGCTTGGTCAGCACCTCTGGCAATGCAAAGTGTAAAGGAAGTGCAGCGAGCGATAGAATGCGTTCCGCTTGAAGCCGCTTTTAATAAGATGAGAACTGAGAATTTGCCTGTTTATAGAAAAATGTTAAAGTCTGATGACGCAGCGGAAGGTGTGGCAGCTTTTGTAGAAAAACGCGAACCAAAATTTAAAGGTGAGTAGTGGTGCTGAAAAGTTTGAATGAGGTAAAGTTAGTGACGAGCATAGGAGCTGGGCCTATCGGAGGTGGATGGGCTGCTCACTTCTTGGCGCAAGGTTTTAGAGTTAATGCTTATCTTCATTCGGAATCTGAAATAAACACGTTTAATAGCATTGTGCAGACGGCTTGGGTTAGTCTAACTGATCTTGGTTTGGCTGATGGCGCTAGTATGCAAAATTTGCAAATTTTTACGAATTTAGAAGAAAGCTTAAAAGGAACTGACTTTGTGCAAGAAAGTGCTCCTGAGCGGTTGGAAATAAAGCAGGATTTATACCAAAAGTTGGGACATATTGTTCCAAGTGACATCGTAATTAGTTCATCAACTTCTGGATTGACTATGACAGAGATTCAAAAAAAATGTCCTACACCTGAAAGAACCGTCATTGGCCATCCTTTTAATCCTCCATATTTACTTCCACTGGTAGAAATAGTTGGTGGCGATAAAACTAATCCTAATGTGGTTTCTTGGACTGCAGATTTTTATAAAATGGCAGGAAAATCACCTCTTGTTATGAAAAAAGAGATACCAGGCTTTGTTGCAACCAGACTGCAGGAAGCTTTATGGCGAGAGGCTTTGCATATGGTAACAAACGGTGAAGCAACACCAGCAGATATCGATAACGCATTAATAAATGGCCCAGCGCCAAGAATGGCGGTGCAAGGACAATGCATGGCATTTCATGTGGCATGTGGAGAAGGCGGGATGGCAACAAATTTAGATCAGTTTGGTCCTGCTTTAAAATTACCTTGGACAAGATTAAAGGCGCCAGAATTAACCAAGGACTTGAGAGATAAAATGGTAAAAGGTTGCTTAGAAATGGCTGGAGATGAACATTTTGAGAAGATGGCAGAAGACCGTGATAAAAAAATAGTAGCTGTGTTAAATGCAATTAAGTCCAAATGACTTTTTGTTATTAATTGATTGATTAGGAGTTAAATAAATGAATTTTGATGTAGTTGTAAGTTGTGCTGTTACCGGCGCAGGGGATACGACAGGAAAGAATCCTCATGTACCCATCACGCCAAAAGAAGTAGCGGATGCAGCAATAGAAGCGGCTAAGGCTGGTGCTGCGATAGCACATATTCACGTTCGAGATCCAGAGACTGGCAAAGGCTCTAGAGATCCTAAACTATTCAAAGAAGTTGTTGATCGAGTGAGAGACAGCAATACGGATGTTGTCATAAATCTTACGGCTGGGATGGGGGGAGATTGGGTCCCTGATCCAGATAACCCTGCAATGCCTGGTGCGGGTACCGATATGATTGGTCCCGAAGAAAGACTTGCTCACGTAAAGGAGTGTATGCCGGAGATATGTTCTCTTGATTGTGGCACATTAAATTTTGGAAATGGGGATGAGATTTATATTTCAACTCCTCCAATGTTAAGAAAAATGGCGCAACTGACAAAGGAATGGGGCGTAAAACCTGAATTAGAGGTTTTTGAACTGGGTCATATTCGTTTTGCCACGCAGATGATTGCTGAAGGTTTGGTTGCAGATCCACCCATGTTTCAGATTTGTTTAGGGATTCCTTGGGGAGCGGATCAGAGCGTTGACACAATGAAAACAATGAAAGATCACTTGCCAATTGGTGCGAATTGGGCGGGTTTTGGTATCTCGCGAATGCAAATGCCTATGGCAGCAACTGCAGTTGCTTTAGGCGGAAATGTGCGAGTTGGATTAGAGGATAACATTTATCTGGATAGAGGTGTATTGGCTACAAATGGACAGCTTGTAACACGTGCAGTTGAGATAATTGAAAGAATGGGCGCCCGCGCTCTTTCGCCCGCAGAAGCTAGAACAAAATTGAATCTTCGTGGTGCTTAATCAAACAGAATTTGGAGACAAAGCTAACTACTAGAATCAGTAGTTTTATTTAAGAATTGAAGAAAGTAAGAGTGATCAAATGGACCATGAAAATGAATTGTTAATTAACACGTTAAAATCCTTTATGGATGCTGAAATATTTCCATATGAAGACGAGGTTGATGCAAAAGGTGAGGTTCCTATTGACTTGGGTCGTCAGATTGAGGCCCGAGCAAAAGATATAGGTCTTTTTGCTGCTAATTTACCAACAGAAATTGGAGGTGGTGGATTAGGTTATCAAGCTATGGCCTTGATGGAAAGAGAATATGGGAAGACTACCCACGCACTACAGTCGTGGATCGCTAGACCTACTGAGATATTATTAGCATGTGAAGGCGATCAAAAAGAGCAATATTTATTGCCTTGTGTGAGAGGAGAAAAGCGAGAGTTATTTGCTTTAACTGAACCTGAGGCTGGGTCAGACGTAATGGGAATGAAGTCTAATGCTATAAAAGATGGAGACGATTGGATTTTAAATGGCAGCAAGCATTTTATTTCAGGGCCAATAATGCCTGATTTTGCGATTGTTTTTGCGGCTACAGGTGAAGATCAAACCCCCAGGGGCCCAAGAAAAAGAATTACAGCTTTTTTAGTTGATGTCGGCCTTGAAGGATTTGAATGCCGAGAAGGTAATAAATGTGTTAGTTATCGAGGGTATAAGAATTTTCAATTGAGTTTTGATAATGTGAGATTAGGCCCAAACCAGATTCTGGGTGAAGAGGGCCGGGGATTAGAATTATCGGGAAAATGGCTTGGGATGGGAAGAATTTGGGTTGGTGCGACTTGTTGTGGAAAAGCAGAGCGGATAATGAATCTGGCTATAGATTGGGCTGCAAATAGGAAGCAATTTGGCAAACCAATAGGGTCATTTCAAGCAACTGGCTTCAAGCTAGCGGACATGTCAATCGGTTTGCGGGCAGCAGACTTGATGGTGAATGATGCTGTAAGTCGAGCTGAGGTAGGAGCTATGCAGGATGCGGATGCTGCTATGGTGAAGGTATTCTGCTCGGAAATGTTAAATAAGGTTGCTGATGATACGGTGCAAATTTATGGTGGAATGGGTTTAATGGAAGAATTGCCGATCCAACGTTTATGGCGAGATAGCAGATTAGAAAGAATATGGGATGGGACTTCTGAGATTCAGCGACATATCATAACGAGGTCAATTCTGCGGCCTTTGGGAGCATGACGCCGGCACAAAAAGTAAATTTTGAAAGGTTGATTAAACCAAAGCATATTGCCTTTGTTGGTGGGGTTGATGCGGAGATAGCAATAGGGGAAGCCAAAAGAGCTGGCTTCAAGGGTTTAATTTGGCCAGTTAACCCTCGAAGAGAACAATTAGGCGGTCATAAATGCTTTCAGACTTTAGAAGATCTTCCTTCTGCTCCTGACGCAGTTTATTTGGCAATTCCTAGAGATCATGCTTTAAATGCAGTAAAAGATTTGGCTAAGTTGGGTGCTGGCGGAATTGTTTGTTACACTGCTGGGTTTGGGGAAGCAGATCTTGAGGGTCAAGAAGCTGAAAACTTACTTGCAGAATATGCTGGTGATATGGCTCTTATAGGTCCAAATTGCTATGGAATAATCAATTACATTGATAAGGTGGCTCTTTGGCCATTTGCTCATGGCGGTAGCTGCCCTGGATATGGTGCCGCAATTATCACGCAAAGTGGAATGTTTTCTTCTGATATCACAATGAGTCAAAGATCTTTACCTTTAAGTTATATGGTTTCAGCGGGAAATCAGACAGTCATGGGTTTAGCAGATTTTATCGATATCTTATGTGAAAAACCTGAAGTCAGGGCAATTGGTTTGCATATCGAGGGGTTAAGTGATGTTTCTCTGTTTGAGAAAGCGGCATTAAAAGCTCTGGAATTAAATAAACCAGTGGTTGCATTAAAAACTGGAACATCAAAAATTGGATCAACATTAACATTAAGCCACACAGGATCTTTATCAGGGTCCAAAGAGTTATATGAAGCGTTATTTAAGCGAACAGGCGTGATCAGTGTAAATAATCCGTCTCAATTTTTAGAAACTTTAAAATATTTATGTGTATCGGGGTGCCCTAGACAGGAAAATATAATTGGATTTACCTGTTCTGGAGGTGGAGCAACAATGTTGGCGGATAAAGCAGAAGACATTGGTTTGAAATTTCCAAATTTTAATAAGGAGAAATCAGATAAGCTTGTTGGGTTATTGCCTGAAATAGCAACCTTATCTAATCCGTTGGATTATACGACCCCTATTTGGGGGCAGCCAGAAAAGACAAGACCAGTCTTTCAAGAGGCGATGAGTCAAGTGCTAGCTCAATCAGCAATCTTGGTGCAGGATTATCCCGCTAAAGGTTTGGATGAATCTCTCGTGTATTACAGAAATGATGCTTTGGCTTTTGCTGAAGCGGCAGCCGATAATAATCTTCCAGCAGCAATATGTTCGACTATTCCCGAAAATTTTGATGCAGAAACCAGAGACTTGCTTGTCTCGTTAGGCGTATCTCCGATGCAAGGTATTCATGAAGCGCTAAATGCAATCAGTCATGCTGCTACATGGAACAAGAATAGAGCGCATATATTAGGGACAAAGCTGGACGGCGTCTTTGAGGTTGTTGCAAATTTAGATCGGCTTAGCGTTTTAGATGAATATGAAAGTAAAGCTCTCTTAAAAAAGAATGGGTTCAATGTTCCACAAGGCAAGTTGTGTTTAGACAAGGTGACTTCAAATGATCTTGGAAGCCTTAATTTTCCCGTTGCTTTAAAGATGGTTAGTTCGAAAATTTTGCATAAAACGGAACTCAATGCGGTTGTTCTTAATATCGAAGGGGAATTTGAATTGAGAGCGGCAGTTAAAAAGATGCGTTCCTCAGTTTCAAAAAAGGCTCCAAATTTGGTTTCCAATAGATACCTGATCGAGGAGATGGCAAATACTCCACTTGCTGAATTGATTGTTGGTATTCGATCTGACTCTCAATTTGGGCTTTCATTAACAATTGGAAGTGGTGGCATTTTAGTTGATTTGATTGGTGATGTTTCAACTATAATGCTTCCAACTCATTCTGGTGAAATCAGTGAGGCGATTAAGAATCTTAAAGTCTTTAAGTTGTTGGATGGATTCAGAGGAAAGCCTAAAGTTAAATTAGAGGTTGTTGTGGATGCCATAATGAAACTTGTTATCTTTGCCGAAGAAAATATTAACTTAATATCGGAAATCGAAATCAATCCGATGTTTGTTTATGAAGACTGTGTCCAGATGGTAGACGCCCTGATTTATGCTTTTGATACATAGGATACTTGAAAGTTCGTAAATTTAAGAAAATAGTAGACATAGACTTGATAATATAAGTCGAACTAGCTTTAATTTAATTTTTAGATGGAATGATAAGATGTCAGAACTTTGGAGATTACCCGGATATGAGATTTCTGAATTAGTAAGATCAAAACAAATTTCTGCTGTTGAGGTTACGAAAGTACATCTTGACCGTTTGAAGGAAGTAAATCCGAAACTCAATGCTGTTGTTCAGGAAATGCCGGACGAGGCAATTGAAGATGCAAAGGAAATTGATAGGAAGATTGAGATTGGGAAGGATCCGGGTATTTTATGTGGTGTGCCATTAACGATTAAAGTTCTTGCGGATCAAAAAGGCTTTGCCACGACTAATGGTTTAAAAATTCAAAAAGACCTTATTGCGACAACCGATAGTCCCATTGTTTCAAACGTAAAGAAGGCTGGCGCAGTTGTGATTGGTCGAACGAACACGCCAGCTTTTTCACTGAGGTGGTTTACAAATAATGACCTCCATGGCCAAACCTTGAATCCACATGACAAAAATATAACACCTGGTGGTTCGTCAGGCGGTGCTTCTTCGGCAGTTGCAAGTGGTATTTGCCCAATAGCTCACGGTACTGATATTGGTGGGTCGATTAGATATCCCGCGTACGCTTGCGGATTGCATGGCTTGCGGCCTACTTTCGGACGCATTCCAGCTTTTAATGCCTCTGGAGGTGAAAGACACATTGGTGGTCAGATAATGGCTGTAGGAGGGCCAATTTCTAGAACAATGAAAGATATTCAAGTTTCTTTCGAGGCCATGGCCGCAAGTGATAATAGGGATCCATGGTATGTTCCCGTACCATTTGCAGGTCCAAAGTTTGATAAAAGAGTGGCATTTTCAACAAATCCTGATGGAATGCCGGTCTGTGATGAAGTTGTTAAAGCTATAAAGGATTCCGCAAAAATTCTTTCCAATAATGGCTGGCAAGTTGAAGAAGTAGAATGTCCACCAATGCAAGATGCTGCAGATGTTAACGCTAAGTTGTGGATGGCTGAAACGCGATATGCTGCAAAAGGAATGATTGACAAGGAAGATGAAGCTGATTCAAAATTTGTTTTTGAGCAAATGACAAAAAGATCACCAGAGATTGACAAGGGTGGGTTGTTAGATGCTCTTCAAATGAGAGCAACTTTGTTAAGAGAATGGCAATTGTTCTTGTCTAAATACCCAGTTTTAATAACCCCAGTTTCGGGAGAGCTACCGTTTCCTCAGCAACTTGATGTTAAATCTGAAAATGATTTTGAAAATATTATGAAGGCGCAACTTACGCAACTTGCGGTACCAGCACTTGGTTTGCCAGCATTATCAGTGTTTACGGGTTTTTCAGGTACTGCCCCTGTCGGTGTGCAATTGATTGGTGCTAGGTTTCGGGAGGATATATTGATAGCCGCTGGAACTGACATTGAAAGTTCAGGAGAACAGCCAAAGTGTGTTGATCCCAATTGGTAATTTTTTTTATTTATAATCTGTTAATTGGTACTTTTAAGTAATGCTCGCCATCGTCTTCGGCTGGTGGCAATTTACCTGCCCGCATATTGACTTGAATTGATGGAATGATCAGCTTGGGCATAGATAGTTGAGCATCTCTAGTCGTTCTGAACTCCACAAATTCGCTTTCAGATTTGCCCCCACCAACGTGAATGTTTAATTCTTTTTGTTTCGCTACTGTTGTTTCCCAACAGAACTCATCTCTTCCTGGTGCTTTGTAATCATGACATAAAAATAATCTAGTATCAGATGAAAGCGAAAGTATTTTTTGAATGGAATCGTATAAATCTTTTGCTGATCCTCCTGGAAAATCTGCTCGAGCTGTTCCAAAGTCTGGCATAAATAGAGTATCGCCAATAAATGCAGCATCGCTGAATACGTAAGTCACACATGCTGGTGTATGACCTGGTGTATGCATTACACTCACATCTAGATTTCCGATTTCGAATTTATCTCCATCTTCAAAAAGTCTATCAAATTGACTCCCATCCATTTGAAATTCAGTCCCTGCATTGAAAATCTTTCCAAAGACTTTTTGAACAGACTCGATATTAGCACCTATAGCGATTTTTCCACCCAATTTTTTTGCTAGATACGGGGCAGCGGATAAATGGTCAGCGTGCACGTGTGTTTCTATCACCCATTCTAAAGTCCACTGGTTGCTGGTTATTACATCGATTAACATATCTGCATGGGCAGTAGAGGTTCTTCCTGAAGCTAAATCAAAATCGAGAATTGAATCTATAACAGCACAAGCACTCGAACTTGGATCTTTAACAATGTAACAAGCAGCATTGGTATTTTCATCAAAAAAGCTGTGAACTTCAGGCTTTAAGGTGTCTGGCATATTAGAATTCCACAACTGCCCGAATAGATTTTCCTTCATGCATAAGATCAAAACCCTTATTAATTTCATCTAATGTTAAGGTATGAGTAATCATTGGATCAATTTCAATTTTTCCATCCATGTACCAATCGACTATTTTAGGAACATCAGTTCGACCACTTGCACCACCAAAGGCTGTCCCTCTCCAACTTCTACCAGTAACTAATTGAAATGGTCTTGTGGAAATTTCTGCACCAGCGGGAGCAACACCAATAATGATGCTTTCTCCCCAGCCTTTATGAGCTGCCTCTAGAGCAGTTCTCATGACTGACACATTTCCAGTTGCATCAAAAGTATAATCAGCGCCACCTTCTGTTAAGTTGACAAGGTGCTCGACCATATCACCTGAAACATCATTTGGATTTACGAAATCTGTCATCCCAAACTGTGTGGCCATTGTTATTTTTCCAGGATTTAAATCCACACCAACTATTTGGTCTGCACCGGCTAATCGCAAACCCTGTATGACATTTAAGCCAATTCCACCGAGTCCAAACACAATGGCACGTGATCCTATCTCTACTTTTGCTGTATTAATCACAGCACCAATCCCAGTTGTAACACCACATCCGATGTAACAAATTTTATCAAAAGGTGCATCTGGTCTCACTTTTGCCAGAGCGATCTCGGGAAGCACAGTATGATTGGCAAAAGTTGAACAACCCATATAGTGTAAAATAGGCGTTCCGTCTAAGAAAGAGAATCTAGATGTCCCATCAGGCATCACACCTTGGCCTTGCGTAGTTCTGATTGCCTGACACAAATTAGTTTTTGGATTCAGACAGTAATCACACTCACGACATTCGGGTGTGTATAAAGGAATGACATGATCACCCGGCTTTACGGAGGTTACCCCTGGTCCCACTTCCAAAACTACTCCAGCGCCCTCATGTCCAAGTATTGCTGGGAATGCTCCTTCAGGATCATCTCCTGAAAGTGTAAATTGGTCCGTATGACAAATTCCAGTTGCTTTTACTTCCATTAAAACCTCACCGGCTTTTGGGCCTTCAAGATTTACTTCCATTATTTCTAGTGGTTTTCCGGCTTCTAAAGCGACAGCAGCGCGTGTTCTCATAATGTGTAATCCTTCTAATAAATTCTTATTCTAAGATAACCTATTAATAGTATGTGTAATAAAAATTATTACACATAACAATACCCCTATATAAAAGCTTTAAAGGGTATTTATATCTTTGTTTTAGGGAGTGTTTGAAATGGCAGTCCCTAGGGGAATCGAACCCCTCTTTCCAGGTTGAAAACCTGGCGTCCTAACCGATAGACGAAGGGACCACTATTTCGTGAACGCCTTGTAGTTTGGGAGTAACAATCTTGCAAGCGAAATATTCAAATAAATGACGCTGATAATTTATATTTTAGGCGGGTGCAGCATCCCGTAAATGAAATTTCACCCGTCTTTTTCCACCCCAATCATCAATTTTTAGTTGCCCCACTAAATGAAATTTCATGCCATTATGATCTTCAAGTGCTTTGCCGATTTTTGTATCAAATGCTTTAAAAGCTATTACATCTACTTTTGAATTCGTTTCATCTGATACTGTCAATCTTAAATGGTTTTCACCAACACGTTTTGAAAAAAGTATTCTTTGATTCAGTAGAGCAAGATTCGGAGTTGGAATACTTGTTCCAAATGGACCAGCGCTTTCGATATTGACAACCAAATCTTCATCTATTGCTCGACACATTACCGGACCGGCAATTGTCAATTCTGGTTTAGGAATATCTTGGGTTCCATTTTTTAATATTATTTTTTCTAATCTTTCCATAGCTTTTGATATTTGTTGTTCTTTCAAGGACAAGCCTGCAGCCATACTATGTCCACCACCCTTAGTAATTAAATTTTCACTAAATAATTTGGAAATCCCAAAACCGATATTAATCCCCTTTATTGATCTTGCTGATCCCGAACATTCTCCATTTTCTACGCTAAAAACGACCGTTGGTTTGTTATATTTTTCTTTTAGTCTTGATGCAATTATCCCCACGACCCCTGGATGCCATCCTTCTTTGGCCACCCAAAGCAACCCGCTTTCAGAATTACGTTCAGCTATTTGATCTTCTGCTTCTTGAAGAGCTTTTGCTTCAATTTTACGCCGGTCAATATTTAACTCATCAAGCTTATTTGCAAACCCCTCAGCTTCAACGCTTGTTTTGGCTGTTAAAAGCTCAATCCCTAATTTGGAATTTCCTATTCTACCACCCGCATTTATTCGCGGCCCAAGTAAAAAGCCAAGATCATAAGTCGATGGAGGTGAGTTTAGTTTGCAAACATCGCACAGCGCTCTTAACCCAGGGTTTTTTCGCTTTGCCATTATAGCTAATCCTTGTTTTACGAAAGCGCGGTTTAATCCCATCATAGGAGCAACATCAGCAATTGTTGCCAAAGCCACTAAGTCCAAAAATTGAAATAGATCTGGAGCATTTTTATTATCTGACTTTATTTGAGAATTTGCTTCAACTAGTAAGATAAATAACATCCCGGTTGCGCATAGATATTTAAAGTCTTCGCTTTCGTCTTGACGGCTAGGATTTACAACAGCGTATGCGGCAGGCAATTTTTCTTCAGCTAGATGATGATCAACAATGATTACGTCTTTTGGCTGGGCTGCATTTATTCCTTCAAAAGCTACGGTGCCACAATCTAAGCAGATAATTAAGTCATGATTTTTGGAGAGATTTTCCATTGCTTTAATATTTGGCCCAAAACCTTCTTTTATNCGATCTGGAATATAGATTGTGCAAGATAGTCCAAGCTCTCTTAGCCAATTGTGTAAAATTGCTCCTGACGCTGCGCCATCGACATCGTAGTCAGAAAATATAGCAATTTTTTGTTTNCCATTAATTGCATCGATTATTCTCTTTGCCGCTTTTTCAAGGTCTTTGAAGGATTTAGGATCAGGCATNAAAGTTTTAATTTTTGGATCCATAAACGACCGANCATTTTCAATCGGTACATTTTGCGTAGCAATTACGCGACTAACAATTTCTGGTATTTCTAACGACTGTGAAATTGCTAGACCTTNGCGATGGATTTCTTCTGCCAAAGGTTTCCATCGTTTGTTGGTTAANGAACTTTCGACATCAGCAAAAGCGCGTTGCATTTTTNTTACCGATGTATTTTCTGCCGGTAATTCAGATATCGGACAGANCCTGTTTTGGAACGCATCAGCATCGTATTNGTTTCAATAAAATCTGNACCACGTTTAATACCNCTTAAAAGAGAGCCATCNGTGACCCCAGTAGCAGCAAATATTACGTCAGCCTTAACCATTTCGTCCCTTGTATATATTTTGTCTAAATTTTCGATACCAGCATTGATTGCGCGTGTTTCTTCATCGCTGTTTCTAAAGATTAGCCGGCCTTGAATTTGTCCACCCATGCATTTTAGTGCTGCGGCTGCTAAAACACCTTCAGGTGCGCCTCCAGAACCCATGTAAATATCTATTCCGGTTTTTTGTGCTTCTGCGCAGTGCATAACACCGGCAACATCGCCATCTGTAATTAATCGAATTGAGGCGCCAATATGTCTTACTTCTTCAATCAGGTCTTCGTGGCGCGGTCTTTCTAAAATACAAACAGTTATATCGCTAACTTCGCAATTTTTAGCATTTGCTAATGTTTTTATTCTTTCAGTAGGTGTCATATCCAAAGTTACTATATCGCTTTTAAACCCTGGCCCGATTGCAAGCTTATCCATATATACGTCAGGAGCATGCAGCATAGTATTTCTGGGACCCATTGCAATAACAGCTAAAGCATTTGGCATGTCTTTGGCGGTAAGGGTTGTACCTTCTAACGGGTCTAAAGCGATATCTACTTCTGGGCCCTGACCTTGTCCTACATTTTCACCAATGTATAGCATGGGTGCTTCATCTCTTTCACCTTCTCCTATTACCACTGTACCATTTATTTCTAATTTATTTAATTCATCTCTCATTGCATCAACTGCTGCTTGGTCAGCAGCTTTTTCATCACCTCTTCCAATTAATTTTGCAGATGCTAAAGCAGCAGATTCTGTCACTCGTGCCAATCCTAGTGAAAGCATTCTATCGTGAAATTTTATTTCTTGTGACATCTTATTGTAACCTCAATTTAAAGTAGCCTTTATGGTATTTAAGCATTTATATATTAGCAATACACTACTGTATATCCTCAATACGTATAACGACGGGGTCTTCCAAAATTACTCCAGTTTTTGCAACTGCTGTTAATGCATTACCAAGAGTTTCAGGTAAGGTTTTATGGGTAACTATCACTACTGGTGCGGCAACGTCGTCGTGCTGGGTTTGGCGCATTCGATCGATGGAAATTCCATGATCTCCAAGTGCTGACGCCATTTTGGCTAGTACTCCGGGTGAATCCTTAAGTTTTGTTCTAACGTAATAAGCCCCTTGAGCAGGTATGCTCGTTGGAATCGCTTTAATAAGTTCTGTGACAGGTTTACCAAAAGTTGGTACTTTATTATCTCGAGCTAAGTCGATGATATCTGACAATACAGAGGATGCAGTGGGGCCTTCGCCAGCTCCCGCGCCACTAAGTGTTATTTGCCCAGAGTTATCTCCTTCATAGATAACCATGTTCATAGCATTTTCTAGTTGTCCAATAGAAGAGTTAACGGGGACCAAACAAGGTTGCATACGTTGTTCTAGGCCGTTATCGGANCTTTGACTTACACCCAAAAGTTTAATTCGGTATCCCAACTCCTTGGCTTGATCGATGTCTTGAATTGTAATTGACTCGATCCCTTGCAAATATACGGAATCAAAATCAATCTCTGTTCCAAATGCAATTGATGATAGAATTGCTAATTTGTGCCCCGCGTCAATACCACCAACATCAAGCGTCGGATCTGCTTCTAAATAACCTAAGTCCTTTGCCTCTTTAAAAACTTTTTCATAAGATAAATTAGCATTTTCCATTCTTGTCAAAATGTAATTACAGGTCCCGTTCATTACACCCATCAGGCGATTTATCTTATTACCTGCTAAACTTTCAGTTAATGTTTTAATAGCGGGTATTCCACCGGCTACAGCAGCTTCAAACTTTAATGAAAGCCCATTATTTTCAGCAAGTTTTGCTAGCTGATGGCCGTGCTTTGCCATTAGCGCTTTATTCGCTGTAACTACATGTTTTCCATTGTTAAGAGCCGCCTCTATTGCTTCCTTGGCTGGATTTCCTTCACCTCCTACGAGTTCCACAAATATATCTATGTCATCGCGTCTAGCAAGATTGATTAAATTTTCTTCCCAATGAAATTTTTCTACAGGAAAGCCGCGTTTTTTTGATTTGGATTTTGATGAAATAGCAGTCAATTCAATTTTTCGGCTGCACCTAGATTTAATTAGATGGCCATTCGACAGTAAAATCTTTGCAACACCCGAGCCTACGGTTCCTAAACCAGCGATGCCTACTCTGATAGAATCTTGCATATTGGTTTCCTTTTTGCCTTGTTCTTAATTCGCAATATTTTCGGTTGCTATCAAGGTTTAACTAATACTTAAATGATTATTTTTGAAATTGACATTGAAGAAAAAAATGTGAGATTATGAGTTATTAACAAAAAAATTAAAATTAGAAGTTATGCATTTTGATTTAATCATCTGATCGTTAACAAATTAGATCAGAAGGGAGAGGTAAATGAAGAAAGTTTTGGGAATTATAAGTTTTATTGCTTTAATGTTTTCGAATACATTGCCTGCTTTAGCTGGAGATCCTTCAAACGGAATTTGGAAAACAGAAGCAAGTGAAGAGACTGGAAGTTGGTTACATGTTAAGGTTTTTGATTGTGATGACCTTGTTTGTGGTGATATTGAAAATGCCTATTCTTCGGATGGCGAAATCATTAGTGACTATGAGCATAAAGGAAAGCCAATAATCTGGGGCATGCAAATCCTTGGTGATGGGAAGTACAAAAAGGGCAAAATCTGGAATCCAACTAATGACAAAGAATATAACTCTAAAATGGTTCTTAAGGGTTCTATCTTAGATGTTAGTGGGTGTGTCTGGGGGATTTGTCAGGCACAAACTTGGGAACGAGTTGAGTAATTAGTTTAACTTTAGGATTTATAAGCACTACTTGGATATAATCTCTGAGTAGTGCTTTTTTGTTCGTAACATTGTATTAATTTTTAAATAAATTAATATATTCTTCTTGATATATTAGCTAGTTTTAGTATCTGCTGATCTCAAGTTATCTTACTGGAGATTAATTTTTTGTTAGCGAAGTCTAAAACTTTCAAGGAACTGACCCTTACGGTCGTAATACCAACTTATAATGAAAAAGATAATGTCAGGCCATTAATTGCTCTTTTAGATGAAACTTTGCAAACGATTGTTTGGGAGGTTGTTTTTGTAGATGATGATAGTCCNGATGGAACTGCTGATGAAGTAAGACAAATCGCGAGAAAACGTGAAAATGTAAGAGTTATTCATCGAGTTGGTCGGCGTGGTCTTTCAGGAGCGTGTATTGAGGGTATTTTGTCAAGTTCAGCGCCATTTGCTGCTGTAATGGATGGTGATCTGCAGCATGATGAAAGAATTTTAGTTTCAATGTTAGCTGCTTTAGAAAAAGATTCTGATGTGGATTTGGTTGTTGGATCACGCAATGTATCTGGGGGTTCGGTTGGTTCCGGTTTGACTAAGATAAGAAGCCTAGGCAGCGATGTAGCAACTATTTTGGCGCGTCNACTTTTAAAAATAACGGTTAAAGATCCAATGAGTGGATTTTTTATGGTTAGATTGGAAAGTTTTAGGAGTGTTGTTGAAGAGTTGCAAATGCAGGGTTTTAAAATTCTCACTGATCTTTTATCGGCTTCCAGGGGTGGTTGGAAAGTTATTGAAATTCCTTTTGTCTTTAAAGAACGCAAATTTGGTGAGAGTAAGATGGATAGCGCTGTAACTCTCGAATATTTTGGCTTGATTCTAGCACGCTTGTCAGGTGGTAGANTAAGCATAAGATTTATATTATTTTTGTTTGTTGGTCTGACTGGAGTATTAGTTCAGCTNATTATGGTGGCTCTTTTTTTAAAAGTATTGCTCTTTAGTTTTTTTTATTCCCANATTTTAGGAGTAGTTGCCGCAATGACATCAAACTTCTTCCTAAATAATATGTTAACTTATCGGGATCAGTCACTGATTGGCAGNCAGGCTTTAATTGGATTGATTTCATTTTACTTCGTTTGTTCCTTGGGAGCAGTCGCAAATGTAGCTGTTGCTAATATTGTTTATTCGGNTATTCCATTGTGGGTTTTCGCTAGTTTTTTAGGTTCAGTGATGAGTTCTCTATGGAATTTTATGTCTTCAAGGTGGTTAACTTGGCGAATTAGGTAATTGAACGTGTCAGAAAAAAAATTGAACCATTTTCAAAATAAAGATTTTTTATCCTTATTTTTCATNTTTCTCATCATGCGCCTAATTTTTGCCTATTTTTTGCCATTGGGCGTAGATGAAGCTTATCAAATAACTATCGGTAGGGAATTTGATTGGAGTTATTATGATCACCCTCCATTAAGTTTTTGGTTACCTCGTATCGTCGCA
Source organism: Paracoccaceae bacterium (assembly GCA_002712045.1). GTDB lineage: Bacteria > Pseudomonadota > Alphaproteobacteria > Rhodobacterales > Rhodobacteraceae. Next base: position 32,220 of record PARX01000031.1, read on the forward strand.
AATATTGTGGGAATCGAAAGTATTTTAATTTATCGACTTCCTTCGATAATTTTNGGCTCCATAACGATTTATGCTCTNTACGGAATAGGCTTGCAGATTTGTGGAAANGCTACTGCTCTATGGAGTGCTTTATTATATTGTATCTCTCCATTTTTCTTTTTTTCTGGTGGAACCTTTGTGGTGCCTGATGCAATATTGAATGCCTCAATATGTATGACGTTGTATTTATTCTTGAAGTCTCAAGACACCAAATCGTATTACAATGTTAAACTTGTCATGGTTGGTTTTTGGTTAGCGTTATCATTTTTGTCCAAATATCATTCAATTTTAATACCTTTAGCATTGCTTGTTTATTTCTTATCAACAAAAAAAAGATTTTATTGGATTTTTCAATCACAAATCTGGATCGTCGCTTTTGTAGGGTTTATAGGCGCCTTACCTGTCTTAATGTGGAATTATTATGAAGGCTGGCCAACATTTACATTTCATAGTGCTCGAGCACATACCGAATTTAGTATCCTTAATTTTGTTAAAATGTTTGTTGGCCAATTGATTTATTTCTCACCACCAGCGCTAATATTGTCCATTTGGGCTCTAATTGCAGTGAAAAAGAATGAACAAATAAAATTTTTAATTTACCCTGCATTGTTTATAATTTTTGGATTTAATGGTCTATTCTTACTTGGTTCAAATGGCTTTCCCCACTGGACTATGCCGGGTTGGATGTTAACTTTACCTTTAGTTGGTCTTTTGCTGNAACAAAAAGGGGAGTCATTNAAAAGAAAATTTAAAATATGGTTGCTTATTTTTATGACACCAATCTGGGTGATAATTTGTGCCTTTAGCTTTCACGTCAATAATGGATGGNTAACCATGCATCAAACAACAATCCCAAAATGGGATAATACATCGGAGTTCATGCGGTGGGATGAGTTTGGTAAAAACTTNGATGATATTTGTTGTGATGGCGATTTAATAAAGATTGGATTTTTAAATTGGGTTGATGCGTCATTACTTGGGGTTGTTTTAAGCGATAAGTATTCGATCAGAGTTATTAGCGATGATCCACATCATTTTAGATATAGGGAGAATGATACAAATCCGCAGATGGGATACTTGCTTGTGCCTGTCTTAAAGAATAATTTAGATAATCGACTGGAGGAAATAAGATTAAAAGTAAGAGAAGTTGATCAAAATATGGAATATTTAGATTCAATCGATGTTAAGCGGGGTGAAAGAGATTATGCTCGCGTGTTAGTTTTTAAAATANTGTTACCAGGACCAAAGTCTTGAACATCAGTTGTTTTAATATTTGAAAAAATGAATGTTTGATCTCTTGCAATAATTGTTTTGAACTCGTATGTGCNTATCAGCGAATTACGATATTGGGACTAAAACAGTTATGACAAATCCATTTCAATTTATCCAGCAGGTCAGAGCTGAAGTTTCAAAAGTCGTTTGGCCAACACGGAGAGAAACACTATTAACAACTGTAATGGTTTTTATAATGGCCGCTTTAACTGCCACATTTTTCTCCCTAATTGATTTGATTATCAGATTTTGCCTTTCTTTGATCATTGGGGCTTAAATTTATTTTAAAAGTACTTGATTTATAATGATTTGAGAGTTAATGGCTGTACTAAGGAAAGCAATCGCGTGCAAAGATTCGAGTTGTGCGCGGTTTTTGTTTGTGGAAACAGAGTGTAATAAGTGATTGTAATTATTTGTAAATTCAATCCGTGGGCTAGAAAAAGGTTGCGTTGAAAATGGCTAAACGGTGGTATTCAATCAGCGTTCTTTCAAACTATGAAAAGAAGATAGCAGAACAAATCCTTCATGCTGTAGAGCAGGAAGGCCTNTCTAATGAGATTGAGGAGGTACTAGTACCAACTGAAGAGGTGCTGGAAGTGCGGCGCGGTAAAAAAGTTACTTCAGAGAGAAGATTTATGCCGGGTTATGTCCTTGTTAAGATGGAAATGACTGATAAGGGCTATCATACTATCAATTCAATAAACCGTGTAACTGGGTTTTTGGGTCAGCAAGGTAAGCCTTCTCCAATGAGAGATGCAGAGGTAAATGCGATACTTAACCGGGTTGAGGATGGAGCCGAAGCACCTCGCTCACTAATTACATTTGATGTGGGTGAACAGGTAAATGTTACNGATGGTCCGTTCGAAGGATTTTCGGGGATGGTCGAAGATGTTGATGATGAAAATCAACGTTTAAAAGTTACCGTGTCAATTTTTGGACGCGCCACTCCGGTGGAANTGGAATACACACAAGTTTCAAAATGAGACTTGCGTATTATCTGTGGGAGGCAAGTGCACGCGTGCTCATTGCCGAACCACGCAATAGAAAGCCAAAGGACGCGCCTGAGGCTAATTGGTGTCAAGTGAGATTTCACTTGCACGATAAAAAGGAGAAGCCTTATGGCTAAAAAAGTCGCTGGCACAATGAAGCTGCAGGTTCCTGCGGGTCAAGCCAACCCATCGCCTCCTGTTGGTCCTGCTTTAGGCCAAAGAGGAATTAATATCATGGAGTTTTGCAAAGCTTTCAATGCAAAAACTCAAGATTTAGAGCCAGGAGCGCCTTGTCCAACAATTATAACATATTATGTGGACAAGTCTTTTGAGATGGATATCAAAACGTCTCCCGCCTCTTATTTTCTTAGAAAAGCTTCAAAATTAAAATCTGGGGCGAACCTTCCTGGAAGAGAAACNGTNGGTTCAGTGACAACGGCACAGGTTAAAGAGATAGCAGAAGCNAAAATGAAGGATTTGAATGCTAATGATGTTGAAGCTGCGATGCANATTATTCTTGGGTCAGCTCGTTCAATGGGTATCGAGGTGAAAGGTTAGGGTATGGCTAAGTTAGGTAAAAGAATGGCTGCAGCCAGGGAAGAATTCGCAGGTAAGGTCGATTTATCCATCAAGGATGCNGTCGCATTAGTTAAGAAAAATGCAAATGCTAAATTTGATGAAACAGTAGATATCTCAATTAATTTGGGCGTGGATCCGCGTCATGCTGATCAGATGGTTCGTGGAACGGTAAATTTGCCAAATGGCACTGGAAAATCTGTGCGCGTAGGTGTCTTTGCTCGAGGTGCAAAAGCTGAAGAAGCAACCGCAGCAGGGGCAGATGTTGTGGGTGCCGAAGATTTAATGGAAGCAGTACAAGGTGGTAAGATTGATTTTGATAGATGTATTGCAACACCAGATATGATGCCAATAGTNGGTAGGCTTGGAAAAGTGCTCGGACCCCGTAATTTAATGCCAAATCCTAAGGTTGGTACTGTGACAATGGATATTGAAGCAGCGGTGAAAAATGCGAAGGGTGGTGAAGTACAGTTTAGGGTTGAAAAAGCGGGTGTAATACATGCTGGAGTGGGAAAAGCTTCCTTTGGAGAGGCTGAACTGGTTCAAAATATTCAAGCTTTCATCGATGCTGTGTCAAAAGCAAAGCCGTCAGGTACTAAAGGTGCATATATGAAAAAAATTGCTGTTTCTTCTACAATGGGACCAGGTGTTTCATTGGATTTAGGTGCAGCTAATACAAAGTAAAGGTTAAGCCACAAGCTGGCCTTAGCCTTATTGAATGTTAGACGAGTTTTGTACTTGTCTTTCTAGGTGGGAGAAATCTCACCATCGTCCGAGACGGAGGGTGCGGAAACGTATAAATCCTTCCTGAGATGAGTAACGTGTTTATTTTGCCTAATGAAGGCGATTTTAGACGGGACTCTTTAAATTGGACCCACCGTTGGTTGTTAGTTCAGCCAACTAAATTGAGCCGGGAGAGGTTAACTTTCCCATAATTTGGAGAAAAACTGTGGATAGAGCGAAAAAAGAAAGTGTGGTCGAGAGTTTAGGCGACGTTTTTGAGAGCTCTGGTGTCGTTGTGGTTGCTCACTATCAAGGACTTACAGTTGCGGAAATGCAGGATTACCGACGCAGAGTAAATGCGGTTGGTGGAACTGTCCGTGTTGCCAANAATAGGCTTGCTAAAATCGCGTTGAAAGGCAAACCATGCGAAAGCATTGGTGAACTTTTAAATGGAATGACAATTCTTACCTACTCTGAGGATCCAGTTGCAGCTGCAAAGGCAGCTTATGACTTTTCTAAGGAAAATGATAAGCTCTCAATATTAGGCGGAGCCATGGGTGAGAATATATTGGATGTTGCGGGTGTTAAATCTGTTGCAGCATTACCATCGAGAGAGGAGCTAATAGCCTCAATCGTTGGTTGTATTGGTGCTCCTGCCTCTAACATTGCAAGTGCCATTACCTCATCAGCGAGTAACCTAGCGAGTATATTGTCTTCAATAGAGGAGAAGGCGACAGCTTAAAACGTAATTGTAAAAATTGTGGTGTATTATNNGACATCGGAACAGAAAATTTAAAAGAAATGGAGAAAGCAAATGGCTGATCTAAAAAAATTAGCGGAAGAGATAGTAGGTTTAACTCTACTTGAAGCCCAAGAGTTAAAAACAATACTGAAGGATGAATATGGCATTGAACCGGCCGCAGGCGGTGCGGTGATGATGGCAAGCTCAGAAGGTGGCGAGGCTGCATCTGGTGGGGAAGAGCAATCAGAGTTTGATGTTATTCTCAAAGCTGCTGGCGGTAATAAGATAGCAGTAATTAAGGAAGTGAGATCCATTACTGGCCTTGGATTGAAGGAAGCTAAGGATATCGTTGATGCTGGTGGTAAAGCTATCAAAGAAGGAGCTAGTAAAGAAGAAGCTGAAGAAATTAAAGGAAAATTAGAGGCAGCTGGCGCTGAAGTAGAGCTCAAATAAACTAATTAGTTAATGATGTTGGGCTCAATTAAATTTGAGCCCAACACTCTCAGTTTTTCATGGCCATCTGACATGCAGATGTCTTTGAAAGACAGAGAAGTTCGAGAGTTTATCACTGGGAAGGTAAGCAAGAATAGAAGTTTTATGTCTGAGTGAGCTTTGATAATNCCGTGCCCGCCGGATTATTAGAGTGCGCAAATAAAAAGTGAGTCGAGCATGGCACAAAGTTATTCAGGACAAAAAAGAATTCGTAAGCACTTCGGGAAAATTCGCGAAGTACTGGATATGCCCAATCTAATACAGGTTCAAAAATCNAGTTATGATTTGTTCTTGAATTCTGGAGAAAAAGAGATCCCAACGGATGGCGAGGGCATCATGGGAGTATTTCAATCGGTTTTTCCAATTAAGGATTTCAATGAAACGTCCGTGTTAGAATTCGTGTCTTACGAGCTTGAAAATCCNAAATATGATGTAGATGAATGTCAAACAAGAGATATGACTTACTCAGCTCCTCTAAAGGTAAAGCTCAGATTAATAGTGTTTGATGTTGATGAAGAGACTGGTGCACGTTCCGTGAAGGACATAAAGGAACAAGATGTATTTATGGGTGATATGCCCTTAATGACCCCAAATGGTACATTTGTTGTGAATGGAACAGAACGAGTTGTTGTCTCTCAGATGCATCGTTCTCCTGGAGTATTTTTTGATCATGATCGTGGCAAAACCCACTCTTCAGGAAAGTTATTATTTGCGTGCCGGGTTATACCATACAGAGGATCTTGGCTTGATTTTGAGTTTGATGCTAAAGATCTAGTTTTTGCAAGAATTGATCGAAGGCGAAAATTGCCTGTAACAACTGTGCTNTATAGTCTGGGTATGGATAGAGAAGGCATCATGGATGCTTACTATGATACAGTTGAATATAAAGTGAAAAAGAATAAAGGCTGGGTCACAAAATTTTTCCCAGAGCGCATTCGAGGTACACGGCCCGCCTTTGACATCGTTGATGCGAAGAGTGGCAAAGTTATCGCTGAAGCTGGAAAAAAAGTTACTCCACGTGCCGTTAAACAATTAATTGAAGATGGTAAAGTGACCGAAGTATTGGTTCCATTTGATGAGTTGGTTGGGAAATTTGTAGCAAAAGATATAATCAATGAAGAAACTGGTGAAATATGGGCTGAGGCTGGTGATGAGTTAACTTGGGAGCTGGATAAGGATGATGCGGTTAAGGGTGGTTTGCTCAAAAGATTGATGGATGAGGGAGTAAATGAGATCCCTGTTTTGGATATTGATAATGTGAATGTGGGTCCATATATGCGGAACACTTTGGTGTCTGATAAGAACTGGAATCGTGATACAGCTTTAATGGACATTTATAGAGTAATGAGACCTGGTGAACCTCCGACTGTTGATGCGGCTCTGGCATTATTTGAAATGTTATTTTTTGACTCTGAACGGTATGATCTTTCGGCAGTTGGTAGGGTTAAAATGAATATGAGATTGGATCTGGATGCGCCTGATACTCATAGAACTTTACGTCGAGAAGATATTGTAGAATGCATTAGAGCAATCGTTGATTTGAGAGATGGTCGAGGTGAAGTGGATGATATTGATCACCTTGGTAATCGCCGGGTTCGTTCTGTTGGAGAGCTAATGGAAAATCAATATCGGGTTGGACTATTGCGAATGGAAAGGGCAATTAAAGAGCGCATGTCTTCTGTTGAGATAGATACAGTTATGCCCCAAGATTTAATTAATGCAAANCCTGCGGCAGCGGCAGTCCGCGAGTTTTTTGGATCTTCGCAATTAAGCCAGTTTATGGATCAAACCAATCCATTGTCTGAAGTGACGCATAAACGTAGATTATCAGCTTTAGGGCCGGGTGGTTTAACACGGGAAAGGGCTGGTTTTGAGGTTCGGGATGTTCATCCGACTCACTATGGAAGGATGTGTCCAATCGAAACTCCGGAGGGTCCAAATATTGGGTTGATTAACTCTTTGGCTTCCTTTGCTCGAGTAAATAAATATGGGTTCATTGAAACTCCCTACAGACGTGTCGTTGATAGCAAAGTTACTGATGAAGTTGTATACATGTCAGCAACGGAAGAAATGAGGCACACAATAGCGCAAGCTAACGCCCAATTAGATTCAAAAGGTAAATTCATAAACGATTTAGCTTCGACGCGTAAGTCAGGGGAATATACTCTACAAGCNCCGGCCAATATTGATTATATNGATGTCAGTCCAAAGCAGTTAGTGTCAGTTGCGGCATCTCTAATACCATTTTTGGAAAATGATGATGCTAATAGGGCGTTGATGGGATCAAACATGCAGCGACAAGCGGTGCCTTTAATGCAAGCAACGGCTCCATTTGTTGGAACAGGAATTGAGTCAGTGGTGGCGCGAGANTCTGGTGCGGCGATTATGGCAAAAAGAGGTGGCATAATTGATCAGGTGGATGCCACTAGAGTTGTGGTTAGGGTGACAGACGATCTTGAGCCTGGAGATCCAGGGGTAGATATCTATAGCCTTAGAAAGTTTCAAAGATCAAACCAAAATACGTGTATAAACCAAAGACCTTTGGTTACGGTTGGAGATAAGGTGATCAAAGGAGAAGTTGTTGCAGATGGGCCTTCCACAGACATGGGAGAATTAGCATTAGGAAAAAATGTATTGGTAGCATTTATGCCCTGGAATGGATATAATTACGAGGATAGTATTTTGATTTCTGAGCGAATTGCTCGAGATGATGTTTTTACCTCAATTCATATCGAAGAGTTTGAAGTAGCAGCCAGAGATACAAAACTAGGTCCTGAGGAAATAACCCGTGATATCCCAAACGTGGGAGAAGAGGCTCTTCGGAATTTGGATGAGGCTGGAATTGTTTATATCGGCGCGGAGGTGGAGCCTGGAGATATCTTAGTTGGCAAAATTACGCCCAAAGGCGAGAGCCCTATGACTCCTGAAGAAAAATTACTCCGGGCTATTTTCGGAGAAAAAGCTTCGGATGTTAGGGATACTTCTTTGAGAGTTAAGCCTGGTGACTTTGGGACAGTTGTTGAGGTCCGAGTTTTTAATAGGCATGGAGTTGAGAAAGACGAGCGAGCACTTCAAATTGAAAGAGAAGAAGTTGAAACACTTGCACGGGATCGTGATGATGAAATTGGCATCCTTGATAGAAATATCTATGCGCGATTGAAAAACCTTATAGTTGGTAAGAAAGTTGCAAAAGGTCCTAAGGAAATAAAGTCGGGCTCTCTTATTGATGAGGAACTTTTAGCTACGGTAAGCCAAGGTTTATGGTGGCAGCTGGCAATCGATGATGAAAATACTTCTATAGAAATCGAAGCTTTGAATGCGCAATACGATTTGCAGAAGAATGTTTTGGAAAACCGGTTTCAAGATAAAGTTGAGAAGGTTCGAAGAGGAGATGACTTGCCTCCTGGGGTCATGAAAATGGTTAAAGTTTTCGTTGCAGTAAAACGAAAGCTGCAACCGGGAGATAAAATGGCTGGGCGTCATGGTAATAAAGGTGTAATTTCTAAGGTAGTCCCAATGGAAGATATGCCCTTTTTGGCAGATGGTACGCCGGTTGATTTTTGTTTGAATCCTTTGGGTGTTCCTTCACGAATGAATGTTGGTCAGATATTAGAGACCCATATGGGATGGGCTGCTCGAGGCCTTGGTCAAAGTATTTCTGANGCTCTAAGTGAATTTANAAGATCTGGGGANAAAGAAAAGTTAGAGTCTGCGATNAAANATGCCTATGGCGAAGAGCTATTTGATGAAGCTTTCAAACCAATGTCAGATGCTCAGCTTATCGAGGCAGCNTCAAATGTNACAGATGGTGTNCCAATCGCAACTCCAGTCTTTGACGGCGCTAAAGAAAANGACGTTGATGCCGCTTTAGAAAAAGCNGGATTTGATACGTCTGGTCAATCANTAGTTTATGATGGGAGGACAGGCGAGCAATTCGCGAGGCCTGTAACNGTTGGGGTAAAATATCTGTTNAAACTTCACCATTTAGTTGATGATAAAATTCATGCTCGATCTACGGGTCCTTATTCATTGGTTACTCAACAACCATTAGGTGGGAAAGCTCAGTTTGGTGGTCAAAGATTTGGTGAAATGGAAGTTTGGGCATTGGAAGCATATGGTGCTGCCTACACGCTTCAGGAAATGTTAACTATAAAATCGGACGACGTCGCTGGTAGGACAAAAGTTTATGAAAGCATAGTAAAAGGTGAAGATAATTTTGAAGCTGGTATACCAGAAAGCTTTAATGTTTTGGTGAAGGAAGTGAGGGGTCTTGGTTTGAATATGGAGCTCTTGGATGCTGTGGAGGAAGAATGATTAACTTACAAATAGCTTTCACTAAACCAGATAATGTTAGGATAAAAATATGAACCAGGAAATTACAAATAACCCGTTTAATCCACTAATTAACAAAAAAATATTCGATGAAATTAAAATTTCGTTAGCCTCACCTGAAAGAATTTTGTCATGGTCATTTGGCGAAATCAAGAAGCCAGAGACAATAAATTATCGAACTTTTAAGCCAGAGCGTGATGGTCTTTTTTGCGCCAGAATTTTTGGACCCATCAAGGATTATGAATGTTTGTGCGGTAAATACAAGCGAATGAAATACAGGGGTGTGGTTTGTGAAAAATGTGGTGTTGAAGTTACGCTGCAAAAAGTAAGAAGAGAACGCATGGGTCATATTGAGCTTGCTGCTCCTTGCGCCCATATTTGGTTTTTAAAATCTTTGCCTTCTCGCATTGGTTTAATGTTGGATATGACACTTCGTGATTTAGAAAGAATTTTATATTTTGAAAATTATGTAGTTATAGAGCCTGGTTTGACAGACTTATCCTACGGGGACTTGTTAACAGAAGAAGAATTTATGGATGCTCAAGATACATTTGGCATTGATGCCTTTACCGCAGGTATTGGTGCTGAAGCAATCAGAGAGATGTTAAAAAACATAGATCTTGAGGCTGAGGCGGAGCAATTACGTAGTGATTTGGCCGAGGCAACCGGGGAGTTAAAACCTAAAAAAATTATCAAACGATTGAAAATAGTTGAAAACTTTTTAGAGTCAGGNAATAGACCTGAGTGGATGGTATTAACTGTTGTGCCTGTTATACCTCCAGAGTTGCGCCCATTGGTACCTTTGGATGGAGGTCGATTTGCTACGTCTGATCTAAATGATTTGTATAGACGCGTGATTAATAGAAATAATCGATTAAAGCGTCTTATTGAGTTGCGCGCACCAGATATNATTGTTCGTAATGAAAAAAGAATGCTCCAAGAATCTGTAGATGCCTTATTTGATAATGGTCGTCGCGGGCGTGTAATCACGGGTGCAAACAAACGTCCTTTGAAATCTCTATCAGATATGCTCAAGGGTAAACAGGGTAGATTTAGGCAAAATCTTTTAGGAAAGCGGGTTGATTTCTCGGGTCGATCGGTAATCGTGACAGGTCCAGAATTGAAGCTTCACCAATGTGGGTTGCCAAAGAAAATGGCGCTCGAGCTTTTTAAACCGTTTATATATTCTCGTTTAGAGGCAAAAGGTCTTTCTTCGACTGTTAAGCAAGCAAAAAAGCTTGTTGAGAAAGAACGCCCAGAGGTTTGGGATATACTTGATGAGGTGATAAGAGAGCATCCTGTTATGTTAAATAGAGCTCCAACCCTCCATAGGCTNGGGATNCAGGCATTTGAGCCAGTTTTGATAGAAGGCAAAGCTATTCAATTGCATCCACTAGTATGTTCTGCTTTTAACGCTGATTTTGATGGCGATCAGATGGCAGTGCATGTTCCATTATCTTTAGAAGCTCAATTAGAAGCNAGAGTGCTGATGATGTCGACTAACAATGTTTTGTCACCAGCTAACGGAAAGCCGATAATAGTCCCTTCACAAGATATGATTTTGGGACTTTATTACATATCTATGATGCGTGATGGCATGAAAGGNGAGGGTAAAATCTTTGCTGACATAGANGAAGTTCAACATGCTTTAGATGCTGGTGATGTGCATCTGCATGCGAAAATTCAAGCCCGCCTTGCTCAAGTTGATGACGAAGGAAATATACATTTTGAGAGATTTGAGACAACTCCTGGCCGCGCTCGATTGGGTGCTCTTTTGCCTCTTAACAATAAAGCTCCATTCAGTCTGGTTAATAGATTGATCAGAAAAAAAGAAGTGGGTGAAGTTATTGACACAGTATATCGATATTGTGGNCAAAAAGAGAGCGTTATTTTTTGCGATCAAATTATGTCACTTGGTTTTAAAGAGGCTTTTCGAGCTGGTATCTCTTTTGGTAAGGACGATATGGTTATACCAGATTCTAAATGGGGTACNGTGGACACCACGCGAGATCAGGTAAAAGGATTTGAGCAGCAATATATGGANGGTTTGATCACTCAAGGTGAAAAATATAATAAAGTGATTGATGCTTGGTCTAAATGTAATGATAAAGTGACTGATGCAATGATGGGGGCAATTTCGACATCTGACGTNGATANTGTTGGAGCAGAAATNGAACCAAANTCNGTCTATATGATGGCNCATTCNGGNGCNCGNGGNTCNGTNACNCANATGAAGCANCTNGGNGGAATGCGNGGCTTAATGGCAAAACCAAATNGTGATATTATCGAAACTCCAATTATTTCNAANTTTAAAGAGGGTTTGACGGTTCTTGAGTACTTTAATTCTACACACGGTGCGAGAAAAGGTTTGTCCGATACAGCGTTGAAAACTGCAAATTCTGGATATTTAACCCGAAGATTAGTTGATGTGGCTCAAGATTGCATTGTTAGAGTGCATGATTGTGGAACTGAATCTTCTATCACAGCAACTGCTGCGGTGAACGATGGAGAAGTAGTAGCAACATTGTCTGAAAGAATTTTAGGTAGGGTTGCGGCAGAAGATATAGTAAAACCAGGCACCGATGAAATATTGTTGTCAAAAAACGAACTTATTGATGAAAGAATGTCCGACACAATAGAAGCAGAAGGCTTGCAGTCTGTTAGGATCCGTTCGGCACTCACGTGCGAAGCCGAAGAAGGTGTTTGTGCCCTTTGT
>PARX01000032.1 GCA_002712045.1 Paracoccaceae bacterium
AGTAATACGATACCTGCCCATAACACCGACCCAATAATACACATAACATCGCCCATCAACGCATAATTATTATTAGTATTATCACTCAAAGCCCAAGCCATACCTAAAAATGCGCTCATTAAGCCAATTATCCGAATAACTGAGATTTTTTCATTTGGTATCAAGAAATGAGCAGAAATAGTGACCCAAACAGGCATGCAGTAAAACATTATACTGGCTCGCCCAACTGAAGTATAATCTAAGGCCAAAAAAAGCAAAATAAATTCTAACCCAAAAAAAATTCCCGCGATCACACCTGGTAATAACGACCCATCAGTTATATTTATTTTATTTCGACAATATCTTGCATAAGCATAGACAATAAAAAATGCCAAGATAGACCTTAAACCGGCTTGAAATACGGGTTGTAAGCCATCATTAACAATTTTAATCATAACTTGGTTCAGCCCCATCGTAGCAGAGAAAATAATTAAAGCTGAAGCACCAATTGAATCAATTTTTTGTTTTCGGATCATCAAATTACACGACAACTTACTTACAATACTGTCAAGTAAATTGATTGTTTTATAATTACAGTTTAAATAATGATTAAATATAAATAATTTCTTTTAATTGAAACATATTTTAAATGACAATAATTCAAATCATTAGCACATTAATTGTTCTAGCCGGCACATTTGGAGCAATTAATTACTTATTTCTAAAGCTCCCCTCAGCTATTGGTATCTTGATAGTGGCTCTATTGGCGTCATTAACCATATTGTTNGTTAATTACTTCAACCCTCAGATTGGAATTTTTANTCANTTAGTNGAATTTGTTGATAATATCGAGTTTTCAGAAGCATTACTGGANGGCATGTTAGCAATCTTACTTTTTGCAGGGGCNTTGCATATCAAAATTGCNGANCTTAAATTGCAAATTTTTCCAATTTTATTGATGGCAACAATTGGAGTGTTAATCTCAACATTTATTATTGGATTTGGTTTTAGTTGGCTCACAGGTACACCATTAATCTTTGCTTTAATTTTTGGAGCCCTTATTTCGCCAACAGATCCAGTCGCGGTAATCGGCATCTTAAAACAAGCAAAACTTCCCAATAGTTTAGAAACAAAAATAGCTGGTGAAAGTTTATTTAATGATGGCATTGGTTACGTAATTTTTCTTTTATTGGTTGGAATTGCGTTTTCAATTGATGGNCATAACCAAACATCTTTAACAGATATATTGATTTTATTTTGCACTGAGGTACTTGGTGGTGCCCTTTTAGGTGCTGGGTTAGGCTTTTTTACATTTTCGTTAATGAAAAGAATTGATGATTACTCTTTAGAGGTTCTATTAACTTTGGGATTAGCNTTAGGGGGCTATCAATTGGCAATTTNTCTTCANCTATCTGGACCAATTATGGTTGTCGTAGCAGGCCTATTTATAGGACACGTCGGCTTAAAAAGAGGTATGTCAGCAATAACNAGAGATTATATAAATGCTTTTTGGAAATTGATCGACGAAATGCTAAATGCTATTTTGTTCTTACTAATCGGGATNAAAGTATTATCAATTGCTTTTTCAGCAGACGTAATTTTCATTGGTATATTGACAATATTATTATGCACATTCGCACGCCTTACTTCAGTTCTCTTGACAGTCTCTATTTTAAAGCCATTTAGAGAGTTTTCAAAGGGTGTTGTACCTATTATGACCTGGGGAGGTCTAAAAGGAGGTATTTCTATTGCCTTAGCTTTATCGCTCCCTGAAAATGAATGGAATTATATAATCTTGAGCGCGACTTACATTGTCGTTATTTTTTCTATAATTATTCAAGGTTTAACAATTTCTAAATTAGCCACATATGTAAAATAGATTCAATAATGCTTAAAAGTCTTTTATCGATCACGAACCTAAGATAAACTAATTTAATGAATGACACATCTATTATAAANCGATGCGAAACCAAAGGTCTGCGAATGACTGATCAACGCAGAACCATTGCCAAACTATTAGAATCAACCAATGACCATCCTGATGTAGAAGAACTCCACAAACGAGTAAATCAGGTTGATCAATCCATTTCCCTTGCGACCGTATACAGAACAGTAAAANTATTCGAAGAGTCTGGAATTTTAGAGAAGTTAGAATTTGGAGATGGACGCGCACGTTACGAAGATGCTGATCGAGAGCATCACGATCATCTGATCAATATTCAGAACGGTAAAGTTATTGAGTTTGTTGATAGTGATATTGAACTATTGCAAGAAAAAATTGCTAACAAATTAGGTTACAGATTACTTGGTCATAAATTAGAACTTTATGGGGTACCTCTAGATAAGAGTGATTTTGACAAATAATGTCAGCCAATAGCGAAAACCTTAATGGTATAATATTAATGACGCTTGCTATGCTAGCGTTTGCAATTGATGATATGTTTTTAAAATTATTAACAAAAACAGTTCCAATAGGACAATCCATGTTCTTGATGGGAATAGGATCAAGCGTTGTCTTTTACATACTCGTTAAAAGATCCGGTGGTACTATATTAAGTAAATCTCTATTTGAGTTTCCAATGTTATTAAGAAGCGCAGGTGACTTGGTTGGTACATTTGGCATGTTTATTGCTCTTGCTTTAATTCCACTAACAACCGTAGCAGCAATTATGCAGGCATTACCTCTTTTAGTTATTCTAGCAGCAGTGTTTTTTCTTAATGAAAAGGTAGGTTTGAAAAGATGGATCGCAGTGATATCTGGAATTTTTGGAATGATACTAATTGTCAAACCAGGAACAGAAACTTTTAACATCCATACCCTTTTTGCTGTAATTGGGGTTATTGGAATGACGGTTAGAGACATCGGATCAAGATTAGCACCAAAGAGAATAAAGTCAGAATTTATGGCATTTTATGCATCGATGATGGTCATTCCTCTCGGAGTACTAATCATATTATTTGAAAAAGAATTAAAACCAATAACTTTTGTTGAAGGAGTTTATTTAATTTGCCTAATTTTACTTGGCACCTTTGCGTACCATGCTATGACAATTGCTGTGCGAATGGGTGATATTTCTGCTATTGCTCCCGTAAGGTACACTAGACTTTTCTTTGCTATGATAATTGGTGCCATAATCTTTAGAGAACAACCAGACTTTTATACAATTATTGGCGCTGGAATTATTGTTATCTCTGGCTTATACGCTTTTTTAAGAGAAGCAAAGGTTCGTTCATCAATTGAAATTAATACAAATGACCAAACACCTTAAATCAGAAATTGGAAAACTAACATGGCTTTAATAAAGTCAATTCATGGCCGACAAATAATAGATAGTCGTGGCAACCCAACAGTTGAAGTTGATGTTACTTTAGATGACAATTCATTTGGAAGAGCCTCAGTACCATCAGGAGCTTCAACTGGCGCTCACGAAGCGATTGAACTACGGGATCTTGACTTTAACAACTATTTTGGAAAAGGCGTACAAACTGCAATCAAAGGTATTAATACGGAAATTGCCGATAATTTAATTGGTCTAAATGCTTATAAACAAAGCAAAATTGATGGTTTAATGTGTGACCTTGATGGAACTTCAAACAAAGCTAGACTGGGTGCTAATGCCCTACTTGGCGTTTCAATGGCGGTTGCCAAAGCATCCGCAATGTCAAATAAGAAAAATTTGTTTGAATATATAGGGACTGATCGTTCCAATTTATTGCCAGTACCTATGATGAACATTATCAACGGTGGGGAACATGCCGATAATGAAATTGATATTCAGGAATTCATGATAATGCCTTTAGCAGCATCTTCTATATCAGATGCTATACGAATAGGTTCTGAGATTTTTCATACCCTAAAAAATGAATTAAAAGNAGACGGATTGTCAACCGGNATTGGTGATGAGGGTGGTTTTGCTCCAAATTTAAAATCTACGGAAAAAGCTCTGGATTATATTTTAAAAGCCATCGAAAAAGCTGGGTATTTACCAGGTGAACAAGTATCTTTAGCCTTAGATTGTGCATCGACCGAATATTATAAAGATAATTTGTATGTTATGAATGGCTCAGACCAAACATTTAACAGTAAACAAAAAGTTGAATTTCTAAAAAATCTGATTTCAAATTATCCAATAATTTCAATTGAAGACGGAATGGCTGAAGATGATTGGAATGGTTGGAAAATGCTGACAGAAGAAATTGGCCACAAATGTCAGTTGGTTGGAGACGACCTATTTGTTACAAATACAAAAAGATTACAGAAAGGAATTATAGAAAAGGCTGCAAATTCTCTTTTGGTAAAGGTAAACCAGATTGGAACTTTAACGGAAACTATTGAAGCTGTTAAATTAGCTCATGAAAATAATTTCACCTGCGTAATGTCTCACCGCTCAGGTGAGACAGAAGACTCCACAATTGCAGATTTGGCTGTTGCAACTAATTGTGGCCAAATTAAAACAGGTTCTCTTGCTAGATCCGATCGGTTGGCAAAATANAANCAACTNATCAGAATAGAAGAAGTCTTAGGAGCAAATGCAAAATATGCAGGAATNTCAATTTTAAAGAAATGACTGCTGACCAAATAATAAAATTTTTGCAACTTAAACCCCATCCAGAAGGTGGATGGTATAAACAGACATGGAAGAGTGAAGATACCCTTTCAGGAAGAGCAAGCGGGACCTCTATTTATTTTTTACTCAAAGCTGGTGAGATTAGCCATTGGCACAAGATAGATAGTGCTGAAATTTGGCATTATTATGATGGCTCACCATTAATATTAAGGACAGCCGACGAGAGCAATAACGGAATTGAAACAAAAATATTGGGTCCCGACCTAGCCAAATCACATTCACCACAACTTCTCGTAAATAAAAACCTATGGCAATCAGCAGAAACTACTGGAGATTACACATTGGTTGGATGCACAGTTTCTCCTGGCTTTGAATTTTCAAAATTTATCTTAGCTCCAAAAAATTTTAATCCAAACGATTAAGGATATGAAACAATACCACCACAAACTCGATTTTGAACTCCCGTAGTCCTAATTGAAGAAGTTTGTAGACCTCTTAAAACTCTTACAGCGAGAAACCCAAACGCTTGAGCCTCGAGCATATCTCCATCCATACCATAATCATCTATATCAGAAACTTCAGATTCTAAGTTAGTTTTTAAACCTCTCATTAATGTTTTGTTTTTTCGACCACCACCAGAAACCAATATTTTTGTAGGCTTGTTTGGCAACTGATTGATTCCCAAGGCAACTGAGGTTACGCATGCTGCAGTAGCAGTTGCAACAGCATCAACTAACGAAAGTTCCCTTAACAACGATTGAAAGTGTCTGAATGAATTTCGATCTAACGACTTTGGAGGTTCTATTGAAAAATAATCATCCGATAAAAATTCTGAAATGAGACTTTCACTAATTGTTCCCAGGCTAGCCAAATTACCATCCAAATCATAATGTTTCTTTAAATTTTCAAACATTAAGTCATCGATAGGTCCGTTTGCTGGGCCTGTATCAAAGGCTAATAAAGCCCCATCAAGCTCTGGGCTCTCAAAAGATGTATCAACAATAGTTATATTACCCACACCTCCCAAATTAAGAAATGCCACAACCTCATCAATACCTAGATATTTGGCGCAAGCAAAATGAAAGAACGGNGTAAGNGGAGCCCCCTGCCCACCGTTTTTAACATCTGCAGTTCTAAAATCCCAAACTGTAGGCAGCTTAACAGCAGAAGAAACTTGATCCCCAGATCCTATTTGATGAGTCCTTCTGTTCTCAGGATCATGAGCAATAGTTTGACCATGAAAACCGATTAGATCTGCCTTAAACTTTTTTATTTCATCTATATGAATCTCAGTGATCAAATCACTAGCCTTACTAACAAGTTTATCACCCGGCCATCTTCCCAGGCATCCTCGTAACATTTTTTTTTCACTCTCAGAAAATGCTTTAAAACTACTTTTACCAAAAGAATATATTTTTTCTCCATCAGTTTGAATTAATGCTAAATCTAAGCCATCCATTGAAGTGCCGCACATACACCCTAGAGCATCTACTGGAAAATTTTTTTCTATTATTTCTTTCATCGGGTAAAAAACTCGCTATAACCACTGTAACTAATTAATAGGACAATAAACTGTAATGCCATTCAAGCCCAGATCAGATTTTTTACATATCATGAATAGCAGAGGCTTCTTGCAAGATTGCTCTGATCTAGAGGGATTAGATGAGCGGATGAAAAAAGAGACAATCTCCGCATATATAGGATTTGACGCAACTGCCGACAGTCTTCATGTAGGATCTTTAATTCAAATCATGATGCTAAGATGGTTACAAAAAACTGGACATAGACCAATTGCCCTAATGGGTGGGGGTACGACAAAAATTGGTGACCCTTCAGGCAAAGATCAAAGCAGGCAACTCCTAACTTCAGATGAAATTCAACAAAATATTATTGGTATAAGACAAGTATTTGATAAATATATTAAGTTTGGCGAAAGTTCTTCAGATGCAATTCAACCAAACAATGCTGAGTGGTTGGAAAACTTAAATTATGTTGAATTCCTAAGAAGTTACGGCCGACATTTTACGATTAATCGAATGCTCAGTTTTGATAGTGTACGTTTAAGGTTAGAGCGTGAACAACCATTAACCTTTTTAGAATTCAATTACATGCTGCTGCAGGCATATGATTTTATGGAATTAAATAAGAGATTCGGTTGTCAACTTCAGATGGGTGGTTCAGACCAGTGGGGAAATATTGTTAATGGTATCGACTTAACAAGAAGAATAAATAAGTCTGAAGTATACGGCCTAACAACTCCATTATTAACTAAGGCAGATGGTTCTAAGATGGGAAAATCAGCTGATGGTGCAATTTGGTTAAATGAAGACAAGTTAGAGGCATACAATTTTTGGCAATTTTGGCGAAACACAATGGACGAAGATGTTGTTAAGTTTTTGAAGTTATTTACAGAATTACCACTTGATGAATGCGAACGGTTAGGAAAATTAAAAGGATCTGAAGTAAATACAGCTAAACAAATACTAGCAACTGAGGTTACAACTTTGGCTCATGGAAGGGATAGAGCAAAGAATGCTGAAGAGACCTCCAAAACTGTCTTTGCTGATGGATCATCAGCCAAAGGGCTTCCTACAGAATATTTTTCTGAAAGTGAGTTAATTAATGGTGTAACTGGAGCCCAATTATTCACAAAATCTGGCTTAAGTAGCTCTGGCAAAGACGCTAAACGTCTTATTTCAGATGGAGGTGCAAGGATAGACGGCATTGTTTTAAATGATACCTCAAAACTTTTTTATATAGATGACATCATNAATGGTTTAAAATTAAGTGCAGGGAAGAAACGCCATGCATTAATTAAGATAAAAAAATAATTTTAACAAAAATCAATTTTTAATATACACCTTCGACATATAATCAGGCTCAGTAACCTCACCATTACTTCCTTGACCTTTTTTAATTAAGTCGACTGTGTNTTGCCCNGAGATCACTCTGCCAAAAACTGTATATTTACCNTCAAGAAACGGTGCCTTGGAAAACATGATAAAAAATTGAGAATTTGCCGAGTCTGGATGTTGAGACCTAGCCATCCCAACAGTTCCTTTTTCATAACTTAGTAAACTAAATTCCGCTGGTAAATTTGGTAATTGAGACCCTCCGCGTCCAGCAAATGCTAAATCGACAGAGTCTTTTAACCCAAATTGCACATCTCCAGTCTGAGCCATAAAGCCATCAATAACTCTATGAAAAACAACATTGTTATATGCTCCAGTTTCTGCCAANTATTTTACTCGCTCAACATGCTTTGGGGCTATATCTTCTAATAACTCTATTTCTACCTTTCCTGACACTTGGCCACCCACTTCAATCACCAAGATATCAGAAGCTAAAGTCGCTTTTGCGGCTACTAGAAAACACAATAAAATAAAAGATATTCTCATTATCATTGCACGTCACTTGCTACTTTTACTGATATCATTCTATCCGGATTCATTGGTGGCTCACCACGAGTGATCTCATCTACAAGTTCCATTCCTTTAGTCACTCGACCGTAAACCGTATACTGCCCNTTTAAAAAATCNTTGTCCTTAAAATTAATAAAAAATTGAGAATTTGCCGAGTCTGGGCTTTGTGAACGAGCCGCACCAATTGTACCTCTCGAATGAGGCAATTTTGAAAATTCAGCTGGTAAGTTAGGATGTTCAGAACCACCAGTACCCGCCATTCTAATGTTAAAATTCTTTTCCATATTTCCATTGGAGACATCACCAGTTTGCGCCATGAATCCATCAATCACTCTNTGAAAACATACGTTGTCATAATCTCCAGCCCTAACCAACAACTTCATTCTCTCGCAATGCAAAGGCGCCACATCAGTTAATAGTGCAATATGCACTTCCCCNGTAGCCAAAGTAATTATAACAGTATTTTCTAAATCGTTCGTATTCACAGGATTCTCCATTTCTTTTTGAAAATTTCTTAATACAGTAAAAGTCTTATTAAAAGACTTACATTAGTTTTTTTAATAGTTTTTCATGAACTTCGTCAGGAACAAAATTACTAATATCCCCACCCAATCTAGCAATTTCTTTTACTAATTTCGAAGCGATTGACTGATATTTTAAATCTGACATCAGAAACACTGTCTCAATTTTTTCGTTCATCATACGATTCATCCCAACCATTGAGTATTCGTATTCAAAATCTGAAACAGCTCGTAAGCCACGTATAATCATACTAGCCCCAACTTCTTCAGCACAATCTATAAGTAAATTTTCAAAGGGATGGGTTACTATCTCAATACCGATCTTGTTCGAAATCGGTTTTATCTGAGCCTCCACCATTTGAACCCGCTCATCTAAGTTAAATAATGGCGCTTTATCACTATTTACTGCTATACCTATTACCAAACGATCAACTAATGCAGCAGCACGCTTAAAAATATCAATATGCCCTAAAGTTACAGGATCAAATGTTCCAGGATATAAAGCTGTTTTCATTTAATTTCTTTCTTGAATGCTTATTAAACAATTATTTCAATGGCTCAATCTTTAAACCAATACCTTTGTAGACCATCTATATAAAAAAAATAAATTTAACAATTAATAAATATGTTTCATCTAGTGAAGTCATAAAACAAGTAAATTAACAATTATAAACTAAATTTTGTCTATTTTTTGTAAAATTAATCCTTTCCTCAAAGCATGTACAAGTATATNAAGTATAAAAATTACACATATTTGGAGCGCAAAAATTATGAATTTGATCGGGCACTATATCAATGGAAAAGAAACACCTGGCACTTCGAGCAGGACATCAGACGTATTCAATCCAGCAACTGGCGAAGTACAAGCTAAAGTTTCATTAGCAACTATCGAAGAAATGAACCAAGCAGTTGAGATCGCTGAAAAAGCGCAGCCAGCTTGGGCAGCTACTAATCCTCAACGAAGAGCTCGTGTTTTAATGAAATTTGTAGATCTACTAAATAGAGATATGGACAAGCTTGCAGAATGCCTAAGTAGAGAACATGGTAAAACACTTCCAGATGCTGCAGGAGATGTTGTAAGAGGCCTGGAGGTTGTGGAATATTGTATTGGGGCTCCACAGTTGCTCAAAGGTGAATATACTGATAGCGCAGGTCCTGGCATCGATATGTACTCCATGCGACAAGCTCTGGGGGTTACGGCTGGTATAACACCTTTTAATTTTCCAGCAATGATACCAATGTGGATGTTTGCTCCTGCAATCGCCTGCGGAAATGCTTTCATCCTGAAGCCTTCGGAAAGAGATCCGTCAGTTCCAATGATGTTGGCAGCTCTATTGGAAGAGGCAGGATTACCAAAAGGCATTCTCCAGATTGTAAATGGGGACAAAGAGGCAGTAGATGCAATCTTAGAAAACGAGACGATTCAATCAGTCGGCTTTGTTGGTTCAACGCCAATCGCTGAATATATTTATTCAAAAGGCTGTGCGAATGGCAAAAGGGTACAATGCTTTGGTGGAGCCAAAAATCATATGATTGTGATGCCAGACGCTGATATGGATCAAGCGGCTGATGCATTGGTCGGAGCCGGCTATGGTGCTGCGGGAGAGAGATGTATGGCCATCTCTGTAGCTGTACCAGTTGGTGAAGAAACCGCTGATCGATTAATAGAAAAACTTATTCCTAGAGTCGAAAAGCTTAAGGTNGGACCATACACTGCTGGTAATGANGTGGATTACGGNCCTGTTGTAACTGCACAAGCTGCACAGAAAATAGGTCAATTGGTTGAAAGTGGTGTCGAACAAGGTGCTAACCTTGTCGTTGATGGGCGAAATTTTAATCTTCAAGGTTATGAAAATGGTTTCTTCATCGGAGCCCACCTCTTTGATAATGTTACTCCTGATATGGATATTTATAAACAAGAAATATTCGGCCCAGTTCTATCAACTGTCCGTGCACAATCATACGAAGAAGCACTTAAGCTCGCCATGGACCATGAATATGGAAATGGCACTGCAATATTCACTAGAGATGGCGATACAGCACGAGATTTTGCCAACAGGATTAATATTGGAATGGTTGGGATAAACGTCCCTATTCCTGTGCCATTAGCTTATCATACATTTGGTGGTTGGAAAAAGTCAGCCTTTGGAGACTTAAATCAGCATGGGCCAGACGCATTTAAATTCTACACCCGTACAAAAACGGTAACATCCAGATGGCCCTCAGGTATAAAAGAGGGTGGTGAATTCTCAATACCTATTATGGAATAATCAAAGCTGAATGTTGATATAGTAATTATTGGTATGAGTTTTGAAAACGTACCAAAAACTAAAGGATCACATCTAGGGAATATTAAATGGATTTCTCACTAAGCCAAGAGCATCAATCAATATTTGAAATGGCATATGAATTTGGACAAAAACAAATTGCTCCAAACGCATTAGCTTGGGAAAAAGACGGAACAATACCAAAAGAGTTATGGAAGCATGCTGGCGAGCTTGGGCTAGGTGGTATTTACGTATCAGAAAAATATGGTGGTTCAGGACTAAATCGTCTCGATGCAAGTTTAATCTTTGAAGCGATGGCGATGGCCTGCCCTAGCGTAAGTTCTTTTTTAACTATACATAATATGTGCGGNGGGATGATTGAAAAATTTGGGTCAGAAGAGNTNAAAGAAAAATGGTTACCACGATTATGTAAAATGGAAATGATATTTTCTTATTGTTTATCGGAACCAAATTCTGGCTCAGATGCTGCTGCTTTAAGAACAAAAGCAATAAAAACAAATGAAGGTTATTATTTGAGTGGCACTAAATCTTTTATTTCAGGAGGAGGATACTCGGATNCCTATATTGTAATGACCCGAACTGGGGANNAGGGACCNAAAGGAATATCNGCCTTTATTGTGGAGAATGGCTCAGATGGCTTAAGTTTTGGGGCACTTGAAGACAAAATGGGTTGGAGGTCACAACCTACAGCACAAGTGCAGTTAGACAGCTGCTTTGTTCCTTATGATAATTTGCTAGGAGATGAGGGTAAGGGATTCTATTACGCAATGGATGGACTAGATGGTGGTAGACTTAATATTGCTTCAGCAGCTCTTGGAGGGGCACAATCAGCGTTAAACAGCACCATGCAATATATGGAAGAACGAAATGCATTTGGCAAAAAACTAAATCAATTTCAAGCATTACAGTTTAGATTGGCAGATCTAGAAACAGATATGCAAGTAGCTAGAACCTTTCTTCGTCAAGCTGCCTGGAAATTGGATACTAAGGCTTTTGATACCACAAAGCATTCGGCAATGGCCAAGAGATATGTTACTGATGTGGCCTTTAAGGTTGCTAATGACTGCCTACAGTTACACGGGGGCTATGGTTACTTAACCGATTATGGGATTGAGAAGATTGTAAGAGACTTACGAGTCCATCAGATTCTAGAAGGTACCAATGAAATCATGAGAACTATAATCTTCAAGTCAATGATTGAAGAACCTACTTAATGCAGGAAGTAATTTGTCAAAAGATAGAGCGAATTGGTTCTATCACTCTAAATCGACCTGAAGCTTTAAATGCTCTTACGTATGGCATGATTTCTAAAATTGAAGAGACCTTAGAGTTATGGAGAAATGATAATTCTGTTTCGCTAGTTATTCTTGATGCAAAGGGTGANAGAGCATTTTGCTCCGGGGGAGATATTGCGGACTTATATACTGAGGGNATAAAAGGTAATTTTTCATTTGGACAGAAGTTCTGGAGAGACGANTATCGACTAAATGCTAAGATATATGAATATACAAAACCTATTGTGAGTTTTTTACATGGCTTTACGATGGGGGGTGGAGTTGGAATCGGCTGCCATGCAAGCCACCGAATTGTTGGTGAAAGCAGCCGAATTGCAATGCCAGAATGTGGNATCGGATTAATGCCAGATGTCGGAGGATCGTTAATCTTGTCTAAAGCTGCTGATGGGTTAGGCATTTATCTTGGCACGACTTGTACACGAATGGATGCAGCAGACTCCATTTATACTGGATTTGCAGATACTTTTGTTCCTGAAAAATCATGGCATANCCTTAAGNAGGAACTANTTAGCACTGGAAATTGGAAAATTATCANTGATTTTAAAANAAAACCCANGGAAAGTAACTTAAAAAGAAATTCGATGGAAATNAAAAAGNTTTTCTCNGGAAAAAACCATATTGAAATTATAANANAACTCAAAAAATCTAAAAGTAAATTTGCAGAAGATGCATTTTTAAAAATAANAAAAGTATCACCGTTATCAATGGCTTGCACAGTTAAATTGATAAANAAATTAGNAAAAACAAATAGCATCCGAAAAGCTTTAAATTTAGAATATNGATTCACATTTAGAGCAAGTGAATTTGGCGATTTTTTAGAAGGTATACGTGCTCAAATAATAGAAAAAGATCGCAAGCCACTTTGGAAACATGAGAGTTCTGAGAAGGTATCAATTGACGATGTTAGTTATATGCTGGCATCATTAAAAGACAAAGANTTAAACATTGAGGAGATGTTATAATGAATGTGGGTTTTATAGGTATGGGCAACATGGGAAAACCTATGGCTCTAAACTTGGTAANTGCAGGTCATAATGTAATTGGATATGATGTATCGAATGAAAATATTNATGGAATAAAATCTGCCAGAAGTGCTGCAGAGGGCGCAAAAGATGTTCAAGTGGTGATAACGATGTTGCCTGATGGCGAAATTTTAAAAAAAGTAGCAGAAGAGATTTTACCTATAATGACCCCAGGGTCTATTTTACTCGACTGTTCAACTGTGGACGTAAAGAGTACCTTAGAAGTCGCCAATATGGCTTCAAAATTTGATGTTGGCTCACTTGATGCACCCGTTTCTGGTGGAATACTTGGAGCGGAAGCAGGGACGTTGACATTTATGGTTGGTGGAAACGAAACAGACTTTAATAAAACACAAGAACTACTTGATATTATGGGTCAAAAATCCGTATTATGTGGCCCTGCTGGTAGTGGTCAAGCCGTTAAGATATGTAATAACATGATACTGGGTGCAACGATGATCGCCACTTGCGAAGCTTTTGCATTAGCGGACAAATTAAATCTCTCTCGAGAGAAGATGTTTGAAGTTGTTTCCACATCTTCTGGCTACTCTTGGAGTATGAATGCCTATTGCCCAGCGCCTGGCGTCGGACCAACTTCTCCATCAGATAATAATTATGAACCTGGTTTTTCAGCAGCTCTTATGTTGAAGGATTTGAAACTATCTCAACAAGCAGCTAAGTCAGTAGGAGCAAGAACACCTATCGGTAAAAAGGCAACCGAATTATATAATGACTTTGTTCAAAAAGAAGGAGGCAATATTGATTTTTCTGGAATGCTTCGGGCTCTTGAGGAAAAAGGTTAAATACTTTCCAAAAAAATTCACATGTTTCTTAATGCAGCATTCCTTTAAGATAACTACCAGTATAACTTTCTTTGCTTAATGAAACCTTCTCAGGGGTACCCGTGCAAATTATTTCGCCTCCACCGTCTCCGCCTTCAGGCCCAATATCGACGATGTAGTCTGCTGTTTTAACAACATCTAAATTATGCTCAATAACAATCACAGAATTGCCTTGATCTACCAACTCATGCAAAACTTCCAATAATTTTTTCACATCTTCAAAATGTAGCCCAGTTGTTGGCTCATCCAAAATATACAGAGTTCTTCCAGTAGCTCTTTTTGAAAGCTCCTTCGAAAGCTTTACCCGCTGAGCCTCACCACCCGAAAGAGTAGTTGCTTGCTGCCCTACCTTTATATACCCAAGCCCTACTCTTTTAAGCGCGACCATTTTCTCTCTAATAGATGGCACTGCTTTGAAAAACACTTCAGCCTCATCAACTGTCATATCTAATACATCAGCGATACTTTTTCCTTTAAACAAAATTTCTAATGTTTCGCGGTTATACCTTTTTCCTTTACAACTTTCACATGTCACATAAACATCGGGTAAGAAATGCATTTCAATTTTAATTAAACCATCTCCTTGGCAAGCCTCACAACGCCCTCCCTTGACATTAAAACTGAAACGTCCTGGTTTATAGCCTCTGCTCATAGATTCAGGCAAACCTGCAAACCACTCTCTGATGGGAGTAAATGCTCCCGTATAAGTAGCCGGATTTGATCGGGGTGTTCGACCGATCGGCCTTTGATCAATGTCAATAATTTTATCCAAGAACTCTAGGCCTTTCAGCTCCTCACATGGCGCCGGAGTTTGCCTAGCACCGTTCAATCTAAGTGATGCCGTTTTAAATAGTGTCTCGTTGACCAAAGTAGACTTTCCACCACCAGACACTCCAGTGACACATGTAAATTTTGCTAAAGGAAATTTTACATTTACATTTTTAAGATTATTTCCAGAAGCATTAATTATCTCAATGTATTTGCCATTACTTTGACGCCTATTTTGCGGAATTTCTATTCTCTTTTTACCACTTAAATATTGTCCAGTTATAGATTTTTTATTGCGTTCAATTTGGAGAGGCGTTCCTAAGCCAACGACCTCCCCCCCATTTACTCCAGCTCCAGGCCCAATATCAAAAACATAATCCGCAGCCCTTATTGCTTCCTCATCATGCTCGACAACGATAACAGTATTGCCTTGATCTCTGAGATTTTTAAGGGTTTCTAAAAGTCTATCATTATCCCTTTGATGCAATCCGATAGAGGGCTCGTCTAAAACGTACAAAACACCTGTTAAACCTGAACCGATTTGACTGGCTAAACGTATACGCTGACTTTCCCCTCCTGATAAAGTTCCAGAATTTCTAGATAGAGTTAAATAGTTCAAGCCAACATTAACTAAAAAACCAAGTCTTTCCTTAATCTCTTTTATTATTGCAGCAGCTATCTCAGATTTCTGAGCAGTTAAATCTGAATTAATGTCATTTATCCAGGCTAAGGCTTCACTAATCGAATACTTCACTAAAGCGCCTATATGTTCTCCACCAATTTTCACTGCAAGCGCCTCTGGCTTCAATCTAAATCCGTTACACTGTCCGCAAGAACGATTATTTTGGTATCGTTCGAATTCTTCACGTATCCAGCTACTATCCGTCTCACGGTATCGTCGTTCCATGTTCGGAATAACTCCTTCAAAGGTCTTTGAGACTTGATAAACTCGACCACCCTCATCATACCTAAATTTTATTTCTTCACCTTCAGAGCCATACAACATAATCTTACGAATTTGGGGGGGTAAGTCATCCCAGTTAGAGTTTGGATCAAATCCATAAAAAGAAGCAATAGATTCTATTGTTTGTAAAAAATATGGTGACTTTCCTTTACGCCATGGCACTATGGCTCCATCGAATAGAGATATCTTTCCATCAGGCACCACAAGACGTTCATCAAAAAAAAGTTCCACGCCCAACCCATCACAATTCGGACATGCTCCAAAAGGTGCATTAAAAGAAAACAATCTCGGCTCGATTTCAGGAATTGTAAATCCAGAAACCGGGCAGGCAAATTTCTCAGAAAATGTTACTCTTGTCTCATTATCACTGTCTTCACCTACACCATCGGCTTTTTCAAATATAGCAATACCGTCAGCTAGATCTAACGTCGTTCGAAAACTGTCTGCCAATCGGCTTTCCATGCCGGCTTTTATGACGATTCTATCGACCACAACATCAATATTATGACGGTATTTCTTGTCCAAGATCGGAGGAGCTTCTAGCTCGTAAAATTCGCCATTGACCTTTACTCTTTGGAAACCTTGCTGTCTTAATTCTTTAAATTCTTTTTTATATTCACCTTTTCTGTCCCTAACTATAGGCGCTAAAAGATAGCCACGAGTACCTGCTGGCATCAACATAGTTCGATCGACCATGTCACTTATCTGTTGAGCTTCTATAGGTTTACCAGTCGCGGGAGAATATGGTGTCCCTACTCTAGCAAATAACAATCTCAAATAATCATAAATCTCTGTGATTGTTCCCACCGTGGAACGGGGGTTTTTAGATGTTGTTTTTTGCTCAATAGAGATGGCGGGAGAAAGTCCAGAAATGTTATCNACATCAGGCTTCTCCATCATATCCAAGAATTGACGAGCATAAGCGGATAAGCTCTCAACATAACGTCTCTGACCTTCTGCATAAATAGTGTCAAATGCCAAAGAAGATTTTCCTGAACCTGAAAGGCCAGTTATTACAACCAATTGGTCTCTTGGAATATCAACATCAATTGATTTTAGATTGTGCTCTCTAGCTCCACGTACCCTGATGCATTTTATCTCTGTCATTTCTTTAACCAAGTCTTTAAATATTTATTTTTGATGTAGGGCTTTCTAAATTAATAGCTAGCGAAGATGTACAAATATCCCAGCCAATTATACTTTGCTCTTAACGTTTTCTTGTATTAATCTGTCTCTATCGACATAAACGGAGAATACCTTGGATACAATCGCAATTCTAATTCCTGTATTTAATGAAGAAAAATCTATTGTTGAACTTACAAATGAATTGGAAAAAGCCTGTGTTTTAATTTCTAACACACATAAGGTAAACTTTAGAATTATTTTCGTCGACGACGGTAGCAGTGACAGCTCAGTAGAAAGAATAATCCAATTAAAAGACCACCAATTACCCATTCAACTGATATCACTCTCGAGAAACTTTGGGAAAGAAGCGGCGATCTCAGCAGGCCTAGAGGCGGGGAAAGATGACAGTGCTATTCTTATTATGGATGCTGACCTTCAGCACCCCCCAGCATTAATTCAGAAGTTAATTGGCGAATATATGAATAAAAATGTGGATATGGTATATGCTTTTAAGCAATCCCGAAAGACAGAAGGCTTATTATCAAGGTTAATGTCAAAAATATTTTATAATTTAATAAACACGAATAGTAGATTTGATATNCCNAAGGATGCNGGNGANTTNCGAATCCTATCNAAAAAGGTNGTAAGATCAATTCTTAATTTNCCTGANAATGANAGGTTTATGAAAGGTCTNTANGCTTGGGTCGGCTTTAANGTGAAGGGAGTTCCNTACTCGCCNAAGAAAAGAGCTCACGGTGTGTCTTTTTTTTCGATATGGAAATTACTATTTCTAGCAATTGACGGGATTACCTCTTTCTCAATTGCACCCCTAAGAATGATGTCAATGTTTGGGCTAGGAATAGCAATTCTAAGTACTTTGTATTTCTTATTCATTATCTTTGAGCGGCTATTCTTAAATACCTCAATACCTGGCTTAGCATCAATATTTGTTTTAGTTTCTTTTTTTGGAGGGGTTCAACTAATCTGCTTGGGTATAATAGGTGAATATATCGGCAAGATACTACTAGAGGCAAAAAAACGTCCATCTTACGTAGTTGATAAGGATGTTGAAATTTCCAAAGGCAAAAATACTTCATGAAACCTTTTATCGTTGCTGATGATTTTGGGCTCTGCGAAAAGCATGACAAGATTATTATCGAGCTAGTAAAGAAAAAAAAGGTAAATGCGATTAGTGTTTTAGTCCACGGTGAACTAAGTAGAAAACGTGTAAATGAAGTTCGCAAGATGCGTGATTATCTTTCAATTGGCTTACATCTTAATTTAACAATGGTTCTTCCAAAAATTCAACCACTAGGATCGATTGAAACCCTTATCATTAAAAGTTTACTAGGGAGTTTAAATACTCGCGAAATTAAAAAAAAAATAGTCTTACAAATTAGAGAGTTTGAAAACATTTTTGGAACTCTTCCAGACTTTATCGATGGCCACGAGCAT
>PARX01000033.1 GCA_002712045.1 Paracoccaceae bacterium
AAAGAACGGGCTACCCGTCATAAAAAGCNTGGAGAAAATAGATATNTATTAGAACCAAANATAAAAGANGGNAAAGGNGGNTTGCGAGANCTNCAGTCNTTATTTTGGATNGCAAAATATATTCATCATGTNGAAAAACCTGTNGANTTAATTCAAAAAGGNGTTTTTAACGATCANGAATATANNAAATTTGTAAATGCGAGCAACTTTNTTTGGCAAGTAAGATGTCATCTNCACTTTNTNAATAATANAGCGTCAGAGCANTTNAANTTTGATTCACAATTTGAAATAGCAAAACGACTNTCNTATNAGGATTTGGATGGCCGTTTGGCAGTTGAGCATTTCATGCANGATTATTTTAAACATGCNACNTNNGTNGGNGAATTNACNCGCATTTTTTTNACCGATTTAGAAGCTCGCCANGTAAAAAAACAACCAAATGTNANACANATACTACGNTCTGCTGGNAAACGNCTNACAACNAANCTAAATCCGCTGTTTAAACTACAACACAATCGAATCAANGTTATNAAAGNCGACACTTTNTCAAGCNACCCAATCAATATATTTATCATATTTGATGAAGCTTTACGAACAGGTTATTTAATTCATCCTAACGCAATGCGTCTCATTNCATCTAACATAAGATTTATTGATGATTCCTTAAGACAGAATGCCAATGCTCAAACAATATTTTTAAATCTGTTNTTGGAGAGNGGAAATCCTGTACGGGCATTAAGGCGTATGAATGAACTAGGAGTATTATCTTCNTTCATCCCCGAATTTGAACCTATTGTAGCAATGATGCAATTTAACGTTTATCATCATTATACNGTTGACGAGCATACCATCCAGTGTATTGAAAACTTAGCCTTACTTGAGCAANATCAGNTAGTTGAAGATCTTCCTGTAGCATCGGATATCTTAAAAAAAGGCCTTAACAGGCGGGTATTATATTTAGCGTTATTATTACATGACATTGGAAAAGGNCGAACAGAGGATCATTCCAANCTCGGCNGTAAACTTGCCTCTAAAGTTTGTATTAGACTTAAATTAAAAAAATCAGAAAGTGACCTGATTGAATGGTTGGTTAAGAACCATTTATTGATGTCCGATGTTGCTCAAAAAAGAGACCTGAGTGATCCTAAGACAGTTCGAGATTTTGCAAGGCTCGTGGAAAGCAGAACAAAATTAAAATTATTAACCGTTTTAACAGTTTGTGACATTAGAGGAGTTGGNCCAGGTGTGTGGAATAATTGGAAAGCTCAGCTACTAAGAAATCTTTATTTTTTGACATACAATGCTTTAAGTTCAGGAATGAAAGATACTGGTGATGTCATTACAGAAGAGNAATCAAAAAGTAATCTTACACAAAAGTTAAACGGATGGGAGCCAAAGGAAATAAAAAAAGAGCTTGGCAGACATTATAAATCATACTGGCAAGGTTTAGATTCTAGCACTCAACTTGTAATGGCAAAATTACTTCGNCATATATCCAACGTCGAAATGAAAATAGAGCTGGATTTAGATCCAGAAAAAGATGCTACGAGGGTCTGTTTCGTTATGCCAGACCATCCAGGAATATTTTCGAGACTGGCTGGTGCAGTTGCTTTGGCAGGTGCAAATGTTGTTGATGCACGTACCTATACTAGCTCNGATGGCTTTGCCACNGCTGTATTTTGGCTNCAGGATAAAAATATGAGTCCTTACAAAGAAGAACAGTTCCCAAAGTTAAACTCAGCGATCAAAAATAGTCTTTCTGGAAGTGTTCTTTCCTCCGAAGCTTTTAAAATTCGTGACAAAGTCAAGAAGCGAGAGCGTGATTTCCAGGTTCCAACCGAAATTTTATTTGATAATGATGGTTCTGAAATTTATACGATCATTGAAGTCGACACTCGAGACAGACCTGGATTGCTTTTTGATCTTACACGAACTATTTCAGGAGCTAATATTTATATAGCATCTGCAGTTATTGCAACATACGGCTTGCAAGCAGTAGATGTATTCTACGTAAAAGATATGTTTGGATTGAAATTACATTCNCAATCAAAACAACAATCATTAGAAAAAAAATTACTGCAGGCGATTGAATTCGGGACCAAAAGGGCTTCAGCATGAAAATAGTTAGCTTAAGTTCTAATTTTTTTTCAGTTAGCATTTGGACACTAGCTAGCAGAATTCTTGGCTTTGTTAGAGATATATTGATGGCGGCCTTCCTTGGAACTGGGCCACTAGCCGAAGCATTTTTAGTAGCCTTTAGTCTCCCTAATATGTTCAGAAGATTTTTTGCTGAAGGTGCCTTAAATATGGCTTTCGTACCTTTATTCTCAAAAAAATTAGATGTTGATACAGAAGATGCCCACGGCTTCGCTAGTGAAACATTTGTAATCTTAGGAACAGGTTTATTGATACTGACAATATTGGCTCAAATATGCATGCCAGTTTTAGTTTTTTCTATGGCGAGTGGGTTTTATGGAGATGGGCGTTTTGNCCAAGCTATTGATTTAGGAAGAATTACTTTTCCATACATTCTATTTATATCATTAGCAGCATTAATTAGCGGTATTTTAAATGCTTCAGGTAAATTTAAAACAGCTGCAGCCGCTCCGATTATTTTAAATATTGTATTAATTCTTTCAATGATTTCTGCAGATTTTTTAAAATTAGAAATCTCTCTAGCTTTGGCAATCGCTGTTCCAATTTCGGGTGTGTTACAATTATTCTTAGTATACCGTTCCGCTAGAAAAATTGGCTTCNAACTGANATTTAGATTACCAAAATTAACACCTGATATCAAAAAATTAATGATNATAGCCTTTCCAGCCGCTCTTGCAGGAGGAGTTGTTCAAATTAATCTTCTAGTTGGGCGTCAAATAGCAAGTGGAACAGAAGGGGCTATAGCTTGGCTCTCATACGCTGATAGATTATATCAACTCCCCCTTGGTGTTGTCGGAATTGCTGTTGGCNTAGTTTTACTTCCAGACTTAAGCCGTCGCCTAATATCTGATGATTTNGTTGGTGCGCAAAACGCATTTAACAAATCANCTGAATTTGCGCTAAATCTNACCATTCCAGCATCACTTGCTNTAATACTGATACCTATTGAAATAATTACAACATTATTTGAAAGAGGTGAGTTTAACGCATATGATTCTNAGCAAACGGCAATCGCTCTCGCAATTTATGGAATTGGCCTTCCAGCTTTCGTATTACAAAAAGTGCTACAACCTATATATTTTGCCCGTGAAGACACAAAAACACCTTTTAGATTTGCATTGATCGCAATGGTATTGAACGCTCTTATNGCNATCGGTTTAGAGNCAAAAATCGGTTTTATCTCNGCTGCGATTGCTACTTCAACAGCTGGTTGGTCAATGTTACTTTTACTCTGGTTTGGTACAAGAAAATTTAAAGGTGCTTTAAAATTCGATAGCAACTTNTATAAAAAGATACTCACTATTATCATTGCCAGTGCAATAATGGGTATTTGCATTTNATTGTCCAAGGAAAGTTTCAAATTTTATTTCATCGATCCAAATATGAAATACTTCGGATTGATTTATCTAACAAGTATCGGTCTTACTAGCTATTTTTTTAGCAGGTACATTCTTAATTTCCTATTTTTCAAATAAATATGTACACTATTAAACATCTTAAATTTTTGTTTTAGGTTGTATCAATGAAGCAAAGAGAAACCCCGTTAAGAAACCAAAAAGATCTGCCACCCAATCATTAGAACCATTAAATACNACTTTAAATATTATTTGAATNCCTAGCAAGACAGCGACCAGGATAAATGCATTAGCACTTCGGGCACCCAAAAATTTCATAGAGACCCANAGAAGATAAGTATATGCTCCAATCAAACCATAAATCGCCGGAAATGCTCCAACTAATGGAAACTGATCATCCAAAAGTAAGCCGTAGAAAAAAGCACCACAAAACGATGAAGATATGATTAAGATTAAAAATAAGAACCCATTATAAACCTCACATACCATTTTTCCCAATGCTAAAAACATTACTATCGCAATAACGGTTTGCAAAAAATTAAAATGAATGAAGGGAAAAGTAAGATATCTAAATAAAAATGACCATTTAAAGTTGAGATTACTAATCATCCAATCCTGTAGGGACCCAAAAAATGCATAATTAACAATAACATTTTTTCTAGTGATTTCATTTGAAAAACTTGATAGAAGACCAACCTCCACAATTTGAAAAATAATTTCTACTACAACGAGTAATAGCGTAATGATCAAAATAACTGGTGGTAATGGGTTTATTAACGGACTATTTACGTTATTATGTCCCATCAACAAGCAACCTCTCTACACCTGGTCTAAAAAACAACATTTAATAGTAACAGATAAAACTCAAAAAGTAAGGCAGGAAAAATCTTGAAACCAAATATTAATAATGCTCATAAAAGTCGGGTTTTTTCTGGTATACAGCCAACTGGAAATCTAACTTTAGGAAACTATTTAGGAGCGGTGAAAAGATTTGTTGAAATGCAAAATAGTGGCATTGAAACTATTTACTGTATGGTAGACTTACACGCTATAACAACTTGGCAAAATCCTTCAGAGTTAAAGGCGGCAACTCGAGAACTAGCGGCAGGCTTCATCGCTTCAGGATTAGACCCAGAAAAATCAATCCTTTTTAACCAGTCACAAGTACGAGCCCATTCTGAGTTAGGTTGGGTGTTTAATTGTATTGCTAGGATGGGTTGGTTAAATCGAATGACACAGTTTAAAGACAAAGCTGGCAAAAATCGTGAGAATGCAAGCGTTGGATTGTTTGCATATCCCACATTAATGGCTGCAGACATTCTCGTTTACCATGCNACTCACGTCCCTGTGGGGGAAGACCAAAAACAACACCTTGAACTTACAAGAGATATTGCCACAAAATTTAACAATGATTTTGATGTAAACTTTTTCCCTATCACCGAGCCAGTTATTGAAGGGGTGGCCACGCGAGTAATGTCACTACGAGACGGGACAAAAAAAATGTCCAAGTCAGACGCCTCAGATATGAGCCGCATAAATTTAACAGATAGTGCCGAGTTGATTTCAAAAAAAATTAAGAAAGCAAAAACAGATCCAGATCCGCTACCCAGTGACGTAGAAGGCTTGAACAATAGGCCAGAAGCTAAGAATTTGGTTAATATATATTCTGGCCTTTCCGGATTAAGCCCCCAAGTTATTTTATCTGAAAATGGAGGTCGAGATTTCTCTAAGTTTAAGCCAGACCTAGCAGAGCTAGCTGTGTCTGTACTAACTCCGATATCAAATGAAATGACNCACTTAATGAAAGAACCCGATGAAATTGACAAAATTTTGGGAAATGGTGCAGCAAAAGCCGCAAAAATTGCAAACCCAATATTGGAGCAAACTTATGATATAGTTGGATTAATCAGGAGAAAATGATCTCGGATTAATTTAAACTGAACTTTTTTTGCTTCACGTTCGTTAATATTATTTTTTATTTGGAGAATTTTGATGGCTACTGGATCTAATATTTATACATTTTTCAAGAATGAATGGCATAGCGGGAATATTCCAATAATGAATGCCGCTGATCATGCCTCATGGTTAGGGTCAAGTGTCTTTGATGGGGCTCGTTATTTTGAAGGGATGGCCCCAGACTTACTCGCTCATTGTCAGCGATTAAACAGTTCTGCTTCAGTTATGGGATTAACACCACCCTACACGTCAGTTGAAATCAATGACATTATTTTAGAAGGTTTAAAATTTTACAGTAAAAATACGGCAGTGTATATTCGGCCGATGTGTTGGGGCGTTGGAAATGGCTTTTCCACCATCGTTCCTGATAGTGAAGATGTTGGCTTTTGTATTTGTTTGGAAGAAATTCCAATGCCGTCGATCACAGACTCAACAACCTTAACACGCACAAGATTTCATAGGCCTATTATCTCAGATAATCTTTGCAACGCAAAAGCGGGATGCTTATATCCGAACAATGCANGGATGTTAAAAGAAGCACATGATAAGGGTTTTCAAAACGCTCTCGTTGCTGACGCTATGGGAAATGTTGCTGAGACTGCAACGGCAAACGTATTCTTGGTAAAAGATAAGGAGATTTTTACTCCAATTGCCAATGGTACGTTCTTAGCGGGAATCACAAGAGCAAGGCATATTAAGAATCTTAAAGCGGAGGGGTTTAATGTAACAGAATGTATTTTAACATTTGAAGAATTCGAAGAGGCTGATGAGATATTCTTATCCGGCAACATGGCTAAAATCACTCCTGTCACAAAATTTAATAGTAAAAACTATTCAATTGGCCCTATCACAAAAACTGCCCAATCTCTTTATTGGGACTGGGCCAATTCAACAAAACTATCGTAAAAGGCTACATTGAAGCAAAAATCAATCTTTAGAATAATTCTAAAACTTGACATTTTACTATCACGGGCTGATATATATCAGAGAAAAGGAAAAAATCATGTTTATCCAGACTGAGTCAACACCCAACCCAGCCACACTAAAATTTTTACCTGGTCAAGCCGTTATGGAAACAGGAACTGCAGACTTTCCTACCATGGAAGCAAGTCAAAAATCTCCATTAGCGCGCAGACTTTTTGAAATTTCTGGAGTAACAGGCGTTTTCTTTGGCCCCGATTTTATAACTGTTACGAAAAATGAAGGTAATGATTGGGACCACGTAAAGCCACCTGTTTTAGGGGCTATAATGGAACATTTTATATCAGGCCAAAAATTGATAGAGGGTGATGAGAAAGCTGCTGGTGGCCATGTAGAACACGAAGGGCCTGACTCTGAAATTATTGATCAAATTAAAGATCTTTTAGATACCAGGGTGCGACCTGCGGTTGCCCAAGATGGTGGTGATATTACTTTTCATGGCTTTGATAGAGGTATCGTTTATTTGCACATGCAAGGAGCATGTGCAGGCTGTCCATCTTCTACAATAACTCTTAAAATGGGTATTGAGAATTTATTGAGACATTATATTCCAGAAGTGGTAGAAGTGCGACCAGTTGCAGCCTAAATTAATCTCATTAGGTCTTGATACATCTACGTCACACTGCGGAATTTCGATAGTTTCCGGTACAGATACATTAATAGAGATAAATGAGAATATAGGGAAAAAACACGCAGAAACCTTAATGGTTCTTACACAAAGGGCACTTGATACAGCTCAACTCGACTGGACTGATTTAAACGTTATCGGTGTTGGGGTTGGCCCAGGAAACTTCACTGGAATTCGAATATCAGTAGCAGCNGTTCGCGGACTTTCATTCGCCTTAAATATTCCAGCNTTTGGTATCAAGCGCTATGAAGCNATTTGTTANCAGCAAAAANAAGACTTACTGTGTTCCATTAATGCACCCAACGGACATTTTTATATGGTTAGCTACTCTAATGGAGTCTTTGGATCATGTTCGTTGAATAATTTAGACACTTTAGCNGTCCCCAATTGTGAAAATATTATTGGAGATCAATCCGAAAAAATATCAAAAAAATTCAACTTAAAAGAAGAAAAGCAAATATATTGGCCTTCCACNTCAATTGCTAAAATTGCACAGGAGATGCCAATTGAAAGATCTCCTCCNAAACCATTTTACCCAAGTNCANGCATCTACGGCGCACCAGACGATTTNAACTCCAGATATACGTCATGAGTCCGGAAGAAATGGCAAACTTACATTTGATTTGTATGCCTGAATATTCTAGTTGGACNGCAAAGTATTATGGAGAGCTTTTAAGGTCAAAAAATCATATTTTTGAAATATCAAAAGNTGGNTTTGGTTGTGCNAGATTAATAGAAAATGAAGCAGAAATTCTAATTCTACTGNTTCATCCNAATTTTCAAAAATCTGGATATGCTCATTCGATTTTACATAATCTTCACACGAAATTAGTAAACTTAAAATGTGATAAAATTTTCTTAGAAGTTGCGGAACTAAATATAGCAGCGAGAAACCTTTATCTGAAAAATAACTATAGTCAAATTGGTAGACGTCCAAATTATTATTCTCTTAAAAATGGAAAAAAAACTGATGGATTAGTTTTTGAAATTAAATTTCCACGAAAAGTATAACAATATTATCAAATAATATGAAAATAATATACATAAAGTAAAAAACTATCAGTCGAATCATTGCCAATTTACCCANAAACCTGTCACATAGTGGNACTGGGCATNTGCCCAAATTTCTAACACCTGGGAGAATATAATATGACATTGATTAAAACTATCATTAGCGCTTCCGCAGCATTAATTGCGAGCGCAGCAATGGTTGTCGCAGATCCTGCACTAATTTATGATTTAGGNGGAAAATTCGATAAATCATTCAATGAGGCAGCCTACGAAGGCGCCGAGAAGTGGAAAGCCGAAACTGGCGGCAATTATAATGAAATTGAACTGCAAAATGAAGCTCAAAGAGAACAAGCTCTGCGTCGTTTTGCGGAAAATGGAAATAACCCAATCGTAATGGCGGGTTTTTCATTTGCTTCTTCACTATCTGAAGTTGCTCCTGACTTTCCAGATACAAAGTTCGTAATCATCGACATGGTTGTCGATGCGCCAAATGTGCGATCAACAATATTTAAAGAGCAAGAAGGTTCGTATTTAGTAGGAATGATGGCGGCAATGAGTGCCGATAAAGCTATTGGCTTCGTTGGAGGAATGGACATTCCTCTAATTCGCCGATTTGCATGTGGATATGTTTTGGGAGCGCGATCAGTAAACCCGAATATAGAGATCTTCCAAAATTATACTGGAACAACCTACCACGCATGGAACGATCCAATTAAAGGTGGTGAGCTGACAAAAGCTCAAATTGCTCAAGGTGCTGACGTTGTTTATCACGCAGCAGGTGGAACAGGGATAGGCGTTCTTCAAGCTGCAGCAGATGCTGGAAAATTGGGTATCGGTGTTGATAAGAACCAAAACCATCTTCAGTCAGGATCAGTCTTAACTTCAATGATCAAGCGAGTTGATTTAGCTGTATATAATGCGTTCAGTGATGGTGCAAATCTAACAACTGGTTTTGAAGTAATGGGCTTGTCTAACGATGGTGTTGGGTATTCCATGGACTCTCACAACGCAAGTTTAGTATCAGCTGACATGCAAGCAGCCGTTGAGGCAGCAAAAGCTAAAATAATTTCTGGCGAAATTGAAATTCACGATGCGATGACAGATAATTCTTGCCCGGCAAGTTAAGGAAACGCCAACGTGACAAATAATAAACAGGAGCGGCCTGAAACGGCCGCTCCTGCTATTCAACTAAAAAATATCTCCAAAAGTTTTGGCCCGGTTCAGGCGAACAATAATATTTCACTTGTAGTGAATTCAGGAACTATTCATGGAATTGTAGGAGAGAATGGAGCGGGAAAGTCAACGCTGATGTCAATCCTTTACGGATTTTACAAGGCTGATTCTGGCGATATTTATATAGGAAACACCAAAACCTCTATTCCTGACAGTCAAGCTGCTATCTCAGCAGGTATTGGCATGGTATTTCAACATTTCAAATTAGTAGAAAACTTTACAGTGCTAGAAAATGTAATTTTGGGTGCTGAGGATGGGGCTTTACTTAAAGACTCTCTATCTAAAGCAAGAAAACAATTACAAGAGTTATCGACAGAATACGAATTAGATGTAGACCCAGACGCAGTCATCGAAAATTTATCGGTTGGATTACAACAAAGGGTTGAAATCTTAAAAGCTCTTTACAGACAAGCTAATATTCTAATTCTAGATGAACCAACTGGAGTACTTACACCTGCTGAAGCTGATCATTTATTTAGAATATTGAAAAATTTACGAGACCAAGGCAAAACAATTATTTTAATAACACATAAGTTGCGTGAAATAATGGATGCAACAGACACTGTAAGCGTAATGCGCTCAGGTGAAATGACAGCAACCTTAAAGACTAATAAAACCAGCCCTGAGGAATTAGCAGAATTAATGGTTGGGCGTAAAGTATTATTGAATGTATCAAAAAGCGTAGCAAAAGCTGGTGATATCGCTCTTGAAGTCAAGAATTTAAAAGTTACTGACGAAAAAGGTGTATTGCGAGTGAAAGGTATTAACTTCAATGTTCGAGAAGGCGAAATACTTGGAATCGCTGGAGTAGCTGGGAATGGTCAATCTGAACTTTTAGAAGCTTTAGGTGGTTTTAGAAAATCCCAGGGTTTTGTGTCTGTTTATGGACACTCTTTAGATTTAGATAGCCCGTCTGGACAGGAAATTCGTGATCAATCAATTGCCCATGTACCTGAAGATAGGCAGAGGTTGGGTTTAATTATGGATTTTACCGCTTGGGAAAATATCGGATTTGGATATCAACATGAACCTGAATATTCAAATAGTTGGGGNTTGATGAACAATAGAAAAATGCGAAAAGATGCTTCCANTAAAATGAAAAAGTTTGACGTNCGGCCCTCAAACACCAAGCTAAAAGCACGTAATTTCTCTGGTGGAAACCAACAAAAATTGGTACTTGCTCGCGAAATAGAACGTAATCCCGATATACTCTTAATTGGTCAACCTACTCGAGGTGTGGACATAGGAGCGATCGAATTCATTCATAACGAAATTATTAAAATGAGAGATGAAGGAAAAGCTATAATTCTTGTTTCCGTTGAGCTAGACGAAATCCTTTCTCTTACTGATAGAGTATCTGTGATGTTTGANGGAAATTTGGTTGGNGATCGAATAACNAGTGANACAAATGCNAGGGAACTGGGACTTTTAATGGGAGGAGAAACAGATTAGATGAAAAAGCTTCCAACATGGATAGATATTTTAGTAATTCCGCTCATTAATCTAACTATAGCTCTTTTCTTATCCGCTTTAGTAGTCCTTTATATCGGTGAAGACCCAATGGATGCATTAAGCATCATGATAAAAGGAGCGATCGGCAGTTCATATGGATGGGGATACACGCTCTATTATGCTACTAATTTTATCTTTACTGGGCTTGCTGTCTCTGTAGCTTTTCATGCAAAAATGTTCAATATTGGCGGGGAAGGACAAGCAGCACTAGGAGGTCTTGGTGTCGCATTAGTTTGCCTCATGTTTCCCTGGCCACATTGGATCATTGCTCTTCCAGCAGCNATAATTGGAGGTGCTNTTTTTGGNGCNGCCTGGGCAGCAATNCCNGCNTATCTTCAAGCAANACGNGGAAGTCANATTGTCATAACAACNATAATGTTNAATTTTATGGCTTCNGCNNTNTTNGTNTATCTCCTAGTTAANGTGTTAAAAGTACCTGGATCNATGGCGCCTGAANCTGGNCGCTTCANNGAGGGNGCNAGATTACCCACCGGGCATGATATTCTAGGNTGGTTNGGTATNAAATTTTCTAAATCACCACCNGTAAATATTAGCTTTATAATTTCTCTTTTATTTTGTTTTGCCATTTGGTTTTTAATATGGAGAACAAAGCTAGGGTATGAAATTAGAGCATTTGGACATTCTGAAAGTGCAGCAAAATATGCAGGTATCTCTCCTGTAAAAATTATAATGGTTTCGATGCTAATCTCCGGAGCACTAGCTGGCTTGATGGGAATAAATTCTGTCATGGGTGAGTCAGAGCGTCTGGTAATTGACAGTGTGCAGGGCGCAGGGTTCATTGGTATTGCCGTGGCCTTAATGGGCCGATCACACCCCTTTGGAGTGCTTTTAGCCGCGATACTATTCGGAATATTATACCAGGGCGGAGCCGAACTAGCCCTGTGGACAAAAATTCCACGTGAGTTGATCGTTGTTATTCAAGCATTAGTTATTCTGCTAACCGGAGCATTAGATAATATGATTAGAATGCCGATAGAGCGTTTC
Organism: Paracoccaceae bacterium; assembly: GCA_002712045.1. Taxonomy (GTDB): domain Bacteria; phylum Pseudomonadota; class Alphaproteobacteria; order Rhodobacterales; family Rhodobacteraceae. Next base: position 11,839 of record PARX01000033.1, read on the forward strand.
TATTTCAAGATGGTAAGGGCGAGTACATGATTGACTTTGACACCTTATTACAAGTTTTAGACAGCTCAGTTCGATTGAGCATTCCGCTACTACTTGCTTGCCTCGCAGGCTTATTCTCAGAAAGAGCAGGTATATTTGATATTGGCTTAGAAGGAAAAATGTTAGCTTCTGCATTTGCGGCAGGTGCGGCAGCATTTATAACTGGTTCAGCCTTAATTGGAATGTTAGCTGGTATTTTTGCATCAATCGCCCTTTCAGCAGTTCATGGCGTTGCATCTATAACATTCAAAGGAAACCAACTTATTTCGGGAGTTGCAATTAATTTTTTAGCATCTGGTCTAACCGCCTTAGTTGGCCAAAACTGGTTTCGCCAAGGCGGACAAACACCACCGCTCAGTGGATCTGCGAGATTTAATGAAATAACGCTACCACTAGCCGAATTACTACGTGATGTGCCAATCTTTGGTAAAATTTATTATGAATTGATATCTGGCCATACATTATTAGTTTACATAGCATTTCTAATTGTTCCGTTAACTTGGTGGATTTTATTTAGGACAAGATTTGGCTTGCGTTTGCGAGCTGTTGGTGAAAATCCCGCAGCTGTCGATACTTCAGGAATATCAGTGGTTCGACAACGTTACGCGGCAATTCTAATTTGTGGAATTCTATGCGGACTAGCAGGTGCGTACTTATCGACAGGTATAGGAGCAGGGTTTGGTAAGGAAATGACAGCAGGTAAAGGTTTTATAGCATTAGCCGCATTGATTTTTGCGAAATGGAAACCAGTACCAGCTCTTTGGGCTTGTTTATTATTCGGTTTCTTAGAAGCGATCGGCATTCGTTTTCAAAATATTGAAATCCCAGGAGTTGGCACAATACCATTGCAACTAATGCAAGCTTTACCATATATTCTGACTGTNNTTATTTTGGCTGGATTTGTTGGGAAAGCAATTCCACCTAAAGCNGGTGGCGAACCATACAATAAAGAATGAAAATNTNTNTTGTTCCAAATATTTGGAACAANNGGAGGTANAAAATGGATCCAATTATTTTGAATTTCGAAATGATTGTGATGCTTGGTNTATTAACANTTACTGTTTTTTTATTTGTATCCGAAATTGTTCGTCTAGATTTGGCTGCANTATTAATATTGGTCNTCTTGGGCTGTTTAACCTACCTTCCNGGNTTAGACGGGATGATNGAAACNAGAGANNTNTTTAANGGNTTTGCTTCCAATGCGGTAATTTCGATTATTGCAGTTATGATAATTGGTGCTGGCTTAGATAAGACAGGATTAATGTCTCAACTTGCTGCAATTATCTTAAAATATGGTGGCAAAACAGAAAAACGAATAATCCCCATTATTTCAAGCTCTGTGGGAGTAATATCAAGTTTTATGCAAAATGTAGGAGCCGCCGCTCTATATATACCTGTGGTTTCAAGAATTTCTAGTCGAACAGACATACCTCTTTCACGACTTTTGATGCCGATGGGTTTTTGCGCAATCTTAGGAGGTACTATGACAATGGTAGGATCTTCACCTTTAATTCTCTTGAATGATCTTATCTCCACAACAAATGAAAGCTTGCCCACCGATAAAAAGATTGCCTCTTTTTCTCTATTCTCTGTAACACCCATCGGACTTGCTCTTGTCAGTACTGGAATCATATATTTTATGGTTTTAGGGAAATGGGTATTACCTGGCTCTCCCACTCGAACTGACGCCACCTCAGGTCAATCAATGAAAGAATATTTAAAACGCCTATATGGCTTAAAGGCTGATATTATCGAAGTAGATGTACCAGACGGAAATATCCTATTGGGAGAAACTTTAAGCGATATCATGGATGCCCATCACTGTTACATTATTGGAACCCATTACAATGGAAAGAATTCGATTGCACCTCCATTAACCACTACAATACAGACGCCTTGTAGATTGGCTATTTTAGGAAGAGGAAAAGTTATTCGTGCTATGGTAGAGGACTACGGTCTAGAAGTTTTGCCCACACTTGAGAACTTTTCAGAAGACTTTGCCCCAACGAAATCAGGAGTAGCAGAAACCGTTATTCCCCCAGATAGCGCTCTAATAGGAAAAGACGCTCGTGAACTTTCATTTAGAGAAAATTATCGCTGTTCAATGTTAGCAATTCATCGTGGTGAAGAAACTTTTAGTAATGTTGAAACAGAGGAGCACGAAGCATCCCAAATCTGGTCAATTCCCTTTAAGGCTGGAGACACTTTAGTACTTCATACAAGTTGGGATGCATTAAACAAACTTACAGAGGATCGAAACTTTGTGGTAGTAACAACTGACTTTCCTAGAGAAGAATTAAGACCACAAAAGGTTGGTTGGGCTTTAATATTTTTTCTCATCGCCTTGGGAATGATACTATTTACAGATATNCAATTATCTTTGTGTTTGTTAACCGGTGCGGTCGGCATGGTGGTAACAAGGGTTATAGATATTGATGAAGCCTATAACGCCGTTGGATGGAATACTGTGTTCCTTTTGGCAAGTCTTATCCCACTGGGCCAAGCAATGCAAAATACTGGGACTGCTGAGTGGATTGCTCAATTGATATTAACTATTTTAGATGGTTGGCCGTTATGGGCATTGCAGACTGGAATAGCGATACTTGCTACAATTTTTACACTAATTATGTCTAATGTGGGGGCAACAGTGCTACTGGTACCACTAGCGATCAGCATTGCTATTGCTGCGGGTGGAGATCCGGGGTTATTTGCAATGACAGTAGCAATATCAACATCGAATTCATTTTTAATTCCGACACACCAAGTGAACGCATTGATAATGGGACCCGCTGGCTATCGTGTACTGGATTTTGTAAAAACGGGTGGGATTATGACTATTCTATTTCTTATAGTATCAATGGTTATGATGAATATTGTCTTTTAAAAACTATACGTCTTTTAAATCAACCGTTGTTAACGGATTGATCGGTTTAGACAATTTATAACGTGTAGCCCAAATTAATTTTTCTTGTGCTCGTGTTATAGCAACATATGCCAACCTTTTCCATAATGGCAAACCAGATTCATACCTTTGGGTTTTAGAAGCGGTATAAATATCTGGCGCAAAGACCTGAACAGTTGGCCACTGAGATCCCTGGGATTTATGAATTGTTACTGCAGCACCATGTAAAAATGAGGCGCCCATTCTTGCTGCAAAAGGAATAAATGGTTCATCACTATCGTTATTCTCAATTTTTATTATGCTTGCAGCACTTACAAAAGGGTCTTCAGCACCAACTACATGTAATCGTGAAAAACCTTCTTTTCGACCATTGCCTAGAAATATTACATGAGCTCCTTTTATTAAACCACGGGCTTCTAAATCAAGCCTCTTTTTTCTGTGTTTAAGTGGGAGCTCAATCCCATCACATATTAATGGTTCTCCTGGGATTAATTCNTCGACTGGCGCATTGTATGCAATTCGAAATGCATTAATCAACCTCACCCTTGTTGAATTTCTCCACACCAAAACTGGGGATCTCGACATTATATCNCTTACGACGCTTTCGTTGACTATTACTCGCTCATCAGTCTCTGAGATTTCAAAAATTTGTTTTTCAAAATCGGTAAAAGTTACTTTGGGATCAGCTAACGAATGCGCTAAATCCAAAATAGGATTATCGTGTTCTTGTCGATGAATTCGATANAGNTTTACCTTTTTTTCATCTTCAAGGTCATCAAACACCATTTTTCCTGAATTGCCAACTGGTGCAAGTTGTGCTGGATCACCAAACAAAATTAAGGTTGAAAAAATTTCTCGTAAATCCTCCAATTGCTGCTCATCCAACATCGAACTTTCATCTACAAAACCTACATCTAATGGGTCTTCCCTTCTTTTCCATCCAGTAATAAAATCAGATCCACGCAACCCAGCTGACGCTAATGCACCAGGTATTGACTTGTTTGATTCAAAAAATGATTTAACCCTTTCCAAACTATCTGGCGTCAAACCGTCTATTATTGGTTTTTCCTGCCGACCACTTAACCACTCAGCAATTTTTTCAAATTCAGGGTCATATATAGGCGTATAGATAATTCTGTGAACCGTTGTAGCGGCAACGCCTTGTTGTCGAATTACACTAGCAGCTTTATTTGTTGGAGCTAATATGGCCAAACTACGTTTTTCAGAAGTTTGATTTAACTGATAATCTCCAGAAACAATCTCTAACCCCGCTTCAGCCAAATCAGATACTATTTTTGCCAACAATAAAGTTTTACCAGAACCTGCTTTTCCAATAACTACAAGTTCATTCTTTTTAGAATTATCGAGGTGGGAACATTGATTATGCTTAAGATCAATTCCTGCATTGGAAAGGATCTCAACAATCCTTTTATAGGCATAACTCTGATCATTTGAAAACTGCAAGTCATTACTCTTTTCACAAAGGTTTAACCCTAGAAACTGACCCTGACTAGTAGAATTTACAAATTTCCAATAACTTCCAATGTATCCTCAAAAGTCCGTAAACCCGTCTGAGTTGCAGATACTAATACCGCCATATTTCCTGGCTTATGTTCATTTTTTCTCATTTTTGCATGTGCGTCTGGNATTTCTGACCAAGGAAATACCTCTGACATGCATGGGTCAAGTCTGCGCTCTAACATTAANTGATTGGCTGCAGCTGCTTGTTTTAAATGNGCAAAATGACTTCCTTGAACTCTTTTTTGGTTCATCCAAACATATCGCGCATCCATTGTTAAATTATACCCAGTTGTTCCAGCGCAGATTACTATCATGCCACCTTTTTTACATACAAATGTGGAAACAGGGAACGTAGCTTCTCCAGGGTGCTCAAAAACCATGTCAACATTTACGCCCTTACCAGTTATTTCCCATATGGCTTTACCAAATTTACGAACCTCACCAAACCAAGTTTTATATTCATCAGAATTTACTGTTGGCAACTGNCCCCAACAATTAAAATCTTTTCGATTAATGACGCCCTTTGCACCTAAGTCCATTACAAATTCTCGTTTATCCTCATCTGATATTACACCGATAGCATTTGCTCCTGCTGTATTAATTAACTGAATTGCAAATGAGCCTAGCCCTCCAGANGCGCCCCAAACAAGAACATTTTGACCTGGTTTTAGTTCGTGGGGGTGATGACCAAAAAGCATTCGATAAGCTGTCGCTAAAGTAAGAGTNTAACAAGCACTTTCTTCCCATGTTAAGTGCTTTGGACGTANCATTAATTGTTGGGCTTGGACCCTTGTAAACTGTGCGAATGATCCATCCGGAGTTTCGTAACCCCAAATACGCTGACTAGAAGAAAACATTGGATCTCCACCATTACATTCTTCATCATCCCCATCATCTTGATTGCAATGNACAACCACTTCATCACCAACTTTCCAACGAGTGACTTTATCACCAGTTGCCCAAACTATTCCAGAAGCGTCTGAACCAGCCACATGAAAATCTTCTTTATGAACATCAAATGGTGAAATGGGGATACCAAGTCCCGCCCAAATACCGTTATAATTAACACCAGCAGCCATCACAAAAACTAAAACTTCATTGCTATCCAGAGCTGGGGTTTCTACTACCTCAACCTCAAAGGATTTGCATGGCTCTCCATGCCTTTCCCGCCTAATCGCCCAAGCATACATTTTTTTTGGCACATACCCTAGAGGAGGTATTTCACCCACTTCATACAAATCTTTTTCAGATGCTTTATAGGAAAATCTACTATTTGGCGTATCTAATGACATAATGCTCTCCAGAATCAATCAGGTCNTTGTTCTTATCTATTNGCAATATCATAAAGTAATCGCAAGAGTAATTTTAAGAAAAATAAAAATAATTTCGAGAAACTAAAAATCGAATTTGTATAACAATGCGAAATTTTATTACTTTAGTTATCATCCGTTANCAAATGNGTGATAGAATTCGCATAAAAATTAATCANNTCTCCGTCTGAATTATCAATCATAATCCCAGTAGCAACTCTCTTTAATGCTCTCCGTTTTAAAAGAGTTTCTACTGCATGTTCTATTATGTAAGCCTGTCTGTCTTCAGGAATATTCATTCTCACATTTGAAGATCTTAACTTTGTTAAAACTTTACAACAATTTTCATAAATCTCTGAGTCTTTCATTGGGTTNTCTGAAGATTTAATTACAAAAGCAACCAAGGGCACTGGTAGCACCGGAATTGCTTTACTAATTTCACCCATAATTTTTCTGCCCAANAGCACGGTNCTTCGATCAGCACTTTTTTTNGTGCTATTTTCTATAAATGACCTCAATGAGATTGGCTGACCAAAATTNACACCTGCGTATCCNAACCGATTAAAACGTCCAGTCAGACGCAACCAAATTTGTCGTAAGAAAAAACCAAATGCTATTAACAANCTAAATTCAAANTGNTCTTCTGGATGTTTAGAAGCTTTCAAAAGAATACGNTCTTCTAAAACNCGATCATAATTCAANCCNACCGGAACAAATACTAAATCNCGTTTTTGACTTAAATCAAAATTAGNGACCATNTAACTTAAAATNCCTAACTTTCCACGTTTTAACTTNCCATCAAGACTGAGNCTGCCNTCTGGAAANATCGCTTGAGTCACGCCNCCATCTGTTGCCATTTGAACGTACCGAGAAAGAACTTTTTGATATAATGGTCCAGGAACAGANCGCCNTATAAAATATCCACCCCAAGCTCTAATTAATTGCTGCAAAGGCGATACGCGTGCCCATTCCCCAACAGCATACGAAAGAGCAGACCGGTCAGAAGCTAACCAAGTTAAAATAAAATAATCCATATTTGACTTATGATTTACAATAAAAACGATGGTCGCATTTTTATCCAAGTTGGAAAATATTTCCTTTTCTTTTTCATCAAGATTCACCCTATAAATGAGTCTTGATATTATTCGAGCTAATTTAGTTGCAAAACCAAAGTAGGCCATTGCTGAAAACGACGGTATTATTTCTTTGGCATAACCAGCAACTTCGTCAATGATTACTTTTTCTGGAATCTGATTATTTTGAGCATAATCGAGTGCCGCATCCATAACTTCGGGGTCATAGGTGAGTCTATCTATCATTACTCTTCGCTGCATTAACTTAAATGGCTGAAGTTTTAAGTCTAATCTATCGTTAAGCTTATTAATTAAACGCTCGAAACGCCTACGAAAATACCATCTGACGGATGGCACTAATACTCTATCTAACAAACCGAAGATCATCAGAAGACCACCAGAAATTGCTAGCCAAATTGGTATTTCAATGATTCCAAACATAGTGATTATTCTAAACTAATGTAACTTTTGAACAATGTTAGTTTCAAACAAAGATATGCGACGATGAGCCCAAACAACTTTAGAGACATAATATTTCCATTTGCTTTNGTATGTTGTAATTATCTTGTTAAATAATTTAATCATAGGATCAATTTGGTGGCTGAAAAACATAATGCTCCATGGCTTTTTCGAACTTATGCAGGTCATTCAACTGCAGAAGCATCAAATCGTTTGTATCGAGATAATCTCAGTAAAGGACAAACAGGATTATCTATTGCCTTTGATCTGCCTACTCAAACAGGTTATGATAGTGATCACTTATTAGCAAAAGGAGAAGTGGGAAAGGTTGGAGTGCCGATATGTCACTTAGGTGACATGAAAACTCTATTTAATGATATTCCAATGGAAAAAATGAATACGTCCATGACTATCAATGCAACTGCACCATGGTTGTTGGCGCTATATATCGCAGCTGCCGAATGCCAAGGAGTTAACAGTGCAAGCCTCAAAGGTACCGTTCAAAATGATATTATTAAGGAATATCTAAGCCGGGGCACGTATATCTGCCCCCCAGAGCCATCAATGCGATTGATAACAGACGTTGCAGCTTACTGTTATGAATTTGTTCCCAAATGGAATCCGATGAATGTATGTTCCTATCATTTACAGGAAGCAGGAGCGACACCTGAACAGGAATTAGCCTTTGCCCTAGCAACAGCAACTTCAGTTTTAGACAATCTGAAAGCAAAGGTGACTAAAAAAGATTTTCCAGAACTCGTTGGTCGAATTTCTTTTTTTGTAAATGCTGGCATTCGATTTATTACTGAAATTTGCAAAATGCGGGCATTTGTTGAGCTCTGGGATGAAATTTGCCTAACAAGATATGGGGTAAAAGATCCAAAATATCGAAGATTTCGCTATGGCGTTCAAGTAAACTCCTTAGGACTAACAGAACAACAACCAGAAAATAATGTTTACAGAATTTTAATCGAAATGCTTGCTGTTACCTTATCAAAAAATGCAAGAGCTAGAGCAGTTCAATTACCAGCTTGGAATGAAGCNCTNGGACTACCTAGACCTTGGGATCAACAATGGTCACTGCGCATGCAGCAAATAATGGCTTATGAAACTGATTTATTGGAATTTGAAGATATTTTTGATGAGAACCCAGCCATAGANAGTAAAGTAAAACAGTTAAAAGATCGTGCCCGATTAGAGTTACAACAAATTGATAATCTAGGAGGNGCTTTAAACGCTATCGAATTCATGAAAACTCAATTGGTAAGATCTAACTCTGAAAGAATTTCAAAAATTGAAAATGGCTCTTCGACTGTTGTAGGCGTGAATAAATTCATTGAGGGTGCAAAAAGCCCNTTAACGGCTAACGATGGGTCTATCATGCTAGTTGATGCTGATGCTGAAAGAGATCAGTTAATTCGCCTGGAAAAATGGCGAGAAAATAGAAATTCTGATCATGTAAAGGAAGCATTGCATGCCTTAAAATTGGCGGCAAAAAGCGGGGAAAATATTATGCCACCCTCAATCAAAGCNGCAAAAGCGGGCGTCACCACGGGCGAGTGGGGCATGGTTATGAGAGATGTTTTTGGAATTTATAAGGCACCAACGGGTGTTGGAAAATCTATTTCTAATGACACTTCCGACTTAGACCATATTCGATTAGCGGTTGATAGAGTTTCAAACAAACTTGGTAGACGTTTAAAATTATTAGTCGGCAAGCCAGGCTTAGATGGACACTCAAATGGTGCTGAGCAAATAGCAACACGAGCGAGAGATTGCGGTATTGAAATAGCTTATGAAGGCATTCGTCTTACTCCAACTGAGATTGTTGATGCAGCACTGCGAGAAGAAGCTCACGTAATTGGATTATCGATCCTATCAGGCAGTCATGTGCCATTGGTAAAAGATGTAATAGATCAGCTTACGATGAGAGGTAGAAAAGATATACCACTGGTAGTTGGAGGTATAATTCCAGAAAAAGATGCCAACAAGCTCAAGAAACTCGGAGTATCCAAAGTATATACCCCAAAAGATTTTGAATTGAATAAAATTATGTTTGATTTAATAGAAATTGTTGAAGATTAATTTTCTTATATTTAAACTTTTATAAAAATAGGAGCGTAGTAATGGCAAATGATCAAAAATTAATGCTTGAAATTGAGTCTCGAAAGGAGAGCTTGATTGAACTAACTCAGGATTTGATTAGAATGCCAACAGTAAATCCTCCTTGTGCAAATTATCTTGAGATTTGTGAATTTCTTAAAAAACGATTGGAAGCTTCAGGATTTGAAACACAATTAATAAGAGCGAAAGGTGCAATCGCAGATAGCGACAAATACCCACGATGGAATATTGTTGCAAAGTATGCAGGTANAAACCCNGGAGATTGCGTTCATTTTAATAGTCATACGGATGTAGTGGAAGTAGGCCATGGCTGGACCAAAGATCCATTTGGTGGTGAACTACATGATGGAAAAATTTATGGCCGTGGTGCATGTGATATGAAGGGNGGGCTAGCNACGTCAATCATTGCCGCAGAAGCTTTTATTGCTACNTACCCNGATTTTAATGGAAGTATAGAAATTTCTGGAACAGCAGATGAGGAGTCTGGAGGCTTTGGAGGAGTNGCNTATTTAGCTGAGAAAGGGTTTTNCAAACATGTTGACCANGTAATTATTCCAGAACCCTTGAATAAAGANCGCGTNTGNATTGGGCATAGAGGGGTTTGGTGGGCTGAAGTTGAGACTAANGGCCGTATTGCACATGGATCAATGCCATTTTTNGGAGACTGTGCAGTNAGACANATGGGAGCNGTTTTNGANCAGTTAGAAGAAAAACTNTATCCTGCATTAAAAGATAAGAAAACTACTATGCCNGTNGTTCCTGATGGNGCAAAAGAATCAACTCTCAATATTAATTCGATACATGGAGGTGAAGCAGAACAAGAAGAAGATTATACCGGATTACCATCACCAAATGTTCCTGATCGATGTAGAATTGTAATTGATCGACGCTTTTTGATTGAAGAAAAGCTACCTGAAGTAAAGTCAGAGATTTATGAATTATTGAATAATCTCAAAGAAAACCGTCAAAACTTTGATTTTGAGATAAGAGATATGCACGAAGTTCATCCAACAATGGCACCAAAGGACGCTCCTGTCGTGACCACTATTTCAAACGCAATAAAGGATGTTTTAGGAAAAACCGCTGAACAAGTTGTTTCCCCTGGAACTTATGATCAAAAGCACATCGATCGAATTGGTAAATTAGATAATTGTATCGCTTACGGTCCAGGTATACTTGATTTAGCACATCAGCCAGACGAATGGATTGGGGTAGATGATATGATAGACAGTGCTAAAATTATGGGTAAAGCGCTAACTAATTTTCATTCTGTTACTTAAAATATAAAGAAATTAATCCCTTATCTCATCAGGAAAGACACCCCAGATCGAGGATTTTAAAGCCCAACCCTTATAACCTTCTGCATTTAATTTACACCAGTGATTGTTACATTTTCCGAGCCGTGCCAAAACACCAATCTCTAAGTAGGCAATTATTGGCATTCCCTCAGTTGGTTTAGCTAAAAGAGGCGTTAATTCATTTAAAACAACCACATTTCTAACACCTGATAACAATGAATAGTGCATCCAGCCCCCTTCACCTTCACGGTCTACAACTTGGCGCCAATGGCCGAATTCCGCGATAATTTGTAAAGGTGTATTCTTTTCTTTAAATATCCAATCGACACGGTGAGATAAGCTTGGTCCTCTCCTCACATTTCCCTCTGGAGCTTTCATTGAAACAAAGCGGGGAATTGGAAGATTTGTTACTTGCCCTCTTTGACCCGCATAAGAAATCGAAATAGTCAGAGAGTAGCTAATCAATATTCCAAATAACATTAAAGAAAAAATTTTATTTAAAGTATTATATTTTATTTACTTGCTCCTTAGTGCAGTTATTTGCCAATATACGGTAAAGGATACCAGAGGAATATACGATGAGTAAACAAAAACCAAAGGTGATTGTCACCCGCCGTTTACCAGCNGCCGTTGAAAATCGAATGATAGAATTGTTTGACGTAGAGCTCAATAAAGACGACATTCCAATGTCNCGAGGGGAANTAGCAGCGGCTATGATGAAGGCTGANGTTTTAGTGCCAACAATAAGTGATATTATTGATCAAAAGCTGCTTGCTAGAGCTGGTGATAACTTGAGATTAATAGCAAGTTATGGNGCAGGTTTTGATCATATAGATGTACAAACGGCAAGACAAAGAGGAATACTTGTATCAAATACCCCCGGTGTTTTGACAGATGACACCGCGGATATGACATTAGCATTAATGCTTGGGGTAATGAGACGCTTCCAAGAAGGCTCGAGCTTGATTCAAGAAAAATCTTGGGATGGCTGGTCTCCATCAGCTATGCTTGGAACCAGATTAGGTGGCAAAAGGTTAGGTATTCTTGGCATGGGAAGAATAGGTTCAGCAGTTGCTGATCGGGCCAAAGCATTTGGTATGGAAATCCATTATCATAATAGAAAAAAATTACACCCAGCTTTGGAAGAGCCAACTAACGCACAATATTGGGAAAGTTTAGAGGCAATGCTTCAAGAAATTGATGTATTATCCGTAAACTGCCCGCACACCCCTAACACATTTCATATGATTAATAGCAGTCGACTTTCTTTAATGAAAAAAAATGCATTTATAGTAAACACATCTAGAGGTGAAGTAATTGATGAGAATGCTCTTGCACGAGCTCTTAAAAATAAACAATTAGCTGGAGCAGCTCTTGACGTATTTGAGGCGAGAAAAGAAGTAAATTCTCAGCTTCGAGGGCTTCCAAACGTTATGCTTCTACCTCACATGGGATCTGCAACAGATGAAGCACGAATTGAAATGGGTGAAAAAGTTATTATTAATATCAAAACTTTTATCGATGGACATCGACCACCTGATCAAGTTGTCCCAGCAATGTTGTAATCACCAAGACCATTAATCAAATCAGCCATTCTTGTTGCTAGGTAAGGCCCAACATCTTCTTGCAAGAAATGGCCTGCATCTTTAGCTATAAAATGTTCTTGATTTTGGGCCCCTGGAACTATTTTAATAAATGTTTTCTCCACACCCCTCATGATAGGATCAGTATCTGCAAAACAAGTCAAAAATGGCTTTTTCCATTTTTTCAAAACTTCCCACGCTGCTAACTGATTGACTCTAGCTGGATCTTGAGAAGATGACGGTACAAGAATTGGAAACTGTCTTGCTCCAGCTTTATATTTTTCATTCGGAAAAGGCGCATCATAGGCATCAATTTCCGCCTGTATTAAACCGGAAACGCATCCTCTATGAATTATTGGGCCAATTTTAAATGGAATATTTGTTTGGCTAAATTCTCGCCAAGCCTCAAATGGCTTTCCCAAGTCATGATCTCCAGTCGGTAAAGCAGTATTGCCAATCATAACCGCATCGAAACTTTCTTGATTGTCGCATAATAGCCTTAATCCAATCAATCCTCCCCAATCTTGCCCAAACAATGTTACATTCTTTAAATTTAATTTTCTAAAGAATATATTAATCCAGTCCACGTGACCGTTATAAGAATAGGAGCCTCGATCACTGGGTTTGTCAGACTTTCCAAACCCTATAAAATCAGGCGCAATTACCCTAATACCATTCTTAACCAAAACAGGAATCATATTGCGATATAAATAAGACCAAGTAGGTTCTCCATGTAGTAACAGGGCTACTTTGGAAAATTGTCTTCCCTCATCCAGATAATGCATCCGCAATTCACCTAAATTTTGATCCAATATATTAATGTAATTTGGTACGAAATTATAATCATGCAAGTTATCAAATCGTTCCTCAGGTGTTCTCAAAATCTCCATTACCGCTAACCTCTTTGATTTTTATTAACTCACATCACCCCAACAAGGATAAATTCACTCTGCTGCTTCCAAATAATCTGACAAGGGAGGGCAACTACATATTAAATTTCTATCTCCATGAACATTATCGACTCTATTTACAGGAGCCCAATATTTATCAATTCGAAATGCACCGGCAGGGTAACAAGCTTCCTCTCTTGTATAGGGTCTTTCCCAATCTCCAACCAAATCTTCAACAGTATGTGGAGAATTCTTTAGCGGATTGTTTTCGATATCTATCTTATTATTCTCTACCGCTCTTATCTCTTCCCTTATGTGAAGCATTGCGTCACAAAATCTGTCTAATTCAGCCTTATTTTCAGACTCAGTGGGTTCAATCATCAATGTACCTGCTACTGGCCAACTCATTGTAGGTGCATGGAACCCACAATCAATTAATCGTTTTGCGATATCTTCAACGGTTATATTAGCGCTTTCGGTAAATGGCCTTGTGTCAATGATGCATTCATGAGCAACACGACCCGATGGTCCTTTATAAAGAACGTCAAAAGAACCTTCCAATCTACTCGCAATATAATTAGCGTTCAATATGGCAATCTTTGTAGCTTGAGTAAGACCTTCTCCCCCCATCATTAAACAATAAGCCCAAGAAATGGGTAAAAGAGAGGGAGATCCAAATGGAGCGGCTGACACTGTACCTCCGGCCTCATTAATCGATGGATGCCCAGGTAAGAATTCCACCAAATGTGACTTAACGCCTATTGGTCCCATTCCGGGACCTCCACCGCCATGAGGTATGCAAAAAGTTTTATGTAAATTTAGATGACTAACATCAGCACCAATGTCCCCCGGTTTTGCCAAACCAACCATTGCATTTAGATTGGCTCCATCCAAGTATACTTGCCCACCATATTTATGAGTAATCTCGCAAACTTCTATTACCGTTTCTTCGAAAACACCATGGGTAGACGGGTATGTTATCATACAAGCAGCTAATTGGTCCCCTGCCGACTCGGCTTTAGTCTTGAAATCATCAATATCAATATCGCCGTTTGAAAGAGATTTTACTGTAACTACTTTCATACCAACCATCTGGGCAGATGCTGGGTTCGTTCCATGAGCTGACATGGGAATTAAACATATATTCCTATTTTCCTCTCCATTTTTTTGATGATAGGATCTTATCGTTAATAACCCTGCATATTCACCTTGAGCGCCTGAATTTGGCTGCATGCTAATAGCATCGTAACCCGTAATTTCACACAGTTTATTTGATAAATCATCAATTAATTCTTTGTATCCTGCTACTTGATCTACCGGAACAAAAGGATGAATCTGACTAAACTCTTCCCAACTAACAGGCATCATTTCGGCGGCAGAGTTTAATTTCATCGTACATGATCCTAGTGGAATCATAGCTCTGTCTAATGCTAAATCACGATCTGCAAGTTTGCGCATGTAACGCATCATCTCGGTTTCGGATCTATTCATATGAAATATGGGATGAGACATAAAATCTGACGTTCTCAGCAGATTTAAAGGCATTCTATATTCTTCAGAGATATCAACATTTTTATCTAAAATTCCAAAAGCTTCCCAAACAGTTTTAATCGTTTCTTGTCTGGTTCGTTCATCTAATGTGATNCCTACTTTATCGTCATTTATAATTCTTAAATTAACTCCTTTTTGGACAGCTGCATTTATTATCTTTGCNTGATCTTTGCCCACATTAACAACTATCGTGTCAAAAAATTCATTTGACGCAATTTCAAATCCCTCNNNCTCTAATCCACGAGCTAGTCTTACCGTTTTTCGATGAATTCTTTGCGCTATCGCCTTTAAACCATCAGGTCCGTGGAAAACCCCATAAAAACTTGCCATCACAGCAAGAAGAGCTTGTGCTGTACATACGTTTGATGTCGCTTTTTCTCGCCGAATATGCTGCTCTCTAGTTTGAAGCGACAATCGATAAGCCTTATTACCCCGTGAATCGATTGAAACTCCTACTATTCTTCCGGGCATACTCCTTTTGTAAGTATCTTTTGTAGCGATATACGCAGCATGAGGACCGCCAAACCCTTCAGGCACACCAAATCTTTGGGTTGATCCGACAGCTATATCTGCACCCATAGCACCTGGTTCTTTTAACAAGGTCAACGACATCGGGTCTGCCGAAATAATACCCATACCTCCAAAGTTTTGCAGTCGATTGATATGACTTGTAAAATCTTTTAACTGACCATAAGTGCCAGGATACTGAAAAATAGCCCCAAAGATATCTTCCTCAACCATATGATCTGGATCTCCAATTATGAGATTAATCTTCAAAGGAGCGGCTCTTGTTTTCATAACTTCAATATTTTGCGGATGACAGTTCTCATCGATAAAAAATGATAACTTTTTTGATTTTGCAATTCGTTGAGCCATCGTCATGGCTTCTGCACAAGCTGTCGCTTCATCAAGTAAAGAAGCATTTGCAATTTCTAAACCAGTGAGATCAATGATCATTGTTTGAAAATTTAATAACGCTTCCAAACGTCCTTGTGAGATTTCTGGTTGATACGGCGTATAAGCGGTGTACCAAGCTGGATTTTCCAAAATATTTCTTTGAATAGCCGGTGGCGTAATCGTTCCATGATAACCTTGACCGATTAGACTNGTTAAGACTTTATTTTTCTTAGCAGTTTTACCCATGTGAAATAATAGCTCCCGCTCAGACTTTGCTTTTCCAAAATTAAGTGGTTTTTTTTGCCTAATATTTTTTGGGATCGTGTCATCAATAAAATCATTAAGAGAAGTNTATCCAACCAAATCAAGCATTTCNGTGATTTCGGAAGGTGANGGGCCAATATGGCGCCTATTTGCAAAATCGTAAGGCAGATATTTCGTAGGTTTNAAAGACATCCAAGACTCCAATNTANTTAACAAATGATAAATATGCCGCTTCATCCATGTATTCATCTATGGGAGACATGTCAGAGACTTCAATTTTAAAAAACCAAGCTCCTTCACTTGGATCTTCATTCACCAAACTTGGTGTTTCAACTATAGCATTATTAATCTCAACAATTTTTCCATCTAAAGGCGCTAGAATATCTGATGCTGCCTTTACAGACTCAATNACACATATTGAATCGTCTTTGCTCACATCATCACCAATCTCTGGTAATTCTACAAAAACCACATCACCCAATTGCTCAGCAGCATGTTCAGTAATTCCAACTGTCACAATATTTCCTTCAATTGAAAGCCACTCATGTTCTTCAGTATATTTCATCAACTTCTCTCCTAATTTATCTTTTAAAATTTGTATTAACAAAAGGCAGCGAAACGATAACTGCGGGCAACAACTTATCTCTAACTGCGCCAAAGATTTGCGTTTCCTTTAGGGAATATTTTGCTTCTATATAACCCATCGACAGTGGCCCACCAAAAGTTGGTCCAAATCCACCAGATGTAATTCTGCCTATTTCATTTAAGCCCTCAGCATCTGAATACAANATCGTCCCCTCCCGCATTGGCGCACGCCCCAAAGGGTTTATGCCAATTCTTTTTTTAGTTGGTCCATTTCTTATTTCATCAAAAATTCGCTCCTCGCCTGGAAAACCTCCCGAATCTATACCCTCTTCTCTGCGGGACTTTTGAATTGCCCATAAAAGNCCTGCTTCAATAGGACTTGTTTCANCATCAATATCATNGCCATAAAGACAAAGACCTGCTTCTAATCTCAAGCTATCACGCGCACCCAANCCAATTAATTNAACTTCTTCAAATTCCAACAAGCTTTTTGAAAATTCCACCGNAACATTACTCGGTATTGANATTTCNAATCCATCTTCCCCTGTATAACCTGAGCGNGACACCCAACACTCANCGCCCAANATAGTTACAGTCGCAATATCCATGAANCGCATTTCTTTNATCGATTTATTGAATTTAAGTAGAATATTTTCCGCCAATGGCCCCTGAAGCGCTAGTAAAGATCTATCCTCGAGTAATTCAACTTCCAAATTTCTCACATTTTTTATAATGTGTGGAACATCAATATTCTTACAAGCTGCATTAACCACCATATACACATGGTCACCTCTATTACTTAACATTAGGTCATCAATTATTCCTCCTGAAACATTAGTCAGAAAACCGTATCGCTGCCTTCCTTTGGCAAGCTGANTGATTGATATTGGCATCAGGGTTTCAAGCTCCTGAGCGGCATCTAAGAAATTCTTACCTTTGATGAGTACCTGCCCCATGTGACTGACATCAAATAATCCAACACTTTTTCTACAGTGTAGATGTTCTTTCAAAACGCCAGATTGATATTGAACTGGCATTTCATAACCAGCAAATGGGACCATCTTGCCTCCATTAGAAACATGTAATTCGTAAAGAGGTGTCCTCAAAAGATCAGACATAACTTTCTCCATTAATATCGATGTTTCCATCGGCAAAGTTGTAACGCACACACAGTGCTATACATTGCCCCCTCTGTCCTTTTGCCTGAGATCGTTATCCCTTCGGCGAGCGCTTTTTGCACTACTCTCCAGAGCTCTTATTTACTTAACGGTCCTGAGGCCTGAGAGTTTCCGAGGCGGTTGCTCCTTCGGCACCAAAATTTTTGGTTCTCCCGTTAAATAATAATCTAAATATATTATGAAATTTTACATCTGGCAATAGCTTCAAATAATTGGCAAATAAGAATGAGGAGATTTTTAGAATGCAATCATCTTATTTTTTTGGTTATGGTTCGCTCGTAAATATAGAAACCCACGTCTATCGACCGTATCAGAAAGCTACTGCTAAAGGTTGGAGACGAAAATGGGTTTACACTAAGTATAGAAAGACTCCTTTTTTATCTGCACATTTTGTCGATATGGGGGAAATCTCTGGTTTGTTAGCTATGGTACCAAACAATGATTGGGATGCACTCGACATACGCGAAACAGGTTATCAACGACAAAGATTTTCAGCTGAAACAGGCGAATCCTTTTCAAATGAAGCGCAGATATATTTTGTACCAGACAGGAATATTTCAAAGAGAAAATCTTCAGGTGGTATTCTGTTAAGTTATCTTGACTGTGTAATCAAAGGTTATTTATCACAATTTGGGGAAGAAGGAGCTGCCGATTTTTTTTCTACGACTGATGGGTGGGACTGTAACATTTTTAATGATAGGTTAAATCCAATTTACCCACGTCATGTTGAACTTTCAGATGCCGAATACAGATTCGTAGATCATCATTTAAAGTTCATAAAGTCTTAATCTTCTTTTTATAATTTATAAGTTAAAATTAAATATAAATATAAAAACTTGTCATTTCCATTTCGTGCTTTCATAATTTATCCAATTGCAAAAATGGGGTAAATCATGAGATTAAATGGGAAGTCAGCAATCGTAACTGGTGCTGCATCAGGCTTTGGCCAGGGCATTGCAACAGAATTCGCTAAACAAGGCGCAGATGTTCTTGTGGCTGATATTAATGCCGAAGCAGCAGAAGCCCATGCAAAAAAAATCAAGGGAATTGCTCACAAGGTTGATGTTAGCGATAATATGAGTGTTAAGGATATGGTAAATCACGCACTTTCTGAGTTTGGGAAAATAGATATTTTAGTTAACAATGCTGGAATTACCCACGTAAAAGCCCCACTCGAACAAGTAAGCGAAGAGGAATTTGATCGCGTAATTTCAGTTAATGCGAAGTCTGTTTACCTAACCGCAAAACATATCGTCCCTATGATGAAGCAAGCAAAAAAAGGGTCGATACTTAATGTTGCTTCAACAGCCGGAATTAGTCCTCGCGCTAATTTGAATTGGTACAATGCATCAAAGGGTTGGATGATAACAGCAACTAAAACAATGGCAGTAGAATTAGCTCCATTCGGAATACGAACTAATGCCATATGCCCAGTAGCTGGGGAAACTCCTCTACTAAAAAGTTTTATGGGTGAGGACACACCAGAAATCCGAGAAAAATTCTTAGCAACAATTCCAATTGGTCGCTTCTCAACGCCTCAAGATATGGCAAATGCTGCGCTTTTTTTATGTTCTGATGAAGCGAGTATGATTACTGGCGTGGCACTTGAAGTTGATGGCGGGCGGTGCATATGAAGCCTGGTAAAAAAAACTTAATTACAGACATCACTGGAATAAAAATTGGAAATGCCGAAGACCACTCAATTAAGACAGGTGTTACTGTATTAACTTCAGATAACCCCTTTACGGCAGGAATTTCAGTAATGGGGGGTGCGCCAGGAACAAGGGAAACAGATCTTTTAGCACCAGACAAGATGGTACAAGAGATTGATGCAATTGTGCTATCAGGAGGATCAGCATTTGGTTTAGACTCAGCAAGTGGGGTAGCAGATGAATTAGCCCAACAAGGTCGAGGCTTTAAAGCAGGTGATGCGAATGTTCCAATTGTTCCTGCAGCTATAATATTTGACTTGTTGAATGGCGGAAATAAAAACTGGGATATCAATCCTTACAAAAATTTAGGTAAAACAGCACTTGAGAATTGTGACCATGATTTCAAGATAGGAAGTTTTGGGGCTGGTACAGGTGCAACAACTGCAAACCTTAAAGGAGGTTTAGGATCAGCATCATTAATTTTGGATAATGGAATTACTGTTGGAGCTATTGTTGCCGTAAACTCATTTGGTGCGGTTTCTAACGGAAAAGGAGAACCATTCTTTGCATCTCCTTTCGAAATTTCAAAAGAATTTGGCGGTATAGAAGGTCAAGTTAGGCATGATCCAAGCATTTTACATCTGAAATTACCATCAAGAAATCGCGAAAATACGACGATCGCAATTGTCGCAACGGATGCAAAATTAACTAAAGCACAAGCAACACGTTTGGCTACCGTGTCACATGATGGAATGGCGCGAGCAATAATTCCAGCGCATACCCCCGTAGATGGCGATCTAGTTTTTGCCGCTTCAATTGGTGNTAAGAAATTAGAAAATCCAGTGGAGGATGAATTAATAATTGGTCATGCAGCAAGTGTATGTTTGGCAAGAGCAATTGCTCGTGGTGTTTATTTTGCTACCCCAAAGTTAAAAGATACTAAACCCACTTNCAAAGATCACTAAGAGCTNTAGANNGANNCATTTCAANATGCTTAACAATAAACTTAGGTTGTAAATTANATTCAAATAATACAGATATTAAAAAATTAAACTTNGGAGAAATAAAATGTTAGATGCAACGAACTTATCCTCAATNTTAAAAGATCAATCACTCTTATGTACNAAAGCATACATATCAGGTGAATGGGTAGATGCAGATGACAGTTCAACATTTGAAGTAAAAAACCCAGCAAGAGGTGATNTGATCGCTACGGTTCCAGATATGGGGTTAGCAGAAACTAAACGGGCTATAGAATCAGCAAGAACCTCTCAAAAAGCATGGGCAGCGAAGACTGGAAAAGAACGATCAGCNATACTTCGAAAATGGAATGATTTGATGGTTGAGAANGCTGATGATCTTGGGNTCATTTTAACGGCTGAAATGGGAAAACCNATACCAGAGGGTAAAGGNGAAATCCTGTACGGCGCATCATTCATTGAATGGTTTGCTGAAGAAGCTAAACGCGTTTANGGCGAAACTATCCCTGGGCATCAGGAAGACAAGAGAATTACAGTTATAAAGCAACCAATAGGAGTAGTAGCGTCAATAACTCCTTGGAATTTTCCTAACGCAATGATTACTAGAAAAGTTGCACCAGCGCTAGCAGCTGGATGCTCATTTGTCTCNAGACCCGCCACTGAAACACCTTTATCTGCCCTNGCNATTGCGCNACTCGCNGAGNGNGCTGGAGTNCCAAAAGGTGTNTTTTCAGTAATTACNTCNAAAAAATCATCTGTAATTGGNCAAGANTTTTGCTCNAACCCNGCNATTAGAAAACTTACCTTTACAGGCTCCACTGAAGTNGGAAGGATATTNATGCGCCAATCATCAGAGCANATAATGAAAGTTTCTATGGAATTAGGAGGNAATGCTCCCTTTATTGTTTTTGATGATGCAGATTTGGACAANGCNGTAGAAGGNGCACTAATCTCAAAATACCGAAATAATGGCCAAACATGTGTTTGNGCAAATCGAATATATGTTCAATCAGGNGTGTATGATGANTTNGCAAAAAAATTAGCNGCNGCCGTAAATAANATGACCGTAGGTGACGGNTTTCAAGAAGGAGTTTCATCAGGNCCGCTTATTAATTCTGANGCTGTANAAAAAGTTGAAGAACACATAAACGACGCGATAACAAAAGGAGCNAATATTNTAACAGGTGGTAAACGTCACANNTTNGGTGGTTTNTTTTTTGAACCNACTGTCATNACNGGGGTAACAAGTGANATGATGGTNACTAATGATGANACTTTTGGTCCTGTNGCACCACTATTTAAATTNGAAACNGAAGAAGATGTTATAGAGCAAGCAAACGATACAATCTTTGGNTTAGCCTCNTATTTTTATGCANGAGACTTAAGCAGAGTATACCGNGTTTCAGAAGCACTAGAATACGGAATGGTAGGTATTAATACAGGCTTGATATCAACTGAGGTTGCACCCTTTGGAGGTGTGAAACAATCTGGGATTGGTAGAGAAGGTAGCCGTCACGGTATAGAAGATTATTTAGAAATGAAGTATCTTTGCACCTCAATATAATCAAGTGAGTTCCCTGCAATCAAAGCAAGGAACTCATTAAAGAAAAGTTAAGATATTTTTCCATTAATTGTTTTGGAATTTGTGATTTCTATCCTCTTTGGCTTTAAAGCTTCCGGGATTTCTTTCACCAAATCAATATTTAGCATACCATGTTCATAACTTGCAGATGTTACGTGAACATGATCAGCCAGTTTGAAACGTTTTTCAAATGACCTTTGCGCGATGCCTTTATGAAGATATGAACTTTTCTCATTCTTCAATGTTTGCACAGCTACCTTTAACTGTTGATTTTCAAC
>PARX01000034.1 GCA_002712045.1 Paracoccaceae bacterium
AGGGTTGAAATTTGATATTCAGCATGATGATAAAACCGGAATGGGTTCTCTTAATATTAAATATAATAATCTAGATCAACTAGATGATGTTGTGTCAAAACTTATGAAGTAAANATTCAAATTAANATAATAACGGATATAGCATTAGNCTGATAATATGTTTAAAATCAANCTATTAAGNACTACNCNCCCTTGANCGGTTGCTTTTATANAATTNTTTTCTACGGTAATTAGATTGTCACTTATTAAAANAGTTAAAGTTTTTTCATTAAGCTTTTTTCCTGATAGGNGGAAATACCTTTCTTTTGAGAACCCTGAATTTAATCTTAATCCCATCATAGCCATCTCATCAGCTTGATCCTTGCCATTAATAAGCGTTCTTATAGATTCTCCAGCATTATTCAGAGCGTTTTTTTGCCATTTAATTGGGCTGTAATAGTTTTGGGTCGCAAATCTACCTTTTTGGGTGGTGATCCTACCATGAGCACCGGGTCCAACGCCGAGATAATCACCGTAATTCCAATAGATCTTGTTGTGAATACTTTCATGGTTTTTTCTAGAGTAATTTGATACTTCGTAAGGGTTTAGCCCAAATTTATAGCAGAGATTGTTTGTCAAATGATAAAGATCTCCACCTAGGTTTTCATCTGGAAGGCCAGATAGTTTGCCTTTTTCTTTAAGGTTACCAAATGTTGTATTAGGTTCAATAGTAAGCTGGTAAAGAGAAAGGTGGTCAGGCTCTAAGGTTAAAGCTTTTTTAAGTTCTAACTCCCAGTCTTGTAGCTTTTGATCTTGTCGGGCGTAAATAAGGTCAAAACTTACTCTATCAAAAGTATCTTTGCCAATTTCTATAGCATTAAGAGCATCCTGGACAGAGTGAAGTCTACCCAATTTTTTTAAGTCTATGTTGTTTAGCGCCTGAACACCGATTGAAACCCTGTTGACACCGGCTGCCTTAAATTCTGCAAACCTCCTTGACTCAACAGATGAGGGGTTTGCTTCGAGGGTGATCTCAACTGTATCTTCAAAACCCCATAAATTTGAAATATGGTTGATTATATTTGATACCAACTTAGGATTCATTAAACTTGGTGTCCCCCCTCCAAAAAAAATAGAGTTTACTTTTCTATCACCAGTTTCTTGATAATAAAAACCTAGTTGCGATAAAAATGATAATTCCCATTCATACCAATTCACATTTTTTTCAACGTAACTATTGAAGTCACAATATGGACATTTGGATTCACAATATGGCCAGTGTAAATAGATACCAAAACCGGAGTTTTTCCAATCAGGATAAGCAAGCATCAATTAGCTTTCTAAAGGCATTATGCCTATGGTTTATCTTGTGTTTTTTTTCTGGTTTCATTTCCGCAAAAGTGATTTCGTAACCATCTGGTATAAAGATTGGATCAAATCCAAAACCGTTTTTACCCCTCATGGGCCAAGAAATTTGACCAGAGATAGTACCTTCAAAAGTCTCGTCATGTCCATCTGGCCATGCTAAACATAAAACACATATAAACTTGGCTTTTATTGGTTTGGGAGCTTTTATACTATCTAGAAGTTTCCAGACTTTTGTCATAGCATGATTAAAATCTCTTCCATTTTTGGTCTCAGCCCAATCCGCAGTATAAACCCCGGGAGCACCATTTAGTGCATCAATCATAATACCGCTATCATCAGATAATGATAATAAATTAGAATGCTTAGCGGCGTAATGTGCTTTTATTCGCGCATTACCAATAAAGGTATCCTCCGTTTCTTTTGGTTCATTATCGCTGAAGTGGGAAATGGGCAAAGTTTGTATTTTAAATGGGTCAAAGAGCTCAGAAATTTCTTTAAGTTTACCTTTATTATGGCTTGCTAGTACAATTCTATTTTCCTTTATTCTACGCATTATGGTTTCTAACAGCATTTTTCTGATTAATCACTAATTCTTGAACTCCCTTCTCAGCTAAGTCAGTCATTAGATTAAGTTGACTTCTCGTAAAGGGAGCTCCTTCAGCAGATCCTTGTACTTCGATCATTTTATTAGACTCAGTTAAAACAAAATTTGCATCTGTTCCTGCTTCACTATCTTCTGCGTAGTCTAGGTCAAGGAGAGCTTGATTAGCATATATTCCACAACTAACGGCTGCGACCGTTTCAACAATTGGGTCACTATTAATAATTTCTTTGGATAATAATAGATTGGTTGCTAATTTTAAGGCTACCCATCCACCTGTTATTGAAGCGCATCTTGTGCCTCCGTCTGCTTGAATTACATCGCAATCTATTGTGATTTGTCTTTCGCCTAAAATGCGTCTATCGATACAAGCCCTTAAAGATCTTCCTATCAATCTTTGAATTTCTTGGGTGCGCCCTGATTGTTTTCCAGAGGTGGCCTCACGCCTGTTCCTTGTTGATGTAGATCCTGGTAACATACCATATTCACCAGTAACCCAACCAAGCCCTGAGTTTCGTAAGAATGGTGGAACGCGCTCCTCAACAGAAGCTGTACACAAAACATGAGTATCGCCACATTTGATTATACATGATCCTTCTGCATGCATCGTTATATCTGTCTCTATCTCGACAGATCGCATTTCATTATTATTTCTATTTGAAGGTCGCATAGGTTAAACCCTTTAATTTTGATGGGTTAAATAAACAATCATAACGGTTTGAGTAAAGAGCAAATGCTCAATTGACTGATGATAAACAAGTCATTAGATGTATTTAACCTTTTGAAAGCCTTATATGATACAAAAACAAAACCTAATTCAAGAAATGAACGAGCGAAGTCGTATCGTATTTAGAAACTTAGTGGAGTCTTACTTAAGTACGGGTGAGCCAATCGGCTCTCAAACCCTTGCAAAATCTTTTCAGGAAGATATTTCTCCAGCTACAATAAGAAATGTGATGCAAGACTTAGAGCTACTTGGATTATTAGACAGCCCACATGTTTCTTCTGGTAGAATTCCAACGCAAAGAGGTTTAAGGCTTTTTGTGGATGCCCTTTTAGAATTTGGTGAAATTTCCAATGAAGAACAAGAAATAATTGACCATAACGTAAAAGATGACCCTCAAAATTTATCTGGTATATTAAATCGAACGGGTTCTGTCCTGTCCGGTTTAACACAGAGTGCTAGTCTCGTTTTGGCACCAAAACTGGAAGCCCCAATAAAACACATAGAGTTTGTGAGCCTTTCTGAAGAGCGCGCTTTAGCCGTTTTGGTTACAGCAGATGGGATGGTAGAAAACAGAGTATTTGAACCCCCAGTGGGACAAACTCAGTCTGATTTTAGGGAGGCAGCTAATTTCATGAATGCGCATGCCCAAGGTTTAACTTTGTCAGAGCTTAGGGGTGTGATGGAGGGAGAGGTCAGTAAAAGGCGTCTAGAGATCGATAAAATAGCTGCGCAGCTAATAAAAGATGGTTTGGCTATTTGGGATGGAAAAGATACAGATAATAGTCGTTTAATTGTTAGAGGCCGTGCAAATCTAATTGACGGAACATCAGCAGAAGAAGACTTTGAAAAAATAAGAGAGCTTTTTGATGATCTAGAAAGAAAACAGGATATTGCTAATTTTCTTAACTTAACCGAGAAGGGGGATGGAGTTCGTGTCTTTATTGGTTCAGAAAATAAACTTTTTTCACTTTCGGGTAGTTCTTTGGTTATTTCTCCCTATATGAATTCTGAACACAAAATTATTGGGGCTGTTGGTGTAATTGGTCCAACTAGATTAAATTATGGAAGAATCGTGCCGATTGTAGATTATACAGCCCAATTAGTAGGAAAAACCTTATCAGAACGTGGTTAATAGAGGAAAATATGAGCGAGAAACAAAATAATAAATCAGAAGAACTTCTTTCATTGGACGAGCTTATTGCTGAAGCTGAAGAGGGAGATGTTGGCAATGAGGAAAAAAATGAGGAGATTACGCCGGATCTAGAAAAACTGATAGAAGAGAGAGACTCATTAAAAGATAAGTTAATGCGATCACTAGCAGACTCAGAAAATTTAAGAAAAAGGTCAATTAGAGATAGAAGTGACGCAGAAGTATATGGAGGGACCAAGTTAGCTAGAGACCTTCTTTCAGTTTATGATAACATTACAAGGGCTCTTGATGCGGTCAGTGATGAGCAGAGAGAGGCAAATAAGGCCCTGATTGAAGGTATCGAGCTAACAAGAAAAGAATTAATTAATGGATTTGAAAAACATAAAATTTCAAGGGTCGCTCCTGAGGTTGGAGATATTTTTGATCCGTTGATTCATCAAGCTATGTTTGAAGCACCTATGCCTGACTCAAAGGCTGGTGAAATAATTCAGATTATGGCTGTTGGGTTTAAGATTGGCGACAGATTACTTCGCCCAGCGCAAGTTGGTGTTTCTTCAAAATCAAACTAATTCAATATATATTTTTTTAAATCATAGATGGCCTCCAGAGCTTCTCTCGGAGTCAGTTCATCTGGCTTAAGTTCATCTATTTTTTGTTTTAGTTGTAATTCTTTTGACGAATACACAGTTTGGTTTTTTAATCCAATATCAAACAGTGGTAAATTATTTAGTAAACTATCTTTATTACCAAGGTTTGAATNTTCATCCGAGCTTAGTTCCACTAAAACTGATTTAGCTCGTTCTANAACTTCTGGCGGCATTCCAGCTAGTTTAGCCACCTGAACACCGTAAGACTTATCAGCAATACCTAAACCNACTTCATACAAAAAAATAATTTCATCATTATGCTCTTTTACCTTTACGGTTGCATTGGTTAAACCTTCAAGATTTTTTGAAAGAACGGTTAGCTCGTGATAATGAGTAGCAAATAGACCTCTAGATAGATTTTTTTCATGTAAGTATTCGAGCGTTGCCCAGGCGATTGAAAGCCCGTCAAATGTTGAGGTACCTCTTCCAATTTCATCTAAAATAACNANAGATCTCATGGTTGCTTGGTTTAAAATAACNGCCGTTTCAACCATTTCCATCATAAAAGTNGAGTGACCTTTAGCAATATCATCTGAAGCNCCAATTCTACTNAATAGTTGATCAACAATACCAATTTTGGCGGATTTTGCTGGAACATAGGAACCCATCTGAGCTAAAATTACCAAAAGAGCATTTTGCCGCAAAAAAGTGGATTTACCAGCCATATTTGGCCCAGTAATAAGCCAAATATTTGAGTTNTTTTTCTCACAGCTCAAATTACAACAGTTTGGTATAAATGAACTTTCNGAGGTCTTTTGTATAGCTTTTTCTACAACTGGGTGCCTACCATNAACAATCTCAAAATCCCTTGAGTCGTCTATAGTTGGCTTGCACCANTCATTTTCTTGAGCAGTTTGAGATAAGGCGCAATTAACATCAATAATCGCAATTATTCTTGCAGTATCAAGAATTTTTAGTGAGTTTTTTAATATTTTTGNTTGGANTTTNTTTAATATATCAAGCTCTATATTTAAAGCGGCTGATGNGGCGTTTAGAATATTAGACTCTGCTTTTCCGAGCTCTGTGGTTGTAAACCTGATAGAGTTTGCTGTTGTCTGCCTGTGAATAAATACATCACTTAATGGCGGTGATAGCAGTTTTTGTGAGTGACGTGTGGGTATTTCGATGAAGTAACCTAAAACGTTATTATGTTTAATTTTTAAACTAGATACCTCAGANAGTGTGATTAGTTCTTGCTGCATAGAGCCTAGAAGTTTAGCTCCTTTGTCCCTTAGATTACGTTGCTTATCCAACTCATCATTATATCCTGTTTTAACAAAGCCACCATCTTTAAAATTATTTGAAAGGTCTTCTCTTAATGCATCTTCAATTGTTTTAATTAAAACTTTATGCCCAGCCAGCGGCTTNATATCAAATGATAGAGTGTGAGGCGGTTTTATGCTGTTTAAATAATAATATACTTTGTCACAATTTTGTAGACTATTTCCAACAGCCTTGATGTCACGTGGATTAGACCTATTCAGAGATATTCGAGTTAAGGCTCTTTCAATATCAAGAATATTCTTAAGTTCACTTTGAAGGTTTATTCGGTCATTATTCTTTTTATAAAAAAACTCGAGGTCATTTAGGCGATCAATAATAATAGTTTTATTTGATGAGGGGTTGTTTAAACGGCTTGTTAGNAATCGAGCCCCACAAGCTGTTATTGTCTTATCAATAGTATCNAAAAGAGAGCCATCTTTTTCACCAGAAAGAGACCGGATTATCTCNAAGTTTTTCCGTGTAAAGCTATCAATTTGTAAAGCGTNCGTGGAAACTTCTTTTAATGGTCTTTTTAGGATTGGTAGTGTGCTTTTTTGAGTTAATTCCAAATAACTGATTATTGAATTAATAGCTGATAATTCAGTTCTGCTGAATGCCCCAAAGCCTTCAAGTGTTTTAACACCATAGAAGCCGCAAATCTGCTTTTTTGCCCCAGTACTTTCAAAAATAGCATTTGAAATAGGAGTTAGGGAAATATTGAAATCATTAAATTCATCTGAAAATTCACCTTTCAGGTTGTCAGAAACAAGCAGCTCTTTTAAATTTAACCTTAAAATTAATGTTTTAAGATTTTGCTTGTTACAAGAGGTTACGATAAAATCACCAGTAGATATATCTACCCATGCAAGAGCAAGTGATCCTCTTATTTCTGAAAGAGAACCTAAAAAGTTATTTTCATGTGCTTCAAGTAGAGAATCCTCTGTTAATGTTCCAGGTGTGATCACTCTAACCACATCTCTTTTTACGATTGCTTTATAACCACGTTTTTTTGCCTCTAATGGATCTTCAAGTTGCTCACAAACCGCTACTTTAAAGCCTTTTTTAATGAGAGATAATAGATAGTTGTTGGCTGAGTGTACTGGAACACCACACATAGGTATTTTTTGTTCTAAATGTTTTCCTCGTGATGTTAAAATAATGTTTAACGCTTCTGAAGCCTTTATAGCATCCTCAAAAAAAAGCTCGTAAAAGTCACCCATTCTGTAAAATAATAATGTATCAGTATAATTTTTCTTTATGGAGAAATACTGAGCCATCATAGGAGTGATTTTTGGCTGATTAGCACTCATATATTCACCAATTAAAGTTATACATTAATTTACTACATTTGTTGGTTAATAGTTTAAAGCTAATAGAATAGGTTTGGGTTGAGAAGTGTCAATTACTTTGTTATTGAGATATTTCGAAAAAATATTTGGAAATTATCATGTCAGGAAATGGAAAATTTACAAAGGAAGAGGCTTTGGCATATCATATGAAGCCAACACCTGGTAAACTAGAGGTTGTCGCCTCAACAGCTATGGCAACACAAAGAGATTTATCTCTTGCTTACTCACCAGGCGTAGCCGTTCCAGTGACTGAAATCGCTCAGAACCCTGAAAGTGCTTTTGATTATACTACTCGGGGAAACACCGTGGCAGTGATATCAAATGGTACAGCTATTTTAGGTTTGGGAAATCTTGGGGCATTAGCTTCAAAGCCTGTTATGGAAGGTAAGGCTGTTTTATTTAAGAGGTTTGCGGATGTAAATTCGATTGATATTGAGCTTGATACAGAAGATCCCGAGGAATTCATTAATGCTGTTAAGTATATGGGGCCATCTTTTGGGGGTATAAACTTAGAAGATATTAAAGCACCAGACTGTTTTATAATCGAACAGCAGTTAAAAGAAATAATGGATATTCCTGTTTTTCATGATGATCAACANGGTACCGCAGTCATTTGTGCGGCTGGGTTGTTAAANGCTCTTTATCTGACAGGAAAAAAAATAGAAGAATGTAAAATCGTCTTAAATGGTGCTGGTGCAGCAGGAATAGCTTGTCTAGAATTAATTAAAGCGATGGGCGCAAAACATGAAAACTGTATTGCTTGTGATACCAAGGGTGTTATTTACCAGGGACGTTTGGAAGGAATGAACCAATGGAAATCAGCTCACGCAATTGCAACGAAGACTAGGTCGCTAGAGGATGCTATGAAGGGGGCTGACGTGTTTATTGGCGTGTCAGTAAAAGCGGCGGTCACANCAAAAATGCTTGAAAGTATGAATGAGGACCCAGTGATTTTTGCGATGGCAAATCCAGATCCAGAAATAACTCCTGAGGAGGCTCATTCGNTCAGACCAGATGCTATTGTCGCTACTGGTCGGTCAGACTATCCAAATCAGGTTAACAATGTTTTAGGTTTTCCATATTTGTTCAGAGGAGCTTTAGATATAAATGCGAGAGCAATAAATGATCCGATGAAAATTGCTTGTGCAGAAGCATTGGCAAAGTTAGCGCGTGAGGACGTTCCTGATGAAGTGGCTATGGCATATGGAAAGAAATTAAGTTTTGGGAGAGATTATATAATCCCGACACCTTTTGATCCACGTTTGATATATACTATACCACCGGCGGTTGCTAAGGCAGGAATGGATACCGGATGTGCTCGTCGTCCAATTATCGATATGTCAGCCTATGAGCTGGCTTTAAGAAGTCGTATGGATCCAACAGCGGCTATGTTACAGACTTTACATGTACGAGCTAAGAATGCTCAGGCTCGAATGATTTTTGCAGAAGGAGATGACATAAGGGTCCTTAGGGCTGCAGTTAGCTATGTTCGCTCCGGTTTGGGTCAAGCAATAGTTGTTGGAAGAGAAAAAGATGTCAAAGCAAAGTTAGAAGCAGAGGGTTTGCTTGATGCTTACTCTGAATTAGAAGTTATCAATGCGGCAAAGACTATTCATTTGTCAGAGTACAAGAGCTTTCTTTATGAGCGGTTACAGCGGCTGGGCTTCGATCAAGGGGATTGCCATAAGATGGCCTCNAGAGANAGGCACATATTTTCCTCATTAATGTTGGCTCATGGTCATGGTGATGGNATGGTAACGGGTGCTACTCGAAAATCATCAGCCGTATTGAGTCGTATAAATCGTGTGTTTAACGCAAAGCCTGGGGATGGTGTTGTTGGAGTTACGGCAATGATTCTTCGGGGAAGATTAGTTTTAATGGCTGATACTTTGGTTCATGAGTGGCCTGAAGAAGAGGATTTAGCTGATATAGCTGAGAGTGCAGCCAGAGTTGCAAGAAACTTAGGTATGGAGCCCAGGGTTGCGTTTGTTAGCTTTTCAAATTTTGGGTATCCTGTTTCAGAGAGAGCAGAAAAAATGAGTAAAGCGCCATCTGTATTAGATGAGAGAGGTGTAAACTTTGAATATGATGGCGAAATGACAGCAGATGTTGCTTTAAATGAAGAAGTATTGGCTGAATATCCATTTTGCCGCTTAACTGCACCGGCTAATATCCTGGTTGTGCCTGCAAGGCACTCTGGTTCTATATCTGTAAAATTAATGCAAGAAATGGGTGGTGCCACAGTCATTGGCCCTATTCTGGCTGGTATCGATAGTCCGGTTCAATTATGTAACACAGCTGCTACAGCAAATGATATTTTGAATATGGCTGTTATGGCTGCCTGTAAGGTGGGTTAGTTTTTGACGATATTTAATTTTGGATCGATTGTTATCGACAACTTTTATAAAACCCCAAGAATTCCTATTCCTGGTGAGTCTGTTCGAGCTGAAAGCTTCAAGAAAGGATTAGGCGGAAAAGGTGCCAATCAATCTATAGCGGCCAAGAAAGCTGGTTCTGATGTTTTTCATATTGGAGCAGTGGGTCCNGATGGAAATCGGGAATTAGAATTAATGAAAAAACATGGTATAGATGTAGACCATGTCAACTACAGTAATTTGAATACAGGGCATGCAAATATAACGATAGATCCATCTGGCGAAAATGCGATAACGTTTTATGCTGGGGCTAACGATACTCAAACTTTGGAAAGAATTAAAAAGGGTTTTGAGAATGCTAAACCAAAGGACATTTGCTTGTTGCAAAATGAAGTAAATTTGGTTTTGGAAGCAGCAAAAATAGCTAAATCCCACAAAATGACAGTAATATATTCAGCGGCACCTTTTGACCTCTCACATGTAAGGAAAGTATTAAGTTTTATTGATTTGGTCGTTGTCAACGAAACAGAGTACGCTCTTTTGTTGAAAGCATTTGGTAAGCGTTTTAACAAACCACTTTTGATTACTAACGGCGCAAAAGGGTCTTGTTATTTGTCTAATGATGATAATTTCCGAGTTAAGTCTCCTACAGTACAGCCTGTGGATACTACTGGAGCTGGAGACACTTATTTAGGATATTTTGCTTCTAGCTTGGATCAGAAAAAATCTGTACATGATGCAATGGAAATAGCATCTTTTGCGGCTGCTTTACAGGTTACACGATATGGTACGTCGGAAGCTATACCGAGCCTTTCAGAAGTAAAAATGTTTTGGAAAAAATCCGGTATTCAAACGCTAGCTCTTCACTGAACCCCAAAAGCTTTTTACGCTAGAGAAAAAATTCTTACTGTGTGGGTTGTTATCNGCGCTTAATGCTTCAAACTCTCGCAAAAGCTCTTTTTGTTTTGANGTAAGATTCACGGGTGTTTCTACAGCAAGTTCAATAAAAAGGTCACCNGCGTTCGAACCTCTTAAAGCAGGCATTCCCTTGTTACGAAGTCTCATTTGTCTTCCAGACTGGCTGCCGTTTGGAATTCGTACTCGGCTACGTCCACCGTCTATTGTGGGGGCCTCTATTTCACCNCCAATAGCTGCCGTTGTCATACTTACTGGAATACGGCAATATAGGTTCTTACCNTCTCGTGAAAAAATTTTATGTTCCATGACTTCTGTAAAGATATACAGATCACCACTTGGTCCCCCGCGAACACCGGCTTCTCCTTCCCCACTCAGCCGAATTCTGGTTCCAGTCTCTACTCCTGATGGTATATTTACAGACAGGGCCCGTTCTTTTTCTTCTTGTCCAGATCCTTTGCATTTTTGGCAGGGGTTTTTAATTATCTGTCCCATTCCAGAACATGTAGGGCACCCTCTTTCTACNGTGAAAAANCCCTGCTGTGCTCTGACTTTTCCCATTCCAGAACATGTAGGGCATGTAGATGGTTCTGAACCACCTGAGGCACCAGAGCCATTACAACTGCTACAATTTATAATAGATGGTATATTTAAGGTTTTCTGAATGCCAGAATACGCTTCTTCCAAACTTATACTAAGATTATATCGAAGGTCAGACCCCCGTGATGCTCGTTGTTTGTTATTTTGACCACCCCTAAAATCACCAAATAAATCTTCAAAAACATCTGAAAATGCAGAGGAAAAGTCACTGCCCGCATGGAAACCACCCGCTCCTGGGCCTGCGTTGCCACCTTCGAAAGCTGCGTGACCATATCTATCATATGCTGCTTTTTTATTCTGATCTTTTAATATATCATATGCTTCATTTACTTCTTTAAATTGACTTTCGGCGTTAGGATTTCCAGAATTTCTATCTGGATGGAGTTCTTTTGCCTTTGTTCTATAAGCTTTTTTTAGCTCACTTTCTGAGGCGCTTTTAGACACACCAAGAACTTCATAATAATCACGTTTCGACAATGACTTTGTCCTTTTCAAAAAGGGGCGTTATTAAACGCCCCTTGCGGTATTGTGATAAATATTTATTTATTATCTTCGTCGTTTAGATCTTCAAAGTCAGCATCAACGATATCCTCATCTACCCCGCGGAGCTCTTCTTCATCCATTCCTTCCGGAGCAGTGGCTCCTTCAGCATCGGCAGAGGCTTTATAAATCGCCTCACCTAGCTTCATTGACGCTTCAGTAACGTTCTGGATACCNGATTTAATTTTTTCTGCATCTTCGCTATCAAGAACTTCTTCCAAGGCTTTTACAGCGAGTTCGATTGCTTCAACAGTTGTTGGGTCAACTTTATCACTGTGCTCTTCAAGTGATTTGTTTGTGGAATGAATAAGGCCTTCTGCTTGATTTTTTGCTTCAACGAGATCTTTTCGTTCTTTATCTGCTTCTGCATTTGCTTCAGCGTCTTGAACCATCTGGTCGATTTCGTCATCAGAGAGACCGCCTGAGGCTTGGATAGTAATTTGCTGTTCTTTACCTGTCGCTTTGTCTTTTGCATTTACAGACACAATTCCGTTTGCATCAATATCAAATGCAACTTCGATTTGTGGAAGCCCTCTTGGTGCAGGTGGTATTTCTTCTAAATTAAACTGACCTAAAACTTTATTGTCAGCGGCCATTTCTCTTTCACCCTGAAAAACACGAATCGTTACAGCTGTTTGGTTGTCCTCTGCTGTTGAAAAAACTTGTGATTTCTTTGTTGGAATAGTTGTGTTTCTATCAATTAAACGAGTAAAAACTCCACCTAAAGTCTCAATTCCAAGTGATAAGGGCGTAACGTCTAACAACACCACGTCTTTAACATCTCCTTGTAAAACACCTGCTTGAATAGCTGCGCCCATTGCTACAACCTCATCAGGGTTAACTCCTTTATGTGGGTCTTTTCCAAAGAAATTAGAAACTTCTTCCATAACCTTTGGCATTCTAGTCATTCCACCAACTAATACGACTTCATCAATATCACCTTTTGATAATCCAGCGTCTTTTAAAGCCGCTTGGCATGGTTTAAGGGATTGTTTTATTAAATCAGCTACAAGACTTTCTAATTTAGATCTTGTTAATTTTAAAACCATATGGAGGGGTTGACCACCATTTGGATCCATTGAGATAAATGGTTGATTTATTTCTGTTTGTTGGCTTGAAGAAAGTTCTATCTTAGCTTTTTCAGCCGCTTCTTTTAATCTCTGTAGTGCCATTTTATCTTTTTTTAGATCAACACCATTTTCCTTCTTAAATTCTTCTGCTAAGTAATCTACGATCCTCATATCAAAATCTTCACCACCTAAATAGGTATCTCCATTCGTAGATTTTACCTCAAACAAGCCGTCGTCAATTTCCAAAATTGTTACATCAAAGGTACCTCCACCCAAGTCATAGACAGCGATAGTCCTCGCCTCTTTCTTATCTAATCCATATGCTAGGGCCGCAGCAGTGGGTTCATTTATTATTCTAAGAACTTCTAAGCCAGCTATTTTTCCAGCATCCTTTGTGGCTTGTCTTTGAGCGTCATTGAAATAGGCTGGAACAGTTATTACTGCCTGGTCAACAGCTTCTCCAAGATATGCTTCTGCTGTTTCTTTCATTTTTTGAAGTATAAATGCAGAGATTTGAGACGGCGAAAATTTATCATTATTTGCCTCTACCCAAGCATCACCATTTCCACCATCAACAAGTGAATAAGGAATATTTTTGATGTCTTTTTGAATATGTTTATCTTTTAATGGTCTGCCAATTAGCCTTTTTACAGCAAAAACAGTATTATCGGGATTTGTAACGGCTTGCCTTTTTGCGGGTTGACCAACAAGCTTTTCATCTTCAACAAAAGCTACAATAGAGGGCGTGGTTCTTGCCCCTTCTGTATTTTCTACTACTTTCGGTTGAGATCCATCCATTATTGCTATGCAAGAGTTTGTTGTTCCTAAATCAATTCCTATTACTTTGCCCATTTTTTAGTCCTTTCAAAATGACTAAGATCATACCATAATCATATTTTACCTAATAATTTTATCGCTCTTAAGAGGTTTTTATTGTTAAATTCGAATAGTATATAGGTTTGCTATATGACTCCTACAAGGGTAAGCGCTATAAAAAAGTAAATTTTTTAAGAGGTGAAATTTAATCAGAAATACAAATTAGAATATTAAGATAACTTTCTTTCAATCTCTTGTCGTTCAAAAATTTCTATAACGTCATCTTTTCTAATATCTTCATAGTTCTCAAAAGCCATTCCGCATTCTTGACCTAAGTTAACTTCGTTAACCTCATCTTTAAATCTTTTTAATGTTTTTAATGTTCCTTCGTGAATAACCACATCATCTCTAAGCAAGCGTACACCAGATGATCTACGGGCAAGACCTTCAGTTATTTGGCAGCCGGCCACTCTTCCTACTCCGGTAACTTTAAACACCTCTAATATTTTGGCATAACCAATAAAGTTTTCACGAACTTCTGAAGATAAAAGCCCAGAAGCAGCGGCCTTTATATCGTCAACCAAATCATAAATTACGGAATAATAACGAAGCTCAACGCCTTTTTGATTGGCTGATTGTCGCGCTGGAGCATTCGCTCGAACATTAAAACCGACAATTGGCGCTTTCGAGGCTTCTGCTAGAGTGACATCTGATTCAGTAATTGCGCCGACACCAGAGTGTAAGACTTGCACACGAACCTCATCATTTCCAATTTTTTCCATCGCTTGTAAAATAGCTTCAGAAGACCCTTGGACGTCAGACTTTACTAAAATTGGAAGCTCTTTCAAGTTTTCGTTTGCTTTGGCATTTGCTAATAATTGTTCTAGGCTAGTGCCTGTTCCAACCGCAGCTTTTTTATCTTTTAAAACTTGGGCGCGATAGTCGGCAATTTCTCTTGCTTGCGCTTCTGTTGCAACAACATTAAGTACATCACCCGCTTCTGGTGTGCCATTTAATCCAAGCACTTCGACTGGCACAGATGGTCCAGCATTTTTTATACGATCATTTTGATCGTTTATAAGTGCCCGCACTCGCCCCCATTGCTCGCCTACAACAAAGATATCACCTTGATTTAGAGTACCTTTTTGAACTAGTACAGTAGCGATGGGGCCTCTACCCACATCTAGCTTTGCTTCTATCACAGCGCCTTCCGCAGCTCTATCTGGATTGGCCTTGAGCTCTAATAAATCTGATTGTAATGATATATATTCTAATAATGTATCTATCCCTTGACCTGTTTCCGCGGAAACCTCCACATCCAAAACATCACCAGACATTTTTTCAACAATTACTTCGTGTTGCAACAACTCTGTACGAACTTTGTCTGGATCAGCCGCTTGTTTGTCGCATTTGTTAATAGCAACAATTATTGGTACACCTGCAGCTTTTGAATGGTTGATCGCCTCAATTGTTTGAGGCATCACACTATCATCAGCGGCCACAACTAGTACAACAATGTCTGTAACTTGGGCTCCTCGAGAGCGCATTGAAGTGAAGGCTGCGTGTCCAGGTGTATCAAGAAATGACAATGTTTTGCCGTCATCTGTTTTAACTTGGTATGCTCCAATATGTTGTGTTATTCCACCAGCTTCTCCTGAAACTACATTTGCTTTTCTAATGACATCTAATAGGGAAGTTTTTCCATGATCAACGTGTCCCATAACGGTTATTACTGGAGCTCTAAGTTTTAAGTTGGTGGGATCGTCTTCTATAGTATCGATGACGTCTTCAACGTCGGCATCAGAGACTCTTACAATTTTGTGACCAAATTCTTGAATTATTAGCTCAGCAGTATCAGCATCTATTGATTGATTTTGCGTTACCATCATCCCATTGGTCATGAGTGACTTCACTACATCGGACACACGCTCAGCCATTCGATTAGCTAGCTCTTGGACAACGATAGTTTCTGGAACTTGGACGTCTCGTACAACTTTTTCACGCTCTTGGTTGNTTTCAAGCATTTTGCGCTTTTCGCGCTCTTGTTTTCTTCTAATAGCCGCCATTGACCTTTGGCGACCTCCCTCATCACTCAATGCTTGGCTCAGCGTTAACTTCCCTGATCTCCGCCTGTCTGTATCTAAACCCTTTGGTGCTCTAGGTGTTTGTTGTTTTCGGTTCTCTTCTCGTTCAGGTAATTTTCTAGAAGGTTTTGATGTGGGGCGACTAGAGTCATCTGGAACAGGAATGACAGGTATATCTTCAGCAATTTTTTTTGCTTCGATTACTGCGGCGATTGCTCTTTTCTCCTCCTCCCTTTTCTCTTTCTCTTTCTCTTTACGTTCTTGTTCTTCTTTCTCTTTTGTTTCTAAGTCAGCGCGCTTTTTCTCTCGCTCCGCTTCCCTGGATTTTTCATCAGCATCTCTTTTATTTTTAT
This sequence comes from Paracoccaceae bacterium, assembly GCA_002712045.1. Classification (GTDB taxonomy): domain Bacteria; phylum Pseudomonadota; class Alphaproteobacteria; order Rhodobacterales; family Rhodobacteraceae. The sequence goes on from PARX01000034.1 coordinate 15,838, forward strand.
CTTCTTCTTCTCTTTTTCTTGCGATGGCCAAAGCTTTTTTTCTACGCTCTAATTCACTACTGGAAATTCCATCTGGAGTTTTTGACGGTGATGAAGATTTTTGTGGTGAGCTTTTGACCTGNGAANTAATAGAGGGTTTTGGCACAATAACCCGTTTTCTTTTTGTTTCAACAACAACAGACTTTGAACGTCCATGACTGAAGCTTTGTCTTACTTGTCCAGGTCTAGAAGGATTGCCCCCTAAAAGACCAAGTTTTTTTCCAGATTTATTTTCAGTATCACTCATATATTCTATAACCTAATTATTGTTAGTCTATGTCGAAAGTTCTTGTTTAATATCATCGAATCCGCGTAATTTATTTAATCTTGATGCTTCATGTACTACACGTTTACTGAGACCACCAGAGGTAAGCGAGACATGAACCACATAATTTCTTCCAAATGCTTCTCCTAGCTCATTGCTAGTTAGGCAGTCGATATAAGTATTCGTACCTTTTGGTGGTCTTAATTTGCCTTTTTGATTAATAGACCCATCTCTTGCTTGTATAAGAATTCTGGCTGTTCCATTAATTAGGCTAGACTTCACTTTTTCGTAACCAAATATAGCATTTCCTGATTTTCTTGATAATGAGATTAACGATATGACTTTTTTTAATAAGATATCTTCGACAAGAGAGGGCAAATCATTTTTTACAAGAACTTTGCTATTGGTGGCTTTTAAAAAGAGTTTTTTTGATATGGCTTTAGTTAAAGCATTTTTATTGGCTTTAATCCAAATGCCACGCCCAGGAAGTTTTTCAGCAATATCTGGCAATATTTCGTTGTTTGGATCGGCAACAAAACGTATCATATCTGATTTATAGCATGTTTCACCTGACGAAATACATCGTCGGGTGGAACATTTTGAAGAGATTTCTTGCTTAAGTATTTCCATTTATGAAGACCACGCAATTATTCATCTAAGTTGTTATCTTCAATTTCTTCAACTGTGTTATTCTTAAGATCTTCAGGATCTACCCAGCCTAATTCTATTCTGGCGGTCATCACTAAGTTTTGTGCTTCCTCAAGTGAAACATCAAATTGTTCTAAAATACCCTCATCTTTGTGACGTTTGCCTTCCACAACTGTCCAGCCCCCAGACAGCTCCCAATCAGCACAAGTAGCAAAATCTTCAAGGGTTTTAATGTCATCTTCTGCTAATGCAACTAGCATTTGTGGTGTTAAACCTTCAAAGCCAGCTAAGCTGTCCTCAACCCCTAGCTCACGAGCTTGCGCTATAGCTTTAGAGCTTTGTTCTTCTAGATATTCTCTTGCTCTAGCTTGTAGCTCTTCAGCAGTTGACTGGTCAAAGCCTTCTATTGTTAAAATTTCATCAATCTCAACATATGCTACCTCCTCCAGAGAAGCAAAACCCTCTGATACTAGAAGCTGCGCGACAACTTCATCTACATTTAACGACTCTGTGAACAATGCTGTACGTTCGTTAAATTCAGTCTGCCGGCGTTCAGACTCTTGAGAATCTGTCATTATATCGATGTCCAGATTTGTCAACTGAGACGCTAACCTAACATTTTGTCCTCTACGCCCAATAGCAAGTGATAATTGTTCGTCGGGAACTACCACTTCAATTCTTTCAGCTTCTTCATCGAGCACTACTTTAGTTACTTCGGCTGGTTGTAAAGCATTAACTAGAAAAGTTGGAGCGTCCTCATTCCAAGGTATTATATCTATTTTTTCACCTTGTAATTCATTAACAACAGCTTGGACTCTGCTACCACGCATACCAACGCAAGCACCAACCGGATCGATCGAGTTATCATGAGAAATAACACCAATTTTAGCTCGAGAACCTGGGTCCCTAGCAACTGTTTTTATTTCGATTATGCCGTCATAAATTTCGGGAACTTCCATTTTAAATAGCTCTGACATAAATTCTATGGCTGTCCTGGATAAGAATATTTGAGGGCCTCGTACTTCTGATCGTACATCTTTAATGTAAGCTCTAACTCGGTCACCATTTCTAAAACTTTCACGACCAATTTTTTGATCTCGTCGAAGTATTGCCTCACCTCTTCCGACATCGACTATTACATTTCCATACTCTTCTCTCTTAACAACACCGTTTATGATAGTGCCAACGCGATCCTTAAATTCCTCATACTGCCTTTCTCTTTCAGCTTGCCGTATGTTCTGTAAGAGAACCTGTTTACCTGATTGAGCTGCAATCCTACCGCTTTCTACTGGTGGTATTTCATCTATCAGCTGATCACCTACTACTGCGTCTTCTTTATAAACTATTGCATCTTCAACAGTGAGTTCTTGAAAGCTATTTTCAACTTCCTCAACGACTGTTCTTACTCGCTGCATAGTTAGTTCACCAGTTTTACGGTCAATGAAAGCACGAATATCCAGTTCTGCACCATATTTTGATTTTGCAGCACGTGCATATGTTTCTTCTAAAGCATTTATAACTAGGTCTGGATCTATTAGTTTTTCTCTAGCAACTGATTCAGCAATTTGTAAAAGCTCTATCTTATTTGCACTAGTATTAGCCATTTATTATATCCTTTCAGCCTTCTTCTTTTTCGATATAGTCGAAATCGTCCTCATTAAAAATAATGTTTTTCTGGTTTTGCAATGTTTCTCTTATTAACGCATCTGTTAAAATTAATTTGGCATCTGAAAGCCAATCAAATTTCAAACCAATTGTTCCAATATCCAATTTAATTAGTATTTCATCACCGTCAGTACCTGATAAAATTCCCTTGAAACGTTTTTGGCCCTCGATAGCTGAGGTTGTTTCTAATTTAGCCTCATAACCGCTCCATTGATCAAAATCACGAAGCCGTGTTAACGGCCGGTCAATACCGGGAGAGGAAACTTCTAAATTAAATGTGTCCTCATAAGGATCTTCAACATCAATTGCAGCAGAAAGTTCATTTGAAATATTTGCGCAATCATCAACAGTTATATTCATTTTTGGTGAGTCTATCATAATTTGAATTAATTTTGATTTACCATCGATTAGTCTAATTCTAATTACTTCAAACCCCATATCTTGAATAATAGGTTTTGCAATTGAAAGAATTCTATTTTCCAATAACGTTTTTGTAATCAAACTATTCAATGTTAACCTCAAAAAAAAACGGGCCATCAGCCCGTTATAATCTTCGGAGAGTTTTTGGTTTTGGAAGCCAAATACTCGATGTTGGAAGCCGTATAGTGACTTAATTAANTAAAAACAAGTAAATTCTNAGCAGTTTTGTTTATTTTATTATCTTTAACCTNATCTAATTAGATCGAGGNACTATAATNACTTCAACGCGNCGGTTTTGTTCACGACCTGCTTCCGTGTTGTTTGAGGCTATTGGTGATAAAAAACCAACTCCATTTATGGTTATTTGATTTGGGCTGACATTAAATTTTTTTACGAATAGTTTTTGTACAGACTCAGCCCTGTCTTTTGATAATTTTATGTTTCCTTTTATTGGCCCGCTAGCATCTGTATGTCCCACTAATATAATTTTTTCTTTTTTATTCAAAATTAAAAAATTTGCTAAATCAGATAAGATTCTCAAATCAGATTCTAAAATATCTGCTGATCCAGGTTTGAACTTCAAGCCCTCTAGAATAATTGAACCCCTGTTGTCGTTAAAGTTTGCAGATAAGCTTTTTAAAAAAGTTTTTGATTGTTCTTTTTTGATATTCTTCTCAATTTCATCCCCAAATTGGTTAATTTGGATATAACCAGTATTTTTTCCAACACTAATTATATAAGAGATAAAATTTGATTTTTCATAGTTAATAGCTTTAGCTGTTAAGAACTTATAATTGCCAAGATTTACAAACATTTCTGGCATATTAAGTATGTTAGAATTGAAACGAAATTTAAATCCGCCACATGATTTAAAATCACATTCAAAAATTATTTTATATTCATTTAATGCCAGACTATTCTTGATTTCTTTCTGTATTTCATCAGTAGTTCTACTAAAGTTTTTAATCTTCCAAACTTGTTGTAACATCATAGAAGAATGTGGTTTGTCTTTTTCAGGTAACAGATCATTTTTACCTGTAACAACATAAAATATATCATTTTTTGACAGTTTTTCGTAACTTAAATCAGCTTTATAAGGTATAGTTAAGGTGTCACTTGAATTGCCAGGNTCGGGCAAAGACAGTAAGGTTATAATGAAAATTAANGTTCTCAATTTTATCTATCTAGAGAATGATATTCAGCATTTGGTCGCATATCAATCGCTGATGCCATGCGGTTGCTCATATTAAAGAAACTAGCAATAGAAGCAATATCCCATATATCTTGATCAGAATATCCGTTTTCACGTAAAATTTGTCTATCAACTTCTTCAATTTTATAACTTTCTTCAGTCATTTTTGCAACAAAGTCCATCATCGCTCTTTGATTTGGCTTTAAGTCAGCAATCCTATAATTTATCACCATTGCCTCCCCAAGTGCAGGGTTTTTAGATAATTTTCTTACTGAATTTCCATGTGCCACTAAGCAATAATAACATCTGTTAATTGATGATACTACGACAGCAATCATTTCTCTTTCTAATGGAGAAATATTGCTTTCACCAAGCATTAGATCATTATACATATTAGTAAATGCNTTTAGTTTTGTTTCATTAAAAGAGTAAGCTTTTAAAACATTTGGAATTAGACCCAATTTATCCTTACATAATTTAAAGTATTTTTTCACATGTTCTGGCATGGGGTCCATTTCGGGAAGGTTTAGGGCGGTAATTTTTTCTTCAGGTTCACTCATCATCACTCTCCGTTTTAATACTAAAGGTTTCTNTTACTTTTTGNGCTAGAATTTCAANAATCTTCANATTGTGACCACGTATAACTATATCAGTACCAAGAATACCATCTCTNAAAAATGGATAAGACCCAAAACTAAATTCAGGATTTTCTGANGCCATNGCTTTCAATTTTTCAGCGATNTCCCCTTCTGGAAGNTTTAAGATTATTGATTTTGATTTTAATGGAGATCCATGCTTCATATTTNTGAGTGTAACATCTACCATAGACTGGAATATTGAAGGCACCCCAGCCATTACAAACACATTTTCTATTTTAAAACCGGGGGCACCTGAAATAGTGTTTTCGATAAGCTCAGCAGTATCTGGAATTCTAGCCATTCTAATTCGAGAAGAATTNAATTCTATGCCNTTTTGTTTGTAATATNNGNTCAATAANTTTTTTGCGTCTGANCGAACTCCAATTTTAACTTTAAAAGCTTTAGCAATAGAATCNGCCGTGATATCATCATGTGTTGGGCCGATACCACCACTGGTAAAAACATAGTNGAACTTTTTTCTAAGCTCATTTGTTGAAAGAATAATTTCTTCTTGATCATCAGATATAATTCGAACTTCTTTCAGTGACACTCCCACGTTCACTAACTNTTTTGCTAAGTAATGCATGTTACTATCACGAGTGCGCCCTGATAATATCTCATCACCGATTACTATCATGGCAGCTGTTGGATTGTTCATTTTGGAATCCTTGCAAGGTCTAATATTAGGGTATAGGCCCTTAANTATGAAATTTCAAAGTGATTTAAAACAAGCATTTTTAATTAAGCGATATAAACGATTTTTTGCAGATGTTAGATTGAAAAATAATGATATTATAACTGTTCATTGTGCCAATACTGGCTCAATGATTGGATTAAAAAATGTAAATCAAAAAGTTTTAATAGAAAATAGTGGCAACCCAAATCGTAAACTTCTATTTTCATGGAAGTTAAATGAGTTAGGCTCAGGATCATTTGTGATAATTGATACTGGTATGGCTAATAAGATAATTAATGAAGCCCTTATAGATGGTATCCTGCCAGAGTTATCAGGTTACGCATCTTTTCGGAAAGAGGTGAAGTATGGCTCAAATAGNCGAATTGATTTTCTTTTAGAAAATGGTGAGCACGAAAAATGTTACGTAGAGGTTAAAAGTTTAACATTATCAAGAAAAAGATCAGTCGCTGAGTTTCCTGATAGTGTTACTAGTCGTGGTGCTAAGCATCTAATTGAGCTTTCAAACATGGTTAAAGAAGGCCACAGAGCAGTACTACTGTTTTTGGTCTGTAGGAATGATTGCAGTTTTTATGATGTTGCGGGTGACTTAGATCCATACTATTATCNATGTTTTAAAGAAGCGAAACAAGTTGGTGTGGAAATTTTATGTTATGACACTAAAATAACTCAGGNAAATGTTAAACTTGGAAAGCNGATAGAAGAACTTCATAAGTAAAAAAGGAATAATGTTTATGAGGCAAGATGATCAAACAATTACGCGTGATGGTATTAAAATTCACCATAGTTCAGATTATGAGGGTATGCGCAAATCTTGTATCTTAGCTGCAAAAACCCTTGATATGATTAGTGATTATGTTGCACCGGGGATATCAACGGAGGAGTTGGATAATATTTGTCACGAGTTCATGGTTTCGAATGGGGCTGTACCAGCAACATTAGGTTATCGAGGCTATCCTAAGTCCTCTTGTATTTCATTAAATCACGTTGTCTGTCATGGGATTCCTTCAACAAAAAAATTAAAAGATGGCGATATTTTAAACATTGATATCACTTGTATATTGGATGGTTGGTTTGGCGATAGTAGTAGAATGTATATTGCTGGAAAAGCAAATAGAAGGTCACAGCGATTAATACAGGTCACTCATGACGCCCTTATGCTTGGCATAGAACAGGTAAAACCAGGTAACACTTTTGGGGATATTGGCGCGGCTATACAGAGATATGTAGAGGCACAGAGAATGAGTGTTGTGAGAGACTTTTGCGGACATGGATTAGGACGTGTTTTCCATGCGCAGCCAAATGTATTACATTATGGAAATTGGGGTGAGGGTTCTTATCTTGAGGAGGGAATGTTTTTTACTATTGAACCGATGGTGAATTTGGGTCAGCCGGAAACGAAAATATTGTCTGATGATTGGACTGCTGTAACAAGAGATAGGTCTTTATCAGCACAATTTGAGCATTCACTGGCAGTAACTAAAGATGGGTTTGAAATTTTTACGCTATCTCCTAAAGAAATTTTTTTTCCTAGCTTTTAACTATGCTCGAAGTTCTCAGAGATTCAATAATTTATAGTTTGCCATGACAATGTTTAAATTTCTTTCCTGATCCACATGGACATTTATCATTTCTTCCTGGGTTTCCCCAAGTTGATCTATCCTTTTCATTAAACAAAACTTTTTTGACAGCGCTGGGTTTATTCTTAGTTGAAGTAAGAATTTGTTCTTCCATCATTTTGCTGATCATCTCCTTGCGCTCTTCTGCAGTTATTGGACGGATTTTAGCAAGTTGTGAGGTTACTTGGCTGCGCAAGCTATTTAACAAACTTTCAAACAGTCCAAATGCCTCTGTTTTATATTCATTTAAAGGATCTCTTTGAGCATAACCTCTAAAACTTACCACCGATCTTAAATGGTCCAAAGTCAATAGATGCTCACGCCATTTTTGATCTATGCTTTGTAAAAGAACAGATTTTTCAACAGAACGCATTGCATCAACCCCAAACTCTACAGCCTTTGATGCCATAAACTTATCTGACGCGTCATAAATACGTTCTCGTATGGAAATATCGTCAACCCCTTCTTCATTGCCCCAATTTACGACCTCTGCAGTAACACCAACTTTTTCCAAAACCTCTTGTTCAAGTTGTTCCAAGTCCCATTGGTCTGGATATGACTTGGGTGGTATAAATTCATCAACAAGGTCGTCAATTACTTGATGCCTCATATCCTGTGCAATTTCTCCTAGATCTTCTGCCTCCATTATTTCGAGACGTTGTTCAAAAATTGCTTTTCGTTGATCGTTCATAACATCATCAAACTTTAGAAGCTGCTTCCTGATGTCAAAATTTCTCCCTTCAACTTTCGCTTGAGCTTTTTCGAGTGACTTATTAACCCACGGATGAACAATAGCTTCGTCTTCCTTCATCCCTAAAGTATTTAATACTTTTTCTAGTCTTTCAGATCCAAATATCCGCATTAAATCATCTTCTAAAGATAAGAAGAAAGAAGACTTTCCAGGATCTCCTTGTCTTCCTGATCTTCCTCTTAATTGATGATCAATTCGGCGGCTTTCATGTCTTTCTGTGGCGAGTACATATAGGCCGCCAGCTAAAAGTACTTTTTCTTTTTCTTCATTAACTGCATCAAGTACTTTTTTTCTAACTTCTTCGGGATCAGTATTTGGATTTTCTACTAATGCTTCTAATACTTTCATTTCCACGTTTCCACCAAGTTGGATATCTGTTCCTCTTCCCGCCATATTGGTTGCAATGGTTACTGCTCCAGACCGTCCAGCATCTGCAATAATTTGAGCTTCTTGTTCATGAAATCTGGCATTAAGCACATTATGTTGGATGTTTTTTTCTTTTAACATCTTCGAAAGCATTTCAGATTTTTCAATCGAAGTTGTGCCAACCAAAATTGGCTGATTAATATTATTTGCTTCAATTATAGCTTTAATGATAGCTTTGTATTTTTCACTGGCTGTTCTAAAAACCTGATCGTGATCATCGATCCGCTGAACTTTTTCGTTTGTTGGAACTTCAACGACTCCTAAACCATAGATTTCAAGAAATTCATCAGCTTCTGTTGAAGCTGTCCCGGTCATTCCAGCAAGTTTACTGTAGAGTCTGAAATAATTTTGAAAAGTTACGGATGCTAATGTTGTGTTCTCTGGTTGAATATTGCATGCTTCTTTCGCTTCAATTGCTTGATGTAAGCCATCAGATAATCTGCGCCCATCCATCATTCTACCAGTAAATTCATCAATTAATACGACTTCGTTATTTCTAACTATGTAATCTTTATCCCTTGTGTACAATTTATGGGCCCTAAGAGCCTGAGTGACATGATGAACCAAGGAAGTGCTTTCAGGATCATAAAGATTTTGTTCGGCAGGCATAATTTGCTCATCTTTTAGTTTTTTTTCGATGAACTCGTTCCCCTCGTCGGTAAAGGTAACATTTCTTGTCTTTTCGTCTAAAGTGAAATGTTCTTCTTGAATTCCTGGTATGACTTTATTCATTGTATTATATATCTCGCTTCGATCTTCAGCAGGACCAGAAATAATTAAAGGTGTTCTGGCTTCGTCGATTAATATGCTGTCAACTTCATCGACAATAGCGAAGTGATGATCTCTTTGGTGAATTTGAGAAAGTTCGGACTTCATGTTGTCTCGCAGGTAATCAAAACCTAGCTCATTATTTGTTGCGTAAATCACGTCACACTCATAGGCTCTTTCTTTTTCATCATCAGGTTGGTTTGGAATTACAACCCCAGTCGTCATACCTAAGGCTTCGTAGACTTTTCCCATCCATTCTGAGTCACGTGTAGCGAGGTAGTCATTAACTGTTACAATATGTACGCTTTTTCCTGTAAGTGCGTTTAAATATGCGGGTAGAGTGGCTACAAGTGTTTTGCCTTCTCCAGTCTTCATCTCAGAAATGTTTCCTTGATGAAGAAATATCCCACCCATCAATTGAACATCAAAAGCCCGCAATCCAAGGGTTCTTTTAGCGGCCTCTCTTACATTAGCAAAAGCCTCGGGTAATAATTCGTTTAAGGTCTCACCAGATGAATATCTTTCCTTTAGTTCATTTGTCTTTTCTATTAAATCCTTATCACTCAAATTTTTGAATTCGGGTTCTAAGTTATTTATAATTTTAACAATAGGAACAGCTGATTTTATTTTTCGATCATTAGCATCGCCAAATATTTTTTTTCTTATTTTGCTAAGACCTAGCATGTTGTAGCCTTTATTTGCAGAAGAAGAGAGACCCTTCTAAAGTTTGATTTTGTATTGCTCTTTTTCCCAATTATATAATTTAACTTATAGAAAACAGACCAAAAGAAGAATTACTATGATATTGGCATGTAAGGGGCGTCATTAATACTGTCAACGTTGTCCTATAAATGATATACGAAAATTAAAATTATAATAAGACTAATCAAGAGGAAAAAGGAAGAAAAATGAAGAATTTTAATTTTTTCACAGGAGTATTTTTTACAGTCTATTTTCTTCAAACAATCAATATTAATGCTGGGGAATTAAACGATGATACAGTTTTAGCTTCTGTGAATGGAGAAGATATAACACTTGGAAATGTAGTTTCATTTCAAAGTAGATTGTCTGATCAATATAAAAGTATGGAAGATTCTGTGCTCTTTGATGGAATACTTAAACAATTGATTCAGCAGGAGATATTATCTCAAGAAATTGATGTGAAGTTAAAAAAGATTAGATATGGCTTGGAAAATAATATCCGTGCTTTTTTATCTAATGAGCTTATTGAAAATTTCTCGAAAATTGATGTTATGGAAGATGAAATTAAGGAATTGTACGTAAAGTTTTCTGAAAATTTTCAACCTACGACTGAGTATAATGCCTCACACATTCTATTAGAAACAGAGTCGGATGCAATTGATATTTTGAATAAATTACAAGACGGATCTGATTTTTTGGAGCTGGCCAAAACTTATTCAATAGGTCCATCTGGAAAAAAAGGAGGAAGTTTAGGTTGGTTTGGAAGGGGTGCAATGGTTCCAGCGTTTGAGCAGGCTGTTTTTTTATTAGAGGTAAATGAAATCTCCAAACCGATTAAAACCAATTTTGGCTGGCATATAATTAAAGTAAATAATATCCGAGAAACCCCAGTTCCAAGTTTGGAAGATGTAAGAGGTGACCTAGTATCAACGATAAGGCAAAATAAAGTAGAAACAAAAATCAATAAAATTATTGATTCTGCAAATGTTATTTACTCCAACTTGGAAATTAATCATAAAATAATCCGCAACGAGTCGATATTGGACAATAAATGATTTTTTTAATGATACTTAGTTAATAATAGTTTGGATAAGATATGGGTAAAATATCTCCTTTAGCTCCAAAAGCCGGATTCCCAGAACTAAATTCAATTGATGGCGTTAGGTTTTCAAGTGCGTGTGCAGGAGTTAAATATAAAAATAGACTAGATGTAATGCTTGCTGAAATATGTGATAATAGTTCAATAGCAGGTGTTTTTACAAAGTCGGCCACTCGATCGGCGGCAGTAATTGATTGTCAAAAGAAACTTCTTTCGGTTAAATCATCTTCAGGCCCTTTTGCAATTGTGGTAAATTCGGGAAACTCGAATGCTTTTACAGGTAAGCAGGGCCATAATGCGGTATCAGAAATTTGCTCTAAATTTGCTCAAGAATTAGACATTCCAGAAAAGAATGTTTTCTCTGCGTCTACAGGAGTTATTGGAGAGCATTTGGACTGGAAAAAAATAGGAGCAATCTCCAAGGAATTAGTAGTTGGTTTGTCACCCCGTGGATTAGATAAGGCTGCCAAAGCTATAATGACTACAGATACATTTGCAAAAGGCTCTTCCGAAGAGTTTGCAATTGATAATAAAACCATAAAGATTTCAGGCATTGCCAAGGGTTCTGGTATGATTGCGCCTGATATGGCCACGATGCTTGTTTACATCTTTACAGACGTAGGAATAAGCCCATCTCAGTTGCAAAAAATAGTAAGTGATTTAAACGAAAAAACGTTCAATTCTATTACTGTTGACGGAGATACCTCGACGTCAGATAGTCTTATGGTAGTTGCCACTGGAAAAAGTGGGTGCGTAATAAATGATCAAAATCCTAAACAATTACAACAATTTAAACAGGCTCTATTAAGAATAATGAGAGATTTAGCTCATCAAGTAGTTAAAGATGGTGAGGGTGCTTCTAAGTTTATAGAAGTTAACGTTAGTGGTGCACCATCTTTTTCTTCTGCAAGAAAGGTAGCAAAATCGATAGCAAATTCACCTCTAGTAAAAACGGCCATTGCTGGTGAGGATCCAAATTGGGGTAGAATTATTATGGCGATTGGAAAATCAGGGGCAAAGGTAGATAGAGATTTATTACGAGTCAGTTTTGGAAATTTATTGGTGGCTGAAAATGGCTGGGTTAGCCCCAGTTATTCAGAGGAGAAAGCGGCAAAATATATGCAAAATGACGAGATATTAATTCAGGTAGATTTAGGTCTTGGTTCTTTCAAATCTGTATTTTGGACATGTGATTTTACCCAAGAGTATATTTCAATAAATGCAGATTACAGATCTTGAAAACTATTTTAGTAGTCGCTGTAGTGTTAATAGATCGTGATGGTCGTGTTCTGTTATCTCAACGCCCATCTGGCAAATCAATGGCTGGCTTATGGGAGTTTCCAGGTGGAAAGGTTGAAAATGGAGAGGTTCCTGAGGAAGCTTTGATTCGAGAGTTGAATGAAGAGCTGGGAATCGATACATGGTCCAGTTGTTTGGCACCACTTAGTTTTGCAAGTCATTCTTATGAGGATTTTCATTTACTTATGCCTGTTTTCGTTTGTAGGAAGTGGGTTGGAAGCCCTACGCCTATGGAGGGTCAAGCATTAAAATGGGTTAACAGGGATAAATTGAAAGATTACCCAATGCCACCTGCAGATATTCCAATGATAGCAGTAATTAGAGATTTGCTTTGATTGTAATAATATGAGCCATTTTGAATTTGCATCTTTGGAGTACTAAGTGATGAACCGGAAGAAAGAAATTAAAATATCTAATTATGACATATTATCACAGTTTAGCCTTGACGGGCGTGTCGCACTTGTCACTGGTGGGTCTGGTGGAATTGGTCATGCATGTGTAAAGCGCCTATTGGATTATGGTGCTAAAGTAACATTAACTTACATTAAAGGTACTGAGACGCCTGAAATGGTTTTAGAAAAATTCACTGATGCTGATGGCATTACAATACAACCATTAAATTTAAATAACATAAACTCGATAAAGAATTGTATTAATGGGGTCGTTCAACAGCATGGGCAAATAGATATCTTGGTTAATAATGCAGCAGTTGGATCGGCTACTGTCGGTAAATTTTCGGATGACTCCGAAACTCAAGATAGTGTTATGTTGGATATCAATGCTGATGGAACACTTAAAATGTGTCAACAATTTTTAACTCTACCCGATATACCAAATAGAAAGTTGATAAATATAAGTTCTGTAGGTGGCGGTATTGCGGCTTTTCCAGGGTTTCGTTTGTCTGATGGAATGAGTAAGGCCGCAGTAGCTTTTTTGACACGTCAGTTAGCTGCTGAGACAGTGCATTCAGCAGTTGATGTTTTTGCGGTTTGCCCTGGAGCAACAAATACTGAAATGTTTGAAGCCAGTACCTTGTCAAAGTTATCTTTGAGCGAGCGAAAAAGGTTTTTGCTGAATCTACCAAAGAAGCGGTTGATCGAACCTGAAGAGATAGCAACTATTGTACATTTTTTATCTTGTTCTCTTTCAAGTGTGCTTCATGGTTCGGTAATTGATGCATCTATGGGACTTGGTGTAAGGCCCGGTTTGATGTCGGAGTACTAGTAAGTATACCAAGTTACTTTAAATTTTTATCCTCGCAAAATAAGTTGACACGTTGTAAACTAAATGTTTAGATTTATTTAAAAAGGTTTACGCAATGTCAACTAAATCACACAAGACGAGAAAAAAAATCATATCCTCAACTTTAAGTTTGCTCAACTCATCTCAACTAAGTAAAATTAACATGGAAGATATAGCTATCAACACTGGCATTAGTAGACAGGCCCTTTATAAATATTTTCCAAGTCGATTAGATTTATTAGTTTATTTGCTTAAATCTATAGATAAGGATCATACACTGTTGGAAAAATTGATGGTTGATCAGAGTTTGTCTATAAAAGAAAAATTAAATTCGTTTATTGATTATTGGGGTTATAATAATGAGGCTACTTATAAGGTGTCTTCTGAAATTAAGTTATTGAGAAGGACCGACCAAAAGGTTAAATTGATATTGGAAGAAAGAAACATCTTTTTTAGGCAACAATGTGAGCAGATAATCCAGATTCTAAATGATGGTGGTTCTCTTAAATCAAATTTTACTTATAGGGAGGCCAGCGATATCTTATGTAATTTGCTTTCGGAAGATACTTGGGCGTACTTTAATGAGAATTGTCTTTGGTCACTGTCTAAGTATCTAGAAAAAATTCATGTTATTATAGAAAATTTACTAATAGGAACTGGCACGAAATCTGCCTGGTCAATTCGTGGATATTGACTAAAAACCCTTAATAATTGTCAAAGCCAACCTGATCCATTTTCAGAAATTAATTCTTTTAAAAAGTTGATGTGGGGTTCGCTTGCATTCAAACAAGGAATGTATGTAAAATTCTTACCACCAGCACTCATAAAACTTTCCTTTATTTCCTCATTAATCTCCTCAAGAGTTTCTATGCAGTCAGAAGAAAAAGCAGGCGCAATAACGGCAATATTCTTTACTCCTTCTTTTGCTAGTTCAGCTACTTTTTTTACAGTGTAGGGTTGCAACCATTCTTCGGGACCAAATTTTGATTGAAAAGTTGTGATTATATCTTGGTTTGACCATCCTAATTTTTCTCTGATAAGTCTTGTGGTTTTCTGACACTGGCAATGATATGGATCACCCTGATTGAGATACCTTTTTGGCACCCCATGATAAGAAGAGACTAATACCTCAGGTTTAATATTAGCTTTTTTGTAAGCAATTTTGATAGACTCAGATAAAATTTCAATATATTTCGGGTGTTGAAAATAGGGCTCAATAATTCTTATTGTTGGCTGCCAAGTAGCTTTCATAAGTGCCCTAAATAATGAATCGTTTGCTGATGCAGATGTTGCCCCCGCATAATGCGGATATAACGGAAGAAATATAATTTTACTGCAACCTTTTTGTATTAAGCTATTTAACTTGAGTTCTGTTGATGGGTTGCCGTATCGCATACAAAATTCTATCTCGACATTATCTCCAAACTCAGTTTTTAATTTTTTTTCTAATTTTTGTGTTTGATCTTTTGTAATAGTAAGTAATGGACTTTCGTTTGCCTCTTTATTCCAAATTGTCTTGTAAGCAGCGCCAGAGGAAAAAGGACGCTTAGTTAGAATTATCAGTTGAAGTAATGGCTGCCATAACCATGGAGAATAGTCGATGACTCGTTTGTCTGATAAAAATTCCCCTAAGTATTTCCGCATTGACCAATAGTCAGTTCCATCTGGTGTGCCGAGGTTTGCCAGTAAAACCCCCGTTTTACCAAATTTGACTTGTGGGTGAGCGTTGGGAAGTTGTTGTACCATTTGTGTAACCACTATTTTTTTTCTAACTGTTCGAAGGGATCAGTAGGTTGTTTTTTTAAATCGTCAAGGAAAACCCCTAAATTAATTTTACCTGAACCTGGCTTTAGGGGTTTTTGCTGATTTTCACTTGGATACCAGCCCGTTAAGAAAATTAAGTCAAAAGTTGCAACTATTTTATCATCGTTTTCAGAAAAATTCTTAATATAGAATTTAGACGTTTCTTCAATTATTTGAGAACGAGTAAAGGTTTTTTGCCTTGATAAGAGAGCATTAACCTCTCCCATTTTCCTGAGATCGTTCATTAGTGAATAAACATCTTTATAATGTATATGGGTGGTCAGATTGTCGGCGACAGGTAATTTAAATCCTACACGCAGCAAGAGATTCCCTAAATCACGGATTTCGCCCATCGGCAAAAACCGAGGAGATATACCTCCAGATATTTCTGACTCAGCCAAAGAAAACGAGTAGTTTAATTCGTATAAGGTCTTTCCACCAAATAATGTTGCAAGAAAAAGCCCATCTTCAACCAACATGTTTTTGCACTGTATTAACTGGCCCACAGGGTCATTTGCCCAGTGTAAACAGAGTGCATGTATTATAAGGTCATATTGCCCTTTCCCAAATATTAAAGTGTCTGTGTCGTCTATAAGTTTGGCATTAGGGAATGCTTTACCCCAAATTTTTTGATGTCCGGTGATTATTGCAATGTCTTTAAACTCTCTATTTATTTCTTCTAGGCGATCTTTTATTTCTTTGATAGCGATTTGATGAATTTTATTATAACTATCCTCGAAATTCAAAGCTCGTTTGCGATTTAAAACTAAAGTTTTTCTATCAGTTATTTTAGTTGTGTTTGTCATGTTTTTTGGAATAATGTGCCTTTCTTTTATTGCAACTTATCTAAATTAAACTCACAACGTATATTATATAAATAAAATATCTAATATATATAGTATTTTGAAGGAATTTCTGTATTAAAAATGGATAAATAAAATGGATAGTTTGGCAAGTTTATTTTTTAGTGAAATAACAATGGTTGATCAGCTAATTAGAAATAAGGTGAACCGTATTCTTCCAAAGGACTTAGCATTAAGTCAATTTATGTTACTGAATTATTTGGCAACAGTTAGTGAAGAACGAAGACCATCTTATTTAGCCAAGTTGTTTCAGTTAACCAAAGGCGCAATGACAAATACTTTGGGAAAACTTGAGTTAGCGGGATATATTCATATAACTCCAGATTGGGAAGACGCCAGAAAAAAGTGTATAGTCATTAGCCCGGCTGGTAGAAAAGTTAGAGAAGATAGCTTGAAGTTAATTGAGCCAGTTATTCAGGAGGTAGTTGAAACTATTGGTGTCGAAAAAATGTTGATTGTGCTGCCTATTATGAGAGATCTTCGAACTATATTAAAGAACTAAGAGCTAAACAGGCTTTGTACTTGTTGTTACATAATTAACGCTCATGTCTCTATCAGAAGTTTGCCACTCCCAAGCAAGCGGATTTAAAAAAAAGCCTCTTTTATCAACTACTTCTAGACCAGCATTCGAAATCATATTAAGTAACTCATCGGGTTTTATGAATTTCTTCCAGTCGTGTGTCCCCTTAGGCAGCCAACGTAGAACATATTCGGCACCTAATATGGCAAGAAAGAAACTTTTTGAGGTCCTATTGATGGTGGAGCAAATCATTATTCCGTTTGGCTTTAATAACTGAGCGCAGGTATTTATATATTCTTTGGGGTTTCTAACATGCTCTACTACTTCCATATTTAATATAGCATCAAATTGCTTCCCTTCTTCCAGTAATGACTCAGCTGTCGCAACTTTATAATGAATGTCCAATCCCGATTGTTTTGCATGGGTTTGAGCGATTGGGATATTTTTTGCTGCTGCATCGACACCCGTTACATTTGCCCCAAGACGAGCCATTGGCTCAGACAACAAGCCACCGCCACACCCAATGTCTAAAATATCAATACCGTTAAAAGCATTTTGTGTACCTGTTGATCGGTTAAATTCAATTTCAATTTGCTTTATTATATAATCCAACCTGCAAGGATTCATATGGTGGAGGGGTTTAAATTTCCCTTGGGAATCCCACCACTCCGCAGCCATCTGTTCAAATTTCTTAATTTCTTTTTGGTCTATACTTTGATTTGTTGGCATTGAACTTTCTCAGTTTAGTTGCGAGATATGTTATTTACATAATGTTACAAAGTTAAAAAAAAAGGTTAAAATAAAAATGAATGCTTTAAAACATCTATATCCTCCTATTGAGCCATTTGATACTTTTGAATTAAGTGTTGGTGATGGCCATACGTTGTACGTTGAACAGTGTGGAGCTAAAGACGGTCTTCCTGTAATCGTTTTGCATGGGGGTCCTGGAGGTGGGTGTAGCCCATTTATGAGAAGATTTTTTGATTCAAAATGTTATCGCGTTATTTTATTTGATCAACGGGGTTGTGGGAGATCAAAACCTCACGCTAGCGTTCAAAATAATAGCACGTGGCATTTGATATCGGATATTGAATTGATTCGAGAACGCCTCAAAATAGATAAGTGGTTAATTTTTGGTGGATCTTGGGGCTCTACTTTAGGTTTGCTATATGCTCAAGAACACCCCTCACGAGTAGCTTGTTTGGTTTTGAGAGGAATTTTTTTGCACACGAAATCTGAATTAAATTGGTTTTACGGTGGTGGAGCGGGAAAGTTCTGGCCTAAAGAATGGCATGATTTCATCGAGGAAATTCCAACAGAAGAAAGAAACGACTTAATTTTAGCCTATAATCGGAGATTATTTTCAGGAGAAATAAATGTAGAAACGCATTTTGCTCAGTTATGGGCAGCTTGGGAAAATCGAATGGCCTCTATGGCTGGTGACCAGACTAATGCTGTTCCACCAGGAAAATATTCTTTGGCTTTTTCTAGAATAGAAAACCATTACTTTATTAATGACGGATTCTTAAATGAAGATAATCATATTTTAAATAGGGTGGATAAAATAGCTCATCTGGAGGGTTATATAGTACATGGAAGATATGACATGATATGTCCACCAATAGCTGCTTATAGATTGGCGAAAAAGTGGAGCAAGGCAAAGTTAAATATTTTACCAAATGCTGGGCATGCTCTGTCAGAAGAGCCAATAGCGAAACAGCTAGTGCAAATTATGAATGATTTATCCTGTAACAAAAATGATCTTTGGGATTAACTTATTGGAACACTGGTTGGCTTAAAGCCATTATTTGTCCTAATCTCATTAACAAAATGCCGAATGATTTCTAAGCTCTCATCGTGTTTCATAGGGTTTTGGTTAAATCCAATAATGGATAACGAAATAAGATAACCAGAAATTTCTAAATAAGCCCGCCAAGAGTGTGAAGATAGAGCGTTTGACTTTCTTTTACCAATATTCTGAACAAGGACAAAATAGGAATCATCCATTTTAAAGCTATCCAAAACTTTTATATCTTGGGAGTTTCCACTAAAACTTAAAGTCGATTTACCATTTTCAGATCTTAAATAACCATCGAGCTGCTTCCCATTAAATGGGCCATTTTTTGATTTTTCTTTTGATATAGCTGCCGTTAAAACAGCATAAACTTTAGATTGGGTGACGGAGTTGGATTGGGAGATTGCCGCGCAGTTTCCAAATAGCAGAAAAGTTGATTTTGAAGAAGTATCTGAGACAGTTTCGTCTAAACAAAAACCGTCTGGAGCCTGAATGACAATATTTTTATTTGGTATTATAGCTCGGGAATCTGGAGGTATTGAAGTTTGTGAGGAAAGATTGAACAAAGTGTTGGTGTTACAGCCAGTCATTAAAGAAAGGCATAATATTATCTTAAAAAATAATTGAATTTTCATCTAATTGTTTTCATTAGCTATATATTTTATCACACTTTTTTGTTTAAATTAAGTAATTAAGTTAGCAACGCTAGAAGCGCA
Source organism: Paracoccaceae bacterium (assembly GCA_002712045.1). Classification (GTDB taxonomy): domain Bacteria; phylum Pseudomonadota; class Alphaproteobacteria; order Rhodobacterales; family Rhodobacteraceae. Next base: position 35,002 of record PARX01000034.1, read on the forward strand.
AGTGTTCTAGTTTTTTATTTATTATTCATAATAAAAAAGGATTAAGAATTGGAAGAAAACATCTTCAATTATTCCAATAAGGAAAAAAAAACTGAATTTTGGCGTACCATATTGGGATTCCTTTTATTTATTGTTTTAATTTCTGTTTTCTACGCTGTTATTTTTTATGGCTGGTCAATTTTTGTCCATTCGTCTTTCTTAAATAATCCGAAAATCACTATTATTTTGTTATTTGGATCCTTTATTACCTGGCATTTAGCTTTGTTGATAATTGTAAAATTGTTGCATAAAAGATCTTATGTTTCGTTAATTGGAGCGAAAAAAAAGCTCAATTTGAAGCAATTTTTGCTGGCTATTTTCGTAACTATATCGATTTCACTGGTAAGTTTAATCATTATTCCCTTTGAATCAATTTTGTTTTCACAGAATTATTTACCTCGGATTGAAATGTCATATATCAAAGATTGGCTTCCTTGGGTNTTACCCGCTCTTTTTGTCATATTCATCCAGGTATCAGCAGAAGAAGTGTTGTTTAGAGGTTATCTCTTGCAACAACTGCGGGCTAGATTTTGTTCTTANTGGATATGGGCTATTATCCCGTCTTTTTTATTTGGCATTGCTCATTATGACTTTAGCACTTTTGAAAATAACACTTTTATTTACATGCTAAATGCTTTTGTGTTTGGGGTTCTTGCTAGTATTCTGACGGTTCAGTCTAATAATATTAGTTACGCTTTAGGCATGCATTTTATTAACAATATTATTGGTGTTTTGTTTTTTGGATTGGGTGATACCTTATCTGATTTATCATTGGTAAAGTCGTATTTTGATAAAACTGGTATTTATATGACATATATTATACTCTTTCAGACAGCTCTTCAGATAATCACTTTCTTAATATTGTTTAATTGGTTAAAGAGACATAAAAATAAAGCTAAATTTTGAAAAATNAGATAACCAGGGATAAGTTTTAGAATGAATTGGATAGCAAATTATGTTCGTCCCAGAATAAACTCTCTTTTTTCAAAACGTGATGTCCCAGAGAATCTTTGGACTAAATGCACAGAATGCGGAACGATGCTGTTTCATAGAGAACTTTCTCAGAATGCTAACGTATGCCCAAATTGTGATCACCATATGAATATTTCTCCAAGGGATCGATTATTGACCTTGTTTGATAATGGAAAGTTTACACCAATTGAAATTCCTAAACCAATTAATGACCCTTTAGGTTTTAAGGATCAAAAGAANTATCCAGATCGAATGAAATCTGCTCAAAAAAAGACTGAAGCTGATGAGGCTATGTTGGTAGCAGAAGGTGAAATAGGTAGAACAAAAATGATTGTTGCAGCCCAAGACTTTAGTTTTATGGGAGGGTCAATGGGTATGTATGTGGGTAATGCAATTATCGTAGCCTGCAAGTTAGCTGTAGAAAAAAAGTGCCCCTTAATTTTGTTTTCTGCGGCAGGAGGAGCGCGCATGCANGAAGGGATTCTTTCCTTAATGCAGATGCCCAGAACAACGGTAGCGGTTCAATTGTTAAAAGAAGCTAATTTGCCATTTATTGTAGTGTTAACCAACCCAACAACTGGTGGCGTAACAGCATCTTACGCTATGTTAGGTGATATACAAATCGCTGAGCCTAATGCATTAATATGTTTTGCTGGACCGCGAGTTATTGAGCAAACAATAAGAGAAAAATTACCAGATGGCTTTCAGAAAGCCGAATATTTATTAGATCATGGGATGTTAGACAGAGTGGTTCATAGAAAAAATCTCAAAGAAGAGCTAGTAATGCTATCACGAATGCTTATGGGCCTAACTCCCGCAATAAAAGGCGACCTGCCAAAACCAAATAGTTCTGAAAATAATGAATAATGAAATTTTATAAATCAAATCAGACTAATTGAAGATGGTTTAATGAATTTATTAAAGAGTACTTCTATATTAAGTGATTTATTATCGCTGCATCCAAAAATTATTGATTTGACCCTCGATAGGGTCACCAGTTTGTTAAATAAATTGAATAATCCCGAAAAANAGTTGCCACCAGTCATTCATATTGCTGGTACTAACGGTAAAGGATCAACTCAGGCGCTCATTCGGTCAGGATTGGAAGGTTTTGGAAAATCTGTTCACGCTTATACATCGCCACATTTGTCAAAATTTCATGAGAGAATTGTATTGTCTGGAGATTTGATAACAGAAAAAGATTTAATCAAAACTTTGAAAGAGTGCCAAGTTATAAATGCAAATATACCTATAACTTTTTTTGAAATAACAACCTGTGCAGCATTCTTAGCTTTTTCTAGAATACCAGCTGATTATACATTGTTAGAAGTGGGCCTAGGGGGACGTTTGGATGCAACAAATGTTATTGAAAACCCAGAATTAACGATAATTACTCCTATTTCTTTAGATCACATACAATTCTTAGGAGACACAATAACTTCAATTGCCAAAGAAAAGGCTGGCATTATAAAAAAGGGGATCCCTTGCATTGTTGGACCACAAACTCAGCAAGCGCTTTCAGTTATCAGGATGGTTTCTAACGATCTAGGTAGTCCCTTAAAGGTCTATAATGAGAATTGGCATGTGAAAAAAGAAAAGAATACTTTNGTTTATCAAGATGAGTTCGGGAAATTAGTATTACCATTGCCTAGCTTGATTGGTGATCATCAAGTTATGAATGCGGGTACGGCGATTGCAGCTATGCGTGAACTTAAACTTTCAAAAAAAGCCATTGAATATGGTTTGAGGAATGTATCATGGCCTGCGCGAATGCAGAGATTAAAACAGGGCCCTCTTGTTGAGATAGCGAACGATTTTGAATTATGGTTAGATGGAGGCCATAATGAAGCAGCAGGAAAAGCTATTTCGAGTACTTTAAATTTGTTACCTGATAAGCAAAACATCTTAATATGCGGTATGTTAAAAACCAAAGACATAGTTGGATTCTTAAAACCCTTTCGAGGAGCCATTAAGAGTGTTTGTGGAATACCTGTTCCAGGGGAAGATTGTACTAGCTCCCCAAAGAATATAGCTGACCTTGCAGTTAGCGTGGGGATAGCTTCTTTCAGCGCGCAAAACGTTCAAGGAGCAATAAAAAAGATACAAAAGAAATACTCTAAAGGAAGAATAATCATTTGTGGCTCATTATATTTAGCAGGAAATATTTTGAAAAATAATTCCTAAAAACTAAATGGAACTGTCAATCCAGTCCTTCAAAGCAGCCTTAGGTGCAGCACCAGTTTTNTTTGAGATTACGGCGCCATCTTTGAACAAAAATAAAGCTGGAATACCTCTTACACCAAGTTGGGATGGAGAGTTTGGGTTCTCATCTACATTAACTTTGACTATTTTTATTTTCTCACCATATTCTTCTGACAGTTCTTCTAATGATGGGCCTATCATTTTACATGGTCCACACCATTCAGCCCAAAAATCAACCACAACTGGCGTGTTAGACTTGGTAACCTCGGATTCGAATGTCTCGTCTGTTACTGCTATTGTTGCCATTTTACTTTTCCTTATATTTTTATTTATAATTAAGAATCGATGTTTGAAAGGTCAAGGGTTAAGGATTGGTCTAGCAGAGTTCTTAAATTNAATTTGTTTAAATACATCAACTTTAAATTTTTGATCCATAAGATCGCAATTTCAATTTCTTTATTTGGATAAACAATTGTTAAAGCTTCTAGATAGATAGCCATTTGTTTTAGTATGCCAGTTGGAACTTCATTTTCATTATCTGGAACGACAAAATTTGATTTGAAATCAATAGCAGTTACCGTAGTCTCAGTGAAGATTATTCGATCAATTATTCCTGAAAACAAGAGATTATTTAATCTTGGAAGATGCATCTGAAAGGATACTTCTGCATTAGAATTATCAGAAAAAATAAAATGTAATTTTTTATCAGTTAGAATTTCTTTCACTTGATTTAAAGCCTCATTCATTATTTCTAGATCGTAAAACCCAGAATTTTTTAGAATGTTTTTACTTGTTTGCTCCCAGTTCTCTGAAATTGGATTTGGTGAATGCTCAAGTAAAGTATGAATTTGTGATCCAAGCTCTCTTGCTCGATNTGAATCAAAATTTTCTTCACTTGTTANACTTTTAAGACCGATTANTTTTGATGGGGAAATTCTTTTTTGCGTAGTTTGTTNTTCAAGTGCAGATTGTTTAACCCATTCGGGAGCATTAATAGATACTGGNGTTTTTTCTTCATTATTTTGATGTTTAGAATCTGACCAATTTTCACTTTTTACGGTATAACCAGAATTTTTGGTTAATTTGAGTAAGTTTGAGTTGAATGATGAAATTTCATTTTCGATAATATCGTACCAACAGTCCNTTGAAGAGCTTCGATTTCCAGCACCACATATTATTAACCAATTTTCGGCACGAGTTAGAGATACATATAGCAACCGAAACTCTTCTTGTATTTGTAATTCTCTTGCTTTTTTGATAGCCTCAGTCACTTTTTGNTTTTGGTTATTTTTTATCCCTCTAAGTGTGATCGCTTTATTATCTATTTTAACAAATTTGGAACTCGTTCTTAAGATCTTACTAGATGTGTCAGGTAAAATTACAATTGGAGATTCTAGGCCTTTTGANCCATGAATGGTCATTACCCTTATGGTAGTACTTTCTGTTTCCAATTCTCTTTTAATATAGACATCATCAGTCTCCATCCATAAAATAAAGGATGTTAAGTCAGGGATATGAGATTTTTCAAACTTTCTTGCTTGCTCCAATAGTGCGTTTATACTTTCTTCNACTTCCAATCCCAACCTAGCCGAAAAGGCCGCGCGTTTATTATGATTGATCAAGGTCCTTTCAAGTATTTCATATGGGCGAAGAAAGTCTACATTACTCCTTAGATCGTTAAGGAAACTCAAGATATCAATATGTTCTGTCTTTTGGGAAAGTAGAGTAAGCCACAAAGATTTATTTCTATTTTGAGCTAGATCGAAAAGTTTTTTTTCTGAGAACCCACATAAGGGTGATTTTAATAGATTAGCAAAGTTAAGATCATCATCAGGGGTATTTAGAAAATTAAAAAGTGATAATAAATCTTTTACTACAAGCTCTGTGGTAATATTTAGCCTATCAGCGCCTGCGACGGGCAGTCCGGCAAGTTTTAGTTGTTTTATAATCGCATGAAACAACATCTTCCTACTCCGTAGGAGAATTAAAAAATCGCCAGGTGTAACTGTTTTTTGTTTTTGAGAATCTCCTATGGTTTGTTTGCTATCTAATATAGCTTTAACCTCAGAAGCAATTTTTGCCGCTAATTTTAGATTGGGATTATCTTGCTCAACGCTATCAATAGGCTCAAACCACGAATGGGAGTAATTATTTTTACTTTTTGGTATGAAGGGCCAGAGGTCGATGCGTCCAGGCAAATCAGCTTTGTATGCAATGTGCTGGTTCGAAATGTTAAATAACGGATTTTTTTTATNAAAAATTTTATCGACTAGCTTTAAAATTATTGGAGAAGATCTAAACGAATATAATAGTTTTTGTTCTGATAGCTTATCATCAGCGCCTTTTAATCTGTNAGAGAAATAACTGCGCATTTGTTCAAACGCAAAAGGATCGGCTCCTTGGAATGAATATATTGATTGCTTTTCATCACCCACGGCAAAAATAGTTCTTTTTTTATTGTTTGATGTTATTCCTGAGTTAAATTCATCCGAAAGAAGTTTTATGATATCCCATTGGTCAGGACTCGTATCCTGAGCCTCATCGATGAGAATATGTTCAATACCATCGTCAAGTTGATACATCACCCATTGAGCCACACTGCTTTTAGATAATAGTTTCTTTACCAATAGTATCTGATCGTCAAAGTCCAAATAACCTTTTTCAATTTTTATTTTTTGATAGTAATTTAAATACAAATGAGAAAAATTATATAGTAGAAAAGTCTCTTGAGCAGCTAAGAAATTTAGGTAATTGGTTTTCGCTTTTATCAGGTCATAAGNAAATAATTTTTTGAATTCAGTGAATTCATCCAAACCAGAACCAACAATTTTTATTGTTTCATTAGTTGGAAACGGTTTTTCATGATAAGTAGCATCGCTCTGATTTCTACTTAAAAAAATGTCACAGAGACTTAAAAAGAGTTCTAAGTTTAATTTTTCAAGATTGAGCTGTTTCAGTTTATAAAAAATCTTTTTGTCGTTAGGACTCCCCTGCTCTAATAGATCTAGTGAGTTGATGATGATTTTTGGTTCATAGTTTGAAAACCCTAACTCCACAATTTCTTTTAATTTAAATTCAGGACTTACTTCAAATAAAGAATAGATTTGCTGTTTGGATTTTCGGGTAGAAAAAAATTCCTGATATTTGGATATTTCTGAAAGTATCTCGTGCGGGTCTTCCAAATTCACAGAAGCAGAGAACTCTTCAAATAATCCATAATCATTACCAGTGGCTAAAGTGTCTAGTATTTCTGACTGAAGTGACCTTATATTTCGATCATCGAGTTCTCTGAAATGTGGTGATACTCCCGCCTCCATTGGAAAGCGTCTCAATATCGATGAACAAAATGAATGAATTGTTTGTATCTTCAGGCCACCGGGAGTATCTAGCGCTCGTGCGAATAACCTTCTAGCCTGAGCTAGCTTTTCATCATCTATTTTATTTTCCCCAAGATTATTTAGTTCATCGCGCAGACTTGTATTCGGAAGCATTGACCATGTTCCAAGCCTTTCAAAAAGTTTATTTTGCATATGTGAGGCTGCAGCTTTTGTGTAAGTTAAGCATAGAATATGTTGTGGAGCAGCACTGTTAAGTAACAGTCGAGTAACTCGATCAATTAATACTTTGGTCTTCCCAGACCCAGCATTTGCTCCCACCCAGGTTGAGTTCTTAGGTTCAGAAGCTAGTATCTGCGATTGATTGGCTAAAGATTTAGTGTTCATTTCAGCAACATTTTTTCTGGAGAATTTGTTTCATCCCATTCGCCATAGCGAGCCAGATGATCATAGTCAGAAACTATTTCTAGTTTTTCCATTCTGAGTCTCGCTGTAAAGCCAGTTATATCGCTATTGTAATAACTGACTAGTTGAGCAATTTCTTTCTTGATTTTTTCAATGTCTTCACGTTTTATGATCTTTTCAGTATTTGGGTGGGCATTATTTAAACTTATGTAACAAATCGAAATTACAGGAGCAGCAGGGATATTTTTAAATCCACCATTCTCAGCAATTAGAGCCTCTAAAATAAGTTGTTTATGAAATATTTCCAATTGCTTCAGCGTTGGTGGTTTGCCTGATTTATAATCATAAATTAACAACTCGTTTAACCTATTTTTATCTATTCTATCAGCAATTGCTGTTAATGTTATGCCAACCTCACTTAAGAATGTTGAACCTGGATGTTCAAAAAAAAGAGGGCTTGCATTTTGTCTTCTAAGTTTTTCTGCTTCTAAAAATAATGGAATAGTTTTCTTAAATTGGATTTTCCATACTGATCTGATCGCAGGCCACGGAACCTCTTTTGAGAATATNTCATCAGATAGTTTTATTAATTCTAAACTGTTTATTAGTTTTAGGTCGTTCTTAGTTTGCTCNGAAAAATTTTGCATTATTTTATGAATGACGTTTCCTCTTAGGAGAACGTTTGCTTGTTTTTTTAATGGCTGGAGTTTTTTCAGTTTTAAAACATGTCTAGCGTAGATAGAATAGGGATCTCTAATGAGTGTTTCTATCTGAGTAACCGATAGATTTTTGGGCCTTACCGCAAGTGGTGGGACAGGAGAAGGTCTTTTTGCAGGAGTCAAATTTTGTTTAGGCTCTTCAACAGCTTTTGCTAAATTCAACCAAAAATTACCTCTGGTTTTCATCTCGTCTAATTGATTTCTACCATCTGAGCCCAAGCCTTTCAAAAGGTTTGTAATTCTATTAAGCCACCTGGAAGGTATCGAGGGAGTATCATCAATTCTTTCGCTTCTAGTAATTATCACAGTATTATTGTTGATACCCTGTTGGAAATCATGTGCNAGCAATCCGACTTTTCTTTCCTGTGATAATAAACCAGCTTCTTTTCTCATTGATCGATTAAGCCAATGATCTGTATTCTTTATTTGGGGCCAAATACCTTCATTCATACCGCCAAGGATAGTAATTTCTGTATTTGAAATACGTGCATCCAAAGTCCCCCAAAATTTAATTAATGGATGTGCGTTTACAGTTTCGCGGACAACTTCTTTATTTAAGATAAAATTTAATATGTTACTGAATTCTGAGATATNTAATATTTTTATATTTGATCCGGCATTCAATAAGTCATTCAAAACATTTTTAGCGTGTTCACCACTGTTTTCCAACCAAAGAAGACCTTCTTTTTCCAGGGGGCCGTTTGAAAATTTTTCACTTGTAAGAATTAATACCTCCAAAAACTCAGTCAATGATGNAGTTTTCATCGTCTGAAGACTTTCTAAGTTATTTTGGATCCANTGTAGCCATGAAGAGTCGCTGCTGTTTTCTGGNTCGTTAAGTTTTTTTGATAAAAATTCGTGAATTTCTTCANTTGTATTTTGCTTNTTTCTTAAATTTAACTCGATGCTTCTGACTAGATTCATATGCTTACCGCGCTCAGCACCGCCTGAATTTGTTAGAGGGTTTTTTAACAAAGGAATTAAGTTTTCAGCAGTTATTTCTTGGCCGATTAACTTAATAATTTGACGTAAAAATATTCCTGTTGGTGTTACAGAAAGTGATTTTCCAGCAACATCATCGGGTATCAAATTCCAACGCCCCAGTGCCGCATTAACTTGTCTTAACAGATTTCGATCTGGTGTTATTAATGATATTGATTTATTGTCCTTTACGGCCTTTCTAATACACAGCGCTATTGCATTAGCCTCATCCCGGCTTGTGGGCGCTTCAATTAATGTCANACCTGAGGTAGCTGAGTTTAATTCTGTAAGCTTTGGACCTTCTTCTAACCATTGGTCAGTAACAGGTGCCGGTCTTAATGCTAAAGATACTAACTGGTTTCTTGGTGTCAGAGAAATTTTTTCAGCTTTCCAGTTTTTNATATTTTTTGGGTTAATTGAGAGTTCATTCAATAATTCAAAATATCTAAACTGCGGATGATCTTCAAAATCATTTGATTTTTGAAAACTATCCCACACTTCGTCTGACTGACTAAAATCAAATCCTGGCAGAACAACCAGACCTTTTTGTTGTTTGGATACGAGCTTAATAAATGATTTTGTTATTCCTCTTGAGCCAGTTGAACCGGCAATGATTAGAGGATATTTTGGAGGATTAAGNCGCCACTTTTTANTAAGTATTGATATTATTTCTAAATTTATGGCCTCTATTGGGGCATCGCTTCTATCTTGACTCCAGTATCCAAAAATAATGTTTAAGAATTCTAGACTGTATTGCCAATGTGATGAAACATTTTCTTTCGACAGCGAGCNNAATTTTTCTAATGAAACATTTTCAGAATACATTTCNTTCCTCAAATTCATTAAATCATTGGCAAGTTCGTATGATGCAGAAATTGGCGAGGTACTTGGCGAAAGTGCTAAATATTCCTTGATTAATTCGTTTAAATTTAGNTGTTCTTTTTGTAAGTTTAATAGCCCTGGTAAGGTNTGTTCAATTGCTAGGGCGCGCAGGTCAGTTATGCTAAAAATTTTTGGTAGAAAACCAGGAGAGCGTATTAAAAAACTTTTTTTTATGCTTTCTAAAAGGCGTTTTGTATTAACAAATAAAGTTATATTCGCTATGTATTCTGGTGGAAAACTTTTAAAACGATGGTTAAAACCGTCAACAAATTCATCTGAAAAGTTGCAGCCAACATTACTGGCAAATATATTTTGTGATACTTCAGCCATAGTTATTTTTACTCCAGCAATTTTTCGGCTTTGTAGAGGTTTTCCTTAGAACCAACGTCGGCCCAATTACCATCGTAAACTATACCATATAACCTTTCTTTTTCTATTAATTCATCCCAAGTTTCATTTAANGAAAATATAGTTTTTTTGTTTTTTTGAGTTATGCTATGTTTAATTATTTGGACTCCAGAGTAAATTAGACCAGACTTTTTGCTTCGCTTTATTAAACCGTTTTGAGCTTTTTCAAAGTCACCAAGTTTTGAATGTCCTNTAGAATTTTTAAGTGGTATAAGTAAGAGTAAACAGTCCATTTTTTTATCACACCAATTTTCCCGCAACATATTAAAAGGGTTCGAGCCTTGCCAAATGGTGTCAACATTGCTTGTAAAGATGATAGGAGTATTCAGTTGGTAAGAGATGGCTTTTAAACCCCCACCGGTATCAAGTATCTTTGGCGTTTCAAAATTTAACTTTATATCATTTTTTTTTGCGACATGTCTTTCAATCTGGTCTGCTAAATGGTGTGTGTTGAGATAAAAGTATTTTACGTTGCCATTTTTTGCTAATTCTAAAGTATGATCTAGTAATGTTTTATCACCAATACGTACTAATGGTTTAGGGATATCTTTTGTAATTGGATGCATTCGCGTGCCAAACCCGGCCGCAAAAATTATGGAGGTATCTATTGGCTTCATCATTCTTGATATAGGTTTTTTAATATGTTTACATTTGGATATGGTGCAACAGAATTTATGAACTTTGATAAGTTTTCCAGGTCTGGATGTAGAAAGTCGTTCTCTAGATTTTTCCAAACACGTGGAATTAATTTTATGTAATTATTTTTCTTGTCGCGAATAGATAGTCTTGAAAATATTCCAATTATTTTTAGATTTCGTTGGGCACTTAAAATTGAGTAATCCCTCAGAAATAAATCTTTATTGTGCTGAGTTTGTTCAAGATAGTGGTTCGTCATTTTATCCCTAACCTCAATTGATACGTCTCGTCTTGCATCCTTTAATAATGAGGCAATATCATAGGCGGGGTGACCGATTAAAGCATCTTGATAGTCGAGTAATCCGACTCTTTTAAAGTTCTTTCTGCTATTTATCCATATTAGGTTCTCAGCATGAAAATCTCTTAAAACTAATGTCNGTTTTGTTTGATCGATTTTTTTCAAAAGAGGGGTCAAAAGAGATGTAAACTGTTTTGATAATCTTGAAGAATTAACCTCCCCCAAATACCATTCAGTAAACAATAATGCTTCTTCTACTAATATTTCCGTTGAATAAGGTTTAGCCTGTTTAGGTGTACCCTTACTTTGTATCATTATTAATTGATTTACTGCTTCTTTATAAATATTTGTTTCTACCTTTGGTGTGACTTTTAAGATATCTGCAAAATTTCTTGCTCCAAGATCTTCTAAAAGCAATAAACCATTGGGAATATCTGAGTCATAAATTTTTGGAGCTGAAAAATTATGTTTTCGGAGAAAGTTTGTAAAATAAATAAAATTATTTACTGGTTCATTTTCTTCTGGATTTGAATCCATTAAAATTACAGTTTTGTTTCCTTTTGTTAATCTTTGATATTTTCTATTTGAGGCGTCGCTTGTGATTTTTTCAGTTGGAGCACAAAGTAAATCATTTTTTTGTAAAAGTTCTTTTATTTGCTCTTCTCTCTTAGTCAAAATATTATACTTTCAAATTTTTTCGCAAACGCTTTCCACTTTTCACTCTTACTGAAGAAAATTAATTCTCTTTCGCTAATGTTTTGACCTGTCTTAATTTCTAGATTAGCAACATCAAAAATCTCTAAATTATCCAACCCCTTAGGCCATTCAATCAAACATAAAGCGTTTTCAAACGCTTCTTCTAAGCCAAGTTCAAGTAACTCACTGGCAGTCTTAATCCTGTAAAAATCACAATGCCATACCTCAGAATTTTCAAAGCTATAGGTCTGGACAAGCGTAAATGTGGGGGAAGGGATATCTTCGACATATTTTTTTTCATTTTCTTGTTTAGCTTGAATAAAATTTCTGCATAANAATGTTTTGCCCGATCCCATAATGCCATTAATTAATAATACACCTGTTTGAGGAAGTAATGGCGCCAAAATGCGAGCAAGCTGCGTCATTTGATTTTCATTTGATACATGCAATTTTAGAATTTTTGATGCCTCATTTAAATTTTTGTCGTTTAGAACAGTTCTTACTTTTTTATTCATACTAGATAATCAGTCGTATTGGGAGCTCTTTGAGGAGTTAATTTATTGGTTTGTTTTCGCCTAATGCCCCAAACACAACGGCCTCTTTTAAAGCAATTTTTGGGCTTGGCCAATGAACCTCAACTATAGCACCTTTATTTCTGAAGTCTTTAACATCCAAACTATCACTGTTGTTAGAAAACGATAAAGATGCTCCCGATCTTTCTAACAACGTTTTAGCAATAAACACTCCTAAGCCCATGCCCTCATATTCTGGTCTTGGGTTTTTTTGCTCTGCTTGATCTCTTCTTGTTATAAAGGGTTCACCAATTTGACCTAGCATATCCAGTGAAAATCCGTCGCCATCATCCGCGACACGAATAGTAATTTTTTCTTTCGACCAATTGACATCAATCCAAACGTTTTTAAATGAAAAATCGACTGCATTTTGNATCAAATTCCTTAATCCGTGTATTATCTGTGCAGATCTTTCTACAATGGGTTCATCATTCTTGGAGTCGTCGCATTCTTCACTATAAAATGTGAAACTTATCTCCTTACCCCTATTAAGATGGGGTTCAGCGGCCTGCCGGACAATTTCTGTAATAGGTACATTGCGTAAGTGTAAATCTTCCTTTCCTGCACTTCCCATACTTTTAAGTATTTCATTACATCGATTNGCTTGTTCACGGATTAATTTAGCATCTTCCTTAAGTTCGGGTATTTTTTCTAGCTCGTCTTCCAGTTCTGTACTAACCAGCTTAATTGTTGCTAGAGGGGTTCCTAACTCATGAGCAGCGGCAGCAACAACTCCACCAAGATCAGTTAGTTTNTGCTCTCTATCTAAAGCCATTTGTGTTGCAAGGAGCGCTTGGTTCATAGAGTGTGCTTCCACGCTGACTCTACGAGCATAAGAGCCTAAAAATAATATTCCAATTATTAGCGCATTCCAAAATCCTAAAGTAAACAATAATGGTAGTTCATAAATGTTTCCATCAAATCCTTTCAAAGGCATATGGTACCTAGTGACGATTGTGACCATNACTATAGCGCAAATCCCCAAAAAAATAGTTGATCGCAGTCTTAAAGTTGTAGCTGAAATTGTTACTGGAGCTAAGATTAAGAGAGCAAAAGGATTGTTCAAACCTCCTGTCAAGAAAAGTAAAAAGATCAACTGAGTTAGATCAAAAAGAAGTGTAAACATAGCNTCTTTATCAGTAAGTCTTTTGTTTTCTGGATATTGGGTAATAGCTATAATGTTAGCGACAACAGAAGTTCCAATAACAGAAAGACATAAAATGATGGATATATCTAACGCCAAAAAATATACTGCTACTAAAACTGCAGCAGATTGACCAATAATTGCCATCCAGCGCAAAAGAATTAAAGTCCTAAGNCNAACCCAGTCTGAACGAGCATCAGAATCGAAAAANTGAACAGAAGTGTTAGACATCATTAAGCCTTCTTGTCGCAATAAGGACTTCATCTCTTGAATACATGTGTATGTTTGTTCAATCAATATTTATATTTGGAGGAAATGTGATGCAAAAATTTTATACCATACTTGTTTTGGTAGCGATAGCAATTTCTCTTATCACCATCACCGTATATGTTTTAATATTTAAGAATGAGGTAAATATTTATTCTGAATGTCGAGGTGGACAGGTAGCAGGTAATATAGGTGGTTCTTTTTCATTAATTAACCAAGATGGATTAGTGGTAACAGATATCGATGTAATTAAAGAACCTTCCTTACTTTATTTTGGATATACATTTTGTCCAGATATATGTCCCCTTGANACTTATCGTAATGTCGAAGCAGTAAGAATTTTGGATAAAAAGGGTTTTTCAGTTACACCTATTTTTGTCACCTTCGACCCTCAGAGGGATACAATAGAAGTTCTAAAAGAATTCAGTGATTTTATGCATCCAAAGATGATTGCTTTGACTGGTTCTGTTGAGCAAATAAAAAAGATTACAAAAAAGTATAGGGTTTACTATAAAAANCAAAATAANGANGATCAGCAGAATTATCTCATAGATCATACNGCCTTTACTTACTTGGTTTTACCAGAAATTGGTTTNGTTGACTTCTTTAGGCGAGAATTAACAGCTGAGCANCTAGCTGATAAGGTTGNCTGTTTCATGAGAAAAATATGATTTATTTGACCGATTGTATTCACCGCACTATCATATTGGGAAAATAGGATTTTCTAATGGTTGAACGCACACTTCGTGAAATAGGAAGCGATCCATCACTTCTTTTAGTTGATGATGATGAGCCCTTTTTGAGACGTCTGGCTAGGGCAATGGAAAAAAGAGGGTTTTCTGTTGAAATGGCAGGATCCATAGCTGCTGGTAAGGCNATTGCTACTGTTAGGCCTCCTCAGTATGCAGTGGTTGATTTGAGGCTAGAAGATGGGAACGGTCTTGANGTCGTAGAGGTTATAAGATCGAAAAGGCCTGAAAGCCGGATTATCATTTTAACGGGTTATGGGGCAATAACGACGGCCGTCGCGGCGGTAAAAATTGGTGCGGTAGATTATCTAGCCAAACCAGCTGATGCAAATGACGTAACAGCGGCATTATTAGCCCAGGATGATGATAAGCCCCCTGCTCCTCAGAACCCTATGAGTGCTGATAGAGTGAGGTGGGAGCATATTCAGAGAGTATATGAGTTGTGTGATCGAAACGTTAGTGAAACAGCTAGAAGGTTAAATATGCATAGACGAACCCTTCAGCGAATTTTGGCGAAACGTTCTCCTAGGTAAAGCCTTGATTTAGATAGCATTAGATGTCTGCTGTTTGGGTTAGGGATAAGCGGGCTGTCTGAAGATGTTCGCGCATCATACTAGCGGCATTTTCAGGCTCTCTCGCGTTGATAGCATTTAAAATTCGTCTGTGTTGTTTATTATATTCTTTTATGATTTGTTCGTTTAAGGTTAAGTGTCGCATTCTCGACCATTCATCTTGGTTTCTAACAGATGTGATCTGTTCTATCATCCAGATTAAGAGAGAATTTCCAGTGCTTTCAGCTAACGCTCTATGAAATGAGGTGTCTGTATCTCCAAAAATAGTAGGATTATAATAATTTTTTTCCATTTCTTCTAATAAGTTGTTTAATTTTTCAAAATCTTTCTTTCTTCCATGAACGACTGCGAGCCTACAGATATGAGGTTCTAATGCAAACCGGGCATCAACTAATTCTAATGGCCTTGCATTTTGAATTACGCTGCTATTTTCACCTGCTATTTTTTTAGAAATATAAGTGCCACTACCAGCCTTTGTTGTTACTAAACCTTCTGTTTCTAATTTATTAATTGCTGCTCTTATTGTGCCTCTAGATACATTAAATTTTAACGATAGTGATCTTTCTGGTGGAAGCCTTTCAAATCTTTGTAGGATGCCACTGTTAATGTCTCTTCTTAATTGAGCCGCAATGTCATTTGCCCCATATTTAAATGTTAAATTACTATTCAAGCATTTGCTCCTTTTTAACCAATTTTGAACCAATATTTATTATAAGTCAATAAAATTTAACAAATTGGCACAAAAACGGTTGATTATTTTGTTAGTTTAATTCACAATTTTTTTGAAGCGAATCTACAAGTGATAGGTTGTAGATCTATGGTATTTTTTGGGGAGCTTTATATTTACACGGAATTATTTACTGAAAATCATGAAGTTATTGTGACGCAAAGTTGTCAGATTTAATAGATTAATAGGGAGTTAAGAACAGTGGCAGAAACAGATCTAGAAAAATTCGTAGAAGCGCCAGGGCGCAGCGAGAAAATTAAAGAAGTTCGTAAAATGATTGATGAGTTAGGTATAGAATATCTGTATCTACAATTTGTATCGATCACAGGTAAGATTATGGGCAAGGGCATCCCTGCAGATCATTGGGAAAATGTTGCTCAAAAGGGGTTTCAGTTAGTTTATGGAGCAACCGTAAACTTGTTTACAGATAGAGCTGATAACTATTTAGGGTACGGCCCTGAGTCTGCTGAATTAGTGGGCATACCAGAGCCAGAGACCTTTATGCAATTGCCATGGGATAAGAGAATTGGCAGATTTTATTGTACATTATTTAGAAATCGTGAGGAAAAAGAAAACCCAGGAGGATTCTTGACCGCTGATGGACGGGGTAATCTGAGACGCTTACATGAAGAATTTAAAACTAAACATAACGGATTAAGTTTAAGAGTCGGAACTGAGCCAGAAATGATGTGGTTAAAGTTCGATGAAAATGGAAAGCCAAATGATGGATTTTCTAAGCCTTATTGTTATCACATTGATCAGTTTGAGAGCTTAAGACCGGTAACAATGAAAGTAATGGAATACACCCGAAAAATGGGTTTGGATATGATTCAGGGAGATCATGAGGATGCGCCAGGGCAACTGGAGTTGAATTGGATGTATGATGATGTTCTTCGCAACGCTGATCGCCTCACAACTTACAGACAAATTTGTGCACAGGTTGCTCGTGAACATGGCATTTTTGCATGTTTTATGACTAAACCTTTTATGGGTGTGTCGGCATCTGGTTGTCATCACAATATGTCTCTTTGGCATGGCGGTGAGGATAGGTTTGTAAAATGTGGAAATGATCCAGATAANTTACCCGGTATGAGGGAGAATTATATGTATGTCGGGGGAGGTGAAAATACCTTTATGCCAGATGGTTCTGATCCACAAATGCCGCAGAAGGCCGGATTAGACGCCATCGGAGGGATTGTACATCATTTACGTGCCTTAACGGCGATTGGCTGCTCAACAGTTAATTCTTACCGGCGACTTTGGGATACGGGTTTTTGGGCTCCTGTTTTCGCAGATTGGGGATTCCAAAATAGAACAACAGGTCTAAGAGTTTCTGCTCCAGGAAGGTTTGAGTATAGATCTGTCGACTCAATGGTTAATCCTTATATAATGGGTTCAACAATTCTTGCGGCGGCTGATGATGGGATTGAGAATAAACTTGACCCAGGAGCTCCTGAAGAAAGAAACATTTATGAAGCAATAAAAGATGGGAAGGATGTGAAGAAACTTCCTATGTCACTTGGAGAGGCGCTAGAAGCGTTAGAAGCTGATGAGGTGGTTCAGCGCGGTATGCCGGGTGAGATGTATAGATTGTATCATGAGTATAAGTCAGATGAGTGGGCTCGCTTTATGTCTACTGTTACTGATTGGGATAATGACACTTATATGGAGTGCCTTCCTTAAAGAAATTTAAGGGGGATATTTTTAAGTAGGTGGCGGTGACGCCACTTATTTATTTTAACTAGTGAAAGGNGAAAAAATGTGTGGAATTGCTGGACTTATCCATCGCGGTAAAAGTTCCAATGTTGGAGGTGAAATGACTTCGATGCTGCAAGCATTAAANCATCGTGGCCCTGATTCAACGGGATACGCTGTTTATGGCGACACCTCGAGCGGTGACTATATTATGAGATTAAAGGCCGCAGAAGCGGAAGACATGAATAAAGGCCGCGGTATTACAAGTATATTGGAAAATAGGATAGCTGAAGTAGATTCAATATTAGCTGAACATGGCGCTGTTGTTAAATCAAAAGAAACAATTACACCCTATGCGCTACGTTATGCTCTAAGTCACAATGGTGATACTGGCACGATGGCAGAACATATCGAGGAAACAGAGGGTGTTGAAATACTTTCAATGGGTAATGGTTTAGAATTGATAAAAGACCTGGGTGATGCGAGCGTTGTCTCGGATCTTTATGGTCTAAATGATTTTAAAGGTACGCACGGTATTGGTCATACCCGAATGGCAACTGANTCTGATGTAGATATCAAGTCTGCTCACCCATACTGGGCGTTTCCTTACAATGATGTGAGCGTTGTTCATAATGGTCAAATTACTAATTATTGGATTATGAGACGAATGATGGAGCGAAAGGGCCATCGTTTCATGTCAAATTGTGATAGTGAATTACTTGCTGTTTATGTCGCGCATGATTTGTCTAATGGTGTAACTTTGGAAGATAGTTTGCGCAAATCAATTGAAGAAATTGATGGTGTTTTTACATATCTAGTTGCAACGAAAAATCAACTAGGAATGGCAAAAGATACAATGGCTGCAAAACCATTGGTTCTTTATGAAAGTGATGAGATGATTGCGATGGCTTCTGAAGAAGTTGCTATAAGAGCAATCTTACCTCAAGAAATTGATACATATGATCCGTATGATGAGGAGGTTAGAGTATGGCAAGCNTAAGTGATGCTGATCTAAAGAACATGTCTCAAGAAGAGCGAGTGACNGCTCTTGGAATGAGAACTGAGCAATTAACAGGGCGTTCTATGTTTATAGAATTCGATGAGGATGCAGAAGANCGTTTCACGTATCCTTGGGCTCCAGATGTTGATTATAATAAACGAACGGAAATTGACACTGGCGATATGACCGAAACGGAAGTGAATGCTGAAATCCGCTCTTTGATGGATCAGGGATACGGGACGATAGTTATCAAGGATCCAAGAGGAAAACATTCTCTTGGAGTNGGTATATTAAATCGCTTAAATTTAATTTTTGAAGGTTCGCTTGGTTACTTTGGTGTTGGNCTTATCGATGGTCCAAATGTAAGGATAAATGGAAGAGTGGGTTGGTCATGTGGCGAAAACATGATGTCTGGCACGGTTATTGTGGAAAAGAATGCCGGATCAACTTTTGGAGCAGCAATTAGAGGTGGTGATTTAGTTTGTAAAGGAAGTGTTGGGTCTAGAACAGGAATTGATATGAAGGGCGGCAGTATCATAGTTGGAGGTGACACGGGTGCTTTATCAGGGTTTATGATGCAGCGTGGTAGAATGGTAGTTTGCGGCAACGCTGGTAAGAATTTAGGTGACAGCATGTATGATGGTACCATTTACGTAGGTGGAGAAATTCAATCGTTAGGTGTGGATGCTGTTGAGGAGCCTTTGAGTGATTTAGACCGCGCTTGGTTGACCAGAAAACTTACTCAATATGGGTTAATGCCTGATAATGGTGTGGACCATTTCACTAAAATTGTGGCTGGAAAAATGTTGTGGAACTACGACAATTTAGAGCCAACTGAGAAAAAATTAATTTTGTAAACAAGGAGAGTGNGTATGGCCGATGGAAATATGCCAAAAAAGAAACCACTGGATCGAGATCCTTATAGATTAGGTAATTCATTTATTTTTCCTCCGCATGTTATGGACGATATTCATATTAAGTCTGAGCTTGGGCGATATAGAATGCGAGGATTTTCTTTATTCAAAAAAATCCCTCATTGGGATGATCTGACTTTTATGCCAGGTACACTTACCAGATTTGTAATTGAGGGCTATCGTGAAAAATGTGAAACTAAGACAATTATAGGTCCAAGAGCTAAAAATCCTTTGGTCCTNGATATTCCAGTATATGTTACTGGTATGAGTTTTGGTGCCTTATCATATGAAGCTAAAACTGCATTGGCTCGAGGAGCAACAATGGCAGGAACTGCAACTTGTTCAGGCGAAGGGGGCATGATTCCTGATGAGCGAAGATATAGTTCAAAATGGTTTTATCAGTGNATCCAATCTCGATATGGCTTTAATCCTAACCATTTAGTTCTGGCAGATGGAGTGGAATTCTTCATTGGGCAGGGTTGTAAGGTTGGTCTAGGTGGTCATTTAATGGGTCAAAAGGTAACTGATCAGGTGGCAGAAATGCGTTCGTTGCCAGCTGGAATCGATCAACGTAGCCCTGCTCGGCATCCAGATTGGTTAGGACCAGATGATCTTTCACTGAAAATCCGTGAAATTCGGGAAGCAACAGATTGGCAAATACCGATCCAATTAAAGTTAGGTGCTGCTCGTGTTTATGATGATGTGAGGATGGCTGTAAAATGTGATCCAGATAGTATTTATATTGATGGAATGGAAGGTGGCACCGGTGCTGGCCCCCATTTGGCTACTGAAGATACTGGAGTGCCTGGTATGGCGGCAATTAGACAAGCAAGAAAAGCAATCGATGATCTAGGAAAGAGAGGCGAAATAAGNCTTGTTTATGCTGGTGGTATTCGAAATGGTGCTGATGTTGCGAAGGCAATTGCTTTAGGAGCTGATGCAATTGCATTAGGCCATTCAGTGATGATGGCTTTGAATTGTAATAAGGATATACCTGAAGCTAATTATCCTGAGGAGATTGGAGCAGAGCCTGGTTATTGTTACAATTGTCATACTGGTAGATGCCCAGTTGGAGTAGCCACCCAAGATCCAGAGCTACGAAAAAGACTTGATCCAGATGAAGCAGCGGAACGGGTATATAATTTTTTACATACACTGACCATTGAAGCCCAATTGTTTGCGAGAGCCTGTGGTAAAACGCATCTTCATAGCTTGGAACCAGAAGATTTGGCGGCATTAACAATGGAAGCTTCTGCGATGGCTGCTGTNCCATTGGCTGGNACAAATCATACAGTAGGTGTTGAGGACTATCATCATCTTTAAGTTGTAATATTCAGTAATGGGGCGACCCTATTACTTAAAGAAGGAGACTATCATGGCTGGAACGCAATATCGAGGGTCTGAAATTAAAGACGTTAATCAGTTTATGGATGACGCTAAAGGTTTAGAGTCAGAGCGTGAGCAAGAAATTGGGCAGCATATCGGATATCGTTATGATGTGAATCTTGTGCCAGATTACAAACACATAACGCCTTATCTGTCTAAATATATGGAAATAATGGGTTGGGATGATTTGAACTGGCTGGAAGATGTTCATATGGGATATGAAGAAGGAAACGCAGCTGTTTTTGATCGAAATATTAATGGTTGGGTAAGAGTGCCGTCAGATTGGGAGTTACCAGACAATCAGCAAGATCGTGATATGATGGCTAGAGAATTTTTACTTAAATTTCAGATGTCAGATCGCCACCCGTTATCAACTTTAAGAAAAGCGTATATGAAGTTTTAATATGGCAAAATCTCTTCANATAGCATGTATTCAATCGCAACCTAATAGTAGTATTGATGGTGCTTTATCAGAGGGGTTAATTTTAGCAAAGAACGCGGTGTCTAAAGGGGCAGAGTTTTTATTTTTCCCAGAATATTGTGGNGGTTTGATGTCGGAGAATGGGAAGCTAAGACCTCCAGCAATGCCCGAAGAAATGCATCCATTTTTGCTACGTATGCAGAATTTTTCGAAGGAAAATAAAGTTTGGATTATGATTGGTTCCATTGCTGTTACGGCTCAAGGGGGTAAAATTTTTAACCGGGGATTTGTATTAGACTGTTCTGGAAAAATAATATCGCGTTATGACAAGATCCATATGTTTGATATTCAACTTTCACCTGATCAAGTAATTCGCGAAAGTGCATTTGTCTCACCTGGTAGTGAAGCATCTATAATGAAAACACCTTTTGGCTTAATTGGGCATTCTATTTGCTATGATTTACGGTTTCCAGAGCTCTATAGAAAAATGGCTCAAGCAGGAGCTGAGATAGTATGTGTACCAGCAGCTTTTACAAAAAAGACTGGAGAAGCNCATTGGCATATTCTTAATAGAGCACGGGCAATTGAAAATGGCGTATTTATTATTGCCCCTTGCTCCGTTGGTAAGGTTTCGGGTGGAGGCGAAGCTTATGGGCATTCCTTNATCATAAATCCTTGGGGCCAGATAATAGCTGATGGTGGGTCAGATCCAGGTATAATTTATGCTAAAATAAATTTAAATGAAGTTGCTGAGGCAAGGAATAAAATTCCTAGTTTGAGTCATGATAGGTCATTTTCAATAGTGTTAAAGAACAGAGATTATAGGAGTGTTGCGTGAGTTCTCTTGCCAAATTACTAGGATCTTCAATCGAAAGTCATCCTCGGCGTAATTTGTTTTTGAAATGGCAATGTCATATTCGTCAAATGTCGATCAGGCAAATGGATGGTAGGCCTGATAATGCCATAATGCCAACATTAAAATTTACCCAGTTGTCTGAGCCTATGGGACAAATTATTACATTAATTAATAAAACGACAAACTGTTCGGTTGTCCCTGAAATGAAGCATATGGCAAAAAAAACAAATGATGCTTCNCAGGTAAGACAGGAAGCCTTAAAGTTTTTTGCAGAGGCTTATTATCAAAAACCATCAACATTTAGTGATATTTTAACAGCAACATTTGTACCAAATTCATTAGGCGCTGAAAAAATTTATAAAGAAAATCAATGCATTTTNNGTTTTAATGCTTATGCCCAAAGTTTTGGTTTGCAGTGCAAAGTTTGGCGGTTTGAAAAACATCATCACTTGTATCAATCTACCTGGTGGCACAACAAGCTATTTAATCATTCCTTGCATCCTGACACNGAGGTTTTAGGCTTTGAGGTAAATTGGGAATCATCAGTCGCTGACCCTGATATTCCTAACGGATATGTGTGATAGAAACTATAGAGGATTATCATGAAAAAAAGAGTTGCAATAATTGGAGCCGGCCCGTCGGGTTTAGCGCAGCTTAGGGCATTTCAGGCCGCTAAGGAAAAAGGAGCCTCGATACCAGAGCTTGTTTGTTATGAAAAGCAATCTGATTGGGGTGGATTGTGGAATTATACCTGGAGAACAGGGACAGACGCTGCTGGTGATCCTTGCCATGGCTCAATGTATAGATACTTGTGGTCTAACGGCCCTAAGGAAGGTTTGGAGTTTGCTGACTACACATTTGAAGAGCATTTTGGTGAAACTATTGCAAGCTTTCCGCCAAGAGAGGTTTTATTTGATTATATAAAGGGTCGTGTTGAAAAAGCNGGTATAAGAAATTTAATTCGTTTTAACACAAATGTTAGAGATGTTCGTTTTGAGTCATCAAGTAAAAAATTTGAGATTACGGCAAGGAATAATGAAAGTGACACTGAAAGTACAGAAATTTTTGATAATGTAATCGTCGCNTCTGGACACTTTTCGACCCCTAATGCACCACATTATCCAGGTTTTGAGAAATTTGGTGGTAGAATNCTGCACGCACATGATTTTCGTGACGCTTTAGAATTTAAGGGTCAAGATTTGTTAATTTTAGGAACTAGTTATTCGGCAGAAGATATTGGTTCGCAATGTTGGAAATATGGTTGTAAATCAATCACTGTCGCGCATCGGACGGCCCCTATGGGTTTTGATTGGCCAGATAATTGGAAAGAAGTCCCAGCGCTTGAACGTATTGATGGTGATCAGGCTTATTTTATTGATGGTAGCTCTACTAGGGTAGATTCGATAATATTGTGTACTGGATATAAGCATCATTTTCCATTCTTACCTGATGACCTTCGTCTCAAAACTACAAATCGCTTAGCCAGCGCNGATTTATATAAAGGTGTAGTTTGGAATAAAAATCCTGCAATCTTTTACTTAGGTATGCAGGATCAGTGGTATACTTTTAATATGTTTGATGCCCAGGCTTGGTATGTTAGAGACATTATTATGGACCGGATAGAATTGCCAAGTTCAGAAGCAATGAAACAGGATGTCATTGATAGAATAGCCGCAGAAGATGCACTAGAAGATGATTATGCCTGTATAGATTATCAGGGCGCTTATACAAAAGAATTAATTTCAGAGACTGATTATCCATCTTTCGATATCGAGGCATCTGATAAAGCGTTCTATGAATGGAAAAAGAACAAGAAAAAGGATATTATGAGTTTTAGAGATAGTGGACATAAAAGNCCTATGACGAATAAAATGGCGCCTGCTCATCANACAAAATGGGTAGATGCGCTTGATGATTCACTCGAAAGCTATTTGCNGACGAGCTGAAGTAGAGCGCGAAGCGCTCTTANGGGAGAGTGGCAAACGCCACAAATTAGTACCGAAATAGNTGTCGAGAGACATCGCAATAGGGAGAAGAAGATGCGAAAAATACTTGCTACTGTAGCGGCAGCTACTTTGTTGAGCCCAGCTTCATTATTTGCTGGGGACTCAAGTGATCCAATTGTTATTCCTATCCATAACTGGTCATCACAAATTGTAATGTCCAATGTTGTTGGACAAATTTTTGAAAGTATGGGTAACAATGTGGAATATGTAACAACTGACAGTCAAGCAGTTTATGAGTCAGTTCGAATGGGGGACGTCACTCTTGAATTGGAAGTTTGGGAAGGGGCTTTTGGAGCTTCTTTCCGGGCAGCTCTTGAAAAAGGTGGTTTACATGATGCAGGAGATCATAATGCTGTAACTCGTGAAGATTGGTGGTATCCAATGTGGACTAAAGATGCTTGTCCTGGATTGCCAAGCTGGGAAGCTTTAAATGATTGCGCTGAACTTTTTGCAACTGCAGAAACTGGTTCAAAAGGACGTTATCTNGACGGTCCAGTAGACTGGCTTAAGCATGGTCAAGAACGTGCAGAAGCACTTGGTATGAACTTTACAGTTATCAATGCTGGNTCTGCTGCAGCTTTATGGGCTGAAATTGGCGCTGCTGAAAAAGATAAAAAGCCTGTAGTTGTGTTTAATTGGACACCAAACTTTGCTGAAGCTGTTTGGCCTGGTGAATTTGTTGAATTTCCAGAATGGGAAGTTGGATGTGATACAGATCCGACNAAAGGACCAAATAAGACTGCATTGTATGATTGTGGTAATCCTGCGACTGGTTATTTAAAGAAAGCTGCATGGGATGGAATGAAAGACAAATGGCCNTCAGCTTACGCAACTTTGACTAAAATATCATTCACAAACCCACAAATTGCAGAAATGGCAAAAATGGTAGACATTGATGAAATGGAACCAGAAGATGCTGCTGCTGCATGGCTAGATGCAAACAAAGATGTTTGGCATGGGTGGACTCACTAAGTAGATACCAATTATCTAAAAGCTCCGCCCAGAAATTGGGCGGAGTGAATTATTTGAGGAAGAATATGACAAAAGAGGCGCCAGTAATTTCATGTAGAAACGTATGGAAGTTATTTGGTAACAAACCGAGAGAGTATCTTACTAGTATGCCTGAAAGTCATACCTATGACGATATCAGTGCTGATGGTTATATCGCAGGCGTTAAAGATGTTACGGTAGAAGTTAATCGCGGCGAAATGTTGGTTATAATGGGTTTGTCTGGATCAGGGAAATCAACTTTGGTGAGATGTTTTTCCAGGTTACACGAAATCACTGGTGGTATTGTCGAAGTAGAAGGTCAAGACATCCAGTCCTTAAGTGAAAAAGAATTAATTGATTTACGCCGTAATAAGATGGGAATGGTTTTNCAGTCATTTGGCTTGTTACCGCATAGAACAATTTTAGAAAATGTTGCATTTCCCCTTGAGATGCGAGGGCAAGATAAGCACACACGACGTCAGAGGGCTTTAGAGGTAATAAAGTTAGTAGGGCTAGAAGGTAGAGAAGAATACTTTCCGCGGGAATTATCTGGCGGACAACAGCAAAGAGTTGGAATAGCGCGNTCTTTAGCAATTGAACCAGATATTTGGTTTTTAGATGAGCCCTTTAGTGCATTGGACCCATTAATTCGCCGAGAAATGCAGGATGAATTTTTAAGGCTGCAAGATTTGTTAAGTAAAACTATTGTGTTTATTACCCATGATTTTGATGAGGCTTTGAGGTTGGCTGATAGGATAGCAATTATGAAAGATGGGGCTATCGAACAATGTGATACACCAGATCAAATAGTATTAAACCCAGCAACAGAATATGTCGCAAAATTCACCCATGATGTGGAAAAGTCGGTGGTTGTCAAGGCCAAGGCATTAGTAAGGGAGATAGAGGGCTTTGAACCCATTGGAAATTCNGTATCAGCTAATTCTACAATTAAGGAGCTTGCAAGGATTTTAATTAATGATGATAGAGAAATTATTCCAGTTTCGGATACCTCTGATACCAGAGATGAATTAATTGGTGGAATGTTTCGCAAAGAAGCCTTGGAAGTACTGTTGGGATCAGAATAATGTCGGCTAGCTCCTTCAAANATANCAACTTTATTTTTGGAAACGATAGATCTGTAACTCTTCAAATTATTTTAGTGCTGGCTTTAAGCCTTGTTATTTTGCGCCCCTTTTTACCTGATTTTTTGATTAGAATTCCAGAAGGGGCAATTTTGACCTGGGATGTGTGGTTAAGTAGTTTCTTTAATTTTNTAAAAGATGATTTAGGATTGCTATATTTTACACGTACCCTAACGGCAGGTTTAGAGTGGTTATTAGATATTACTGGCAACTTGCTATTTGGAAAAAGACGTTGGCCTCATTTAGGTCCAATACCTTGGACGGCGATAGCGGCAGTAGGGGCAATAATTGGTTATTGGTTGGGTGGTTGGCGAATGGCATTGTTGGCTGGAGGGACTTTTATTTGGACGGCTCTAATTGGGCANTGGAAATTAGCGATGCAGACATTGTCTGTTTTAACAGTTGCTGCCCCTATGGCTGCATTTATTGGTCTTTCTTTGGGTATTGTTGCTTGGAAATATTCATGGTTTGATAAGGCTCTAAGGCCAATATTGAGTGTACTTCAAACATTACCTTTTTTCACTTATTTGTTGCCCGCTGTTATTTTTTTTAAAGTTGGCCCTACTGCAGGAGCGGTAGCAACTATCGTTTATGCTATACCTCCGATGATTTTAATGACTACGTTGGGTTTGCAAAAAGTATCACCGGAAGTAGTGGAAGCTGGAAAGATGAGTGGATCGTCTAAATGGCAGATGCTTAGATATGTTTATATTCCAGCAGCCAGAACAGAAATTCTAGTTGGTGTTAATCAAGTTATAATGCTTTGCTTGGCCATGGTAGTCCTAACGGCATTTATTGGGATGCCAGGACTTGGAGCTAAATTATTATTAATGATGAATTCATTTAAGCTTGGTCGGAGTTTTGAAATAGGAATTACTATAGTTNTATTGGCTGTAATGCTAGATAGGTGCACAAAAGCTTGGGTAATAAAGCAACCTGAGCATTTTGAGAAAAATACACCATTATGGAAACAAAATGGCTTTTTATTATGTGGTATTGGAGCTTTTATATTTTTTATCTTAATTGCACAATTTGTTCAGGTTGCGGATCATATAACCAGAAAGCAAGATTTCTCTATGGGAAAAGAAATCGATGTTCTAATAAAAGGGNTTCTTGGANCTTGATCCNATCCAAGCAACTACTAATTGGTTGAGNTGGTTTCTAAATGTTTGGGTTTTAATACCATTTAGAAATTTTTTACTATGGGTTCCAACACCAGCATTTATTCTGTTTATTACAGCNTTTTCATTATGGTTAGGTGGAAAAAGGCCCGCGATATATTCTTTCATCTTTTTTTCAATAGTTGCCTTTACGGGTTGGTGGGATCGAGCGGTAATCACACTTTATGCAGTACTTTCTGCTGTAATTTTGNCGACATTAATTGGCATTCCTCTGGGCATTTCTGCTTCTAGAAGTGATAAATGGTCCAAGCGGATTCTTTTAGTTTGTGATACCGCCCAAACGTTTCCTAGCTTTATATATTTGATCCCCGCCATAATGTTGTTTGGAGTAAATGATGTGGCAGTGGTATTCTCAATTTTGATTTTTGCGACAGTTCCTCTTACCCGCTATACAATCGAAGGCTTGAGAGCGGTACCAAAAGAAATGATTGAAGCTGCTGATATGGCTGGAGCGACGCGGCGACAGAAATTGTTAAATGTGCAGTTACCTTTAGCACTACCAACAATGGCCATAGGATTTAATCAGGCTATAATGTTTGCATTTTTTATGGTGATAATAGCAGCGTTTATAGGCACTCAAGATTTAGGCCAAGAATTACAGAGAACTTTAGCTGGAACAGATTTAGGTAAAAACTTTGTATTAGGAATATGTGTTTCATTGATGGCTTTGACATTTGATTTAACAATAATGAAATGGGCTGAGAACAGAAAGAGAGCTTTGGGATTATGAGTAAATTGAATGAGTTGCGAACNATAGCAAATCTGCATACANTATCGTGGAATTCCTTAGAAACTTCTACTGATTGGAAACCAGAAGATAATGTCTGGTGGTATAATTTGAGTTTTGATCAGGAAACTGGTCAAGGGTCTTATTTATATAAAATGGGAGCAGGAGCGCGATCTAACCCTCATGAGCATTCGGGTCCAGAAGAATTCTTCGTTCTGGAGGGAGACTTAATTGATAGTGATGGTTATGAATACACACAGGGAGATTTTGTTTCTTTGGCAGGAGGCTCCAGACATGATAGTTTTTCACCCTCTGGCTGCGTCTTAGTAGTAACTCACAGAGGAGTAGTTATTAATTTGGAAAAAAGTGACTTGTGATGGAAGTAAAACCTCGCTTCGAACGACCGAGTAAGGCAGGACAAGCCATTATTCCTGGGCTCCCTATTCTACCACATGGTGTAGAGCGCCATGTTGTTCCTGGTGGAGGTAGTCGTGGGATAAGAATTGATAAAGGTGATGAAATCACAGTNGTTGATAGAGAAGGACTGCAACCTGCTGAAATGGTCTTTTTTGCGCCAAATGGTTTNTCAGATGCAGGAATGATAGGTGCTAAAGGATCCGGTCGTGCAGATTATTTGATAAACTTGCTAAGTTCAGGTGATCTATCAGGAAAAAAAGTATTAAAAGCATTAAAAGCATCTGGTTTTGATATTAATAATGGGGATGCAATACGCATTTTTACAGAGGGTTCAAGATCTGGAGAAAACGCTGATTTTTCCGCTTCATCGGACGGTCTCTTAATTATTGCGGCACCAGGTGATAGAATGTTACCCGAGGCACAAAATGCACCAACTGAGTTGATTGTTTATGTGCGGCGATCAACACCAAGTGAAGGTAAAGGTGGGATAGCGCCACCAGATCCCTTAGCTGATCCAATCGTAGATTTAAATATACAGCCGGGAAGTGCCACTGCATATGAAGTAAAAAAAGGCGAGTTTATTCAAGTTTTAGATGTACAAGGTAGGGAATGTTCAGATTTTCAAGCCTTTAGTTTACGTGCGTTAGATAAAGGTNTGGAAAGAGATATTGATCCAACAACGACAAGAAGCTTGATGGGTTCTTTATACCCAAAACCGGGTATTTTTTCAAAATACTGGACCTCTGATCAAGAAGCATTGATCGAAATTGTGCAAGATACCTGTGGGCGGCATGATACATTTGGNTTGGCTTGTACTGCACGATATTACGAGGATCTGGGTTATCCAGGTCATGTTAATTGTTCAGATAACATGAATATTGATCTTGCGAAATTTGAGATAAAGCCTAGAGGCGGTTGGCCAGCTATTAATTTTTTCTTTAACACAATGTTAGATGAAACTAATGCAATAGGTATGGATGAACCTTGGTCCAGACCAGGTGATTATGTGATGCTAAGAGCTCTGACTGATTTAGTTTGTATATCGACGGCATGTCCTTGTGATGTTGACCCAGCTAACGGATGGAACCCGACNGATATACAAGTCCGAACTTATAATTCTAACGAAAATTTTGAACGCTCTATTGGTTGGCGTAAAACTCCGGAGGCTGATGTGGAAGATACTAAGAAAACTGCATTTCATGAATGCTTTGCTCGTCATACACGCGATTTTGTGGAATATAATGGGTATTGGCTACCAAACAAAATGACAAACTTTGGGGCAATTGCAGAATATTGGGGATGTAGAGAAAAAGCGGCAATAATGGATTTATCTCCTCTTCGTAAATACGAGGTTACAGGTCCAGATGCTGAAGAATTGATGCAGCTTTGCTTAACAAGGAACATGAAGAAATTATCTGTTGGGGGGGTTATTTATACCGCTATTTGTTATGAGCATGGTGGAATGATTGATGATGGAACGGTTTTTAGGCTCGGTGAAACAAACTTTCGTTGGATTGGTGGAAATGACGACAGTGGTTTATGGCTGAGAAAAGTTGCTGAGAAGCAAGGATTAAATGCTTGGGTTCGAAGTTCAACAGATCATCATCACAACGTCGCGGTGCAAGGTCCACAATCTGTCAATATATTAGCAGAGGTTATTTGGACACCCCCAACACAAGCTACTGTTGAAGAATTGGAATGGTTTCGTTTTACGGTAGGCCGCTTGGGAGATTTTCACGGCCCAAGTGTAGTTGTTAGCCGAACGGGTTATTCTGGAGAAAGAGGTTATGAAGTATTTTGCCATCCAAAGGATGCGTTGGAAGTTTTTGATGCAATTTGGGCAGCAGGTGAAAAATATAATATGGTTCCCTTGGGTTTAGAAGCGCTTGATATGCTAAGGATAGAAAGTGGGTTAATATTTGCAGGCTCTGAATTTAGCGATCAAACTGATCCATTTGAAGCTGGAATTGGATTTACTGTTCCACTTAAAACTCAAGCAGATGATTTTATCGGTAGAAGTGCGATTGAAAAGCGAAAAGAGAACCCACAAAGGAAATTGGTTGGTCTTGATTTGATTGGAGGGGAAGTGCCATCTAATGGGGATTGTATTCGTATAGGAAAGGCCCAAGTAGGAGAAATTACGTCGTCTATAAAATCTCCAGTTCTTGGAAAGGTTATAGCATTAGCAAGAGTAGATGTTATGCATTCAGAGCTAGGTACCAAAGTAGAAATTGGTCAATTGGATGGATTACAAAAAAGACTTAAAGCAAGTATCGTTAAATTTCCTCATTTTGATCCAACCAAAGAACGCGTTAAAGGAAATTATTCTTAAAGGAGCGAACGATGGAGTTGCATGGAAACTGGTCTTATCCAACTCAAATCTTATTTGGAAACGGCAGAGTAAAAGAACTGTCTAGTTTATTGAAAAGCCACGGTTTAAAAAGGCCGTTTTTTGTGACTGACAAAGGATTAATGAACCAAAAAATAACAAAAGACACGTTGAATGATATAGTTTCTCAAGGATTTGAGTATTCATTATTTAGTAATGTGGATCCTAATCCAAATGAACTTAATTTAAAGGATGGATTGAGAGTTTTCAATGAAAGAAACTATGACAGTGTTATTGCTTTTGGTGGCGGTTCAGCTTTGGATTTAGGTAAAATGATAGCATTTATGTCTGGTCAAGAACGTGAAATTTGGGATTTCGAAGATGTTGGTGATTGGTGGAAAAGAGCAATTGAAGATCGGATAGTTCCAATTATTGCTATTCCTACTACTGCAGGGACAGGATCAGAGGTTGGTAGAGCAAGTGTAATTACAAACTCACTTACATATGAGAAGAAAATTATCTATCATCCTAAAGTTTTACCTTCTGGCGTAATTTTAGACCCTAAATTGACGGTTGGAATGCCAAAATATATTACCAGTGGAACTGGAATGGATGCTTTGGCGCATTGTATTGAGGCTTTTTGTTCGCCACATTATCATCCGATGGGTCAGGGTATTGCTCTGGAAGGTATGCGATTGGTGAAAGAAAACTTGCTATTAGCATATAATGACCCTGTTAATTTATCTGCTCGTGCACATATGATGAGCGCTGCTATGATGGGAGCAACAGCATTTCAAAAAGGTTTAGGAGCAATTCACGCAATCAGTCATCCAATAGGTGCCTTGTACAATACGCATCATGGGACAACTAACGCTGTAATAATGACGGATATTTTAGATTTTAATCGTAATGAAATAGAACCAAGAATAATTGATGCAGCTAATTATCTAGGTATAGATCATGGTTTTGATGGGTTTAGAAATTTTATTTCTGAATTATGTCAGAACTTAGATATACCAAAAAATCTCAGCGAACTAGGGGTGGAGAATCCAGATATTGATAGAATAACTGAAATTGCAATGCGTGATCCGTCTGTTGCGGGTAATCCGCGAGTAATGACAATAGACAATACAAAGGAATTAATTGAAACTTTATTCTAATGTAAAAAGAGCCAACTAATATTTGAGCTGGCTCTTTNTGTATCAAATCTTATTTTTTGACATTTTTATAAGCATCTAACTCGTGCTTGCTTCCAGCACTTAAAGCCCAGATGCATACAGCCACTGAAATCAAGGTCCAAACAACCTCCATAATTCCATTAGCACCCATATACATAGGACCTGTTGCTTGTGCCCAGTCAGTAAATTGAGAACCCATTTTCGTTCCTCCTATTGTTCAATTGGTGTTGAAGATTGACCTATGCCCTCAGGATATGCCTGAGATGGTACCTTCGTCATGTCTAATCCTGCTTCTTCTGCTTCTGGTGAAACTCGTAATAAACCCAAAACAGATAGGATTTTTGAAACTATCCATCCTGGGACAAAGCCAACCAAGAAGAATACAACAGCACCAATTATTTGCCCATAAAGCGTAATAGTAGCCGCGCCTTCACCTTGAGCTGCAGGATAACCAGATCCCCAGATCCCAAGCATAATCAAGCCGTATAGACCAATTGTACCATGAACAGTAACTGCACCAACAGCATCATCGATTCCTCGATTTTCTAACCATTTTGCGCAAGGTTTTAAGATACCACCTGCAACAAAAGCGATAATAAAGGCTAATGGTGGCCAGTAAAGATCTAATCCAGAAGCTACAGCAATAATTCCTGCAAGAGCACCAGACATCATCCAAAACGGATCTTTTGTTATTGCCCAAGCACCAATTATTCCACCTGATATGCCCATCAAAATATTAAAGGACAATGCTGAAAGAGTTATTGGTGTACCATAAATTGTAGCAAATTTATCGCCATACCAGCTCCAAGCTTCTCCAGGAACAATAAGGCATGCCATTAAAAATCCCCAAAATCCAACAATAATTAACATCAGACCTGTTACTGTAAATGGGAGGTTATGAGGGGCAATGTGATTAGCTGATCCATCATCATTAAACTTTCCAATCCGCGGTCCAAGGTTCATTAACACACCGAGTGCAAAGAATCCCGCAACTGCGTGGACTAATCCAGCGGCACCAAAGTCATGCACACCAAATCTTGTCACAAGCCAGCCATCAGCATGCCAACCCCATGCGGCAGCAACAACCCAAGCAAAAGAGCCAAGAACAATTGCTAAGATTACAAAGCCAACAACTTGAATGCGTTCTATGACCGAACCAGACATAATAGAAGCTGTGGTAGCTGCAAATAAAGTAAATGCGCCCCAGAAAACGCCGGACGCATTATCTGCGATATGCGGTCCCATATATTCGACCCATGGTAGAGCAATAGCATTTGCGTACGCTAATCCCGAAATGCCATTTGCTCCCTCACTTAAAGTAACACCAGTTGGGAATGCCCAATACACCCACCATCCAAAGTAATAAAAAGTGGGGACCATAAATGCAAATGCAAGCATATTTTTGACACCAGATGCTAATGCATTTTTTAGCCGGCTTGCTCCCATTTCGTAAGCTAAAAAACCGGCATGAATAATAATCATGAGTGGAATTGTTAAATAATAATAGGTTTCTGCAAACATAGTATTTGTGGTGTTTGCCTTGGCTTCGAGTGCAGCAACTTGTGCAACTAAAGCCGCCAATTGTTCTTCCATATTTTCCTCCCTTAAGTTAAGCGTTTATTGTTATATCTGAATATTATTATGTATCTATACACCAAACCAGTTATAATCCAAAATATTTTTTATTGTACCAAAAATATACCAAAAAATTCATCAAAACATATTCTATTTATTCTCAGAGTGTGTTTTGTATTGAAGGTAAATTAACTTTGAAACGGTGCGTGCGTTGACGGATACATCTGATATTTTAGTCATTGGAGCGGGAATAGTTGGAGTTTCGACTGCAATCTGGTTGCAGAGATCAGGGGCTTCTGTAACATTAATAGATCGTGATGAGCCAGGATCTGCAACGTCATATGGCAATGCGGGGATACTTGCTTCAGCATCAGTGGTACCGGTTCCTACTCCTGGTATTCTTAAAAAAGTGCCAGGAATGCTTTTAAATCCAAATAAAGCCTTATTTTTGAAATGGTCGCAGTTACCGAGGCTCTTACCATTTTTTTATAAATATTTACTCAATTCTAATTCGGACTCAGTCTTTAAAATATCAAATGCTTTAAGTTATATTTTATATGATACTGTTGAGCAGCACCTTGAGATTTCTAAAGGAACTAATGCAGAGAATTATATAACAACTAATGATTTAATTTTTGGTTATTCTGATAAAATAGCATTTGAGAACGATCGGTATTCTTGGGATCTAAAGCGGAAGCATGGCCATAAATTTTCTAGCTTAAGCAGAGATGATTTAGCAAAATACGATAAAAATCTAAAAAATAAGTTTGGTTTTGCTGTTAAATGTATGAACCATGGAACGATATCTGATCCAGGAGTTTATATAAGTGAGTTATTTAAGAGCTTTATTAATAAGGGAGGAAAGTTTCTGAAAGCTGAGGTAAAGGACATTTTGTTTGATGATTTTCGTAATCCTGTGTCTCTAAACACTAATAATGGTGATATACCTTGTAACAGGGCCGTTCTAACCTCGGGTGCATGGTCTGCAGGGTTAGCGAGAAAACTTGGTGCAAAAATCCCACTAACCTCGGAAAGAGGGTATCATGTTGAATACCATTCGCCAAATATTAAGTTCAAAGCCCCAGTAGTGATTTCAGACTCAAAATTTATAATACATTCTATGCAGGGACGATTAAGATGTGCTGGTTTAGTAGAGTTTGGAGGAACTTCCCAACCAGAAAGCTCTCATCCGTTTAAGTTGATCGAAAAAAAAATTGAAACTTTATTTCCAGAACTAAAATACGAAAGAAAAACTTACTGGATGGGCCATAGACCCTCAACAACAGATAGCTTGCCAGTCATAGACATATCACCAAATTACAATAATGTTTGGTTGGGATATGGGCACCAACATATTGGGTTATCCGCAGGTCCAAAAACTGGTAAAATTCTCTCAGAAATTATTCTTTCAAAAAATAGTAATCGTGATTTATCAAGGTTTTCTGCTAGTAGAGATGGGCTAGTAAAATAGTGGATTACACATTAGTTATCATAACTTTAGGAAGTTTTTTGGCAGCTTTCGTTAATGCTGCTTTTGCCACGGGAGGAGTGTATCTCTTACTTGCGGCTGGCTCGACCGTTTTCCCAATGACGGTTGTCATTCCTTTGATGCCTCTTTTTGCATTTTCATCTCTGCTTGGTCGTCTGGCTTTATTTTGGAAAGATATTGTTTGGAGAATTGTACTAGCAGTATTTGTTGGTTCAATTTTTGGAGTATATTTTGGAGTTAATGTTTTTGTTGTTTTGCCAGAGGCCTTATTGTCTATTGGCATTGGAATCTTATTGATTATTTTAATTTGGTTTGGGAATTTCAAGTTACCAATTAATGCTTCAAAAATTTTTGTAATTGTAGGTATGGTGCATTCTTTTATAGCAACTGTTTTCGGTGTTGGAGCATTTCTGCAACCTGCTATTTTGAGAACAGAGCTAATCAAGATGCAAATAACTGGTACGTTAGCTGCGTGTATGCTTTCGATGGATATTTTTAAGGTATTTTGGTTTTCAAATATTGGATTTGATTATTTAAGTTATCTTCCTCATATTCTTGGTGCTACTGTAGCGGGTTTAGTAGGTACCTGGCTAGGTAAGCGGACCACTAGAATGGTTTCTGAACAGACATTTAGACGGGTTTTTAAGTTTATAGTTACCCTGATAGCATTAAGACTTTTATTTAAGGGGTTTAATATTTTAATTTTCTAAGCCATGGTAATCATAAATTTAATGGTAACCCAATATATTGTACTGCCAGGGATCGTTGTAATTCTTCTGATCTTAAGAGTAAGTCATAATCAGATTGCCGAATTTGCTGATCGAATGGATCTTCACCAGGAAAAGTGTGAAGCATTTTTGTTAGACGCCAACTTAAATTTATGGCACCCCAAACTCTTGCTAGAGCAGTTTTAGAGTAATTTTCTAAATGTAAGAAATTGTTATTTTTGTAAACTTCGATTAATGCTCTGCTAAGGAAGTAAATATCCGAAACTGCCAAGTTTAATCCCTTGGCGCCAGTTGGTGGAACGACGTGAGCACTATCNCCAGCCAAAAATAGTCTTTTGTACTGCATAGGTTCAGAAACAAAACTTCTNAAAGGTGCAATTGATTTTTCAATTGACGGACCTGTTTGAATGTCTTTGGTCACTTCTTTTGGCAAACGCCGTAATAGTGCCTCCCAAAATCGATCATCAGACCAATCCTTAATTTTATCTTGTATATCTACTTGTATGTAAAATCTACTTANCATTGGGTTTCTTTGAGAGGCTAAAGCGAAACCTTCACTATGGTATCCGTATAATACATCTTTATAGGGCGGNACTTCTGCCATTATTCCTAACCAACCAAAAGGATAAGTCCTTTGGAATGAACGTTGTAGATGAGCTGGTATTGACTGACGTGAAACTCCATGAAAGCCATCGCATCCAGCGATAAAGTCACAAATCACTTCATGATTTTNTCCATCTGCCAAAAAAGTAACTTTGGGCTTTTTTTTATCAATATCGTGAATTTGNACTTCAGATGNTTCGCAAATAATCTGACCATTATCTTGTTCTCTTTGTAGGTATAGNTCTTCAGTTATTGAAGTTTGNCCATACGCCATAAAGCTTTTGCCTGTAAATTTTTTTACATTAATAAATAAGCTTGGCTTGTTTTCCCATGTAAAACTTGTACCGTCATGTGGCATTCCCTCTTTATCCATTCTATCACCTAAACCCACGTCACGTAGGAGCTGAACAGTCCCTGCTTCTAATACACCTGCCCTGATCCGTCCTTTAACATGAGCTTTACTTTGGCGCTCTATAACCATGCTATCGATGCCATTAAGATGTAATATATGGCTTAATAGTAGACCAGCTGGACCACCACCAATAATAGCAATCTGTGTTTTGTGAGTAACCAAAGTTTTTCTCTAACTAAATACTTCTAAATAAATTTTGTTTTTTTAAGTTTATATTTGTCCTAGTAAATAATAAAGCCCAGAATAATCTTAGAGATACTTTCTCTTTTTATTATATTTTTTTTGATTTAATGAACTATTTAATGAGAGCNGTTGACAAAATATTTGATTCTAACGATGCGCGGTGTATTTCACGTAATAAATTACCTCGATTAATATATGATTTTATTGAAGGTGCCACTGGAAGAGAAGTNGCTCCAATAGAAAATCTTAAAGCGTTTGATGAGATTAAACTATTGCCGCGTGCTTTACGAGATGTNAGTNAATGTAANANAAGNACTGNNTTCTTGGGTCAAACATTTGGNCTNCCATTTGGGATTGCACCAATGGGAATGTGTAATTTNGCATTTTCTAAAGCTGATACAATAATGGCAAAAGCAGCAAAGAAATGGAACTTACCTCATGGTATTTCAACTGCTTCGTCAACAGATTTAAAGGATCTATATAACATTTGTGAAGATAATGCTTGGTTCCAACTCTATCTTTTTTCAGGTGTTGAGAGTGGTATGAGGCTTGTAAATGCGGCCCAATCTGTTGGTTGTAAAACATTAATATTGACGGTTGATGTTCCTCAAGGCTCCAGGCGTATGCGTGAGTTGAGAAATGGGTTTCAAGTGCCTTTTAAAATGGGGTTAAGTCAGTTTTTTGATCTTGCAACCCATCCAACTTGGACTATGAGAACGATATTTAATGGCATACCAAAGCCAGTATTAATAAATCAAAGTGAAGACCGTTTTGATCGAAAGGCACCCAGACCAGGTGCAACCTGGGAGTTCTTCGAAAAAATACGAATGATTTGGAAAGGTCGAATTATTGTGAAAGGTGTTTTGTCCACTGAAGATGCAGTTAGGGTAAAGGAATTGGGAGCTGATGCTATTTGGGTCTCTAATCATGGTGGTCGACAACTNGATGCAGCGCCACCAGCAATAAAGGTTTTACCAAGGATCCGAGAAGCTTTGGGAAATGAATATCCTTTGGCTTTTGATAGTGGTATCAGGGACGGTAGTGATATTGTTAAAGCTTTAGCTAATGGCGCGAACTTTGTGTTTTTAGGGCGACCAATTTTACATTCATTAGCAGTAGCTGGAGATATTGGGTTAGAAAAAATTCTTTCAATCTTAACTGAAGATATAAAAGTAGTAATGGCNCAGTTGGGGATTAACCGAATTGAAGAAATAAATAGTTCTGTATTGGCAGGAGAGTAGAGTGGCAAAAGAAAAAATTAGAGGTGGGTCAATTTTAGCGCGAGCCTTAAAGGAAAAAGGTGTTGATCATGTTTTTACACTAGCAGGAGGNTTTTGTAACCCTGCGCTCGAGGGGATGATGGAATGTCAAATGCCTGTAATAAATTGTCCCCATGAGCAAGTGGCTGGGCATCTGGCGGATGGGCATTCTAGAATAACTAGGAAGCCAGCAGTTTGTCTTGTTGGCCCAGAAGGTTTTGCAAATGCAGTGCCTGCAATGCTTGAAGCTTGGGGTGAAAGAAGTCCAGTAATTTTTATAACGGGATCTTCNACTCAAAANCGTCAAGGTTCGGGGGGTTTTAAAGAGATCGACGACGTTTCCATTGCACAGCCNCTTACAAAGTATTCTATAAGTATTACTGATGGGGATAGGATAAGTGAATTTGTTGATCGAGCATGGTCAGCTGCAACCACTGGTTACCCAGGTCCTGTCCATATTAGTCTTCCAGTTGATATTATGTTTTCTAGTTATGACTTTGACGCTGGGTTGGATGAGCGACCCTTCAATAGAGGGCCTAGATATCCAATTAAAGCATGGCCTGAGCCCCTTGCATTATCAAGAATAGTCGAAATGATTGAAAATTCTGAAAGACCAATAATCATTGGTGGTCATGGTATTTGGTGGTCGCGCTCAGAAAGATTTTTAGAACAGGTAGGGAAAANATTAAGAATACCAATTTTTAATGTACCGTATCATCAGAAGTTGTTAGGTGAAGAAAATGAAGCATATATGGGACTGGCAGATTTCCATCAATATCATCCTTCAAAAGAGGCTATACAGGAAAGTGACCTGATTTTAATGATAGGCGGTCGACTCGACAATCAGATGAATTTTGGAAATGCACCCTTTTTTCCAATNAGTACGCAATTGATATGCGTAAATGGGAGTGATGAGGAGTTAAACTATAATCGCGCAGCAGACGAACTCTTACTCTCTGACCCTGGAGCATTTCTTCAAAATATAATGGATATTGAGAAAAATTGGAGTGAATGGTTTAANCTGCAATCTAGTAGACGAGAGCTTTGGGTTAAGGAGTGGAGCGATCATATTGACGCAGAAACTCAAAGGGATAACCGTATACACCCGTTNCAGCTAAGTTTGGATGTTCAAAAAGAGATGAACGAAGAAGACTGGTTGGTTTTTGATGGGGGCAATACTCATTTTTGGTCTGAAATTGCAGTAAATATTGCTGGGTGGAAAGGTCAAAGACTTGGGGGAATAATGCACCCNGGAAATTACTCACTACTTGGGGTTGGTGTAAGTTTTGGTATTTCAGCTAAGAACNTAAATCCTGATAAAAATGTTGTTGTAATAAGTGGTGATGGNGCATTTTTATCTGGTGGNTTATCTATAGAAGCCGCTTTTCAAGAAGNNTTACCAATAACCGTTGTNATAGATAATAATGGNGGTTTAGATTGTATTAGTCANCAACAGGAACGCTTATTTTCGAATGGGAAACATTTTGCAACAGATTTTAGGGACATTCCATTTCATACAATGTTTGAGGGTCTTGGAGGATATGGAGAGTTGGTNACTAAGAGAGAAGAGATTGGGCCGGCCTTAAAACGTGCTATAGCTTCAGGCAAAACGGCATGCTTAAATGTAAAATGTAAGGGTGTAATTAGCCCTATTGTAGCGGCAACATCAGATAAACGGGATAAGGCGTCTATAGAATAATGGCCATCATTACCTCTCATACGCTCAATGGACTAGACGGCACTCATGCTAGTGGCATTTCGGTCAAACTAATTAAACTGAATGGTGAAATTTTATTTGAGTCAAAGATGGATAAAGGTGGTCGGCTTAATCAAATTGTCAAACCAGAAATAATAGATATTTCATCCATTTATGAATTAACATTTGATACAAGAGCTTATTGGTCTAATNGGGGTTATGATCAAATAATGGAGCAAATAGTATTGAGATTTAAGATACCAAACCCAGAATCAAGTTATCATATGCCAATCATTATAAATCCTAATTCATATTCTACTTGGTGGTCTGGTTGAGTTCTGACGGATTAAATATGTCGAGGAGGATTCGGCGAACACCTTATACAAATATTGTAGAAAAGCTGGGTGTNAAAGGTTTCTCTGTCGTAAACCATATGCTGTTGCCTAAAGCATTTGAAGCTAGTGTTGAGGAAGATTATTGGCATCTTAAAGAGCACGTTCAGNTNTGGGATGTTTCTTGTCAAAGGCAAGTCGAAATTGTTGGCCCAGATGCTTCTAAACTTGTTCAACTTATGACACCAAGAGATATTTCTAGGTGCCTTATTGGCGAATGCATGTACATTCCTATTATTGACTCTGACGCAGGCCTAATTAACGATCCTGTTTTGTTGAAATTAAATGATAATCATTTTTGGTTATCAATCGCAGACTCTGACGTTCTACTTTACGCAAAAGGGATAGCTATAGGAAAATGCTTTGATGTTTGTGTTGAAGAGCCAGATGTTTACCCTTTGGCANTTCAGGGGCCCAAAGCAGAAGCGCTATTGTCAAATATTTTTGGCAATCATGTGGCGGATATTAAATTTTTTAAATTTGGTTGGGTTGATTTTCTGAATACTAGGCAATTAATTGCAAGGTCTGGATATTCTAGACAAGGTGGATTTGAAATTTATCTTAAAGGAGCAGATTTAGGTGAGAAGCTNTGGCAGAAGATATGGGANATGGGGCAAGAGTTTAATATAAAGCCTGGTTGTCCTAATTTAATTGAGCGGATCGAAGGTGGATTATTTAGCTATGGAAATGAAATGACACGAGCCAATAATCCGCTAGAAATTGGTTTAGAAAAATATTGCAGTTTTGATGATACAATNGATTATATTGGTAAAGATAGTTTAAAAAAAATAGCCAAGGAAGGTGTAAAAAGAAAAGTAAGNGGCGTGATTTTTGGAGAANATCCCTGTCCTACTTGCTCATTACCTTGGCCTGTAAAGGTTGAAGGAGTTGAGGTTGGGGCAATCACATCAGCAATTTTTTCTCCCCGTTTAAAAGCGAATGTTGGGCTATCAATGATTGACCGAAATTATTGGCATGAAGATCAAGGCGTGGATATCTATTTGCCAAATAATGAAATAATGCTTGGAAAAGTTGTAGAACCACCTTTTTAGTCTAACTTTTTTCAAAATCATTTAGGTTTGGGGTATCAGTAGGCGACCATTTTTTATATTTATGCATTATTGAAAAAAATCGATTNCTATCCAAGAATGAATTTAACCANCTATGTATGTTTTTAAATGGTTGGTTATCAAACCAAGATCGATCAACGTTGGCAAATTGCCTTATAAAAGGCAAGGAAACCAAATCGTAAATCTTTGGACTTTCTCCAAATAACCATTTCTGATTGTTCAGTTGTACATCGAGTTGCTGTAAGAATTCGCAAGCATTATTTCTACATATTAATTTAGTTTCATATTCTTTATGCAAATATTTGTAATTATCTAGATTAGTTTTAAAATCGTTGTCGAGTTTTGAAATAAACCTACTGAAATGCTTTTCACTTTCAATATCAAGTAATTTCTCAGGATCATTTTTCTTTAATGCCCATTTCATTATGTCGAGACTTTCTTCAATCAATTTATTATTTTCTGTTAATAATACCGGGACAGTGCCTTTTGAGGAAAGATCTAGAAAAGCCTTAGGTTTTTCTTTGAGTAAAATTTCCCTATGCTCGTGTTTTAATTCTGCGCTAAAAATAGCTAACCGAGCTCTCATCGCATATGGGCAACGTCTAAAAGAATAAAGAATCGGGTATGACAAAATAAAAGCCTGTAATGCTAATGCTATATTGTTAATCTATGGTTTTCAAAACTGTTAATCTTTGCAGAAATTATAATGCCAGGTTTTCTTGGAGTTTTGAATTGAACTTCTGCAAATTGCTCTGTTCGACCCAAAGTTTCATTCTCCATCAATATCTTATGTTGTAGTCCAACTTGGGAGGTTAAATATTTTGATACTTGTGATGATCCCAACGCTCTTAGCTCTTTAGCCCGTTCTTTTACTTTTTGACCCCTGACTTGTGGCATCCTAGATGCAGGCGTGCCAACTCTTGCGGAGTATGGAAAAATATGAAGCCAGGTTAAATCACATTCTGTCACCAATTTTAAAGAATTTTCAAACATTTTATCTGTTTCGGTTGGAAACCCAGCAATGATATCAGCACCAAAAGTGACTTCGGGACGCACTTTTTTGACTTCGTCACAAAATGAAATGGCATCATCTCGTAAATGCCTTCGTTTCATTCGCTTCAATATCATGTTATCCCCGGATTGTAAGCTCAAATGAAAATGTGCCATCAGTCGCTTTTCATTTGCTATAGCCTCCATTAATGCGTCATCAA
Organism: Paracoccaceae bacterium; assembly: GCA_002712045.1. Lineage (GTDB taxonomy): Bacteria > Pseudomonadota > Alphaproteobacteria > Rhodobacterales > Rhodobacteraceae. The sequence goes on from PARX01000034.1 coordinate 77,466, forward strand.
CTTCTATACTGTCTATTGAGCTAATTCTTAATCTTGGAAGATCAGGAATCATTTTTAAGATTTGTATTACGAGGTTACCAAGTGAGGGTTGCTTATCTAAATCAGCTCCCCAGCTTGTTAAATCTACTCCCGTGAGAACGACTTCCTTGAATCCATTTGAAACCAGGCGTTTTATTTGTTCAATTATTTTCTCTTGAGTAACAGAGCGAGAATTGCCCCGACCGTATGGGATAATACAAAATGTGCATCGATGATCACATCCATTTTGTACCTGAACATAGGCTCGACTCCTTGTGCCAAAACCATCAATAATAGTATTATTTTCTTTGTTATTGTGAGTCATAATATCATTGACTTGAATCCTTTTATGACCTGAACTGATAATCCGTTCATTCGAAAATTTTTTCCATGTTTCTGTTTTCATTTTTTCAATATTTCCAAAAACATTTGAAACTTCTTTCATATTAGAAAAGTCATTTGGGTTTATTTGAGCTGCACAACCAGTAACAATGATTTTTCTTTTGTGATCTTCTCGATAAAGTTTTCGGATTTCTCGTCTTGATTTTCGGACGGCTTCAGCGGTTACAGCGCATGTGTTAACTACAGCAATATTGGAAACCTCTTCAGTTTTTACCAATGCTTTCATAGCCTCCGTCTCGTAAGTATTTAAACGGCAGCCTAGAGTTATAAATTTTGATTTATTCATGAGTAAGAAAATCTTTTGTTAAAATTCCACTAAATGAGTGAGCAGTTGGGCCTGTCAACCAAACTCCGTCAGATGTCCAATTAACCTCTAATGAACCGCCGTCAAGATCTACAGTTACCTTATTTTGAGTAAATTCATTTCTTATGGCTGCAACTGCTACTGCGCAAGACGATGATCCAGATGCAAGGGTCACTCCAGTACCTCGTTCCCAAACACGCACTCGTATGCGATTTGGATCTAAAATTTTAGCAAACTGAACATTAGTTCTTTCGGGAAATAGAGGATGATTTTCAATTTCAGGTCCAATTTTGTTAAGGTCTATATTTTCTAGGTCCTCAACAAAAAATGTACAATGAGGATTTCCGATACTGGTTCCAGTTGGATGGCCCTCAATTGGTAACTTGAGTGTATTAATTTTTTTTGAAATCGGAATGTCATGCCATTCAAATTTTGGAACTCCCATATTGACTGATGTGAGATTAACCCCAACATTTTTAGCAATAAGAATTATTCCATCTGTGGATAGTTTTAAATCATTAGTTTTTTTCTCTTGCATTAAGTGCTTNGCTATGCAGCGGGTGGCATTGCCACAGGTTCGAGATTCAGATCCGTCAGAATTGAAAAATACGAGCTCAGCGTCTGCTTCTTTACTANTTAAAATTATGGCTAATTGATCAAACCCGACACCTTTGTTTCGATCTGCGATTCGTTGAATAAGATTTTGGTTTAAATTAATGTCTTGTTTGCGCTGATCAATAATTACGAAATCATTTCCTAGCCCATGCATTTTTATAAATGGAATTTCTTGCACTTAATTTTCCTTTTTCTACAAAATAAGAATTAGACCATTAATTATNAAGTTTAATAGATGTTTTTTTAAAACTTAAGCGATATTCTCAATCTATCAACTTTCTCTTTATATTTCAATTTGATAAAAACTCTGAAAAGTTGAATTTAACGTGAACTTATTAATTATTATCTTTATTTTCTATTGACCAAACACTGCCTCGACGCTACGTACCCTTATTGTGTGGGCCCTTAGCTCAGTTGGTAGAGCAACTGACTTTTAATCAGTGGGTCACAGGTTCGAATCCTGTAGGGCTCACCAAATAAACCCAGATTTTTATTTAAAATCGTGTGGTTGCGACCGGTGTCACAACAAGTTATCACAAATTATTAATTTGAAATCATTANTGGAGANCANGATGAGCTTTCATTTACAGCCNATGNCCCCNNNTNGNCCNAATCGATGTCAGTTATTTGGNCCAGCNTCNAGAACNGCATTNTTTGAAAAAATGGCNGCTTCNANNGCTGATGTAATAAATATTGATCTTGANGANAGNGTNGCTCCGAGTGATAANGTTAGTGCAAGAAAAAATGCNATTNCTGCGATAAATGAGATAAACTGGGGNAACAAAACATTATCCGTTAGAATTAATGGGCTTGATACATCATATTGGTATAGAGATGTGGTAGATTTGGTTGAAAAAACGGATGGTCGTCTAGATCAAATTATGATTCCCAAAGCTGGAAATGCAAAAGATATTTACGCTGTTGATGCTCTAGTTTCCAGTATTGAGTCATCGAGAGGGATTACAAAAAGCCTTAACTTTGAAGCAATAATTGAAACAGCAGCTGGCTTAGTAAACGTAAATGAGATAGCATCCTCAAGCTCTCGGTTGAAAGCTTTATCATTGGGTGCAGCAGACTTTGCAGCTTCGATGGGAATGCAGACAACTGGGATTGGTGGAACACAGTCTAATTATTATATGATTGAAAATGGTGAAGTGGATAGTGAAAGAAATATTCATTTTTCTGATCCTTGGCATTCGGTAACAACTTCTATTGTAGCTGCGTGTCGAACTTATGGGCTGTTGCCTGTAGATGGTCCATTTGGTGATTTTTCTGATGATGCAGGTTTTAAAGCTCAAGCTTTGAGATCAGCGACTCTTGGGATGGTTGGTAAATGGGCAATCCATCCAAAACAAGTTGCTCTTGCAAACGAAGTGTTTACCCCATCTCCTGAAGCTGTGAAGGAAGCGAAAGAAATTTTGCTAGCAATGGAAGAGGCTAAAAATAGTGGAGAAGGTGCTACGGTTTACAAAGGTCGTCTTGTTGATATCGCTTCTATTAAGCAAGCAGAAGTTATTGTCCGACAATCAGAATTGATGTTGGAATAATAACTATAAATGTTTATGTTTTTAAAATGATACTTAGGTAAAAGGCATTTGAATGCAAAATTATTTAGAATTTGAGAGGCCATTAGCAGAAATTGAGGGTAAAGCAGCAGAGCTAAGAGCCTTGACGAAGACTTCCAAGGAAATGAATGTGGAAAAAGAAGCATCAGCCTTAGACAAAAAAGCAGCAGATTTACTAATAAACCTTTATGAAAATTTGACCCCCTGGCGTAAATGTCAAGTTGCTAGACATCCTGATAGGCCTCATTGTAAAGACTACATTGAAAAACTGTTTCAAGATTATATCCCGCTAAGTGGAGATAGAAACTTTGCCGATGATCATGCTGTTATGGGGGGGATTGGAAGGTTTAATGACCAGCCAGTTATAGTTTTAGGTCAAGAAAAGGGTTACGACACTAAAACTAGAATCGAACGTAATTTTGGAATGGCTAGACCTGAAGGTTACCGAAAAGCGATTAGATTGATGGACTTGGCAGATAGATTTAATTTGCCAGTGATAACACTTGTAGATACTCCAGGGGCTTATCCTGGAAAGGGTGCAGAAGAACGTGGCCAATCGGAAGCGATAGCTCGATCGACAGAAAAATGTTTACAGATTGGCGTTCCTTTAATATCCATTATTATTGGCGAAGGTGGTTCGGGCGGTGCGGTAGCATTTGCGACAGCAAACAGAGTGATTATGCTGCAACATTCAATTTACTCTGTAATTTCTCCAGAAGGCTGTGCCTCTATTTTATGGAAAGATGCAGAGAAAATGCGTGAAGCTGCCGAGGCCCTTCGATTAACAGCACAGGATCTACAAAAATTAGGTGTATGTGATTTGATTGTTGAGGAGCCCATTGGTGGTGCGCAGCGTGGTAGAGATGTGACCATAAGAGCAGTAGGTGAAGCAATAGATGCACAATTAGAAAGCCTTAAAGGCTTTGATAGAAAAACGCTGATAGCTGATAGACGTCAAAGGTTTTTAGATTTAGGAGAAAAAGGTTTAGCATCTTAATCGACATGTAAATTTACTTGGCCCCGTGGCTCAACTGGATAGAGCAGCCCCCTCCTAAGGGGCAGGTTAGAGGTTCGAATCCTCTCGGGGTCGCCATCTTTTTTAAATTAGCAGGAACAAAGATGAGCTTTAAAAAGATTTTATTAGTGCAACAAAATGCAGTTAGTTTTATTAGTAGATCAAAAGTTACTTTTGGGGTTACTGGGCCTAATTGGACAGAAAATGATAGATAGTAGGGTACTTCCCATTGTTGAATTTTGTCTGAGTCCAGTAGCTGGATATTTAACTCATCTAAAAGTAACAGCAAATTCGGTNACGGTGATAGGTTTNATAATTGGTATTTCTAGCCTACCCTTAATAATTTTTGGATTTTTTAAATTNGCTCTATTANTNATTATTCTTAATAGACTATTGGACGGTCTTGACGGGATTATTGCACGGCGGAATGGCATCTCTGACATGGGAGCTTTCTTAGATATAACCTTAGATTTCATTTTTTATGCATCAATCCCATTAGCCTTTGCATTACATAATCCATTAGAAAATTCATTATTTGCGTGTATTTTGCTGTTTACATTCTTTGGAACAGGTTCAACATTTCTTGCTTTTTCTATTTTTGCTGAACGAAGAAAGATATCATCTTCATTATTTTCTTCTAAGGGGTTTTATTACTTAAGTGGTCTAATAGAGGGTACTGAGACAATAATATTTATAACATTAATNTGTATATTTCCGAGCTCTTTTCCCATTTTAGCTTTAATTTTCAGTTTTTTATGCTTTATTTCGACNGGTATCAGGCTGAAAATAGTATGGGATATATTAGCATAGATAAAATTCTATAATTTACGTAACGTTAAAGATTACTCTAAAGTAATAACGCAATAATATNAGGTATTGTTTTTAAACTAAGTGNAAAGCCAAGTTTAAAAAACTCAGCTTGCCTGGTATTTGCAAGTGGATATTTATAGTCATANGTGGAGAATTTAAAATGATGAATTTAATTAATAGAATTGGTAAATGTGCCATTCCTGTTAGTGTTTTGACCATGATGCCTCTAATGGCTTCTGCATCAACAAACTTGAGAGCAGACGATTTTGTGGGCATTAGTTTTTGGATAATTTCAATTGCGATGGTAGCAGCAACAATTTTCTTTTTTATGGAGTCAAATAAAGTTGATGCTAAATGGAGTACNTCTTTAACTGTTGCTGGATTAGTAACNTTGGTAGCAGCAGTTCACTATTTTTATATGCGTGGTGTTTGGGTTGAGACTCAAGATACTCCAACCGTGTACAGATATGTTGACTGGATAATAACAGTTCCTCTTCAGATTATCGAATTTTATCTGATTTTAGCCGCTGTGGGAGCAGTAGCAGGTCGGGTTTTCTGGAACCTTTTAGTGGCATCTTTGGTGATGTTGATATTTGGTTACTTGGGAGANGTCGGTTATATGAATGTTTGGTTAGCATTTGTAATCGGAATGGCAGGATGGCTCTATATCATATGGGCGATTTTTGCAGGAGATGCACAAGCAAACTTAGCAGATGCGCCCGAAGGTGTACAATCAGCGTTTAAAACGATGAGGCTGATAGTCTTAGTTGGTTGGGCGATATATCCAATAGGTTATGTAATTGGTTATGCAGGAGACCAAGTTGANGCAGGCACATTAAACGGCATTTATAACATAGCAGATTTTGTTAATAAAATAGCGTTTGGTCTAATGATTTGGTCAGCGGCTACTTCTTCAAGAAAAGAAGAAGCATAAACTAANAAAGAAAGTTTTTAGAGAATGCCCGCTTTGGCGGGCATTCTTCATTAAAGCCGTATGTTTTGATATTTGTAGTATAATGTCTTATTCGTAGTAGATAATAACTAAGGTTAGTCTATGAGTATATCGATATCAGAAGCAGCATTTGANCTCGAATTACAGGATTTTGAGGCNGCAAAAGCTCGCATNGAGTCAGATGTAATTATTACACCATTATTGTCTTACCCAACTGATGATAGAAACTTATTGATAAAAGCAGAGTGCTTGCAACCGTTGGGTTCGTTTAAAATACGNGCCGGGGCAAATGCTATTGCGATGGTTGATGAAGAGAAGTTAAGAAATGGCGTGGTTACCGCAAGTGCAGGTAATTTTGGCCAAGGTGTCACGAAAGCAGCAAAAAATAGAGGTTTAGATGTTCATGTATTCGTACCTGATACGGCATCAAAGTNAAAAGTTGATTCTCTTATAAATCTTGGTGCTAAAGTTACATCGGTTTCGTTTTCAGATTGGTGGAATATAATGATGAATAGGTCTGCAGGTGTAGATGGATTCTTTATCCATCCTGTCGCGGAGCTTGAAGTAATAATTGGTAACGGAGTGATAGGGTTGGAAATTGCANCGCAATATCCAGATGTAGATGTATTGGTTGTTCCATTTGGAGGTGGAGGAATGATTTCTGGCATTGCTTTAGCNATGAAAGCACTTGGAAAATCACCTACNATTGTNGCNTGTGAAATTGAAAGTTCGGTACCACTAAGCGCTGCAAAAAACAAAGGTAAGCCAGTTCAAGTAGAGCGCGGTGAGAGNTGGATAGATGGTATTGGTTCAACGATTGTTTTGAATGAGATGTGGCCTTTGCTAGATGCACTGGTTGATGAAGTTGTAATAGTTTCTCACGAGGAGGCTGCAAACGCTTTACGTGCTTTATCAAATACATCTAATTTAATTGCTGAGGGGGCTGGNGCAGTTGCTTTGGCAGCTGCTCTTAAGCCACAATANTCNGGAAAAAATGTAGCTGCTATTATTTCTGGTGGTAATATTAATCAAGAAACACACGCTCACATAATGAAGGGAAATAATGTATTTCCTAGATAGTTTTGATCAGTTATAAACACGACTATTTCTTAAAGATTACTTTTCTTCTTAAATAGTACTTTTCCATTTTTCCAAGTTTCTCTTTTTTCAAATTTACCGTTTTCTTTAAAATGTTCAAAGCTACCTTCTTCCTTTCCATCCACGTAGTTTCCCTTGAAAGATAATTGTCCATTTTTATGATAGTATTCCCATGGACCATCCAAGTTATCATTCTTATAACTGCCTTTCCAATTTAGCTGGCCATTTTCAAAATATGATTCCCAAAAACCATCTCTTTTACCATTAATAATAGTNCCATTTTGTCTTCCATTCACTTCTCCAATAAATGGAATATCTGTAAATTTTTTGTAAAAAATACCATTTCTTACAACAAGATCATCTGGAGAAACTGTTTCACTAAATCCAAGGTGGCTCATCTTAATAAATCCTTCGTTTGTAAATTAAGTTGTTTAATTAATATTTTTAACAATATTTGATAAAAAAGCGATTAAATTTGTTTAGATTTTTAGAAATAGAATAAGATAGANCATNTTGACTCTTTCTTTTTTTCTTTTTTAGTTANCTCATTTTGNTGCATTNTANTATTNTTGATTNTGTGAAATGGGAGTTAAGTTTTTGATTACTTCAACCCTAAAGAGTGATGAATGGAAATATTATTGGGATAATGGTCAATTATATTTTGAAGGGTATTGGAATGGTAATGTAAAACATGGCCCATGGAAATCTTATTATCCAACTGGAAATTTGTTGGGTATGGGAAACTACAACAATGGCTTAAGAGATGGTGATTATTCATCTTATTATGATAATGGAAATATAGAGCATGAAGGCCAGTTTTTTAAAGGAATGCGTGACGGCTGTTGGAGATACTATAATAGTGATGGGAAGTTATGCAAAGAAACGTTGTATAAAAATGGTCGTATAGAGAAAAATTACTAAATTATTTGAGTAATCAATATTTTGTTTTACAGTACATTAAATATACTAATTATTATGCCAAGAAAATAAAAAGTTAATGAGAGTTAATATATTGGAGATATGATTGATGTATTCAGTTAAAAAAGAAGTAGGTGATACCGAGTTATTTATTCTAAAAGATGGTGAAACAGAATTTGGTAAAGAAACATTTATTGTAAATGATTCAAATGAGATACAAAGATTGTTAAAATTAAATAATCGTCAAGCAATAGAAACTAATTTTAACGCATTTTTTGTAAGAACTGGTGAAAGAAATATCTTAATTGATGCAGGTGCAGGTAATCTTTTTGGTCCGGCTGCTGGTAATTTAAAATATGCATTAAACGAAGTTGGTGTGAAAAATGATGAAATAACAGACGTCATCGCTACACATTTACATCCTGATCATATAGGCGGNTTAATTTCGGAGGATGGAAACCCAGTTTTTGAAAATGCTGGATTAATACTCACACAAAAAGAGCATGATTTTTGGACAAATGTTGGAAATTTTAAGAACAACTTAGAAGATCAAAAGTTACCTCTTCAAGTGTTATCAAAATACACTGATAAATTAACCTTAATATCTAATGATGCGGATATTGGTTCGGGCTTATCGGCTATAGATTTACCTGGGCATACTGCAGGTCATATTGGGGTGCTAATTTCTTCAGGTAATCAGCAATTTGCGATTGCTGGTGATATTATCCATGCACAGTATTTGCAGATTAACAATCCGGACATCGGAGTCGTTTTTGACCAAGATCCAGATTTGGCAAAAAAATCCAGAAAAAAGATGCTAGATATTTTAGCTGATGAGGAGATTGCGTTTTCTGGTGGACATATTTTAAGCCCAGCAATTGGATTTATTAAACGAAGAGATAATGGATATGTTTGGGTTCAAGGCGAACCAAATTGATTNAAAAAGTAAACCCTAAATAATTTTATGATTTTTAAGTGGCTCACTGATATAAATAATAAATAAATCTTTTGGAGTAGGTGAAAAAATGGAAAATACATCAAAAATTTTTAAAACAACTGGTCAAAAAAGGTTGTTCAGCTCAATTGTGGAAACGGTTGGCAACACACCAGTCATTAAGCTCAATAAAATCTCTCCTGAAGGAGTGCAGATGTATGTGAAGGTTGAGTCTTTCAATCCAGCAGGATCAGTAAAAGATCGATTGGCANTAAACATTATTGAGGCTGCTGAAAGGTCTGGAAAGTTGAAGCCAGGTCAAACAGTAGTTGAGGCTACAAGTGGGAATACTGGTATAGGATTAGCTACCGTTTGTGCGGCTAAAGGCTATCCTTTGGTTGTTACAATGGCAGACAGTTTTTCTATTGAACGTAGAAAGTTGATGAGGTTTTTGGGCGCAAAAGTTGTTCTTACACCTCGTGCCCAAAAGGGTCTGGGTATGTANAAGAAAGCAAAAGAACTTGCTGAGAAAAATAATTGGTTTTTAGCTCATCAATTTGAGACAGATGCAAATGCAGACATCCATGAGGCAACAACGGGTAAAGAAATCTTAAGTGATTTTGAGAAAGAGGGATTAGACTATTTTGTAACTGGTTATGGCACAGGTGGAACGGTTACTGGTGTCGCAAGAGTTTTGAGAAAAGANAGCCCAAAAACNAAGATAATATTAAGTGAACCTGATGTTGCTAGAATAGTAGCTTCAAATCATGCTCAAGAACGAAATGAACTTGGAGAACCTTCAGTTAGTCATCCAAGTTTTGAACCCCATCCAATACAAGGCTGGACTCCAGATTTTATTCCTTTGGTTTTGCAAGAAGCTATCGATAACAATTTGTTTGATGAGCTTCTACCAGTGACTGGAAAAGATAGCATTTATTGGTCTAAGCAATTAGCTACAAAAGAAGGTATTTTTACAGGAGTATCAGGAGGGGCTAGTTTAGCTGTTGCAATGGAGATTGCAAAAAAGGTTAAACCAAATTCTGTTATTTTGGCTATGCTTCCTGATACTGGTGAACGTTATCTGTCCACCCCATTGTTTGACGATATTGAAACTGAAATGTCAGACGAAGAGATTGCATTGTCTAAATCAACACCTGGTTTTCAGATGTAAAATGCNGTCTNTTCCAAATNAAAGAGTTTTTAGGCAATTATTTTCGTATTACTTGGGTTAAAAAATTAAGTAACTCNTCTTTTGGCTTTTTGTAATCTAATGGTGCGTGTTCATATCGAAGAAACCCTTCTTTATAGACAATTCCTTTGCTACCATTGGTTTGATTTAGCAATGGCCCACATCCTAATTTATAANTTGAATAAGAAAACCAGGGGTCTGAATGCCCAACCAGAGATAAAACCAGTTCATCTTTTTCAGCATTCATTCCGGAATATTCTGGCCATACATCAGGAGTNCAGTTCCAACCTTCGATAACTCTAGCTTTCAACTTTTGTTCTATATTGTTAACCCGCAAAGTAGCAGCTGTAATGCCACCTTGGCTATGCCCCATTAGTATAATATTTTTATGATCTACAAATTTTAACTCCGATAAAGCAATTATCGCATATTTGGCATCAAATTGTCTTATATTTATTGTTCCTCTGTATAATCCACCTTCCAATGTATAGATATCACAAGATTTTGGATATTTTTTTCGGGCGAAACTGACAGGAGCAATCACTAGGAAACCATTATCAGCTAAGAATTTAAGTCTGTGATGAGATCCAGAATGAATTCCATAACATCCATGTAAAAAAATCACCGTTGGAAATTTCCTCATTTGAGCATTTAACAGTTTCTTCATTTCTTTGATATTTGAAAGTTTTGATTTGNCTAAGCCGTTTGGAATTCTAACGATTGAGCTCAACCAAGCTCTTTCCATTTCTAAGGTATTTGACCAATCAGACTTTTTCATTTTTCCTGGGTGTGTGAACTGAGTGTTCGAGTTGTTCGTACCATTTAAACGAATTTCATTTGACCATAGAATATTTGTTGTGAGAAAAACGAGAACCAAAATNCTTGATATAAATTTCAACATACGAATATCTTGACGTTTTAAAATATGAATAGCAATTCTTATTTATTAATAAGCTGTTGCTTTCAGTTTCGTAAAAATGCACTGATTAAGTTGCTGCAAATTTATTTGATTGAGATTTCATTTTGCCCGAAAAATCAGAAAGCGTAAATCGCCGAACGACCTTTCAAGCAATCGGTATACTTATATTGGCAATTACTTGTTTTGATGTAATGGCAGTGTTTGTTAGGATTTTACTGGAGAATTATACTGCTCAAGAACTATCAGCTTACCGAAATGTTATTGGAGTAATTCCGAGTATTATTTTATTACTTTATACACGAGAGCTCTCACTAAATTTTTCATCATTAATAATTAAACAATGGCGTCTGGCACTATTTAGAGGTTTGTCGGTCGCAGTGGCTCAGCTATGTTACTATTCAGCGATTGGTGTTCTTGATTTAGCAACCGTATCCACTTTAGGGCAGACCAATGCATTTTTTGTTGTGATTTTGTCTGTGATAATAGTGGGGGAAAAAGTTGGTATTTGGAGGTGGGTAGCTCTTGGCCTTGGTTTTGTTGGTGTTGTTTTGATTATTAGGCCAGGCACGGCTGACTTTTCTGTTTATGCTATATTGCCAATTTGCGCTGCATTTTTATATGGCCTCTCAATATCTACGTTACCAAAATTTGATCGAAGTATCTCAAATGGCTTACTCTATTTGTATTCATCAGTAGGTGCAGGTCTTGGGGCGGTAATTTTGGCGACTTTGATGGTGGATTTTACCCCAATAGCTTCCATAAAACACATGATATTAATTTTTATTATGTCCATAACAGGGGGCATAGGTGTTTTACTTATGATGATAGCTTACAGAATGGCTCCGGCCTCCGTCTTGTCGCCCTTTATTTATTTTGGGATATTAACGGCCTTCATGTTTGGGTGGATAATATTTGGGGAATTTCCAATTGACACTCTTTTCCCAGGAGTTTTGTTAATTGTTGGTGCTGGTATCTTAATTATTTGGCGAGAAAATAAAGTGAAAGAGAATTGAATTAGGTTTTAATGTAAAATATCAGCAAAAAATGTTGTTAACTTATGTTTTAAAATTTTACCTGTGGCTGCAGTAGGGAATTTCTTAACAATATGAATATGTTGTGGGATCTTATAGGGCGCAAGATATTTTTTTAACCATTGCTTTAATTCAGTTTCAATAACTTCACCATCAGTGAGAATAAATGCTAAAATGTCTTCGTTGGTTTTTGTTTTTTTTCCGATAACAGCTGCTTGATAAACACTGGGATGTTTAGTTAACATTGCCTCAACTTCTGGTGGAAAAACATTAAACCCAGACCTAATAATCAACTCTTTTGAGCGACCCACGACAAAAAGCGCTCCGTCTTTTCCAAAATAGCCAAGATCCCCTGTTTTAAAATAACCGTCAGGTGTGATAACTTCTTTTGTTTGTTGGGCGTCTCGATAGTAACCTTTCATGACATTTTTACCGCGAACAAGAATTTCCCCGATATTATCCTTATTTGGTTTGTCAATTTTAACTTCAACATTGGGAACAGGAAGTCCTACTGATAAATCTGAACGACGAACTTCGTTTTTTGTTACTGCTATGGTGGGGGAGCATTCAGTAATTCCATAACCATTGTTTAGCTGCAATTTAAAGATTTTTTCAATTTGCATTTTAACATCGGGATCTAATGGCGCTCCTCCTGTAGCTAGGTTTCTTAAGTGAGGGGCGTTTAGTATTTCATTATTTTTATCTAATAGTTCGATTATTGATGCAAACATTTGTGGGACACCTGGAAATCGTGTAATGCCCTCCCGTAAAAATCCTAATACCTCGTCTGGTTTAAATCTTGGAACAAACTGTATAGATCCACCGGCAAAAATCACCGGTAGAAATGCAGAAGCTAAGCAATAAATATGAGTTCCGGGTAATACTCCTAGCACTTTATCGTTATGATTCAAGCCGATGTGGTTAGCAGAATTTTCAGAATTAAATAGTAGGTTATTGTGTGTTAGCATTACGCCCTTCGGTTCGCTCGTTGTTCCTGTCGTATATAAAAGAGTAGCAACCTGCTCACCATCATCGATTACTTTTTCTGCTTTTTGATTGTATAGTGGGGTGCAGACTATTGGTCCGCAGTCAATGTCTGCAATAGTGCTAGCACTTAAGTTTTTTGCATGATCTTCTGCTTGTTGAGACGCTCGAGTTGTGAATAAAACACATTTGGCTTTGGAATGCTTGATAATGGAATCTAATTCGGTTTTTGATTGTCGAGCATTTACCAATACACTCCAGGCATCAATTTCACTTAATCCAAACAAGCATGCAGCGTACATTGCAGAATTTTCAGAAACCACTACCACTTTGTCTCCACCTTTTATCCCATGGTTTCTTAAAGCTTGTGCGAGCTGGGAAGACATTTTTTTTAAGTGGGAATAGCTATAGTTCTTATTATCAAAATCTTGGATAGCTAATGAATTTTCTTTCTTATTTTCTAATAACTCGTGAATTCGCTTCAATTACACAGTTCCCTTGAGGTTAGGTTATTGATTTTTGCTGAAATACAGCAGATGATTAGCCAAATTTTGTTGAAAAATGGTAGCTTCTTTCTCAGAACAGTGTCAACATATATAGAATGAGGATTCTGTTAAACTGTTGAAGTATGGAGTGATTATGAAGGGAATGATGATGCACCGTCCGTTAAGAATAGCGGACATACTTACTTTTGGAGAAGAAGCCCATGGGGATGCTGAGATAATATCGGTTACTGTGGAGGGGGGTATCCATCGTACCACATATGGGGAGACTGCGGGTCGTGTAAGAAAAATGGCTAATGCCTTGCAAAATATAGGTGTCAAGTTAGGTGACAGAATCGCAACATTAGCATGGAACGGTTATCGTCATTTTGAGCTTTATTATGCTATCTCAGGTATTGGCGCCGTTTGTCACACAATTAATCCACGGCTTTCAGCTGAGCAAATGGTCTATATAATCAATCACGCCGAAGACTCTGTGATATGTGTTGATTTAACTTTTGTTCCAATTTTGGAGTCGTTGAAAGATCAAATACCAGCCGAAATGAAATTCATAATAATGACTGATCAGGATCATATGCCTGATACTTCGTTAAAACATGTTTTATGTTATGAAGAACTTCTTGAGCCGTGTGATTCAAATATTGAATGGCCGGAATTTCCTGAGGAAACAGCATCCAGTCTATGTTACACATCAGGAACTACAGGCAATCCAAAAGGATCCTTATACACACATCGCTCAACGGTACTTCATTCACTTACCGCGGGAATATCATTTCCTGAAACGATGAGAGCTGGGGTTAGGATATTGCCAGTTGTTCCCCTTTTTCATGTAAATGCTTGGGGATTAGCGTACGTCGCTCCTTTGGTAGGTGCGTCCATTATTTTTCCTGGACCGCACTTAGATGGAAAGAGTATTTTTGAACTCATGGATAATGAAAATGTTTTCTCTGCTTGGGGTGTTCCTACCGTTTGGTTAGGGCTTTTGAGTGAAATTACTAATAGAGGTAGAATTCCTAAAGGTTTTGGAGAGGTAATTATAGGTGGCTCCGCCGTTCCTAGATCTATGGTAGAGTCATTTGAAAAATTAGAAGTTTCGGTTTGTCACGCATGGGGTATGACTGAAATGAGTCCTATCGGGACAAATGGTAGATTATCGCCTGTTCATGCGCGCTTACCTATGAGCGAAAAAATCGATTTGAAAGTAAAACAAGGGCGTAGAGTTTATGGTGTTGAATTAAAAATTGTTGATGAATCTGGAAACAGAGTTCCTCACGATGGAGTTTCGAATGGTGAACTTTATGTCAGGGGGAATATGATTATTTCGGATTACTATAACAATCCAGAGGCAACATCGGCAGCGATGGACTCGGAGGGCTGGTTTGGAACTGGTGATGTCGCAACACTAGACTCNAATGGTTTCCTGACAATAACAGACCGTGCAAAAGACTTAATTAAATCTGGAGGGGAGTGGATAAGCTCTATTGATGTTGAAAATATGGCGATGAGCCACGAACACGTTTCCAATTGTGCCGTAATAGCAATACCTGACCCTAAATGGGATGAGAGACCTTTACTAATTGTTGTCCCAAAACCTGAACAGGAACCAGATCCAAAAAGTATTTTAGCACATCTTGCAAAAAACTTAGCTAAGTGGCAGGTGCCAGATGACGTAGTTTTTGTTGAAAGCTTGCCCCTTACAGCAACTGGAAAGGTGTCAAAGCTAACGTTAAGAAAAGAATATGGCGAAACTAACTAACTATGAAAGATGTTCATAGCGAATAGAACAGAATTTTAATAGTCTTAAATGGATTGGTGATTATGGGTTCAACAGAAAACTTGGGATTCGATTCCTCTCGACTTACTAAAATAACTGACTGGATGCAGCGTTATGTTGATGAAGAGAAATTTCCTGGAAGCTCAATCTTAATTAATAGACACGGTGAGGAAGTATTTTATTCAAATGTTGGATATCGAGATGTTGAGGAAAGGTTATTATTTCAAAGAGATACAATTGTTCGTATTTTTTCTATGACCAAACTTATCACTTCGGTTGCTTTGATGACGCTGGTTGAAAAGGGCTTGTTTCCACTCGAAGCGCCAGTGTCGGAGTTTGTTCCATCGTTTAAACATATGAGATCTTTGGTGCCTAATGCAAAATCAATCGACGACACAGAAAATTGTGAAACGCCAACAATCCACCAACTATTAACTCACACGAGCGGGCTAAGCTATAGTTTTAATCCTGGTTTGGTTGCTCAAGAAATGTCTAAGATAGGAATTTTTGACCGGTCAGATGAGATAACGCTTCAAGATGCGGTCAAAGAACTATCAAAGTTACCTCTTTGTTTTAAGCCTGGTGCTAAATGGGAATATTCAGTTTCAATCGATTTGCTTGGGCGAGTGATTGAAATTGTTTCCGGAAAGTCATTGGACATATTTTTAAGAGATGAGATTTTTCAACCTTTGGGTATGCAGGATACGGCATTCAATATTTCACCATGCTCATTAGATAGATTTTCTTCGCTTTACTCTCCAGTCGAGGGAAACAGTTTAGAGCTAATTGACCAACGAGATAATTCTCCTTATCAAAACCCTTTGCTATTTTCAGGTGGGGGTGGTCTTGTGGGTACGATTGATGATTACATGAAATTTGGTGAGATGATTTGTGCTGGTGGAATTTGTAAAAATCACCGTGTCCTTTCTAAGAAAACTCTCGAATTCATGAGGTTAAATCATTTACGGGGTGATATTGCTTCTTTAGGTCCAGAGAGTTTTGCTGAGCAACCGATGGATGGCATGGGTTTTGGTCTTGGTGGAGCAGTTGTTTTAAATCCAGGCTTAACTCGAATACCTGGAAGTGTTGGGGATTTTGGATGGGGTGGCATGGCGTCAACATTCTTTTGGACTGATCCAATTCATAATATGTCGATAGTATTTTTTACACAATTATCACCTTCTAGCAGTTATTCAAATAGAGCTGAATTAAAAGCTTTGGTTCATAGTGCATTAGGAAGTTAGTTTTAGAATAATTTATTTTTACCGAAAATAAAAAAGGTCCCAGTTTTTATGAAGCCAGCTACCAATGAATTATTAGAATTAATCGAGTTAGAGCAATTAGAAGTTGATTTGTTCAGAGGTATAGGAACTGGAGGGGAGACGAGCACGCGAATTTTTGGTGGTCATGTTATCGCGCAAGCTCTAGCAGCAGCTTACAAAACAGTTAATGAACGTATGTGCCATTCTTTACATGCCTATTTTATTAGACCTGGGGATCCTAGTATACCTGTTCTTTATGAAGTTGACCGCGCTAGGGATGGAGGAAGCTTCACGACGCGACGTGTGATTGCGATACAAAATGGTAAGCAGATTTTGAACATGTCAGCATCCTTTCATATTGATGAAAAAGGATGGGATTATCAGCATAGTATGCCGATTGTGGCTGATCCAGCAGTTTTAGAGGATCGAGCTGTTTTGAGGAAAAAGATAGTAAAAAAGATAGCAAAAAAGTTGCAAAAAGATTTTATTAAACCTCGGCCGATAGAGATTAGAGAAGTAGAGCCAAGAGATATTTTGAACCCAAAGCCAACAAGTGATGTCAACCATTTGTGGTTTAGAATGCCTGGAGCAAAAGGAGTTGATCTGGTTAAACAACAATGTCTTTTGGCTTACGCGTCAGACATGAATCTGTTGAGCTCTTCCCTTCGTCCACACGGAGTAAATTGGTTTAAAGGTGGGATAATGACAGCAAGTTTAGATCATGCAATGTGGTTTCATGCTCCTACTCATTTTGATGAATGGCATTTATATACAATGGATAGTCCATTTACGGGTGGAGCTAGAGGTTTTAGTCGTGGCGCAATATTTGATAAAGATGGACAACTAGTGGCAAGTGTTGCGCAAGAGGGCTTAATTCGCCCAATTAAANTNGAAAAATAAATATANNNTTTACACTTTGTAATANAGTAGCTTAAAGTTTAANTAGTTCATTTTGANGCTTTATAACCAAATATNACTTCAACTNATANCTGCTGAAACAATTCCAATCGCACCTAACCATTGAATAATCANCATCGTTTCTTCTGGAAGTAAAATGGATGCGCTAANACATGCTACAATTACCTCAGACATCATTAAAATGCCTACACGGCCAGGAAATANTATTTGAGATACTTTAAATATCACAATAAAGCCTGGGGATAAGATAAATATAGACCAAAAAGCAGCAGTTGGAAAAGCACTCTTAACATCAGCCAAATTTGGCAATGCATCAGCATAAAAGAACGATGCAAAAATAATCGAGATAACTGTTGTTGATAAGTAAAGCAAAGTTGTTAGTGATATAATGGAAACAGTATTTGAATTTCGTTTTAGTATAGATCCTCCCACGCCCCAGCAAAATCCTGATAAAACAGCAAATAGATCTCCGATATTTAGGGATTGATTGGATAGGTTATTTTGGGACAAGAGAAAGAATAAACCTATTAAACCGATTAAGATTGAAATCACCCTTGCCTTGGTAAATTTCTCTTTTAGCCAGATAACACCAATCACAGTAGACCAGATGGGAGATAGGTAGAACAACAGGGTAGCTCTTATTACTGTGGTTTCAAGAAGTCCATATGCATAGAATGAAAATGCAAAGCCGATCATTATTGAGGCTGAAAATGTTACCTTCCAGTTGCCCTGAATTTTTTTGAAATATAATATAAATATAGGAATTAGCACTAAGAGAGGGCAAGCATTAAAAAATGGGACGGTCCAAGACCCAGGAATCCCTAAATTTTCGATGGCACGCAATGGAATCCAATAAAGACCCCATACGGCTGCGCTAATAAAAATTGCAAGACTCAAGGTATTTTCAGAATACTGTTTGGAAGACATTTTTTACCAATGTTGATCACAATAAGGATCACGACCCTTTTGAGATATTTCTTTGAACCAGGTTACTGGATCAGACATGATGTTATTTCCATTTAAGTATTTATGTATTACTTTTTGCATCTGTTTTTTACCAAATGATGGCTCATGCCCAGCATGAATTACTTCAGCATCTAATTTTTGAAGTCTTTTCATTGTTTCGCGATAGACTTTTTTGTCAGAATGTGGGTGAGTATCTAACAATACGCCATTATAGATAGCGTCCCCTGAAAATAAGGTTTTATTTTTTATATCATATAGACCAATTGATCCAGGAGAATGGCCTGGCAGATGCAATATTTGAAAGGCTCGATCGCCAAGATCTAAAATATCCCCTTCATCAAGGTAGCCTGTAAGTGGTGCAGGTTTTACGCTAAATGTTTCAGTAGCAAAATCAGGATGCTCATTTGGGTTCACAATTTCTATTTTTGTCCAACCTCCACGGTACATCGTTTCGGCCCTGCCACCAGAAGCAAAAGCAGCAGCTTCAGCTCGATGCCCTAATCGACATGAAAATTCATGCAAACTCCCAGCATGGTCAAAATGTGAGTGAGTTCCTATAGCTTTAATTGGCCGCTCTGTCTCCTTCATAACCCACTCTTTAAGTGGGTTGATCCCCATGCCTGTATCTATAATAAGATCAAAGTCCCTTCCTTTGACGTGCCATATGTTACAGCGCATGAAATTTGCAACACCAGTTTCTTGTATGCAACTTATACCATCATCAATTTTTATTTTCTTTAAGCCCATTACCATAGAGCTCCAGCATTTATTTGAATATCTTCATTGGTAAGAGCGGGGCAAGTTTCTCCGCACGCAAAAGCCACTACCGATGCTATCTCACTTGGTTGCACAAGACGATGTTGAGGATTAGTATATTTTAATTTTTCCTTAGCTTTTTCTGGGTCAATGTTGTTTTGTTTTGAATGTCGGATGGCAGCATTATCCATCATTGGTGTTTCAACCCATGTAGGACTTATAGAAATACATGAGATATTATGGGCTGCACCTTCAAGTGCGGTTACTTTACTTAGAGCTATTAGCCCTGCTTTCGATGCACAGTAACCCGCATAACCAGAGGCGCCAACTTTACCTGCTGTGGAAGCTATATTCACGATCCTGCCAAATTTTTGTTTAATCATTTCTGGCATTAGTTCTTTTATCATTAAAAAGGGGCCAGTTAAATTAACATCAAGCTGATCCAGCCAATGATCAATATCGGTATTAGTTATTAAAGCTTCTTTATAAATACCAGCAGCATTCACTAATATACTTGGAGATCCAACTACCTCTTTAACTTTTAGTACAAATTGTTTTACAGACGACTTATTCCCAACATCAAGTTTAAAAAAATAAGAATTTTCCCCTAGAGTTTTTTTAACAGAGTAAGCGTCTTCACTATCACACCTGCGAGACCCAACAATAACTGTATTACCAGCTTTCTTTAGTTCTTTGGCGCACTCAAGACCAATTCCACTTAAGCCGCCCGTAACAACTGCTATTCTTTTACTCATGCCATAGTTTTTTGCACTAACCGATGAAAATGGTGCAGTGCATGCTCTCCTCGACCAGACATTTTAGAGTCTGCAATTAATGGTCCTTGATTATATCCTTTTGACTTTAACCCTTTTTGGACACTTTCACATAATGCTGTGTCTTCTGGCATTAAAGTATTAGCAGTATATTCCTGGCGTCCTTTGTGAAACTCACCTGTTGCAGAAATCGAATGGCCTTCGAATAAACATTTATCAATTGCCGTTGGTCTTACTATGGCAAAATTTAAAACTTCTGCGCCTGGTAGGATATTTATGGTTGTATTGGGCCACAAAAACCAGAACGCTGATTTCTTAAAGGGATCATTTGGTTTTAATTTATAAGCAGTATTATCGTCTTTTATATCTTCACCTAACTGTCTCGCCCACAGCCCAAATGTGTCATGTTGGTAAGTGTCCATAGAGATTATGTCACAAAAATCTGGATGGGCATGGTCACAATGGTAACATTCGACGTAATTATCTACGACAACTTTCCAACCCGCGTTTATTTTTGTTAAACCTAAATCATCTGCTACGAACCTTGCCTGAGGTTTATGCAGCTTGTCGAAGAATGGAACGCGCTTCTTAATATCTTCTTCAAGATCGCCAGCTATTTCCGAAAGTGCGGTGGCGTTTGCATCTAGGTTTATAAAAGCAGAATCTAAAAACATTTCGAGACGCACAGGTTTTAGGGAAAAGTTATCTCTATTAAAACTTGGCCGACTTTCAGATCGTGGAGCGCCACGTAATTGACCAGATTTTTCATATGTCCATGCATGATAAGGGCAAATAATTGCTCTTGCGACATTTCCAAAACCTTCAGGTAATAGTTCATGAGCACGGTGTTGGCATACGTTATAAAAAGCACGCAATTTATAATCGTCTCCCATGATCACAAAAATATGTTGATCGCAAATTCTTAAAGTCTGATAATCCCCTGGCTTTGAGAACAGACTTTTGTGCCCTACATACTGCCAGGTTTTATAAAAGATTTTTTCTTTTTCTAATTCAAAAATCGCTGGATCGGTATACATGTATGAAGGTAGCGTGAAAGATTCTTCCGGTACATCTGATAAAGGCTTTTTATATGAGCTGAGTGATTTATCTTGATCTAACATAAGTTTCTCCCAAATTATTAATTGATTCGTGTTTTAAGTGTAGGTTCTTTCTTTCTTTATTCTCTTCTATTAACGACACCAACTAGGGTATTATAAAAAATTATTATGCAAAATGATTAACTTCGACTGTTCATAGCTTTCATAATTATTGAACGATCTATTTCACCAAGTATTTTTCCAGTATGATTGCAAGTGACTGGAAGCGCTATGTCACTATCGGCACATATATCTATTAAGCTATCAATTTTTGCATTATCTAATATTGGGTCATAACCCTTGGGGATCGACTTTTGCTTGGTGGCGCGCATTACTTTTCCTGCAGATAAGACTTTGTACCTAGGAACATCTTCTGTAAAGTCACTCACATATTTATCTACCGGGTTTGCTACAATTTCTTCGGGTGTTCCAACCTGACTGATTTGACCATCTTTCATGATAGCAATATTATCACCCATTTTTATAGCTTCTAAGAAATCATGAGTTATAAAAACGAGAGTCTTTTGTAATTTGCTTTGTAACTCTAAAAGCTCATCTTGCATTTCTCTACGAATTAATGGATCTAATGCAGAAAAAGGCTCGTCAAATATCAATATTTCTGGATCAACAGCCATTGCACGAGCTAATCCCACCCGTTGTTGCATACCTCCTGACAGCTCTCTTGGATACATCTGATCCCAACCTTCAAGTCCAACAAGTTTCAAGATCTCCATTGCCTTATCGATTCGATCTAACTTTCCAACACCTCTAACTTCCAAACCATATGAAATATTGTCGATAACTCGTCTATGTGGAAATAATCCAAAATGCTGAAAAACCATGGCCATTTTATGGCGTCGAAGGTTTCTTAACTCCTTTTTGTCCATCATAGTTACATCTTCACCATTAATTATGACTTGTCCTCCAGTAGGTTCAATCAATCTTGAAATGCATCGCACAAGAGTTGATTTGCCTGATCCAGATAAACCCATAACAACGAAGCATTCACCTTTTTTAACCTCAAAAGAAACATCCTTTACAGCAACGACATGCCCTGTTTCCGCTTGAATTTCTGCTCTAGATTTTGAGTGATCATGGTCATTTAAGACACGCTTTGGATTGCTACCAAATATTTTCCAAACATTATTACATATTAACTTAGCTTCTGACATATTTCGAATTCTCCGTATTTGGTGCAGTAAAGTTTGATAATTCCCTAAGGGCAAGTAAAAAAATAAAAATAATCACTTTACAAAAAGATTTTTTGGTTAAATTCTATAGGTTACCACTTTTTATGGATTGATATGAGCGACCTATCATCAGCTTTTGATTTAAAAAAACCTTTTTTATTTGGTGGAGTTGATTACTCAGTACCAATTTATATTATACTCGGCCTTATAATTTCAATCATCGTTTGGTTCATTATCGGATTTAGATATGTCTTTCCAGAGGTTATTTCGGATCAATTTGATTTTCAATTGATTATTAATAATGGTGAAACTTGGTTACAAATTCATGCAAAAGCTTACACACGAGCAGCATCAAACTTTGTAGGTTATTATTTGGAGCAACTAGAGATGTTCTTATGGTTTAAACCATGGCCAGTTGTTACTTTAGCGTTGGTTTTACCAGCCTTACATTATGGTGGCTTACGGTTGGCGCTGTTTACATTGTTTGGCGTGTTGTTTTGGGGAATGATGGATATGTGGGATCCGGCAATGTCAACTCTGGCATTAATGGGCATTTCGGTTTTATTTTCATGTTTCTTTGGGATTATTTTAGGTATCCTTTGTTCTCAAAATGATGTGTTGGAAGCAAGTGTTCGACCAGTTTTGGACACAATGCAGACAATGCCATCTTTTGTATACTTGCTTCCAGCGATTGTATTTTTTGGCATAGGTGGCCCTCCTGCAGCAATGGCTATCATTATTTATGCGATGCCTCCTGTTGTTAGGTTAACAAATCTAGGTATTCGTCAAGTTCCAGAAACAACTATTGAAGTTGCTGAAAGTTTTGGATCTTCAAGACTGCAAACTTTATTCAAAGTTCAAATACCTCAAGCCTTACCTTCAATCATGTTAGGTATAAATCAAACAATTATGATGGCTTTGGGATTGGCAGTACTCGCTGTATTTATTGGTGCTGGTGGATTGGGAGAAGAAGTATACAAAGCCTTAAAGAGACTTAAAGTAGGTTGGTCTGTTGAGGGTGGTTTATGTATTGTTTTCATGGCTATAATTTTTGATCGATTGTCTCTTGCCATGAGTCATCCAAAAGAAAGTGATGTGCTTAAAGATAATACGGAGATGAAGTTTCGTCTTCTTCCGCAGAGGTTAGCACAAAATAAAATCGCAATATTTTTTGAAAAAATGATAGACATTATTTGGGTCTCTGTTGCTGTGTTAGGGTATTATTTTGTCGAAAGTTTGGCAATTCTTTGTGAACGCCTAGTTAAAATTTTTAATAAAAATCATGCATTATCTATTGGCATTTTAGTAAGAAGTTTTAGATTTTTGTTGTCTAGCCTTTTTGTAATTATATTGGTTTTGATTTGGGATTCTTGGATAATGGAAATTGGATATTTTCCGAAAGATTGGCAGTTTACGATCCGAAAACCAATAGATAATGCGATTGATACCCTTATTGTTAATCCTTATTTTTATGGGTTCACAAAGGGTTTAAAGGAATTCATATTTTTCTATATTTTAAATCCACTTGAAGTGTTCTTGATTGGTCTTCCCTGGTTATTTGTCTTGGGAGCTTTTTTTGTTATTTCATTTTATTCAGCAGGCATGATTTTTGCAATTATAGCGGTGTGTTTGTTGTTTTTTACTGGCCTTTCTGGCGTTTGGGAGCTTACTATGCAGACCCTTGCTGCAATCGTTGCGTCAGTTGTTGTGTGTGTTGTGATTGGATTACCGTTAGGTATTTTGGCGGCGTATAATAAGACTGTTGATAATGTTGTTAGACCAATACTTGATACGATGCAGACAATGCCTGCATTTGTTTATCTAATTCCAGTTTTGTATTTCTTTGGTGGTAATCGTGTAACAGCGGTAATTGCTACTGTTATATATGCATTGCCACCTATGGTGCGAATGACCAACTTGGGATTGCGAGAATTACCTAAGCAAATTAACGAAGTTTCAGATTCTTTTGGCTCTACTGAAATTCAGAGCCTAATAAAGGTTAAATTACCAATGGCATCTCCTTCAATTATGCTTGGTGTAAATCAGGCGGTAATTATGGCGCTTGCGATGCAAGTAATTACTCCGTTAATTGCAGGAGAGGGTTTGGGTAAAGAGGTTTTTCGTGCAATGGAAACAGCTGATACAGGGAGAGGTTTGATTGCAGGTATCGGAATTGTTCTGCTGGCTATTTTACTTGATAGGCTTACTCAGGCCTGGACAGTTAATCAACGAAAAGCACTGGGATTGTAGTGATTGTAGGATTGGTTTAGAGTGGATATGATAATAAAAGAGAATTAAAATCTTATCGTTATTAAGAAAATTATTTGAAGTGTAATAATCAACTGGGAGAAACTATATGAATTTAAAAAATAAATTAACAACAAGCTTTTTCGCAACAATGCTTGCGATTGGATTTGCTGGATCAGCCTCGGCTGGTGGCATGCTTCGAGCACCTGTTCCTGATTGGACTGGTGGTGCCGTTACTTGTGAAGTGATCCATTATGTTCTTGAGAACGAGATGGGTTATAAAGTTAAACGGATTACAATGCCTTCTGGCCCTGGTGTGGCCGAGGGGGAACGTGCTGGTGATATAGACTTTCATTGTGAAAGCTGGCCTTCTTATTCAACTACAAATGATATCTACATCAAAGAATGGGGTGGAGATGGCAGTATTGTAAAATTAGGTGATGCTGGTCCTATTGGAACAAGTAGTTATTGGATTCCTTCATATTTGATTGAAAAAAATGGTGGACCAATCAAAAATGAGCCAAAGCTTTCGGATTTAAATGATCACGTTGATCTCTTTAAAGGTATGGATACTGGTGCTAAGGGTCGTTTGTTAGGTTGTCCAACGCCAGCTTGGGAATGCCGTGACCAAGATAGACTTGATATGAATGGCGTTAATTTTAAGGCTATAGAGCTTGGTTCTGAAACAGCACATTGGGCTGAAGCACAAGCTGCGTATAAGCGTAAAGAGCCGTTTGTATTATATGCATGGACACCACATTGGATCTTTGCTGTCTTAGATTTGGTTTCAGTAGAACTTCCAGCATTTGGTAGTGTTGAATGGCCAGCGTCTGGTTGGGATGTGGACATCACATATAATGCGGGTCGTCCAGGAATGTTAACTGAGCATCCAGAGGCTTCACAAATGATTATGAATGCTTCAATTACAAATGTTCAGCAAGCTGGAATGATTAAAGCCATTGATATTGATGGGCGTGATATTGAAGAAGTAGTAGCGGAATGGATGGAAGCAAACAGAGACGTTTGGTCTTCATGGGTTCCTGATTGATCTAATACAAATATTTCTGAAATTGGGCCCCTTTTTAGGGGCCCCTTTTTTGAAAAGGTTATAAAATGAGTTTAAAGATCAATAGTGATTTAATAGGGATTTTTTATATATTATTGGCTTCTTTGAGCGTTGCTATTTTACCAAATTCAGCAAAATTCGCCATGTCTGATGGCGCTGGGATGATAACCCTGATGGTAACAAGAGGAATAATTGGATTAGTTTTACTGATTAGTTTGTTATTAATAACCCGCACTTCATTTTTTTTACCCAAATCTTTGATCTTAATATCAATTATCAATGGATTATTAGCCTTGGGAATGATTGCAGCATTATACGCGGCCATTATCTATATCGATATAAGTTTATCAATTTTAATTCTTTGTCTTTTCCCTGTTGTAATAGCTATTATTTCACATCTAAGGGGTGTCGAAATTGTGAGCTTGATACAATGGCTCTGCATCCTTTTTGTTTTAATTGGGTTAAGCCTTTTAATCCTGAGTGATAAATCTAGTATTAGTTTTCTTGGTATTTTTTTCAGTTTGATCGGCATGATTTTCGCAGTAATTATTACATTTCTATCAGAGAAAATGACCAATGAAATTGGAGCATTAACGACAACGTTTTATTTGAATGCTTGGGGTCTGTTATTTCTGTTAATAATACTTACATCGTTTAGTAAATATCTTCCACCTCAGTCAAATATGGGATGGGTTGCAATGGCTTTGAATGGAGTCTTTAATATAGGTGCTTGGGTGTTTTTTTTCGCTGGTATGCAGAGAATAGGAGCAACTAGAGCTTCGATGCTTACGTCAGTTGATCCAATTTTTTCGGCTATATTAGCCTACTTGCTTTTCAATCAATTTTTTTCAGCCCCTCAGTGGGTTGGGTTTTTCTTGGTTATAATATCTTTATTTTGCTTTGAATATTTCAAGAAAAAAGTTAATATTCTTGGCTAATTTTCTCCATCATTTTTACCATATCTACGGAATAATCTAAATCTAAAGCATCTTTGTTTTGCAAAACAGAAAAGAAAGAAACTGAGATGCCAGTATCAGGGTTTGCTAGCATAAACTGACCCCCATAGCCGCCATGCCCCAACCAGGTACCGTCCGTCATAGTCTGGTTTGAATAATTATAAAAGTCCTTGGGTGGAAGATTTTTTGGTCCAGGATTTTTTCGTGTATCTTCAATATATTTCTTACTCCCAATTTGATTTCCATCTGCGCCCATACCAAATCGGCAAAAAAGTTGACCAAAACGGGCTAAGTCTCTAGCGCATAGGTTTACGCCACCGTCAACAACAGGGAAGCCGTCTCGATCTGTATGCATATGCCAGTTTCCTTCGATTCCAATCGCTTCAACAATATTGATCATCCATTCTCGTAAGGTACGCTTGCTAACACTTTCTGCCACCCATGCTAAAACATCTGTATTTGCCGATTTATAGTCAGCATAGCCTGTTTTATTTTCTAATGAGGATCCTATCTGTTTGATCGAGGATAAAAAGGTTTTTTGGTTTATTTCTGGGATTTCTTTTGATGGCAAACGCCAACCTAAAGTTGTTTCATGAATAAAACTGCTTGCAAATGGGTCTGAGTAATCCTCTGAATAGTTGTTAGATAAGTCCATATTTAACACTTGTTGGACTGTTGCTTCTGCATAACCTGTCCCGATTTCTGGTAAGTATTCTTTTACTTTTTTGTTTGGATCCAACAAGCCCTGTGAAATTAATTCTCCACAAATTAAATTAAGTGTCATTTTGCTAATAGACATTATCGTATGCGGGTGTGTGTGGTGAAAATCATCGGCATAACGTTCAAAAATTAATTCTTGACCTTTTAAAACCACCATACCAGAAAAATGGTTTGTTTCAGTCATTTTTTTGACATCAGGACGCATACCAATGCTAGCGTTAATATTTGTTTCTAGATGTAAAACTTTAGCTGCTCTAAACGATACGGAGTAACGGGGGATTCTATACAAATTATGAAATCCATGTCGTCTTGTTTTGGGTTGGTGCCATCTGGGTTTATTATCTTGAGTGACATGCAGATCTGGGTTGGGAAAGGCAGCTATCGGCTTTAATTTATTCATAATCTATCCTTTATGATCTAATTAGTGGATATTGTGAGCTTGTATATTTTCTAATTAGATAATCTAGGAATACCAAAATTATCAATCACTTTCTTATTTTTATTCACAATTACTATTTTTAAGAAAAAACACGGATAACAAATAAGTATTCTTAATAATTTGCACCTTAGATCAACTCAAAGTATACGGTCAGTAGTTGTGATAAGTGAAAGCTAATTTGGGATTAGAGTTCTAGAGATGTACTATGGCTAAAAAAGTAAAAACTAACTTGATGTGGGGTGGTCGTTTTGATGAGGGCCCCGATGTGCTTATGGAAAGCATTAATGCATCGATTAATTTTGATAAACGTCTTTATAAGCAAGATATAGAGGGTTCTGTTGCACATGCAAATATGTTGGCAAAACAGGGAATTATTGAGTTCAGTGAAGCTGATTTGATTTGTGAGGGATTGGCTAAAATAAGACTTGAGATCGAAGAGGGTAAGTTTGAATTCAAACCTTCATTAGAAGACATTCACATGAATATTGAGGCTCGTCTTGCTGAACTTGTTGGAAGCACCGCGGGGAAATTACATACTGCAAGATCTAGAAATGACCAAGTTGCCCTGGATTTTAGAATGTGGGTTCGTAATCATATAGACATAGCCATTAGTGATTTGAGAAAATTGATTGAGGCGTTTATAAATCAAGCTGATTTGAATAGTGATCTTATAATGCCAGGTTTTACACATATGCAGGTTGCTCAACCAGTGAGCTGGAGCCATCATATGATGGCTTTTGTTGAAATGTTTGGGAGAGATCTTGCGCGGTTTGAAGATGCAAGACGAAGACTAAATGAGTGTCCATTGGGTGGGGCAGCACTAGCTGGAACCTCTTTCCCAATTGATCGGCATACTACTTCAAAAATACTTTGCTTTGATCGTCCAATGGCTAACTCTATTGATAGTACTTCAGATAGAGACTTTGCTTTAGAATTTTTGACTTGCTCAGCAATCTGCGCAACACATCTAAGTCGTTTCTCAGAGGAACTAGTGATTTGGTCCTCTGCTCAGTTTAATTTTGTTGAAATATCAGAAAGATTTTCAAGTGGGTCTTCTATTATGCCTCAGAAAAAAAATCCGGATGCGGCTGAGTTGATTAGAGCCAAAGTTTCTCGAATTAATGGGTCTTTAGTGGCATTATTAACTACAATGAAAGGATTACCTCTGACATACTCAAAAGATATGCAGGAGGATAAAGAGCAAGTATTTGACGCAGCTGATACGTTGCTTTTATCACTCAAGGTTATGACAGGGATGCTTAACGAATTAAAACCAAATAAAACCAATTTGGAAAAAGCAGCGTCTGTTGGTTTTTCAACGGCAACTGATTTAGCTGATTGGTTAGTAAAAAATATAAAAATACCTTTTAGAGAAGCTCATGAAATAACAGGTAAACTAGTAAAGCGTGCAGAAGAGAATAGTTGTGAGTTAAAGGATCTTAGTCTTGATGATATGCAGAAAGCAAACAGTCTAATAAACAAGGGGGTTTATTCCGTATTGAGTGTACAGAATTCAGTTACTTCTAGAACTAGTTATGGTGGTACATCGCCAGAAGAAGTTAGAAAGCAAGTTTTAACTTGGAGAAAGAAGTTATCTTTATGAAATTGTTAAAAATAATACTTTTACTTTCTTTTACTGTTTTGGTTTCTTGTGGCGTGGCTGGGGATCCGACTAGACCTGGAAGCTCCACTGAAATTAGCAGTTAAATTGTTTTACAATTTTAAAGTTTAATCATAAACGACCTTTTAATTAAATACTAAGAAGAAGATTATGGATAATTTTAATTACAAGAAGAGAGAGCTTCACGTTGATAAAGTGGCTATTAGAGAGATTGCTTCCTCAGTTGGAACTCCATTTTATGTTTATTCCCAAAGGGCGATTGAAAAAAAATATCAATCTTTTTCAAAAGCCTTTTCAAAATTAAATTGCTCGATTTCATACGCTATGAAAGCCAATTCAAATCAAGCAATATTAAAGATATTAGGAAACCTTGGCTCAGGGATGGATGTGGTTTCAGGTGGGGAGTATTTACGTGCTAAGGCAGCAGGTATTCCAAGTGATCGTATTGTTTTTTCTGGTGTTGGTAAAACAAATGAAGAGATACATCTGGCGATAAGCGGTGGAGTAAGGCAGTTTAATGTTGAAAGTGAACCTGAATTAATCGAAATTTCACGGGTTGCCTCGAATCTTAATGTAACAGTTCCGTTAACAATAAGAGTAAATCCGGATATTGATGCAAAAACCCATTCAAAAATATCAACTGGAAAATCTCAAAATAAGTTTGGCATTCCCATCATTAATGCGCGGGAAATTTATGCATTTGCCGCATCGTTATCGTCAGTCAAAATTGTTGGGATTGATGTTCATATAGGAAGTCAGATATTAGATTTAGAGCCGTACCGTGCAGCATTCTTAAAAATACATAAGTTAGCAATGGATTTGAGGTTGGATGGGCATGAAATTTCTAGGATAGATTTGGGTGGTGGATTGGGCATAGATTATGGGCTGAACGATACAAAAATACCTTCTCACTTAGAATATGGCGCTTTGGTTACTGAAATTTTTAAAGATTTAGGTTGTGAAATAGAATTAGAGCCCGGGCGTTGGATTGTCGGTAATTCCGGTTTGTTAATTAGCTCCGTAATTTACCTTAAGAAGGGTGAAGGGAGGGATTTTTTAATAGTCGATGCGGCTATGAATGATCTAATTAGACCTGCTCTTTATGAAGCTCATCATGAAATTATACCAATTGCAGAGAATATTGAGAGTTCTTCTTCATTGTATGATGTTGTGGGTCCAGTTTGTGAAACGGGAGATACATTTGCGGTTCAACGAGAAATAATTGATATGAAAAAGGATGATCTGTTGGCTTTTAAATCTGCTGGAGCTTATGCGGCCGTAATGGCATCGGAATACAATACAAGGCCTCTTGTCCCAGAGGTGCTTGTTAATGGTGATAAGTTTCTATTGATTAGAGCAAGACCCACTATTCAAGAAATGATTGATAGGGATCAGGTGCCAGATTGGTTGTAACTTTGCCTGTTTTGAACTTCGGTATGCCGATGACAAGATATTAAGTGATTGTTTATCATACCAACGGCTTCCATGAATGCATAAACAATTGTTGGACCACAATAGCGATAGCCAAGTTTTTTTAAATCTTTAGAAATTTTCTGTGATAACGGAGATTGAGTCTGAACATCTGCTTGGCTAACCGGATGAGTTTGTAGGGGTTTGAAATGGATGTATTCCCATAGGAAATTATTAAATCCTTTCCGTTTTTCAATGTCTAGGTATATTTTAGCGTTACTAATTGTTGCTGTTATTTTTCCTCTATGCCTAACTATCTCTTTGTTTTTTACTAGGGAGTTAATTTTCCTATCATTATAATTAGCAATTACCTCTGGTTGAAAATTATCAAAGGCGGCTCTGAATGCCTCTCTTTTCCTTAGGATAGTAATCCAGCTCAAACCGGCTTGAAAGCCTTCAAGTGTTAGCTTTTCCCATAGCATTTTACTATCATGCTCTGGTACGCCCCATTCGTTATCATGATATGTAATATATAGAGGGTCACTTCCAGGCCAAGGACATCTTTCTTTCACATTCGCTCCTTCCAACACTTCAAGTTGACAGTACTATTATGTTATAAATCCTGGACTTACATAATGTCAAAAAACAAAGAATAGTATAGGAATTAAACAAAATACCAAATTAGCCCAACCAAAAAGTGAATAAGATAAGTAATTTTATATGTGACAAAATGTCTAAAACGTAATATTATTATTTATTTGCGCATTAAAAAGTAATTATGTTACTATAAGAATTATTTTGTAAGTTTGGTGAAGTTTGGTGCTTACAAGAAAAGGATAAACTTATGACGAATATTGTTATAGCTTCAGCAGCTCGTACCGCCGTTGGCGCTTTTGGAGGCTCGCTCTCTAATGAGCCAGCACATGAATTGGGAAAGGCAGTAATTGAAGAAGTTGTACTTAGATCTGGGGTGGATAAGGCAGAGGTATCTGAGACCATAATGGGGCAAGTATTGACGGCTGGTCAGGGCCAGAATCCAGCACGACAAGCTCATATAAATGCTGGACTACCCATTGAGAGTGCTGCTTGGGGGATTAATCAAGTCTGTGGATCTGGATTACGTGCTGTAGCAATTGGCGCTCAGCATATTCTCTTAAATGATGCATCAATTGTCGTTGCTGGTGGCCAAGAAAGCATGTCGTTAAGTCCACATGTGGCTCAAATGCGGTCAGGAACAAAAATGGGAGATGTGTCGTTTATTGACTCAATGATTAAAGATGGTCTCTGGGATGCTTTTAATGGTTATCATATGGGAGGTACGGCTGAAAATGTTGCAAAAAAATGGCAGATCTCTCGTGATACACAAGATAACTTTGCTGTTCTTTCACAAAATAAAGCTGAAACAGCATCAAAAGATGGCAAATTTGCTGATGAGATAGTTCCATATACCATAAGAAATCGAAAGGGAGATATT
>PARX01000035.1 GCA_002712045.1 Paracoccaceae bacterium
GCTCTGGTTCAGGCTCAGGCTCTGGTTCAGGCTCTGGTTCAGGCTCAGGCTCTGGTTCAGGCTCTGGTTCTGGTTCAGGCTCTGGTTCAGTATTTAAAGTCTCTGAAGACAAAAAACTATCATTATTCTCGCTTAAAAGAATTTGATTTTCATCATTTAAAGGACTTTCCTCTTCTCCACCATCGGCAACAATCGCGTCAAGACCTTCACTTATTTTAGACGATGATCTGAATAACCGATTTTTTAATTTGGTAAAAAAAGACATTTAAATTAGGTTTCCTTGCTCTTTAATATTTCTTTCATCTNGTTTCACTTTTTTCTTCNTCTTATCAACGAGCAATACTCGACCATCAAAAAACTCGGCAGAAATTGGGCCCACTGTTTTAGGAATATCCGCCGAAGACATTAAAGGACCTTTTCTATCTCGAAGAACAACATAGCCACGTTTTAAAGTTTCTCGATAACCTAAATTCTGCCTTAATCTTTCTACTGAATTTAACTTATATTTAAATTGATCAAAGATATTTAAGACAAGTCGCTTAATTTGATTATCAAGTGATTTTACTTCATTTCTTTTATATTTAATATTTTGCTCTATCACCTTCACATTNAATTTCGATGAGAACGCTAAAACTCGCATTTTGAACCTTTGATTAAGAGCGATCAGCGCGTTGGGAAGCTTGTCAGCAAGAAAGTCTATTTTTTGTCTTTGAGNTAGAAACAAATCTTCTCCTTTTGGCAAACCCCTGCTGAGATCNANTATCCTTTGTTTTTTATTTTGCAAAAATAGAAGTAATGATTTCTTTTTTCTATTTTCTAAACTTGAAAGGGCTACAGACAATTCTTCTCTAACTGGAACNGCCATCTCTGCAGCAGCTGTCGGCGTTGGCGCCCTAACATCCGATACATAATCAATTAATGTTGTATCAGTCTCATGACCAACTGCTGAGATTATGGGTATCTTGCTAGAAAATGTTGCTCNTNCNACAATCTCTTCATTGAATCCCCATAGGTCTTCTAGTGATCCACCTCCCCTTGCTACAATGATTANATCAGGTGCATCATTTAATTGATTGAAACCACTAATTGCNGATGCAACCTGCTGAGCGCAACTTTCTCCCTGAACAACAACAGGCCATATAGTAACACGGGACGGAAAACGATCATTCAAGCGATGCATAATATCCTTGATTACAGCTCCTGTTGGTGAGGTAATTACACCTATATGCGTTGGAAGATATGGGATAGGTTTTTTATTGATAATATCAAATAAACCTTCTTCGCTTAACTTCTTTTTNCTCTTCTCAAGCATAGCCATCAACGCGCCTGCCCCAGCTGGAACGACATGTTCAATGATAATTTGATATTTGGATTGACCAGAAAAAGTAGTTAANCTTCCCGTAACGATTACTTCCATTCCCTCTTCTAGTTCAATATTAACTTTGGAAATACTTCCTTTCCACATGACACAAGCCAGACTGGCTCGATCATCTTTCAAGTCCATATAAATATGTCCAGACGCAGGCTTTGAAACCCGTCCCAATTCACCTTTTACTCTGACATGATCAAATTCAGTCTCTATTAANTTTTTTATACTAGTAGAAATTTCAGAAACTGAAAATTCTGGAGTATTAACTTTTAAATCAGCCGAATCAATTAAATCATTCATAATGCTCTCTTGTCAGTGTGATAAAGTCATCTTAAGACTACTTTATTATAAGGCCAAGGAGACTTTTTTGCACATCTTAATTTTAGGCAGTGGTGGACGGGAACATTCCATAACATGGGCTGTTAAACAAAACCCAAAATGTACAAAATTAAGCTGCGCTCCTGGCAATGCTGGCATTGCTAAAATTGCAGCATGTATTGAACTTAACATTAATGACGGCCAACACGTCAAAGAATGGTGTCTTAATAATAATGTAGATTTAGTAATTNTTGGACCAGAAGAACCATTGGCTTATGGGGTNTCTGATATTTTAAAAAATGCAAATATTACCACATTTGCTCCATCTAAAGCAGCCTCAAAATTAGAATCNTCAAAACTATTTACAAAAGAAATTTGTGACAGTTGCCAAGCTCCAACAGCAGGATATGATTATTTTGANAACAAAGAAAAAGCTATAGAGTTTATAAAGAAAAGTAAGTTTCCAATTGTGGTTAAAGCTGATGGTTTAGCCGCGGGAAAAGGGGTCGTAATAGCTTCAGAATATTTAAAGGCCAAGGAAGCGATAACTGAAATGTTTGGTGGCCACTATGGACAGGCCGGTAATCAAGTAGTGATTGAAGAGTTCATGGAAGGAGAAGAAGCTTCATTATTTGTATTATGTGACGGAGAGAATTTAATATCATTTGGTGGCGCCCAAGATCACAAGAGAGCTTTTGATGGAGATAATGGGCCCAACACTGGTGGGATGGGTGCCTACTCACCCACGTCAGTATTAACAAAAGAAATTGAAAAAAAAGCTATTTCCAAAATAATTAAACCTTGTTTGTCAGAAATGCGCAAAAGAGGAATACCCTATGAAGGTGTATTATATGCTGGCTTGATGATAAAAGACGGAGAACCAAAATTAGTCGAATTTAATACACGTTTTGGGGATCCAGAATGTCAAGTTTTAATGATGCGCTTAGGAGCACAAGCCTTAGATTTAATTCTAGCAACATGCGAAAAAAGATTAGATAATGCAAAAATAACCTGGGCTGATGATCATGCCATAACTATTGTCATGGCAACGAAAGGTTATCCCATAAAATATGATAAAGGTTCTAAAATCAGTGGGCTAGGAAATACCAGTGAAAATAGTAACCAAGTAATTTTTCATGCTGGAACTAAAAATCATGGAAAAGATATTGTCGCAAGCGGTGGAAGAGTTCTTAATATCACCACTAGGGCATCAACGCTTAAAGAGGCACAACTTAGAGCCTATAAGATAATTGAGTCTNTAGACTGGAAAGAAGGTTTCTATCGCAATGACATTGGCTGGAGAGCTCTTTAAACCTACTTTTAAATCTGCTTCTCAGGCATTTGTACGATTAACCCATCTAATTCATCAGTTATTTTAAGCTGACAAGTAAGACGTGAGCGTTCAAGATCAGGTTCCCAAGCAAAGTCTAGCATGTCCTCCTCCATATCATCTTTGGGAGGCAATTTACCAACCCATTTGGAATCCACGTAAACGTGACAGGTTGAGCATGCACAAGCACCTCCACAATCTGCCTCGATACCAGGAATATTATTATCTCTAGCACCCTCCATTACAGTTAGGCCGTTTGCCACATCAACTGAATGCTCTGTGCCATCATGTTCTATATATGTAATTTTAGGCATAAGAATCAAACTCCAAATTTTTGATAATATGTATCTCTGCTTTTCACTCCAGGCCAGTATTTTCTTATTAAAGATGAAATTTAATTTTTATTTTCTGCAATATAACTACAGTAAACAAAATTATTAATATTTTTTTCAATCGACGATTTAAATATGATTGAAAAAGAATAATTATGTTCTATGTTTGTTCTTATGAATAATGTTAGTTCAAATAAGCTCGATTGGCCTAAGCCACCCTCAGCATTACCACAAAATAAATTAAATCTTCCACCTAATGGTTCTGTAGTCACTGTTGCAGGGTTAGTTTTAGTCCGCCAAAAACCTGGAACAGCAAGCGGTGTAGTATTTCTTACTTTAGAAGATGAGTTTGGTGTCTTTAATATCATTATTTGGCCAAATATTTTTAAAAAATATCGCAATCAAATTATTGGTGGCAGAATGTTAAGAATAACTGGAAAAATACAAAAAGAGAATAACATTATTCATATAATAGCCAACACAATTGAAGATATTAGCTCGATGTTAGACGATCTTTTAAGCAAAAATACCATTAAATAAATAAAAGCAAGATCACTATCACTAATATAAATAAAAAATTAATGGCGAATGCTTTTCATATTGAGCAATTATAGCTATACGCCAGTTATGAAAAANACCAATTCCAAAGAACGTCCAGATTTAGCTAATACCCAANCCATCAATCAAATTAAATCTGGCCAACCCAAAATTGGAATGATTAGTTTAGGCTGCCCAAAAGCCCTAGTTGATAGTGAACGAATACTCAATAGATTAAGAACNGAAGGATATTCTATTTCGTCTGAGTACAATGATGCTGAAGCAGTGATTGTAAATACCTGTGGTTTTTTGGACTCAGCGAAAGCCGAAAGCCTAGAAGCCATCAGTGAAGCTTTAAAAGAGAACGGTAAAGTGATTGTCACTGGTTGTTTAGGTGCCAATCCAGATTATATCACAGGTGCACATCCATCTGTTCTTGCTGTGACTGGACCACAACAATACGAGAAAGTCTTAGATGCTGTTCATCAGAATGTACCTGTANAGCCAAATCCCTATATAGACTTATTACCTACTTCGAGTATTTCATTGACGCCTAGACACTACAGTTACTTGAAAATTTCCGAAGGCTGTAATCACAAATGCAAATTTTGTATAATTCCTAGCATGAGAGGAAAATTAGCAAGTCGCCCAGCTCATGCAATATTGCGAGAAGCAGAAAAATTAGTAGATAATGGAGTTAAAGAGCTTTTAATCATATCACAAGACACCAGTGCTTACGGTTTAGACTTAAAATACAGCGAAACTAATGGNCACCGAGCTCACATTGTTGACTTAGCCCGCGACCTTGGATCTCTCGGAGTGTGGGTCAGNCTTCATTACGTCTACCCATATCCACATGTCAAAAATCTTATACCATTTATGTCCAATGGAACAATATTACCATATTTAGACATACCATTTCAGCACTCACACCCTGATGTTNTGAAACGAATGTCACGCCCAGCAGCTAGCAGTAAAACATTAGAGCAAATCGAAAATTGGCGAAAACAATGCTCTGAAATTACAATTAGATCAACTTTTATTGTTGGTTATCCTGGAGAAACTGAAAGCGAATTCCAACATCTTTTAAATTGGTTAAAAGAAGCTAAATTAGATCGAGTTGGCTGCTTTAAGTACGAAAATGTAAATGGTGCTAGGTCCAATAATTTACCAAATCAAATAAGTGACGATATTAAGGAAGATCGATGGCAAAAGTTTATGCAAGTTTCACAAGAAATTTCAGAAACTAAGTTAGAAAAAAAAGTTGGCACAAAGTTAGACGTGATAGTGGATTCTGTTGAGGCTGATGGCGCAACATGTAGAACTAAGGCCGATGCTCCAGAAATTGACGGAAACTTGTTTATTGATAAGAATTTTAAGAATTTATCAGTCGGTAACATTGTAAACGTAACCGTCGACGGATCATCTGAATATGACTTATGGGGAAAAATAAATAATTCTTAAAAGATGCTTCTACACTCGATTTATCCAAATAAGATACTATTTACGTTACATGACNTCAAAACTAGAAATAATTTACAATGAAAACTGTCCTGTGTGCAGGTTTGAAATTAAACATTATCAAGGGTATGTTTCTAAGAATAAACTGCCAATAAGTTTCATAGATTTAAATACTAATGACCTTACTGAGTGGGGAGTAACTAAAGACCAGGCGGCANAACAACTTATCGCAATTAAAGATGGGAAAACACTACAAGGAATAGATGCATTTGGAGAATTATGGAAGACTATGCCAAGATATAAGGTTTTAGCGATCCTTATTAAAATTCCTGTTTTNAGTTATTTTTCACGCTGCCTATACAACTTTGTCTTAGCTCCAATAATTTATAAAATGCACAAAAACCGTGAGCTTAAAATTAGAAATACTAACCGTCTATCCTAATCTTTTCGTTCTTTGGGTCATACGGACTATCTTCAACAACTATTGCCGGCCACATCTCTCCCATTATCAGCACATTTACATTCTGACCTATTTCAGCAAACTCTGGCGTAACATAGCCCATACCAATTTGTTTGTTAAATACGACCGAAAAACCTCCTGAAGTAAGACGTCCAATCTTTTTATCATTAAAGAAAATCGCCTCTCGCCCCCAAGGATCAGCATCATCAGGACCATCTATCAAAAATGTAACACATTTTGATCTGACCCCTAGTTCCAACATTTTTTCTTTACCCAGGAAACTTTTCTCTAAATCAACAAACCGAGGTAAATCAGCTTCTAACGGAGTAGCGTCACGACCCAACTCAGTGCCAAATGCTCTATAAGACTTCTCTTGCCGCAACCAATTTTGAGCTCGTGCACCAACAAGTTTCATATCATATTTTCTTCCTGCTTTTTCTAATAAATCAAAAAGATAATTCTGCATTTCTATTGGATGATGCAGCTCGTAACCCAATTCGCCAGTATATGCCACTCTAATTGCTTTGACAGGGCACATTCCCAATTCTATGTTTCGAACAGATAGCCAAGGGAAATTCTTATTTGATAAAACTGAATCTATATCCCGATCTTTAATAATCTCTCGTATCACATCGCGAGTCTTTGGCCCAGCGATCGCAAATACTCCCCATTGGTTGGTCACTTCATGCACTTCGATATAACCAAAATCAGCAATTTTATCTTCAATTGCTTTGTACAAGTAATCAGCGTCATAATCAGTCCAAGCACCTGCTGAAACTAAATAATAGCTATCCTCGCTATTTCTTACTATTGTATACTCTGTTCGAGTAGTACCATTCGAAGTTAAAGCGTATGTAAGATTAATTCTATTAACTTTAGGTAACCTATTGCAGGTAAACCAATCCAGAAATTTGGTTGCCCCTGGACCTTTAATAATATGTTTTGTAAACGCAGTTGCATCAATCAAGCCAACGCCGTTACGTATTGATTTGGCCTCCTCAACGGCATATCTCCACCATGCACCACGTCGAAATGATCTGCTTAATTTATCATATTCAGGGTCAGCGTTTTTAGGTCCAAAATAATTTGGTCTTTCCCACCCATTTACAAAGCCAAACTGAGCACCTCTTTCCTTCTGTCTATCATATGCGGGTGAAGTTCTTAATGGTCGGGTCGCCGGTCGCTCTTCATCTGGGTGATGGAGCACATAAACGTGATCATAACATTCTTCATTTTTTCGCGCTGAAAATTCTGTTGTTATCCATTTCCCATATCTTTTAGGATCCAATGAGGCCATATCTATTTCTGCCTCTCCTTCAACCATCATCTGAGCCATATAATATCCAGTACCTCCAGCGGCGGTAATGCCAAAACTAAACCCTTCAGCAATCCACATATTACGTAACCCTGGCGCTGGACCAACGAGTGGGTTTCCATCTGGTGTATAACAAATTGGACCATTAAAATCATCTTTAAGTCCCGAATTTTCACAAGAAGGTATTCTATGAATCATCGCCATATATTGATCTTCTATCCTCTCCAAATCCAATTGAAACAAATCTGCCCTGAAACTATCTGGAACCTCATATTCAAACCGAGCAGGTGCGTTTTTTTCATAAACCCCTAATATCCATCCACCCCTTTCCTCCCTTACATATGATTGGGCATCCGCATCTCTTATCACCGGGTGTTCAGGATTGTTTTTTCGCCAATCCATTAAAGATAAATCCTTATCTGTAACAATAAATTGATGCTCAACGGGTATGGCCGGTATTTTTATGTTTAATAATTTGGCAGTTCTCTGAGCATGATTACCGGTAGCTGTTACCACGTGCTCTGCAGTAACTATTTTCTTCTCATCAGAAGGAATTAAGTTACCACCTTTTTCAACCATCTTAGTGCAAGTAACATCCCAAGCTGATCCATTCCAACTATAGTCATCCACCTGCCACTTTCTTTCGATTTCTACGCCTCTTTGCCTAGCACCTTTTGCCATCGCCATGGTCACGTCAGCAGGGTTGATATACCCATCGGTTGGGTGATAAATGGCGCCTTCTAAATCTGAAGTGTTTATTAATGGCCAACGGTCTTTTATTTGCTTTGCACTCAACCATTCATAAGGAATGCCAACGGTTTCAGCAGTTGAAGCATAAAGCATGTATTCATCCATTCTCTCCTTTGTTTGGGCCATCCTAAGATTCCCAACAACAGAAAATCCGGCATTCAAACCCGTCTCAGCCTCTAACTCTTTATAAAACCTGACCGAATAATCATGAATATGACTGGTTGCATACGACATATTGAACAACGGCAATAGACCAGCTGCATGCCATGTGGAGCCAGAAGTTAATTCATCACGCTCTAACAATAAAACATCCTGCCAACCAAATTTAGCTAAATGATATGCAATTCCTGTCCCTACAGCGCCGCCACCAACAACTAAAGCTTTAACATGCGATTTCATAACAATTCTCCAAAAGATACCACTCTAAAACAAGTCGCAGATTTTTTAAAATAATATCACAATTTGTCGACTTAAACATCCCCAAATCCGACGTATGCTAAATAATACATTCTTTTCATTCATTAAATATTGATAATTTTCAACCAAAGTATCTGTTAAATAATTTTATTTTTTTAAAAAATTCTTGAATTTAGAGTACACGTTCTAGATCCAAAATTAGATCATCAACATCTTCCAAACCAACCGACATTCTAAAAATGCCATCACCAGCATATTTTCTATAACTTTCACCTTGTCGTTCTGTGAGTTTAAATGATCCATTTATCAAATCTTCCGTCGGCATCCAAAATATAAGACTTCTATGATGTCCTAAAGATACTGCATAGTGAATTACTTCAAGCTTTTGCGCCATCTTATTAGCCAACTTTTTCCCAGCTTCTTCATTACCCACCTGAAAGCTCAACATCGCAGAAAAATTATTCATCTGTTTCAATGCCAAATCATATTGTGGATGACTTTCTAAGCCAGGATATTTTACATCAGTAACAGACGGATGGTTTTCCAACCAATTAGCAAGGGTAGTCGCATTTTTTTGATGCGCTTCCATTCTTAAAGGTAAGGTTGCAACTCCCCTAGAAATTAACCAAGCATTGAAAGGAGACATTACCCCACCGTGATGAATTCCAGCCTCCAATCTCAACTTAGAAATCAATGACTTAGAGCCAGCTATTACGCCTCCAACAGCATCTCCATGACCACACAAATATTTAGTGGCAGAGTGCATTATCAAATCTATGCCCAAAGCATTTGCCTTAGCCCCTATCGGAGTAGAAAAAGTACAATCAGCTGATAATAAAGCCCCTGCCTTTAAGGTAATTTCCTTCACAGCTTTAACATCAGTTAACCGTAAAATTGGATTAACTGGGGTCTCAATATGTACTAATTTAGTATTTTTTCGCATAGCTGCCTCTACTGCCTCAAGATCAGCCATATCAACAAAGGTAGTTTCTATTCCAAAGCGTGGCAACGTATCCCGAGCCAATTCTGCCACTCCAGCATACGAAACATCAGAAATAATTACATGATCACCCTTTTGTAAAAATGTAAGAAATATTGCAGTTGCTGCAGCCATGCCAGACGCTGTGCATAAAGCGTCTTCAACGCCTTCAATAGCAGCAATTTTTTTTTCTAACATCGATACTGTTGGATTTGCCCAACGAGCGTACAACCATGGACTATCGTCAGTTAAGTCGTGCGCAGAAAACCCGGCTGCCTCTTCGCTGACAAATGTGGAAGACATATGAANAGGAGGAGCCGAAGCATTAGTTGTTGGATCAGGCCCTTCACCAGCGTGAATTGCGATGGTTTGAATACCTGAGTAAGTATTTTTTTTCATTTTTTCCTCATTTTACACATTAAACAAAGTCAAATTTCTTCGGTGTTGAGCTTACACGATTAATACTAGAATCTTCTCTCTAATTTAAATATCAATCTACGTAAATGTTGAAAGAAACCAAATGACAAATCCTCTTATAGAAAAATGGGACAATGAGTTTGAAATACCCCCATTCCATAAAATTAAAGATGTCCATTTTGAAGAAGCATTCGCTCTAGCTATTGAAGAAGCCAGAAAAAATTATGCAAATATTTATCTAAATAAGAATCCACCAAATTTTCAAAATACAATTGAACAAATAGAAAAAGCAGAAGAGTTGTTAGATAAAGTTTGTCGAGTCTTCTTCAACTTAACAGGCACTGATAGTAATATTGAGAGACAAAATATTCAACTAAAAATAGCCCCACAGTTAGCACAGTTTAGTTCCGAAGTTTTGATGAATTCACGCCTATGGTTAAGAGTAAAGGAAATATTCAACAATCGTGACGATTTAGATTTAAGTGACGAACAGCACCGTATTGTTTATTTATATCAACAAATGTTTGTTAGAGCAGGCGCCGAATTATCACAGTCAAAAAAAAGAAGATATAAAACCATTATGTCAGAATTAGCTATTTTGGGAACTAAATTCTCTCAAAATTTACTGGCAGACGAAAACTCATGGCAAATGGAGTTAA
The DNA here is from genome assembly GCA_002712045.1 of Paracoccaceae bacterium. Lineage (GTDB taxonomy): Bacteria > Pseudomonadota > Alphaproteobacteria > Rhodobacterales > Rhodobacteraceae. The sequence continues at coordinate 10,345 of PARX01000035.1, forward strand.
CTATAAAAGATTTAGACGGTTTGCCCAACTTTCTGAAAGACGCACTGGCAATTGCTTCCCAAGCGAAAAGTAATCATGGCTATATATTGACGCTAAATCGAGCATTAGTTGTACCTTTCTTACAATTTTCTCCTAATCGACATTTAAGACAAAAAGCTTATCAGGCTTGGGCATCAAGAGGAAATAATAATAATAGCAATAACAATCTTGAGGTTATAACAAAAATATTAAGGCTTAGGGAAGAACGTGCTAAATTATTAGGTTACAAAAGTTTTTCAGATTTCAAGCTTGAAAACCAGATGGCAAAATCACCAGAAAACGTAGAGAGTTTACTGATGTCAGTTTGGAAGCCTGCTGTTTTGAAGGCAAAAAAAGATAATCACCAGCTTCAAAACCTATTAGTAGAAGATGGAATAAATGATACCCTTCAACCATGGGATTGGCGATATTATGCAGAAAAGCGAAGAGCTAACGATTATGACATAAATGAGGTTGAAATAAAATCTCATTTTCAGCTACATAAATTAATCGAGGCAATTTTTTACTGCGCAAAAAGGCTATTTAACTTAGACTTTGAAGAAATCTCATTAAAGCTACATCATGAGAAAGCTAAGTGTTGGAAAGTAACGCAAAATGGAGAATATTTGGCTCTATTTTTAGGTGACTACTTTACAAGGGATACTAAGAGATCTGGTGCATGGTGCTCGTCATTTAAAAGCCAGTCAAAATTCAATGGCAACAAGCGGCCAATCGTACTAAATGTATGCAATTTTGATCCTCCTAAAGAAGGAAACCCTTGTTTATTGAGCTTTGATGAAGCGAGCACTCTATTTCATGAATTTGGTCATGCTCTACATGTAATTTTATCAAACGTAACTTATCCCTCCGTCTCTGGCACATCAGTAGCACGTGACTTTGTTGAACTTCCTAGTCAACTATTTGAACATTGGCTTGAAGTTCCAGAAATTTTAGAAAAATTTGCGATAAATTATGAAACCCAAAAGCCCATATCAAAAAAACTAATCAAGAAACTGTTGGACTCAAAAAATATTGATCAAGGTTTCAGTACAGTTGAATATTTAGCGTCGGCAATCGTCGACTTAAATTTTCACAATGCTTCATCGCCTAAAGATCCTCTGAAGTTACAAAAAGAAATATTGAAGGGCATAGATATGCCTTTAGCAATTGAAATGCGTCATTCAGCCACTCAATTTGCGCATATTTTTGCTGGAGATGGATATTCTTCTGGATATTACTCTTATATGTGGTCCGAGGTTATGGATGCCGATGCATTCAAAGCATTCGAAGAAACGAATAATCCATTCGATCGTAATGTCGCAGAATCTTTACTTAATTGCATTTTGTCAAAAGGAGGATCGGTCGCTCCCGAAGAAGCTTACATAAATTTTCGAGGTAAACTACCTGATGTTAATGCCCTTCTACAACAACGAAACTTAGTAGACATTAATTAAATACCATTGATCGATGACTGTCATGATTAAAATACTTATGATACCAATAATCATGAAAAGACATCAGAGTGCGATTTATTTAAATATTCTTAAATGCGAAAATTAAAATAGAAATAAAGGATATATTTATGACAATTCATATAGGAGCAAAAAAAGAGGATATTGCCGAAACCGTTCTCTTGCCTGGAGATCCATATCGAGCGAAATGGGCTGCAGAAACATTCTTAGAAAAACCAAAGCTAATTAATGAAGTAAGAGGAATGTTGGGATATACAGGTGACTGGAAAGGCAATAGAGTAACTATACATGGCTCTGGAATGGGAATGCCTTCCTTATCAATATACGTGAATGAATTGATAAAGGATTATGATGCCCAAACTCTTATACGTATTGGATCATGCGGTGGTATGGTTGAGAAAGTAGGCATTAGAGACATTATTATCGCGATGTCAGCTTCATCCATGAGCAGCATGAATAAACCAATATTTAAGGACTTAAACTTTGCTCCGACTGCCAATTGGGATTTGTTAAATTCAGCAGCCAAAGCCGCAGAAAAAAGAAATTCCAATGTGCATATTGGTAATATCTTTTCATCTGATGTTTTCTACTCAGAACACTCAGAAATTGATGAGGAAATGAGACGGCATAATGTTTTAGCAGTTGAAATGGAAGCAGCCGAATTATACACATTGGCGGCTAGATACGGAAGAAAAGCGCTTGCCGTCTTAACCGTAAGCGATCATCTTATCACGCATGAGGCGTTACCATCAGAAGAGCGAGAACAATCTTTTGGTGAAATGGTTGAAATTGCGTTGGAGGCTGCATTCAAATGAAAAATCGAAAACTTGGAAATCTAGACTTAAATGTAAGTGAAATCGGATTAGGCTGCATGAGTTTCGCCGGTTTCTATGACCCAACGACAAAAGAAGAGTCTTTTAAATGCCTAGATAAAGCGCGAGATTCAGGAATTAGTTTCTTAGACACCGCTGAGATGTACGGTTGGGGATTGTCAGAGACAATTATTGGAGAATACCAACAGCTCAATAATTTTTCATTTAAAATCGCAACTAAAGGCGGAATCGTAAAAGGTGCCGCCCGAGGTACGAATGATAACTCTGAAAAAGGCCTTCGGAAAGCATTAGAAGGATCTTTAACACGATTAAAAGTAGAACATATTCCACTCTATTATATCCATAGGCGCGATTATAAGTATGATATTGAGGACGTAGCTTATACGCTTTCTAAATTCATTGAAGAAGGCAAGATTGGGGGTTTTGGCTTCTCAGAAATATCCCCTACATCATTAAAGCGAGCTGCGGCAATTCATCCAGTTACTGCAATCCAAAATGAATACTCGTTATGGACACGATATCCTGATTTAGGAATGATACAAACTTGCAAGGAATTAGGAACAACGTTTGTCCCTTTTTCACCTCTTGGTAGAGGTATTTTATCAGATACAAATCTAAAGCCTCATAATTTTTCAGATACAGATTTCAGAAAAAATCAACCAAGGTTTTTAGAGCCTAATTTTAAGCGAAATATGGGAATCATCCATAGTTTCAGGACTTTTTGTCAAGAGCGTGGATGGAGTACTGCAGCGACTGCGATAGCTTGGACGCTCGACCAAGGAGATCATGTCATCCCAATACCCGGTACAAGATCGGAGGAAAACTTAAAAGACTTTGTAACCGGATCCCAAATTACTTTTGATAATTCCGATAGAGAAAAAATTAATAAAATTCTACCACCTGGCTGGGCTCATGGTGATCGGTATTCTGACGCTCAGATAATTGGGGTAGAGAGATATTGTTAAAGGTTTTAGAGAAACACTATGGCTCAACTAGTCCGTGAGAGCCATTATAGTTATTTCTTAAGGGGCTTCGCCACCCCTTTAAACTCGTTGGTTCTGGTAAGAATATCTCTATTTCCAAAGGATAACATTTGGCTTGATCACTAGAGTGTTCAGAGGCGCAGTTTCCACCAGGGCAAGCACTTAATCCTACGGTCAGGTCAATCTCAGCAAAAAATTCAAGATAATCACCAGGTTTAACAGGACTCTCTTTCATAAAATATTGACCAGTATCTCGGGTAAAGCCTGTGCACATAAATACATTTAATACATCATGAACATGTTTTTCAGCTATCTTTAAGTCGATATCACAATGCTCAGCTAAGGCTCTAGTTAAGTTTGAGTGACAGCAATGATGATATATTCCACCATCTGAAATAAGATTATGAGTATAAGGATCACACCGGGTACCTATAATATCGTGAACAGAACCACCAAATTTATCAAACCCATACCAATCTAATGTATCCTCCGTGATCGTTGCCATAGGCCGCATGGCAGGAAAACTAGACCAAAGTCGATCTTTAGTTGATAAATGCGTTCCATACAGAGCTCTGGTTTTTCCAGAATAAAAAAATTCGTTTAAATTATTTCTATTCCACAAATTTAAATCACCAACTTGCGCGCCATCGACACACTTAATACGAAAAAAATGGCCCGCATCTATATCAACACAATTTGCAGAACGAGGCATTACCATTATGCTATCAATCTTCTTCAGATTTTTGCGCGCTTCTTTATAAATCGAGAAACTAAAATTTTGTAAATTGATAGGATTATAGCAAATTACAGGCTCGATATCTTTCAAATAATCCGCATCATCTGGTTTAGGTCTTTCAATATTTATCTTTTTCATCACTTGTCCTTTGCAGTTTGACCAGCATTCAGTCCAGAAAACAAACACCTACCAAGAAAAGTACCCTCTAATGCATTATAACCATAGTATCTTCCATCACCAAACTCTACTACTTCACCGATGGCAAACAATTCATCAATTAACTTTCCTTCTTTATCAACCGCCTACCCATTTAAATCAGGTTCATTCTGCATCTGATTGAACCTTAAACCTGGCATCTAAGATTACACTTAAAGTTATATTGCCTTTTTCTTAATACGAACACCAGATCGCCGTTTCTTTTTTCTTCTTTTCGTTTGAGACTTCTCTAATGCATCAAAATCTTCTGTGATATTTTTATTAAAAGATATTGATTTTTTTCTATTATTTTTTCGCGGATTCCTTTTTGTAGAATGTTTTTTCTTCGATATTCCGTCTGTAATTTTTTCCCAACGCTCCCCTCCCGCAATGGCAATTCTTAAATTTAACTTTCTTTCTATATCTATAAAATCTTTCATTTCTACTGAACTACAAAATGAAATTGCGTTACCTGATGCCCCGGCACGAGCAGTTCTTCCAATGCGATGTACGTAATTTTCAACTACATTAGGTAAATCATAATTAAATACGAATTCTACAGCAGGTATATCAATGCCTCGCGCTGCAACATCTGTAGCAACCAGAACCCTGATTGTTCCAGTTTTGAATCCTTGCAAGGCCCGGTCTCTCTGACCCTGAGACTTATTGCCATGAATTGAATCCGCTTGAAATCCACGACTAACTAGAAATTTCATAAGTTTTTCTGCAGTATATTTGGTTCTCATAAATACAAGCGCACGTTTTGTTTTGTTTTCCAATAACAGCCTTTCTAACAAATTTGACTTGTCACCTTGTATAACAAAATGTACCGATTGCTTAATCCCATCCGCAATTTTCCCCGCTTGGCTAACCTCTATTCTAATAGGTGCCGTTAGATATGTAGCGGCAATTTCTGACATTAACTTAGGCATCGTTGCAGAAAATAACATGGTCTGTTTTTGTTCAGGTAAAAACTTTGAAATTTCTCTGAGAGCATGAATAAAACCTAAATCTAACATTTGATCTGCTTCATCCAAAACTAAAAACTTGGTAAACTCCAAGGTTATTGCTTTTCGATTTATCAGATCGATTAAGCGGCCTGGGGTAGCAACTAAAATATCAAAACCTTTATTTAATTTATTTATTTGTGGATTGATAGAAAGACCTCCCACAACCATCCCTGTTCTAAGAGGTGTACCCTTAACGAAAGACTTGGTTACATCTTGAATCTGTTTAGCTAATTCTCTAGTTGGTGCTAAAATTAGGGCACGCACTGATTTTGGACTTCGTTTTTCTTTTATTTTCATTAACTGGTGAGAAATTGGAAGTACAAAAGCAGCAGTTTTACCAGTACCAGTTTGAGCTAAACCCATTAGATCTTTACCATTAAGAATATGTGGAATAGCCTGATACTGAATTGGAGTTGGTTCGCTAAGACCTAAAAACTTAATCTTGCTCATCAAATTATTGTTCAAACCAAGCACATCAAAACTTTTCATTATAGCGTTTCCTTAGAACAGTATTTTGTTTCAACATAAAGTTGGAAACTTTAATAGTCACATTGTCTTAAGCATCAAAATTATAACTTAAGACGATATTTATTTAGGAAATTATTAAAGTGCCATTGCTCTGTTGAAAGACTAATGTCAAGGCTAAGATGCTCTATAAATGAGACTATCGCTCATAAATTAATGGGAACCAATCCTCTCGCAAACGATCACCTGTTTTCATGTTGTGACCTGGAAATGGTGGAGAAGTTGGTCCTGGCCTTTCTACATACCTGGCATCATCACCCGTTAATCTCAAAGAAAATGCTCTACGGCGTTTATCAGATTCATTACCACGGGCTCCATGTAAAATCCTATAGTTAAATGCCACTGCATCTCCTGGTTCCATGTCCCATTCTAATATTGGCATATTTTCTGTATCAGGATTTGGTACAGGCATATATTTATCAACATCTTTATAAAAATTATCTTCATTTAACCAACGTGTTGGAAGAACTGGCTTTGGCCATTTATGAGATCCTGCCACACATCTCAAGGAAGCATCTGAAACTTTATCCACAGGAATCCAAAAACTAATTGTTTGCTTTCCTTCCACAAAATAATAAGGACTATCCTGATGCCAGGGCGTCGGTTTTGAAGTTCCAGGTTCTTTTACCAAAACGTGATCATGGAAAACCTGAACTGTATTAGAACCCATTAACTTTGCGGCCACTTCAGCGACTTTTGACTCTCGAATTACCTTTTCAAATTGACTAATTCTATTCCAATTACAATAATCATCGAAAAATCGACCATGCTCTCCTGTCTTCAAATTTTCAGCTGCATAAGGCCCTGGATTCTCCATATTAAATTCAATCCCTTCTCGAATTAAATCAATATAATCCTTAAATAATCCTTTGATTAGTTCGACACCATGCGTCTCAAAATTACATATATGTTCTGCTGTTATATTTACCATGAAGACGATAGCTCCAGTATAATTTGATTTACATCAAATAAAGCCTAGCTCACGAACGAGATCAAGCTGCTTTTTCCACCATCAACTTTTTTATCTCAGCTATCGATTTTGCCGGATTTAACCCTTTTGGACATGTTTTGGTACAATTCATAATCGTATGACATCGATATAATTTGAAAGGATCTTGCAAATCTTCCAACCGCTCAGAAGTAGCCTGATCACGAGAATCAATAATCCAACGATACGCATGCAGTAATGCTGCTGGGCCGAGGTATTTATCACCATTCCACCAATAGCTGGGGCAAGACGTAGAGCAAGAAGCACACATTACACATTCGTACAAACCATCTAATTTTTTACGATCTTCTATAGATTGACGCCATTCTTCTTTTGGTCTGTCAGTTTTAGTTTCCAACCAAGGCATAATACTAGCATGCTGTGCATAAAAATTAGTCAAATCTGGAATTAAGTCTTTTACCACTGGCATATGAGGAAGTGGATAAATACTAATATCACCTTTTACTTCATCAAGCCCAAAAATACATGCTAGAGTATTTCCTCCCCCTATGTTCATTGCACAGGATCCACAAATTCCTTCACGACATGATCGTCTAAAACTCAGAGTTGGATCTATCTCATTCTTAATTTTGATTAATGCATCCAAAACCATTGGCCCACAATCATCCATATCTAGAAAATAAACATCAACACGGGGATTTTTTCCTAAATCAGGATCCCAACGGTAAATTTTAAATTTACGGACATTCTTAGCGTTTTTTGGCCGAGGCCAAGTTTTCCCGACTGTTAATCGGCTGTTCTTGGGCAATCTAAATTCAACCATCTTAATGTACCTTTATTTTCTATTCAAAATGTACGTTCTTTAGGAGCGATTCTTTTTAGCGAAATCCCACCCTCTTTTTCTGTTGTTAACGGTTTTGTGCCAACATTTCTATAAGACAACACAACCTTAGAACCATCCACTTTAGCTAAAGAATGTTTGCGCCAATTCTTATCATCCCTATCTGGAAAATCTTCGTGAGCGTGCGCTCCCCGACTTTCCTTCCTAGCTTCTGCGCCAAAAATCGTAGCCAATGAGTTTGGCATAAGATTATCTAACTCAAATGTTTCCATCAAATCTGTATTCCAAATGAGTGATCTATCTGTAACTTTCAAATCGCTCATTTTGTCAGCAATACTCCCCATTTTATCGACACCTTTCTTCAAAGTATCATTTGCTCTAAATACAGCAGCATCAGACTGCATTGTTTTTTGCATCTCCAAACGCAATTCAGCAGTCCCAATCTCGCCGTCCAAATGCCTCATCTTATCAAAACGATCCATAGCTTTTTCGACTGATTTCATATTCAACGGTTGATTTGGTGCCGATGGGTCAACAACTTTTCCTGCCCTAATCGCAGCCGCTCGACCAAATACAACTAAGTCAATTAGACTGTTCGAACCCAGGCGATTTGCACCATGTACAGACGCACAGCCCGCCTCTCCAACTGCCATTAAACCTGGCTGAATGATATCGTGATCATCCAAAGTAGGATTTAAAACTTCTCCCCAATAATTTGTAGGGATCCCACCCATATTATAATGAACTGTTGGCAAAACCGGTATCGCATCCTTGGTTAAATCCACTCCTGCGAATATACGAGCACTTTCTGATATCCCCGGCAACCTCTCTGCCAAAGCTTCAGGTGGCAAATGATTTAGGTTTAGGTGGATATGATCNCCGTCTTTGCCAACNCCACGTCCTTCGCGAATTTCCATGGTCATACATCGGCTCACATAATCTCTTGGNGCTAAATCTTTATATGTTGGCGCATATCTTTCCATGAACCTTTCGCCTTCAGAATTTGTTAGATAACCACCTTCTCCTCGCGCTCCTTCAGTGATCAANCACCCCGAACCATATATTCCTGTNGGATGAAATTGGACGAACTCCATATCCTGTAATGGCAAGCCCTGTCNCGCTATCATTCCTCCACCATCACCTGTGCACGTATGAGCACTAGTNGCACTAAAATAACTTCTACCGTATCCACCTGTGGCAAGTACCACCATTTTAGCATTAAACCTATGAATAGTACCGTCATCTAATTTCCATGCGATTAAACCCTGACAAGCATCATCTTCATCCATTATTAAATCGGTCGCAAAATACTCTATGAAGAATTCAGCATTATTTTTAAGAGATTGCCCATATAACGTGTGCAGTATTGCATGCCCTGTCCGATCAGCAGCTGCACACGTTCTTTGAACTGGAGGCCCTTCACCAAATTCTGTGGTGTGCCCACCAAAAGGTCGTTGATAGATTTTTCCTTCTTCAGTTCGAGAAAAAGGCACTCCATAATGTTCTAATTCATAAACTGCTTTAGGAGCTTCTCGAGCTAAATATTCCATTGCATCGGTATCACCAAGCCAATCAGAACCCTTGACAGTATCATACATGTGCCATTGCCAATTGTCTGGCCCCATATTTGAAAGTGAAGCAGCAATACCGCCCTGGGCTGCTACAGTATGAGACCTTGTTGGGAAAACTTTAGTTATACAAGCCGTTTTCAGCCCCTGCTCTGCCATTCCCAAAGTAGCACGAAGTCCTGCTCCTCCCGCTCCCACAACAACGACATCGTATTCGTGATCAATATAATTATATGCTGACATGATTTCTTTCCAACAATTTATCCAATGAACGCCAATTTTCCCAAAGCTAAAATACTTAATAGTGAAAGTATCCGAGTACTCCAGGTAATAATTTTCAATAAAAACTTATTTACCGCAGTATTATGGACGTAGTCCTCTATAATTACTTGTAAACCCTGTCTAAGATGAACCAGCGAAGTGACAATAAATAATATTGTAATAAGACCTATCATCTTATTGCTAAAAAACCCTGTCATAAATTGATGACTTTTGCCAAAAACTTCAGAAAAGAAATAAATAAATAATAGAGTGGTTGGTATTAGAATTATCGCTGTTACTTTCTGTAATAACCAGTGTTGTAGGCCATGATCAGAAGACTTTAAGCCTGCAAAAACTTTTTGGAGAGAACGTAAATTCATAGAAAACCTTTTTAAAGAATTAAAAAAGAAAAAATAGTTAATATTATGGACCCAAGGACTACTACCCACCCAGATCTCCAAACGGTTGATAAATTGAAACCATATCCAAGATCCCAAAACAAATGGCGAATGCCATTAAGAAAATGAAACCAGAAGGCCCACAATGACCCAAAAATTATTATCATACCTATCCAGGATCTCAGCACACCATCGATTAGTGAAAATAATTCTGGGCTAAATGCAGCGGCTACCAACCAAGCGACAATTAATATCAAACCCAGAGTCATAGCCACTCCAGTTATTCGATGCATAATAGATACTGTCCAAGTTATTTGATATTGATAAATATCCAAATGAGGAGATAGTGGGCGATTATTATTGCGTGACTCTTCCAAACTTTCCCTCATTTTTTATTTATTCCTATTTAATATTGAAATGGAGCAAAATACCATAGGGTCAATAGAACAAAAACGTCACATCTTAAGATTCGAATAGCAGAATATGATCGCAATCAAACCCATACATTTATCAAATCGGAATCAGAGCCCAGTAATCAAAATCAAGCAACACATTTGTTTTGTAAGTTCCATCAGCATTATACAACTCTAACTCATCATGCTCTTGCTTCACTGCTACCAATCTCAATCTTATTGCCCCAACCTTTGGAGAACTTGTAGCCGCAGAGTCTAACACCTCGGACCATGCAGAGATTGTATCACCAGATACACATGGATTAACATGTGAGCCAGAATTTATCCCAGCGATTAATTGGGCATTCGCAAGTCCATTAAAGCTCAAAGCCCGTGCCATAGAAATGACGTGTCCACCGTAAACCAATCTAGTAAGATCGTTTCTCTGAGTTTTATCAAAATGTACTTTAGCCGTATTCTGCCAAATTCTGGTCGCCATCATATGCTCTGCTTCTTCTATGGTAACTGCATCAACATGGTTAATTTTTTCGCCGATATCGTAGTCACTTAGTTGATANCGCTCACCTGCAAGAGCAAAATTATAATTTTCAAAAGTTAGGCCGTCAGGAACAATCAAATCCTCGATATTAAGATGNTTTTTTAGATCAGGCACANGAGTTTTTACTTCTTTAGCATCTAAATTTCTTTTACGAACCATAACCCATCGGACATATTCAATAACCTTTTCCTGATCCTGATTAAATCCTGCAGTACGAACCCACACGACACCGGTTTTACCACTAGAGTTTTGCTTAAGGCCAATGATTTCACTGACTGATCTCAAGGTATCCCCCACAAATATAGGCTTTAGGAATAATCCTTCAGCATATCCCAGATTAGCAACAGCATTTAAAGATATATCAGGAACAGTTTTTCCAAAAACTATATGAAAAGCCGCAAGTTCTGTTAATGGAGATTTAGGTAGACCACAATCTTTAGCAAACACATCAGAAGAGTATAAAGCATGTCTACTCGGGTAAGCTGCATGATAAAATGCTCTCTCACCAGAAGTTATAGTACGTGGGACAGGATGTTCTATAACTTGGCCAATTGTATAATCCTCAAAGAACAAACCTCTATTTGTTTTATTTGTCATAGTTATTATCCTAAATTCTGGATGGAGTTCATAAGTGCTAAATTTTTTCTTGCAATTTCGACATGCAAGTTTTCAATTATTTTACCATCCAAGACCGCCACTCCCTTGCCATTCTTAACTGCCAAATCAAAGGCTTCAATCTGTTTCAGATACAATTCTTTATCTTCGAACGAGGGGGAAAAACANTCATTAACTATTTCGAGTTGCAGAGGGTGAATTACAGTTTTTCCATCAAACCCTAAATCTCGTCCTTGTTTGGCCTCATGTAACAAACCATCATCATCTTTAAAAGCATTATAAACGCCATCAATACATGGTACTTTAGCACTTTTTGCTGCTAATACNCACATTGAAAGGCTATTAAGTAAAGGCAATCTATTCTTGGTAAATCGAGTATCTAGCTCTTTTTGCAAGTCATTTGTTCCCATGACCAACCCCCCCATTTTTTGGGAAGCCTTGCTTATATCTCGAGAATTCAAAACACCNTCTGGGGTTTCAATCATTGCCCAGATTTTAGTTTCTTTACTAGGGTTCTCACTCTCAATAATACCTTCAATTTGTTTTATATCTTCACTAGAATTCACCTTAGGAATTAAAACCGAGTGAGCATTCGAATTTACCACCATCAATAAGTCTTGCTTCCACCAAGTAGTTTCTAGACTGTTAATTCTTACGATAAGAGACCGATTACCATAATTTTTTGTCTTTAGCGCAACTGCGACATTCTCTCTTGCTAATTCTTTTTCACTGAAGGCGACTGCGTCTTCCAAATCAAAAATTATTGCATCTGTATTTAAATTTTGCGCTTTTTCTAGTGCTCTGGTATTTGCTCCTGGCANGTAAAGTAATGATCGATACGGTCTGATTTCCACTTTTATGTCACCTTTCTTTGATCTTAAAATTTTATAACGATTTACTCGTTANAATAATACTTTAATAGTCCANAATACTTAACTTAAAAATCAAATAATCTAATAATCTAATAAGATATNATAATTTAACTTCGATTTTCTANAAACTGATTAGTTAAAGCTTCAGCGTCGTAATGGGAGGTTATCCAATCTCTTANAGAAATATTCTGAGCTTGACCTTCTCTTTCAAAAACATCCATCAAAAAATCAAGNACCCCTGTTCTTGAGAATTTTAAATGCAAATATTTCAATCCAAACTGGTTTCTTGTTTGTTCAACGGTATATCCTTTTTTATATATCAAATAAAAAGCAGCAGCTAATGAGGCTCGATCTGCACCTGATTTACAATGGACAACAAAAGGGTGCTCAATTTTGTCAAAAACATCTAGCAATTCAATAATAAAATGCTTGGGGGTAAGAGAGCGAGCCCACATACTACAATTTACGAGTTCTACCTCACATTGCTGACAAGCTTCTTGTTCAAAAAGATAATGTGATTGACTTGGGCTGCCTCTCAAATTGATTATCGTTTTGATCCCACGCCTTGCATATCTTTTTATCCTTGCTGGGGATGGCTGATTAGAACGATATGCTCCTGGAGAGAATTGATAAAAATTAGTCCATAGAATTCTTAAAAAACCATGATCCATCAATTGAAAATGAACATGAGATAAAAACCTCTGCCAGGGAGTCTCTAATGAATTACCAAATCGGTTTCTAAGCTTACTCTCTGCTTTTTCGATACGACCCCATATTCGGTCAAACATTTATGTACCATCCCCTTTTATCTTCAAGCTATATTATATATGATCCTATATGATTTACAAACCATTTGAAGAATTGAAACACTTCAAATGTTATGGCAATACGAAAAAGATTAATTTTAATATGAGTAGAATAAATGTCTCAACAAGGCCGCCCTTATTTAGCAATACCTGGACCCTCTGTAATTCCAGAAAAAGTTTTAAACGCGATGCACAGACCATCACCAGATATCTATAAGGGTGAGCTTCACGAGGTCACCGCATCTTTAATCCCAGATTTGCAGAAAATAGCACAAACGGAATCAAAGGTGGCGATTTATATCGCTAATGGTCACGGAGCTTGGGAAGCCGCTATTGCTAACACATTATCTTATGGTGAGCACGTATTGGTTTTAGCAACAGGGAGATTTGCTTTTGGCTGGGGGGAAATTGCAGAAAACTTAGGGATAAATTTAACCACAGTAGATTTTGGAAAATCTGAAGGAATTGATTTAGAAAAAATAGAAGAGATTTTAAGAAAAGACATAGACAGAAAATTCAAGGCTATTTTAGTCGCTCATACTGATACATCTACTTCTATCAAGACTGATCTAAAACAATTACGAGATTGTATGAATAAATCGCAGCATAGCGCTATGCTATTTGCAGACTGTATTGCTAGTCTTGGTACAGATTGTTTCAGAATGGATGACTGGGGCGTCGATTTAATGATTTCTGCCTGCCAGAAAGGCTTAATGACTCCTCCTGGGCTAAGTTTTGTATGGTTTAACGAAAAAGCACAGCAAGCTAGAAGTCAAAAAAATAAGGTAAGCTCATATTGGGATTGGACACCACGCACCGAGGTGAAAAGATATTATCAATACTTTTGTGGTACGGCTCCCACCCATCATATTTACGGCCTTAGAACTGCCTTGGACATGATGGTAAATGAAAATAATCTCGAAAATATCTGGCAAAAACACATAGACCTGTCGTCCGCAATATGGGCTGCCTTTGATCGTTGGTCACATTTTGGAAACATAGAATTAAATGTTAAAGAAGAAAGCTTAAGGTCTAATGCTGTTACCGCTGCCAGCATTAGCGAGGGTGGAGCAAAAAAGCTTCAAGATTGGTGTGAAAAAAACTCAGATCTTACCCTTGGTATAGGCTTGGGAATGGCTGACCAAGAAGATGAAAAAATCCACAACTATTTCAGAATAGGCCATATGGGCCATATAAATGCTACTATGGTTCTTGGTGTAATATCGACTATTGATGTTGCATTAAAAGCTTTAAATATACCTCATGGTCAAAATGCTCTAGATGCCGCTTCAAAAAAATTATCAGAGTCATATAGCGTATAAAATTTTCTGCTTTTAAATATATCTCTGTTATCTGATACTATCTAATATTTGAGGTAAGCTAGCCTCAAAAAGATCAAGATCTTTCGTTCTTCCAGCTGAAATGCGTATACATCTATTTTGTGGCTCAACAAAAGGCATCCTTACAAATATACCGCGTTCAATAAGACCATTCATAATTTTGAATGCATGATCTTTGCCGGCACCACAGTCGATGGCTACAAAATTTGTAGCTGAAGGGATCGCTTTCAAACCATTTTCAAGTGCAATTCTATAAATACGCTTCTTGGCCTCATTAACTTTAAGAACTGTACTTTCAAAATGTTTTGTATCTTTTAGTGCTTCAAGCGCTCCGGCTTGGCTCGCACGGCACATGCCAAAATGGTTACGGATTTTATTAAACGCAGACGCTAGTTCACTATGGCAAATCGCATATCCAACACGCGCTCCGGCCATGCCATACGCTTTAGAAAATGTACGAAATCGAATTACTTTCTCATTACTGCAATCAATCTTAGGAGATGTGCCGCTAGGCGCAAATTCTACATAAGCTTCATCCAGTACAAATAAGCAGCCATCTGGAATGTTATTAACCACTTTTTCAATTTTTTTCCCACTATTCCATGTTCCCATTGGATTATCTGGGTTAGCTAAATAACACAATTTTGCGTTGGTCTCTCTTGCTTTTTCAACTAAGCGCTCAGGATCTTCATAATCATTAACATAAGGCACTGTATCCAATTGCCCTCCATATCCAGCAACATGAAAATTAAATGTTGGATACGCACCTAGTGAAGAAACAACTCTATCTCCTGGCTCAATAAACAATCTACACAAATATCCTAGAAGTCCATCTATACCCTCACCAACTACAATATTTTCAGATTGGACAGCATGTTTTTTCGCCAGTTGTAATTTTAAGTCATGATTTTCAGGATCCCCGTACATCCATATTTTTTCCGCCTCTTTCTTCATGGCTCTAATGGCAAGGGGCGAAGGACCAAAAACATTCTCATTCGCACCTAAACGTGCAGCAAACAATCTGTTATTAAGCCTTTCCTGAGTTTCCGGACCTACAAACGGAACCGTCGAGGGAAGTTTCTCACTTAATTTCGTAAAATTAAATTTCTTCATTTTAGCACTCATTCAATTTAACTACATAAGACAAATAACTAAATCATCTCATCAAGTCTATCGATTGCTTTAGCAACCCTCTCGGCCTCAGCTATCCATTGCGTCAATCGTTCCTTATTTTCTGCCAAAACATGAGCAGGCGCATTTTCAACAAATTTTGGATTTTCAATTCTTTTTTGCGTTCCCTCAATGTCAGCGTTCAACTTACCCATTATTTTATTAAGCCGGCTTTTTTCTGAAGAAACATCTATTAAATGTGACAAAGGTAAGCAAATTGTACCACCATCTATTGTTAATGTGACTGAGCCTTTTGGTGCAGATTTTGCTTCTTTCACATTCTCCACTCGGGCTAGTCTCTTTATCATTATCAAATTATCATCCAAAGCGACTCGCTTATCACAACTTAAATCCAAAAGCACCATATCGGTCTTCGCTCCCGCATTTACATTCATCTCTGAGCGCACTGATCTGATATTTTCAATAAGAGAAATAGTCCATGTAATTTCCTGATCAGCTCGCTTATCAACTAATTTATCAGTTTTATAAGTTGGCCAATCTTCGTGGATTAACATATTTGGCCTGACAGCAATCTCACCCCATAATTTCTCTGTGATAAATGGCATAATTGGATGCAACATAATCAAACATTGATCAATTACCCAAGCCATAGTTTGCTGTGTTTCTCTCTTTATTTCGGCATCATCCCCTTGAAAAAGTGGCTTGGAAAGTTCAACATACCAATCACAAACTTTCCCCCAAATAAACGAATACAGCCCATTAGCCGTATCGTTAAATCTATATTGCGCTAAGGAATTATCCATATAATGCTTTGTCTTCGCAACCTCTCCAACTATCCATTTATTAAGAGGTTGTTTTACATCTTCAGGCTTGAAGCTCTTATTGGGCAAACAATTATTGAATTCAGCAAAGCGAGCTGCATTCCATAACTTTGTTCCAAAATTCCGGTAACCAACTACCCTTTGAGTTGATAACTTCAAGTCTCTACCCATTGCAGCCATTGCTGACAAAGTAAAACGAACAGCGTCAGCCCCATACTCATCTATCAACTCTAACGGGTCTAAAACATTTCCAAGTGATTTAGACATTTTCTTACCATGCTCATCACGGACAAGGGCATGTACATATACTGTATGGAATGGTTCTTTTTCAACAACCGCTAACTGCATCATCATCATTCGAGCAACCCAGAAAAAGATAATGTCAAAACCTGTTACAAGTACATCAGTTGGAAAATATCGCTTAAACTCATCTGTCTCATCCGGCCAACCCAAGGTTCCGATTGGCCACAAACCAGATGAAAACCAAGTATCCAAAACATCAGGATCACGAATTAACGATTTTCCTCCAGAGAGTATTATCGCTTCTTCTTCCGAAGTGGCACAATATTGATTGCCCTCATCATCATACCAAACTGGTATTTGATGCCCCCACCATAGCTGCCGTGAAATGCACCAAGGTTCAATATTCTCAAGCCAGTGGAAATAAACTTTCTTATCTCTTTCTGGTAGAATTCTTGTTCTACCTTCTTTCACCGCTAATATTGCAGGGTCTACAATTTTTTGAGCGTCAACAAACCATTGGTCGGTCAACATTGGCTCAATTACAACTTTTGAACGATCACCAAATGGTTGCATTACTTTCTTGTCTTCTATTTTTATAAGTAGTTTTATGCTGTCTAGATCTTTTACAATTTGCTCTCGAGCCACAAATCTAGACAGGCCTCGATACTTTCTGGGAACTAGATTATCTGCGTGATTATCTGTTCGCATTTCTCCCTTTGAGTCCATAAGCGCGTATAAAGGAATGTCATTTCTTTTTGCCACTTCATAGTCATTAAAATCGTGGGCTCCAGTAATTTTAACAGCTCCAGAGCCGAATTCAGGGTCTGGATATTCGTCTACAATAATAGGGATAGTCCGATCACAAAGTGGTAAATGAACTTGTTTTCCAATTATAGACCCATAGCGTTCATCAGACGGGTGAACCGCAACCGCTCCGTCTCCCAACATTGTCTCTGGTCTTGTCGTCGCTATGGAAATATAATCTCGCTCTTCCTCAAGAACAACATTACCAACATCATCTTTTTCAATATAAATGTATGTTTCATTGTCAGCTAGAGGGTATTTGAAGTGCCAAAATTGACCATCGACTTCTATATTTTCCACTTCTAAATCTGAAATCGCAGTTTCAAAATGAGGATCCCAATTAACCAATCTTTTTCCACGATATATAAAACCCTTATTATACATCTCAACAAACACTTTTAAGACAGCATCATGAAAGCCTTTATCCATCGTAAATCTATTTCTATCCCAGTCACAGGAGGCCCCTAACCGTTTCAGTTGGTTTACGATTGTATCTCCACTTTCTTCCTTCCACTCCCAAACTTTTTCTAAGAATTTTTCGCGACCTAATTCTTCTCTACCAGGCATTTTTTCTTCAGAAAGTTTTCGCTCCACTACCATTTGTGTTGCAATACCAGCGTGGTCTTGACCGGGTTGCCAAAGCGTGTCAAAGCCTCTCATACGGTGCCATCTAATTAAAATATCCTGTAAAGTATTATTGAAAGCATGACCCATATGCAGAGAACCCGTAACATTGGGTGGTGGTATCATTATTGAAAAGCTATCAGCTCCCTCTTTCGCATTAACTCCAGCTGCAAAGCACTTTTTTTGCTCCCATTCAGCTAAGATTTCAGCTTCAGCAGTCTTTGCATTAAAATTTTTTTCCATACTCATTCAATTCACCGATATCTATTCAATAACAGTCCTTATATAGGCTTTTACTCAAACAAAAGCCTATAAAAAGACAAAACAGTTTGAAACATGAAAAAACTTCGTAATTTGTTTAAATATCCTGGGTTTTTAAGAAATTAGTTCTTACATCTTGATGCAGATATCTCAGGATCAAACAGGGGCATTGGTTTTGCATTTAGAATTTCAGGATTATAAGGCTCTCTAGCGAATACCTCCTCAACCATTGGACGAAAAAATTCTAAAGGCAAATCATCATAACTAGGATCAAAACTGGTCTGATCCCATCTTTCACAAAATTCAGCACAATCATTAAAAAACTCATGCCCATTAAACTTGTCTCGCTTATTCTGATTTCCTCCAACCAAGTGTCCATAATAGATCATTTGAAAGTCTCCATGCTTTTCAACCACCCATCTACACTGCTCGCGCACAAATGGTTTTAGTATGGTTGCTGCGTATTCATCGTGATTATAAGGGGCAAATATATCCCCTACATCATGTAAAAGTGCTGATACCACCCAGTCTATATCTGCCCCATCTCGCCAAGCTCTAGTTGCAGATTGTACAGAATGTCCTAATCGGGTGATTTGATATCCTGACAAGCTTTCATCTAAGTTTACCAATGCTTTAAGCAAGCGATTGGCAGTTCCTTTTGTATATTCTGTTTCATGGTCATTTAGGAATAGATAGTCCTCAGCATCTCCATCTTCCATTTTTGTGAATTTGACTTGTTCCATAATTTGGCCTCACTATAAAATTTATCGCAAAACTTAATACTGCCATTAATGCTTCTGCTTACACTATTTGCATTTTATCATAAACATTCAAACTGTTTTCTGTAAAGTCATCTGAAAGTGGCAAACATCTTTCAAATCACCAAATTTATCTATTACGCTTACTAACATTTCATAATATTTTTTTCCTCCAACTCAGATGTTAAAAAGATTTTCAAATAATTTAGTCAAAAATCAGTTTTAAAACTGACATCAGCTATATTGCAATATATATTCTGGATTTACTTGTATATTACACATGATTATCTGTGGTAAATTATGGATACGATCAAAATGGGAAAAAGATGGCCAAATCTATTATGATTCAAGGAGCCGGCTCAAATGTCGGCAAATCCTTATTAGTAGCTGGAATTTGTCGTGCCTTAAATAATAGAGGTTACAAAGTAAGCCCATTTAAGCCTCAAAATATGTCCAATAACGCTGCGGTTACAAAAAATCATGGTGAGATCGGCCGAGCACAAGCCTTACAAGCTCTCGCATCAAGAGTAGAATCTCATACTGATTTAAACCCCGTATTATTAAAACCAGAATCTGAAATTGGCAGCCAAGTTATTGTTAATGGGCAAAGAGTAGCTACAGTCAAAGCTCGCGAATATGCAAAGCTAAAACCTCAGCTTTTAGCCTCAGTATTAAAAAGCTTCAAAAATTTAAAGAAAAAAAATGATTTTATCGTAGTAGAAGGTGCTGGCAGCCCAGCTGAAGTGAATCTTCGTAAGGGTGACATAGCAAATATGGGTTTTGCGGAGGCTGCAGGCGTACCAGTTATAATTATTGGTGATATAGATCGAGGCGGAGTAATTGCACAACTGGTTGGAACAAAAAACATATTAACCAAACAAGACTCCAATCGAATAAAAGGATTTATAATCAACAAATTCAGAGGAGATGTAAGCTTATTTGATGAAGGTCTGAGAATTACAGAATACAAGACAAACTGGTCATCTCTTGGTGTGGTTCCTTGGTTTGATGAAGCAAACATACTTCCAGCTGAAGATATTCTTGATATTTCTTCGTCAAGTGGGGATCAGATTAAGATTGTTGTACCAAAATTAAAACGTATTGCAAATTTTGATGATCTAGATCCACTAAAAATTGAGCCCAGTATTTCGTTAGAAATTATTGAACGAGGAAACCCTCTTCCACAAGATGCTGCTCTAATTTTGATTCCAGGGTCTAAGTCTACCATTAGTGACTTGGAGGATTTTTACGATCAGGGGTGGGATATCGATCTAAAGGCGCATTTGAGACGAGGTGGCAAAATTTTGGGGATTTGTGGCGGATATCAAATGTTGGGTAAAATGATCCACGATCCAAACGGAATAGAAGGGCCACCAAAAAGTATAGAAGGTTTGGGCTTGCTCGACATAGAAACAACGATGTCAGAAAATAAAATATTGCAAGAAATTACTGCTCAAACAAAAGAGGGAAATATTGATGTAAAGGGCTACGAAATACATATAGGAAAATCAGAGGGTAAAGATCTAACTAACAGTTGGTTATCTGTGGATGGTAAATCTGTTTCTGCAGCAACTAAAGACGGAAATATTCAAGGATGTTACATACATGGAATTTTTTCTAACGATTCATTTAGATCTAACTATATAAAGGGTTTGGGCGCCACACCTTCTGAATTAAAATTTGATGCAAAAGTGGATATTACCTTAGATCAACTTTCTAAGCACATAGAGCGGTTTATCGATTTAGAANAATTGATTAGTTTGGCTGAATAAAAAACTATTGNCCCCANCGCTTAAGTAAATTGTCTAACTTAAAAAATTGATCGTTTCTTGGCGCATTCTTAACAGCATCATAATTTTTCGTAACATCATATTGTTTGACATTTAGATTTAAATTTTGCGCCGTTAACAAACCCATNGCCTTTAATAATTCATAGGCTGCTACATACTCATCGCGTTTAGTCGAAACTAATTGAACTTTAGCTGCCATCAAACTTTGCTCTGCGTCCAATATATCGAGAGTAGTTCTTAACCCAAATTCTGCTTCATCTTTTACTCCCCGATAAGCAGTTTCAGCAGCTTTAATTTGGTTTTCGTTAGCAACAATTAGAGCTCTTGCGATATTTAATTGCGCCCACCGATTAGCAACACCTTGCCGAATTATCTTCGACTGAAGTAAAAGTTGCGAGCGTGCTTTTTGTACAGCAGTTAAAGCGGATCGTTCTGCAGATGATCTAGAACCCCCCGTGTACAATACCGCCGTTCCTGTTAGTGAAACATTTGCAGATAACTTACTACTATTAGANGAATCACTTAATCCACCCGACACATTAAAAGATGGCTTATAATTGGCTTTAGATAAGTCTAAAACAAGTTCTGAAATTAAAACTGCTTGTTTAAGATTAAAGATAATAGGGTGATTTTTTGACGCAAGCGATTTCGCTACTTCCAGTGTTGTAGGTATTTCTGGCAAGGGTGGTGGATTTTGCAAATCCCCCGCAACCGTCCCGATCGCCATCTNATACTGTTCTTTAGATATTTCTAGCAAACCAAGTTGATTAGCTAACTTTCCTTTGGCGGCTTCAAGTCTTGACTCCGCAAAACTGATGTCTGTTTTTGTTATTTCTCCAACAGCAAATCTATCTTGCGCTGCCTGAACTTCCTTTTGTAATAACTTTACACTGTTTTTTTCCAACGCAACGAATTCCATATTTCGACGCAAATCCATAAATGCTTTAACTGCAGCTAACAGAACTGATTGCTCGGTTTCTACCAGTGAGCTTCTTTCAATTTTTACCTGACCCTCAGCAATCAAAATTTCAATGTCAGACCGCCCACCATCCAAGATTGAAGAAGAAGCCTCTATACTGAGGCCTGCACTGGTTGAGTTACAAAAACCACCACAACTCATTGAAAAAGAGTATCCAGAACTGACATTTTGCTTAGCTTGGACATTTACCCGTTTGGCCGCTACCTTCGCAGCTACCTTTTCATCAGTTTCGCGGATAGTCGCCCTCTGGATATTAAGCTCTGCACTATTATTAAAAGCGTCAATCATTGCATTATTTAAAGTATCCGCCCGCAAACTTGAGGAAATTGCTAATAAGAGCGACGAGACTAATGCCAGATTCCTGAATACATAAAAATACAATTTAACTTTCCCCCAAAAGTTGACTTTTCATACTTAAAACATTTCATCTACTAGAAACTACTTAAGACCTTCATCTAGCTTTTTCCAATAAATCTAGAAATTAAATTTTTTAACTTTTTCAAAACCTTTTAAAATTGGCGCCATCCCATTAAATTCAAATCTCCAATTAATAGCATCCCCTCTCTTAACTCCTAACATAACCTTTCCAACACTACCTTCAACAAATAAAGCTATTATTTTCCCACCATCTTTCAATTGACTAACAATATTATCTGGCAGCTCTTCAACGCCACCCTCTATGAAGATTGAATCATATGGTCCATGTTTTGAGTCGCCATTATCTAAAGCCCCCTCAACTATATAAGCATTGTCTACTTCTTGAGATGCTAAACAATCTTCTGCTTCTAAACAAAATTCTGGATCATCAACGCCTACAACAGCCTCTGCTATTTGAGAAATTATCGCAACACCATAGCCACTACCACAACCGATAACCAAAACTAATTGATTGGATTTAACTTCTAATGCATCCAACATTTTCGCAAATATTCTAGGATCTAACAAAACCCGGTTCTTACCCAAAGGTATGTGATCACCAACATAAGCTATCGATTTCAATTTATCTGGTATAAATTGCTCCCGAGCAACGGTTAGCATAGCATTGATAATTGGAAATTTAGTGACATCCGATGGTCTGACCTGCGTATCAACCATTGCTATTCTTTTTTGAACAAAATCAGTCATCAATTTTCCCTCGACTCATATTGAGTTAGCCTTACTAACTGACATTAAACTAGTCCAAGAGCAAGCCGGAAGACTGTCAAATCCTCTTGCGTGTTGCAAAAGCAATTGTTAAGACCGCGCAATACCTCGAGGCGAGTTGGCGGAGTGGTTACGCAGCGGTTTGCAAAACCGCGTACACCGGTTCAATTCCGGTACTCGCCTCCAAATTTGACAAAGTACGAAATGAAAAAATTAATAACAGTCATCTTAACAATAATGATGGTTCAGGCTAACTCGTTTGAGAAAGCTCTATCTGCTTCCAGTAACTCTAATTTTGGTACAGGAGTTGAAGCAGCAGTGCAAAAGAGAATAATTTTAGATTATTTCATTGATAAAGATGGTTTTGGAGAAATTATACGTTTCTTTGCGTGGGACAACAACAATCGATATATTTGCTCATTAAAAATATCACATGACAATTATAATTGCCAAGTAATGAAGTAACCTTTTAAAAATTCACCCAGTTTATTCTTACACCAATTTCCTTCATGAATTTAGTTAAATTTTCAACAGAAATAGATACAGTACGGTCATTAACTAACGGATGAGCGTAGAGTAATTTACACTCACGCAATTTCAATTGCATAAATAACTCTACTGAAT
>PARX01000036.1 GCA_002712045.1 Paracoccaceae bacterium
CGCTGCTTAACTTATGCGGCTAGTTTGGACATGCTTGTACAAGGACACCCTCAAGATATAACATTATCAGCAGGTGCTTCAGCTACTTCGGGAAAGTTTGCTTCGCTTAGAGGTTTGCCTTCAGTCAACGCAATAGCGGAAACGATCGGGGTTCAAAGAGATCTTGCGATTGTCGAATTAACAGGGGTTAAATACCATTTTGATCAATTATCGACTTCGCGTGCTTTAGATCCGTTAAAGCTGGCAAAAAGAGATGGGCTGGATGTGACAGCAGGGGCGTCAATCCATCATTTGACTTTAAATGAAATGGATATTGGTGATTATAGAACTTTTTTTAAAATAAAGCCCCCATTAAGATCTGAGGATGATCGGTTAGCAATGGTTGAGGCGATTGCGGATGGAACTATAGATATTATCTCTTCAATGCATACTCCTCAGGATGAGGAGAGTAAACGACTGCCTTTTGAGGAAGCGGCGAGTGGTGCCGTTGGACTTGAGACTATTTTACCAGCATCTCTAAAACTTTACCATAATAATTCAGTTAGTTTACCTAAGCTATTTNGAGCATTATCTTTNAACCCAGCGAAAAGGTTTAACCTAAACAGGGGTACTTTAGAACCAAACAAGAAAGCTGACTTAGTATTATTTGATGCAGATGCTCCTTTCGTGTTGAATAGATTTACTNTGAATTCAAAATCAAAGAANACTCCATATGATGAAAGTTTGATGCAAGGGAAAGTAATCAAAACNTTTGTGAATGGACTAGAAGTTTATGGAGAATCTATTAATGAATGACTTCTCAATCGAGAGTTTAACTTTGACAGTGATTGTGNTTGTTTTAGCATATATTTTGGGAAGCATTCCATTTGGNATACTAATATCTAAGGTCTTTGGGTTGGGTAATTTACGTAATCTTGGGTCAGGAAATATAGGTGCAACAAACGTGCTTCGAACAGGAAATCGGTTCGCTGCTTTACTTACTTTAATTCTTGATGGTTCTAAGGGACTTTTGGGAGTAATTTTAGCACGCTTTATATCGGAAGATGCAGCAATAACTGCAAGTGTTTGCGTAATACTTGGTCATATTTATCCCATTTGGTTAAAATTTGTGGGTGGCAAAGGTGTTGCAACATTTATTGGTGCTTTGTTGGCATTAAACCTTATGGNAGGAATATTGGTTTGTTTGGTGTGGTTGAGCGTNGCATTTTTCTACCGATATTCTTCACTCGCTGCCATTATAAGTAGCATATCAGCACCTATTTGGATTTCCCTTTTTTATGGTAATGATGCTCTTGTGGTAACGTTAATTATGACGATTTTGGTTTTATATCGTCATAAAGATAATATTAGAAGATTGGCGGATGGNTCTGAATCAAAGATTGGNAAATCTTAATTATTTANACTAATTTTAACAGTAAAAGTTNATATTTTTTTTAAAGAATGATTAGCTGTTCAAAACTTAATATGCATATTCCTTATAAACATTTTTNAAATCTTCACCCCATTCGTTATGGTATTTGTCAATGAGTTCGCAGGCGGGAGACCTTCCAGTTTCCAAAACTTCCTCAATCGCATTTAAGAAATGACGTTCGTCTGGTACTAGGCCGCCATTACCTGGTTTAGCTCGATTTTTTAGACCTTCCTTAGAAATCTTTACCAATTCTTTGGCAGTCTTTAAGACGGATATTCCACTAANATTTGCTTCTATACCTTTTTCTGATGCTGCAATTCGNAGTTGCTCTCTAGTGTCTNTNTCCCATTTTTTACAAAGATCCCAAGCNCTATCCAATGAACTTTGATCATACATNAANCCNACCCAAAAAGCTGGTAGNGCACATAATCTTCGCCAAGGGCCTCCATCGGCACCTCGCATTTCGATAAACTGCTTCATTCTAGCTTCAGGAAAAACTGTTGTTAAATGATCCGCCCAATCTGAAATTTTTGGTTTTTCACCAGGAAGCGCNGGTAACTTTCCTTTGAGAAAATCTCTAAATGANTGGCCTAAAGCATTGATGTATTTACCATCCCGATAAACAAAATACATTGGCACGTCCAAAACATATTCAGTCCATGCTTCAAACCCAAAATCTTCTTCAAAAACAAATGGTAACATTCCAGTTCTATCATTGTCTAAATCTCGCCAAACTCTACTGCGCCAGCTTTTATGATCGTTCAGTTTTCCTTCGAAAAATGGAGAATTTGCGAATAAGGCAGTTGCAATTGGCTGAAGGGCTAATCCGACACGCATTTTTTTTATCATATCGTGTTCTGACGAAAAATCTAAATTTACCTGAACAGTACAGGTTCTATACATCATCTGTTTACCGTGGGTTCCTACCTTTCCCATATAGTCTGTCATTAATTTGTAGCGACCTTTCGGCATCATNGGCATNTCATGATGTGTCCATTCTGGNGCAGCACCTAATCCAAAGAAACCCGCTCCAATTTTGTCAGCAATATTCTTTACCTCTATTAAATGTTGATTGACTTCATCGCATGTCTCATGAATTGAGTCTAAGGGTGCTCCTGATAATTCTAACTGCCCACCTGGCTCCAAGCTAATGTTTGCACCATTTTTTGATAAGCCAATGATATTACCATCTTCTGAAATTTCGGACCATTCGTAATTTTCTTTTAGGCCATTTAGCATGGCCTTTATTGAGCATTCACCGTCATATTGTAACGGAGTAAAGTCATTTTTTCTAAATCCAAATTTCTCATGTTCAGTTCCGATCTTCCAATTTTCTTTTGGTTTGCATCCATCACTTAAATAGCCCGCTAACTGTTCGTAACTCTCAATTAACGCCCCTCCGGATTGTGGAATTGACATTTTTTTAATCCTCAGTAAAATTTTACATATCTTGGTGAACCTAACAATAAGTCAAGTCAAGTAGCTATTTTGACCAAATAATTTTTGATAAATTTTCTGGGTTTTTGACAGAGCTGATAAGGTGGGCTTGATCAATTTTTGGTAAAGTCATAAATACATCGAATAATTTTTCATTCCCAGTGGCATTAAGTGGTATTTCAACAAAAGACCCATCTTCAGTTTTCAATCTCCAAATCAAACCCAGCTTATCAGAAAACTTTAACTCAATAGATATAAGACTATCTGAAGAGAAAACTGAGCCTCCAGATGGATCAAAATAAATAATTTGTTTTTCTTTAACTTCTATAATGCCAACGCCATTTGGAAATTTTGAGAATGATATTCTTATATAAGAGACAACGACAACGCATATGCTGATTATTACAATTGTACTCCCGACAATTAGCAATACTAAGTTATGATTTGAAAGGCCATAATGCGCCAGCCTTAATCCCAGAAGGGTAACCAATATTGAGATTAAAGGCTCCTTCCATTTATATAGCCATCCTTTTACTTCTGGTCTAAGTAAATCCATTACCAATCGCCAAATCTTTTTTGCCACAGGCTCATTGCTGCCACAACTGCTGTATCGGCTCTTAAAATTCTTGGACCAAGATCAATTGGGAAAATTAATTTATTGTTATTAAGTTTTGTTTGTTCTGATACAGAAAAACCTCCTTCAGGGCCGATTAGGATCGCCCATTTTCGAATACCCTTTTTAGGAAGCTCAATTTTTTTTCCAGCTAACATCTCGTTGCAAAACAAAATACCTCGATCATCTGGCCACTTGTTCAATAAATTTCCTAATTCAGTTAATTCTTCCACGGCTGGAACAAAGGTACCCCTACATTGTTCTGCAGCTTCAATTGCATGCGCACATAAATTTTCTCGCTTTATTCTTTCAGCATTGGTAAATTCGGTCTTTACCGGTATAATCCGAGCAGCACCGAGTTCTGTTGCTTTCTCAATGATGAACTGGGTTCGGTTTTTTTTAATAGGCGCAAATAATACCCACAAGTCTGGTGGGTTTCGCTGTATNTGTGTTTGACATATTATTTTTGCATTTGCTGATTTCTTACTTATATCTGTAATCTTTGCCTTCCAGGCGCCATTAATGCCGTTGAATATTTCTAAAGTATCGCCAGTTCTTAAACGCATAACTTTAGAAAGATAATGTGTTTGATCTTTGTTGAAGACTATATCATCGTCTTTTGCTATAGAAGCGTTGAAGTAAAGCCTGATTTTTGAATTTTTTAAAGACATAACAAGTATCTATGATGCCAGCCAATCAAAATCCAGAGAAACATTCTTTATATGCTGAAGGCAGAGTTTCTGATGCAACAATTAATAATTGGGTAGATAATTATTGTCCCTTGTGGTCTAGACCATTTTTAAGATTGTCCAGAGTGGATAGGCCAATTGGAACTTGGTTATTGCTCATTCCTTGCTGGTGGGGTTTATTAATTGCCATATTGTATAGTAATGGCTCGTTATTATCGTTTGATACTTTTTGGATAGCATTCGTCTGTTTGGTTGGTTCAGTTTTAATGAGAGGCGCTGGATGCACGTGGAACGATATAACTGATAAAGATTTAGATGCTCAAGTGGCTCGGTCTAGGTCTAGACCACTTGCTTCAGGATTNGTTTCTTTGCGAGCTTCAGTAATGTGGCTTATTTTTCAATTAATTTTATCTGGTATGTTGTTATTTACTTTGAGTTGGTTTGCGATTGGAGTTGGGATTTTTTCACTATTATTAGTAGTGATTTATCCCTTTGCTAAAAGGTTTACATGGTGGCCTCAAATATTCTTAGGATTAGCATTTAATTGGGGTATTTTATTAAGTTGGGGAGCTTACGTTGATAGTTTGAATTTGATCCCAGTGTTCTTGTATTTTTCTGGTATATGCTGGACATTATTTTATGACACAATTTATGCACATCAAGATAAGCAAGATGATGTGATGGTTGGAATAAAATCTACTGCCTTGCGTTTGGGTGAACAGACCAAGTCTTGGTTATATTTATTTCTTTTTGGTGTTGTAATTTTCAATTTACTATCCCTATGGCAGGTTTTCTTAAAAATTGATGGTTTTTTGGCTTGTATAATTTGCTGTTTAGGTACTTTTGCAATGGGGTCACATTTATTTTTTCAAATCCAGAAACTTGATATCCATAATCCAGAAAATTGTTTAATTCTATTTCGTTCTAATCGAGATACTGGAATAATATTTATTATTGCACTTTGCATTGCTGTTTTGATTAAAGGTGGAAGTTTATTTTGATATGAAGCCCATGAATAGATTGTTTGCTATAAAATATATTTTTTTTGGTCTGATCTTATCAGTTTCCTTAATAGCATCCTCTTTTGCCCTTGTTAGCTTCTATGAAGCAAAAACGTTGAGACTACTTGAAAAAGAAACCTCAGATAGTGAGCTAAGCTGGTTAAATATATCAATTGATGGAACGAGTGTACTTGTTAGCGGTATCGCTCCAAATGAAGCTAGCAGATTCAAAGCAATTACTCTAGTTTCATCAACAATAAACTCAGCACTGATCACAGACAAAATTGAGATAAAAAAAGATATAATTTTACCAAAATTGAATTANACCTTAGAACTTTTACGGGATGATGATGACATTACTTTACTAGGCTTTCTTCCAGAAGCCATAAAAATTGAAGATTTATTTTTTGATTTGAGGACTATTTCTGATAGGGTCTCTATAAATAATCTGTCAGAGACTTTGGATTATGCAACCTCGCCTGGCTGGAAAACAACATTAAATTTTGCAGTCGATAGTCTACGTATGCTGACAAATTCTAAGATTACATTAAAAGAAAATAAAATTTTAATTTCCGCACTCAGTGATAGTTTTGAGCAAGGAGAAATATTGAGAAAAAAATTAAACTCATTAAATCCTGGTTTCTTTGAGTTAGCGTTGGATATTGAATCACCAAGACCGTTGATTCAACCGTTCCTGTTTCGATTAAACCGGGATGGAGATAAGATAGAGTTGATTAATTGTTCCTCTAGTGACGAATATTCAAGAGCACTGATCTTGGGAGCTGTTAGTCAATTTGGTATAAAAGAAAAAAATCATTGTGAAATTGGTATTGGTGCTCCCTCCAGTGATTGGGCTGAAGTTGTAATTGTTGCCCTGAATTACATTAAAGAATTTAAACAATTCTCGCTGACCTTAAAAAATAGAGAAATTTTCATTGAAATCTTCGATAGCAATGGAGATAAACAATTTCTAAAATTCGAAAAAAAATTAAGGGAAAGTGTCCCAACAGAATTTTCAATAGAAACGTCATTTCAGTCTGGAATGGACGTAACAGAGATGGAGTTGCAGAATTTTATTGTTACTAAGAGTTCGGAAGGCCTCGTTCACTTAAAGGGTTATTTACCAAACAAGAGTGCGAAAATAGCAATAGTAAGCTATGCAAAATCATTATTCAGATCTGAAAATGTTCGAGATGCGACGTCTTTGACTGATAAGCCGCTAGATGATTGGTCTATTGAAGCTTTAGCTGGATTAGAAGTCATGGGACTTTTGAAATATGGAAGCCTAAAAATTGATCCGAAATCACTTGAAATCGTAGGTCAATCGGCTGATCCAGATATAAAAAATATAGCGCAACAACTATTTGCAAAAAAAATAGAAAAAGATATCTTTTATAAATTAGAATTAGAATATAATCCAAATTTAGCACCCAAACCAGAAGGCGTAGATCCTGTAAAATGCGTCAGTGACATCAATAATGTAATTAAAACATTGGGTATTGAATTTGCACCAGGTGAAATTGTGCTGCAGGCATCGTCTGATAAAACATTGGAAAAAATGGCTGAAATCATGAGGAAATGTTATGTTGTTCCTATGGAAATTGGTGGTCATACTGATAGCCAAGGACGAAAGAGTTTAAATCTTTCAATTAGCCAAGCCAGAGCTGAAGCAGTTATGGACGCTCTCTTAAGTTATGATATTTTAACTGGAAATCTATCGGCACAAGGTTTTGGCGAAAGCACTCCCATTGCGGATAACAATACTGTTGAAGGAAGAAATAAAAACCGTAGAATTGAATTCACATTAATAAATAATGAGAATTAATGTTTAATGAAAAGAAAGAAAGAATATGCCAAAATTTGAACTTACGATACTAGTAGCATTGGCATTGCTTGTGTTTTTTCTAGTGGGATGGATCTCTTCTCGAATATTTCAAAATATCAATCAGATTAAGAACTTAGATGAGAATGAAATAAGCGAACTTAACGGTGAGTTGTTGGAGGCTGAAGAAGAAAGAGATCAAACAATTGCATATGTTAAGAACCGAGAAAAAGAATTAACCAATCAACTTGGTCAAGTTAAGGCAGAATTAAATGCGGCCATGGATGGATTGGGTGCAGCTCGGCGTGAAGCATCAGAATTAAGAAAAAGGCTGACGCGTGAGCACTAAAGAATTACCAACGATTTAAGCTATTTTCATCGTCTTCAGTGCTTAAAACCCATTCACTTCCATCATTTGTGATCTCTTTTTTCCAAAAAGGTGCTCTACTTTTCAAATAGTCCATCAGAAATTCTGCGGCATTAAAGGCTTCGTGCCTATGTTTTGCAGCAGTCATAACCATCATGATTGGCTCATTTATTTCAAGATCACCATATCTGTGGATAATCAGGCTATCTTGGAGGTCCCAGCGTTTTTTTGAGGAAAGTTGTACTTCTTCAAGAGAATGCCTTGTCATTTCAGGATAATGCTCAATGTGTAGCTTTTTAAGATTTGATTCTTTGTTGTTTCTGACAATACCTGTAAAATTGACGACTGCTCCCACATTGTTTAGCTGACATTGAAATTCGTTGATTATTTGCCCAGGATCAAATGCCTCTTTCTGTAATATCACTTTCATTTTACCCCCCAGTCATCGGTGGGAAAAAAGCAACTTCTGAAATATTTGTTAAAGGATACTCAAGATCAACTAATTTTTGATCTGCCGCGATTCGTATTGTGCCTAAATCATCAAAAGCTAATTTGTATTTTTCATCCTTCGAACGTAATTCGTTGATTAATTCGTTTATATTATTTGCTTTTGTATTCAGTAGTTCTTCAGAGATTCCCAGTTTTTCTCTAACCCATGAAAAGTATAGTATTTTAATCATTTTTGTTTTTCTCACTAGTAAACTTAATAGCCTTTAAAAGATATTCATATCCACTGAGAAACGTTAGAATTGTAGCTATCCAAAGTAAGCAAATGCTTGCAATTAGAAGTATTGATGAATGATTTCTAGGGNTTTTTTCNAAGATCATACTGAGTTGTATTCCTGTAACATTATCGTTTGATGACATTTGATAAAAGTTTAGTAAAAGTGCGATATAAAGACTGCAAATTGCTATTATCTGAAATGAAGTTTTCCACTTTGCCAACCTAGTGACCGAAAGCAAATTCGATTTATTCCCTAAAAATTCACGTAATCCTGAAACTAGGATTTCTCGAAATATAATCACCAGCGTAGGTATNATTATTAATGNACTGAAATTAAAAGGTACAAGTAGCGCGATTANTGTCATTATNACAATGGTTTTATCCGCTATCGGATCCATCATTTTACCAAATGCTGTTTCTTGTTTCCAGAGTCGTGCAAGATAGCCGTCGACAAAGTCAGTTAATCCAGCAACTACGAAAATTATTAAGGCTATCCAATATGAAAGTGGATCTTGAAATGCTAAAGTGGCTATGACAACTGCTGGCGCAGCTATCAATCTTAGTGCGGTTAGAATATTTGGGATCGTCCAGTTCATAAATGATTTATAAACTTTTATTTGGCCTCATGGAAGAAGTCATGGAGGTTTTTAGCTAATTTATTTGAAATTCCTTCNACAGATTGCAGATCTTTTAGATCTGCTCGTGANATAGCTTTGACTGAACCAAAGTGGGAAAGCAAAGATCGTTTACGGAATTGGCCAACACCTTTTATTTCGTCGAGAGGGGATCTGAAGTTNGATTTTTTTCTTTTAGCACGATGAGCGCCAATCGCGAATCTATGAGCCTCATCTCGTAATCGCTGCACAAAATATAGGGTTGGATCAGTGTGGCGAAGGCTGAAAGGTTTTTCTTTTAATTTGTAAAATAATTCTTTTCCAGCGTTTCGTTCCTCACCTTTTGCTATTCCAATAAAATTTAAATCATTGAGTCCAAGATCTGATAAAATTTCCGCTACTGCTGATACTTGACCAGCCCCGCCATCGATAATCATTAAATCTGGCCAAGCTTCATTGGATCTTGTTGGATCAATCGAGCTGAGCTTAGAAAACCTCCGATAGATTACTTCTTTCATCATAGCCAAGTCATCGCCAGTTTGAGCGACTGATGGCGAAATATTAAATTTTCTGTATGCATTTTTAATGAATCCGTCTGGGCCTGAAACAATCATACCACCAATTGCATTGGTACCCTGAATGTGAGAGTTGTCATAAACTTCGACCCGGTTTAACGGGGTTTTTATTTTCAGTGCTGTTGCTAAATTTTTTAATAACTTTGTTTGATTTGCGTGTTCAGAGTTTTTTCGTGCCAAAGCCTCTTCAGCATTTCGTCTCGCATTTTCAACTAGTATGGCTTTTTCTCCAACCTGAGGGTAGGAGATTTTTATCTTATAAGATGACTTTTTTGACAACAAGTGCTCTACTAATTCAGTATTCTCTAACTTACTAGAAAGTAGAATTCTTTTGGGTGGAGTCTTGTTTCCATAAAATTGTACAATAAATGCTTCTAAAATCTCTTGAATCTCTGCGCCATTTCCTGTCTGGGGAAAGTATGCTTTATTTCCCCAATTTTGGTGCCCCCGAATAAAAAATACTTGAACACAAGCAGAGTTTCCTTCTTGGTGGATCGCTATAATATCTGCCTCAGGTACTCCCTTAGGATTGATACCTTGATGTTGTTGAATTTGCGTAAGAGCATGGATTTTGTCACGTATTATTGCGGCATTTTCAAAATCTAATTTTTTGCTAGCTTGATGCATTTGCAATGCTAATTTTTCTTGTATGGAGCTATTCCGTCCTTTTAAAAAGTCCTCTGCATCTTTAACAGCAGCGCTATATTTATTTTCAGTTATTTTTCCAACACATGGTCCAGAGCATTTCTTTATTTGAAATAAGAGACAAGGGCGGCTCCGATTGTTAAATTGTGCATCGGTGCAATTACGAAGCATAAATATCTTTTGCAGTTGATTTAGGGTCCTATTGACTGCTCCAGCTGAAGCAAATGGCCCATAATAATTACCCTTTTCAGATCGTTTACCTCTATGTTTTTTGATTTGAGAAAAAGCATGAGTTTTGGAAACCAAAATATTTGGAAAACTTTTATCATCACGTAATAGAACATTATATTTTGGTTTTAGTTGTTTTATGAGATTTTGCTCTAAAAGCAGAGCTTCTGTTTCAGTTCGAGTAGTTAAAAACATCATAGAACAAGTTAGCTCAATCATCTTTATTGTTCTCAATGAATGCCCAGAAAATTTAGAATAGTTAGTTACTCTTTTTCTTAAATTGACCGCTTTACCAACATATAAGACCTCTCCGCCACGATCTAACATACGATAAACACCTGGATTCTCAGGGAGATTTTTAAGGTATTTTCCGATTATCTTAGATCCGGAGACCTTTTGATTATGTGTTATGCTAACATTTGTCATTTTAAATTTTTATATGATTCTATTAATCTAGTCTTTAAATTGGCATATCATCTGCATTTTCTCCACTCTATCTGTGGATAAGTCTGAATATAACTTTCTTAATATCTCTATTTTCCCTTAATTTATTGGCGATTTACCAAATTGCCTATTTTTTAGGCATGTATTTAAGTCATTGAAATTAATAGATAAAATTAATTAAATATAGCAAATTCTTGAATTCATTAACTTTTTTTTTATTTTTTTTAAAATTTATTATTTTAGGTGGACAACTAACGTAGGGGAAATTTGCTAGGGCATTGTTTTTCTTACTCAATTTCTGCNACATCNGATGTTTTCCAAGCAAGATGTTGACCTCCATCGAGACATATCAATTGCCCNGTTAATGAGTAAGCATTTAAAATATAATTCATAGCATTGGTTATATCTGCCTCANTCGCTCCTCTCATTAATGGAGTGGCNAGGCGTTGATGTTCAAAATTTTCTTTACTTTGTCTNGCGCCTTGCAAGGTCGGCCCAGGNCCAATAGCATTNACTCTAATATTNGGTGCTAAGAATTGNGCTGATGATTGTGTAAAGCCCCACAANCCTATCTTTGCTGTCGTATATGACATAAAATCTGGTGTTATTTTTCTTACGCGTTGATCAATTATATTTATNACATTGGAGGTGGCAAACGGAAGTCCATTATTTTTGTTAGTCATTTTTGGTGCTTGTTCAGAAAATTCCTGTGTTAGGAATACCGCAGATCTTAAGTTAGAGTCCAAATGTCGGTCCCAACTAGTAAGGTCAGCGGATTTTAAATTATCATACTCAAAAATAGAGGCATTGTTTATTAATATATCTAGTGGGCCTCCTATCAGCGTTCTTGCTTTCTTTATCAATCCTTTGGTTTCGTCCATTTCTAGAAGATCTGCTTTTAATAATTCTGCATTNACACCATTTTTTCTTGCTATATCAC
The DNA here is from genome assembly GCA_002712045.1 of Paracoccaceae bacterium. Lineage (GTDB taxonomy): Bacteria > Pseudomonadota > Alphaproteobacteria > Rhodobacterales > Rhodobacteraceae. Next base: position 11,511 of record PARX01000036.1, read on the forward strand.
GAGTTTCTTCTGCTTCTTCTAAAGAGCTATTGAAGTGGATAACTATATCGATCCCTTGCAATGCCAGTTCTAGTGCCATTGCTCTTCCTAATCTTTTAGCACCACCAGTGATTACTGCCCTTCTTTTCATTAAGTTACTCCATTAAATCTTNGTGCAGAGTATTGCTTAATCTTCACAAACGCACTTAGAGCTGTTTACTATTGGTGCTCCACACTTAGTGCATTTTTTTTGAGGGCCAAGTTTAAATTTNGGTAATCTNAGTCGACCAAAGATAGCTAAAATAACCATACCAATAAGAAATANAGAGATTATTTTGATAATCATCNNATAATCCAAACCTTGACCAATTGATATGGTTNTCAATTTCACCTAAAGTTTCGTTGGCAATTTGGATCCCAAANCGGGATAAAAAACCTCTCTTTTTTTCCTGTAACGAAAATCGCGTTTTTTCACCAAATTTNCTTTTCATTANTGGTACTAGGTGACCGATATCATCAATCAAACCTAAAGCTTTAGCNCTTTTTCCGATCCAAAATTCCCCTGTGAAGATATCCTCACTTTGTAATTTTTTGCCTCGACTCTTTTTTACTTGCTGTACAAAAGCTTCATGAATTTCTTTTTGGAGATTCAGTAACTTATCAATATCTTCAGGGTTCTCAGGTCGAAATGGATCTAGAAAACTCTTATCTTGCCCCGCTGTATGAATTCTTCGCTCAATACCATATGATTTTATAAGGTCCTGGAATCCAAAGCCTGAGTAGATAACGCCAATGGATCCAACTATTGAGCTGAAATCAGCATAGATATGATCTGCCGCAGTTGCTAGCCAGTACCCTCCTGAAGCTGCAACATCTTCTATAAAGGCATAAACTGGAATTTTTCTTTCATCTGCCAGCCGTCTAACTCTAGCCGCAATAAGGCTAGATTGCACGGGGCTTCCACCGGGAGAATTAATCACTATTGCTACGGCAGAAATATTTTTTTGAGCAAATGCTTTTTCAATTATTTTTTTTGTTGACTGATCACTAATAGCTGATGATCCAAATCTACCATCTGCGGCAATAGTGCCGCTAAATCGAATTACGCTTACAACAGGTGGTTTTTTTTTAAAAGGTATCCAAATTCTCATAACTTTNCTTTAATCATGCNGAGNTGTGTATACAACCACTTGTTTTANNAATTTAATAATNAAAATCATATTTTTTCAATTCATTCAATTTTNGATGAGNTGNGCAATAATNTAAGTTTAATCTCGCAAATTNTTTNTTTTAATGATATNGATTAANTTCTAAAAAATAGAATGAAGAAGATTTAATTACATTTTAATTNAATTTCTAATCTAAAGGGGAAAATATGAGAANTTTATTANTTAANAGNACAGCAATTGNTGGAAGCATAATAACTCTGTCGGCTGCTTCTGTGAGCAATGCAGCTGATAGTGTTAATGTGGCGTTCTTTTTGGAGTGGGCCTCTCCAAACCAAATATCAAAAGTAGATAANGTTTATGATGAAGCTATGGGCGTAGATGTTAACTGGACTGATTTTTCAACTGGTGTACAGATGACGGAAGCGATGTTGGCAGGAGACATTGATATCTCTTATTCACAGGGCCTTTCACCTTTTGTTACCGCTATTCAACAAGGGCATCCTTTGAAAATGGTGGCTATAGCCATGGAATATGAAGCAAATGATTGTTTTATTAAGAATGGGCTTGGGATAGATTCATCAAATGCATCAGAGTTAGAGGGAAAAACTGTTGCTGTTCCACTGAATACAATGGCAGATTTTGCATTTAGAAGTTATATGTCTAGCCTAAACGTTGATACTTCTACTATGACCATTGTGGATCAAGCTCCTGCAGATGGAGCTAAGTCACTTGCTGATGGTAATGTGGATATGGCATGTATTTTTGGTGGAAATTCATCAAAAGCTGCGGGAGAAGTGGGAACACCCATAATGACCTCTCAGCAGAAAATTGATGCAGGTATCGGTTCATTTGATGTGATTTCAGTAACTGAAAAATTCGCAACAGAAAATCCAGATCTTTTAAGAACCTTCTTGGATGTGACTGATGAAGCAAACTTGGCATGGGAAGCTACTGACGCACAATTAGCTAAAGTAGCGGCAGATGCTGGTATGAGTGTTGAAGATACTCGTAGNCAAATGGCTGGCATGATCTTTATGACTGAAAAACAACANATGGATAAATACTTTGGGCCTGATGGAGTGGCAGCAAGTGCTGCGGCAGCATTAGGAGTTGTTTTCTCTGACTCATCTGATGGTGCGGCGATTGCAAAAACAATTGATAGCTCATTTTTTGACTAAAAAATAGTTTTGTAAATACTTTAAGTAAGGCTCAAGTTGAGTCTTACTTTCCTTTAATAATTCGAAAAAAATTATGTCTGATCTTATTTGTAAAAACTTGTGTATGACTTTTTCAAATGCGCAAACCGGAGTGAAGGTCGAGGCACTGAAAGACATCAATTTTACNNTAAAAAAAGGCGAATTATTGTCTGTTTTAGGTCCGTCAGGTTGCGGTAAAACCACTTTATTAAANATGATTGCTGGATTCTTGAATCCAACGTCAGGTTCAATGACATTAAATTCGATGAAAATCGATGGCCCGAGTGTTGAAAGAGGTATGGTTTTTCAACAAGGTGCTTTATTCGAATGGCTTACTGTCGCTAAGAATGTTGATTTTGGGTTGCGAATGAAAAAAACCTCTCAAAATGAGAGNGAGTCATTAGTAGAAAAGTGGCTTGAAATAGTTGGTTTACAGGGGTTTGGGAATACGCCCACTTACCAGTTGTCTGGAGGTATGCAGCAGCGAGTTGCATTGGCACGTTGTTTGGTAAATGATCCTGATGTCATCTTAATGGATGAACCTTTAGGAGCGCTAGATGCTTTAACAAGAGAAAAGATGCAATCGTTAATTTTGGAACTTTGGAAAGAAACTGGCAAAACGATTTTAATTATCACTCACTCAGTTGAGGAAGCATTGTTGTTGGGAGAAAGATTGTTTGTAATGGCTCCTAGGCCTGGAAGAATACATAAGGAATATAAATTNCCATTCGCGGAAGAAGGCCTGCAAACGCCCCTTCGTGATATCAAACAAAGCCCTCAATTTTCTGAAGTAAGAGAAGAGATCTTATCGATGATCTGGGATATGGAAGAGGAGATTATGGGAGGTGCTTGATTGGTTGTCCCAAGAAAGAGCTTTTATTGCATCTATTATAATTGTTATTTTATTAATAACATTATTATGGTCAATTCTCGTTGGACTAAGACAGGCAACTTATCGAGCTAAAGATCAAGTTTTTGGGGATCCTGAAAGAACGCTTGGTGGTTGGTATTGGACGCTTTCGGGAGTGTCAGCAATTTTATTGATATGGTTCTATTTTTCTTGGGGGGTAGGAAGAGCGTTCTTTCCTGAAGCTGGGAATGAAATGTGTCAGGTGGCAAAAGTTGAAACTGCTATCGCTCCTATTAAAGCTGCTTTACCGATAGATTCCCGTTATTTTAAGTCAACCGAATTGATAGTTCGAAATACTGAGCAATTAGATGTTCTGGAATCTAACTTTCCTAAAAGTGTTTTCAGTGAAACGGAAAAGCAGGAACTATTGAATATTATAAGTAGTTCAAGGCAGATTATTGGAATTTTTTCAGATCAAGAGAATCAAAGCTTAGAATCTCAACGGGCAATACGCGATATAAGTGAAGATTTGGATGAGTTAACTGATAAACTTGGCAAGGATTACACTGAACTCAAGCCTTCTGGCGAAGGCTTACTACAACCCAATTGGGGAACTACTCGCATCGAATTACCATTACTTCCAATTACTCCGAAAGGTGTGCTTTTTGACTATATCAGTAAAGATGCAGAAGTATTGTCTCGAAAATTCTTGAAATTGAGGAATAATTCAGCTGCAGCAGATAGTATTATTGAGGCAACTAAGCAGCAAATTAAAAAATTAAAGTTGTCCAACGAAGAATCAGATCGTTCAGATGAGGTGCTGAAGGAAAGAAAACACTACATTAAAGCAGTTGAGCGCATTTTTAAAAGATTGGATGATGGAACAATCTTTCCCCCTCAGGCGTTAGATGGATTAAATGACTCAATAAAGGATTTCTTAAGGGCGATAGAAGGTACCAAAGGAAATTTGTGGCTTGTGCAAGCGCTTTTTATTCCAGGAGCGGGGGTTGTTAAATCAAAAACTCAATGTACTGAGCAAGGCTCAGGGCGTTGGTTGCCGAAACCGACAGATGTGGTGGCTAAATTTCTTCTTCTCGCTAATCCAAATTTAGAAAGTGGAGGGGGATATAAAGGAACTACCCTCTTTTGGTGGGATTGGGTAGAAATTGCTGATATTGTTTCATTCTTAATCCCAGATTTCTTAATTGATTTACTTCCTGGTGATTACGGAGTTCATTCGGAACAGGGGTTATTTGTACCTAATTACAAAGATAAATTACAAGCTTTTGCCCAAGGGGATGTTTATCTTGGTGCAATACCTATGCTCGATGGTCATATATGGGATTCTTTGTTCAGAGTTTTAGTGGCTCTTGCTTTAGGGATATTTTTGGGTGTGCCTTTGGGAATCTACATGGGGATATCTAGGTTTTTTAAATCCTTTTTTGATCCTATTATAGAATTGTACAGACCGGTGCCTCCATTAGCTTGGGCACCTTTAATTCTAACAATTTTTGGTATTCAGGATGATGGTAAGATTTTTTTGCTTTTTATGGTTTCTTTCGCCATAATGGTCATTTCTGCCCGAACGGGAGCTTCAGGTACGCAATTATCAAAAATCCGTGCATCTCACTCTCTAGGAGCGTCTAATCGTCAGATCTTGCGCTATGTTATCTTGCCCAATGCTTTGCCAGAAATATTAACAGGAATTAGAATTGCAATTGGCGTATGTTGGGGAACGTTAGTGGCTGCTGAAATGCTCGCTGGAACTACTGGGATTGGCTTTATAGAAAATGTTGCAAGAACGGTTTCAGATTATGAATTAATTTGGGTAACAATTTTAATTATGGGTTTGCTAGGTCTGGCGTTTGATCTTTTAATGCGATTAATCATAAGCCGGACGATCCCTTGGCGAGGCAAGGGTTAATCTGTTAAGATTGCTTCAATTTGCGTCAAGCGTTCTTTCCCAAAGAACATTTGGTCTTCCAAAAAGAAGGTTGGAACTCCAAAAACTCCCTTTTCTACGGCTCTTCTAGTATTTGTTATGAGCTGTTCTTTAACTTCATTAGTTTGGATCTTGTTTAGTAAATCTGAGCTATTAAACCCAGAACTTAACATGGCATTTTTGTAAACCTCTGGGTCGCCCATATTTTTCGGGTTTTCCCACATATGGTGGAAACCAGCTTCGATATAATTGTCTAACCAATTTTCTCTATGCGCCACAATCGCCCCACGCATTAAGGTAAGTGTATTAACAGGAAAAAAAGGGTTTGGATTATAATTATTTATTTTATGTTTCTCAATAAATCGTTTCATCTCTAAATTTTCATAATCACTTTTCCCAAGAATGTTGGCAAACGCTTCCATTGGAGAACGATTATTTGTTTGCTTAAATATTCCTCCAAGCAAACATGGTATGTAGTTAATATGAATATTATTGACTAGTTTAAATTCTGGAAGAACTTTATGCACTAAATATGCATTTGGGCTTCCAAAATCAAAAATAAAATCTAGTGTCTCCATTACAGATACCTTTACTTAATTTATTGTCAGGCATTTAATATTTGAAAATAGTTTGTTTGACTACAAGAACATTAATTTAATATAAATTTATCATGATTGATAACTAAAAATTTTTAAACTCATTTGGTTTAGGGTATAATGGATTGCTGTCATCTAAATTTGGAAGATTTAACATTTTCAACCAGGGGTGTTGAAATAAAAGAGGCTAGGGAAAAAGCATTTTTTGCCACTACTCCATACGGACTCGCTATTTTACGATATAAAGAGGTGGGTCAACTCTTGCGNGATCGTAGATTGAGACAAGGAAGTCATGCATGGCCAGATAAAAATAATCTTACNGGTTCATTTGGAAAGTTTTGGAAAAGAAGCATCATAGGGCAAGAGGGAGAGTACCATCNGAAACTAAGGAATGTTTTAGTCCCTGCCTTGTCTCAGGGATATATAAATTCATTAATACCCGAATTTGAAGCACTAGCTAGGAATCTATGTGCTANATTAAGAAGAAAAAAGTCATGTGAATTTATGACTGAATTTGCAAAGCCCTATGCTGGGCAAGCCATGAGTCTTTTGCTTGGCTTGGAGGGCAGTCAATGGGAGATGATCTCTCAGGATGCNTCGGACCTAGGCTTAGCTATGGGCGTAGATTGCAAAGCGAATGAGGTTGTCTTCGATAAAGCATATGAACGCCTCGCGAAGTTATCGAATGATCTAATAGAAAAAGCCCANTCAGGCCGAGATAAGACAAGCTTTGTGGCGAAGCTTCTTGAGCAGGCAAATAACTTTGAAGGTTTTACCAATTTGGAACTCTCTGATCTTATCGTAATTTCAATATTTGGTGGTGTTGATACTACAAGGTCTCAACTTGGATTGGGATTGCTTACTTTTATCAAGTATCCAAAAGAATGGATTAAATTAGAAAAAGACGGCTCTCTGGCTGAAAATGCTTTCCACGAATTAATAAGAGAGCGACCAACTACAACNTGGGTTACTCGTGAGGCAGTTATGGACTTTGAGTTTTCTGGCGTTGAAATTAAAAGGGGTACTACGCTGCATTTATTAGTGCATTCGTCAGCTCGTGATCCAGTCATTGATGATCAACAACGATTTAATATTAGTAAGCGACGGAAGAAACATTTTGGGTTTGGTGGGGGAGCCCATCATTGCGTTGGACATTTTATGGCTAAAACGGATTCAATTATTGCTTTAAATGCGTTGGTAAAAACAATTAAAGACATCTCATTAAATGGAAAAGTAGTTTTGTTGCCTGACTCTGGAAATACGAGCCCATTAAGACTGCCAATTAAGTATCAAATTAATGGTCCTGTAAAATTTAATTAGTATTTTTTCTAATCTAAGTTTATCTAATTAGGGTATTTTTTATCTACTTAATTTGAATGATGTTCTGTTGACGTTATCCATTGTCAGGGTTAAACCGCGTCCTACATATAAGAGTCAATCACCGGGAGATTTTTCATTGAGCGAGCTTTTGATGCAGTATTTACCCATACTCATATTTTTGGGGTTAGCGATTGCACTTGGTTTAATTTTGATTTTAGCAGCAATTATTGTTGCTGTCAGTAACCCGGACTCCGAAAAAACATCAGCCTATGAATGCGGGTTCAACGCTTTTGATGATGCACGAATGAAATTTGATGTAAGGTTTTACTTAGTAGCCATTCTATTTATAATTTTTGATCTAGAAGTGGCCTTTTTGTTTCCTTGGGCAGTAAGTTTTAAGGACATTGGTATAGTAGGTTTTTGGTCTATGATGGTTTTCTTAGGCGTTCTTACCATCGGTTTTGCATATGAGTGGAAGAAAGGGGCTTTGGAATGGGATTNAAAACTGNTTCAAACACAGCAGGGGCTGACAAAGAAATAGCAGTAAATGCGTTGGGTAGAGATTTGCAGGATAAGGGTTTTATTTTAACTTCCACCGAAGATGTTATTAATTGGGCGCGTACTGGCTCTTTGCATTGGATGACTTTTGGGTTGGCGTGCTGNGCGGTAGAAATGATGCATACTTCTATGCCGCGCTATGACCTTGAAAGACTTGGAACTGCACCGAGGGCGAGCCCACGTCAATCTGATTTAATGATAGTTGCNGGTACCCTGACAAATAAAATGGCACCTGCATTGAGGAAAGTTTATGATCAGATGCCAGAACCGAGATATGTCATCAGTATGGGTTCCTGTGCAAATGGTGGTGGCTATTATCACTACAGTTACTCAGTAGTTAGAGGATGCGACAGGATTGTTCCTGTTGATATTTATGTCCCNGGCTGCCCNCCAACTGCAGAAGCTCTATTATATGGAATAATGCAACTGCAGAGAAAAATTCGTCGAACTGGAACAATTGTTAGGTAAGGATTGTTTATGAGCGAGATGATTTATGAATTAGGAAATTTGATCNAATCGAAGCAAGAGGATTCTGTCTTATCTTCACACGTCATTAATGATGAGTTGGTAATAGAAGCAATTCCAAGCAAAATCGTCAACTTAATAGATTTTTTAAGGATGAATCCAAATTTACAATTCTCTACTTTAATTGATGTAACTGCCGTTGATTATCCAGAGCGGGCNAAACGATTTGATGTGGTATATCATTTGTTGTCAATGTATCAAAATTTACGAATTAGAGTAAAAGTTTCTATTCATGATGAAGACCTAGTTCCTACAATTAGTGTTATTCATAAGGCGGCTGATTGGTATGAGCGGGAAGTATTTGACATGTATGGAATTAAATTTTCGGAGCATCCCGATTTACGCCGATTGTTAACGGATTATGGATTTCAAGGTCATCCNTTACGAAAAGATTTTCCAACAACAGGTTACTCAGAGGTTAGATATGATGAAGCACAGAAAGCTGTGATTTATGAGCCAGTAAATTTAACGCAAGAATACCGGCAATTTGATTTCATGTCACCGTGGGAAGGTGCGGAATATATTAAGACAGAAGACANTGAAGAAATTGACCCTTAAATTTAAATTAATTTAATACGGCACCATAAACTAGGTGAAAATTTAAAGTTACAAAAAAAGTTTTTTAAACAATTATCATACGGACTTAACGAATGTCTCAAGAAATNATAAATGGTGAAAAAGCGGAGGATCAGGTCCGCAATTTTAACATAAATTTTGGTCCTCAGCATCCAGCGGCNCATGGTGTTTTAAGACTGGTATTGGAACTTGATGGTGAGATTGTGGAANGATGNGACCCACATATTGGTTTGTTACATCGNGGCACTGAAAAACTTATGGAGAGCCGAACATATCTTCAAAATTTACCGTATTTTGATAGATTAGATTATGTTGCGCCAATGAATCAGGAGCATAGCTGGTGTTTGGCGATAGAAAAATTGACTGAGACCGAAGTTCCTAAGCGCGCATCACTAATACGGGTTTTATATTGTGAGATAGGTCGAATATTAAATCATTTATTGAATGTGACCACTCAGGCTATGGATGTAGGAGCTTTAACGCCACCTCTCTGGGGATTTGAGGAGCGAGAAAAATTGATGATTTTTTATGAGCGCGCTTGTGGGGCGAGATTGCATGCGGCTTATTTTAGGCCAGGTGGCGTTCACCAAGATNTACCACCGGAATTACTGGATGATATTATGACATGGAGTTTAGGTTTTCCAAAGGCCCTAGATGATATAGAAAGTTTACTTACTGAAAATCGGATATTTAAACAAAGAAATGTTGACATTGGTGTTGTTAGCGAAAAAGACATACAAGATTGGGGTTTTTCAGGAGTTATGGTTAGAGGTTCTGGCTTTGCCTGGGATTTGCGAAAATCACAGCCATATGAATGTTATGATGAATTTGATTTCAAAATACCGATAGGTAAAAATGGGGATTGTTACGACAGATATCTTTGCAGGGTTGCTGAAATGCGGGAAAGTAATAAAATAATTCAGCAAGCTATTGAAAAGTTNAAAGATACAAAAGGAGATGTATTATCTCGTGGAAAAGTGACACCTCCTCCTCGTGTTGAAATGAAGAAGTCGATGGAAGCTCTCATCCATCATTTCAAATTATATACTGAAGGATTCCACGTGCCACATGGAGAAGTTTATGCGCCAGTTGAGGCTCCTAAAGGTGAATTCGGAGTTTACCTAGTGTCAGATGGGTCAAACAAGCCATATAGAGTTAAGTTGCGAGCCCCTGGCTTTCCTCATTTAGCCGCTATGGATTATCTTTGCAGAGGACATCAACTTGCNGATGTTTCTGCTATATTAGGCTCTCTAGATATTGTGTTTGGGGAGGTTGATAGATGATAAGTTATAAAAATTCCAATAATTTAAAATTAGAAAAAATAAATGAGTGGAGTGGAGAATAATGTTAAGGCGATTACACCATGATCAGCCTGATTCATTTTCTTTTACTAAAGAAAACCTGACTTGGGCTAAAAATCAGATAAGGAAGTATCCTGAAGGACGTGAAGCTAGTGCAATTATTCCATTATTATGGAGAGCACAGGAGCAGGAAGGTTGGCTTACTCGACCTGCTATAGAGTATGTTTCCAAAATGTTAGATATGGCGTTTATTAGGGCGTTGGAGGTTGCATCATTCTATTTTATGTTTCAATTGCAACCTGTAGGTGAAGTTGCTCATGTTCAGGTATGTGGCACCACTTCTTGCATGATATGCGGTTCGGAAGAGCTAGCAGAGATTTGCAAAAAATACATCTCTCCTAATCAGCTTCAGCTTTCTGACAACGGTAAGTTTAGTTGGGAAGAGGTCGAGTGTTTGGGNGCTTGTTCAAATGCTCCAATGGTTCAAATTGGTAAGGATTATTATGAAGATTTAACTCCTCCAAAACTATTGAATATTTTGGAAGAATTTGAAAATGGGAGGATCCCACCTCCTGGACCTCAGAACGAACGTTTTGCCGCTGAACCAGCATCTGGCTTAACAACATTAAAAGAATTTCCGAACGAAANGCTACGAAATAATGCNTCTGTGGATTTAGCGGTNACCTTAAAAGATACGGTAACTTGGCGTGGAACGTCAAAGCCAAAGNCAAAGTCAAAGTTAAAGTCGAAGAAGCAGGAAAATTAAAATATTTATTATTGAAAGCTAGTTATAGGTTTAATTTGAATAAAAAAAACAAATCACAAATGAGAATAGCGAGTGTCGTTATTATATCNACCATAGTGGGATGGATGTTGATCAATTTTTTAGGAAGCCAATTAAATTGGGCGCCAAAATTTGCATTTCTTTTTGATTTTTGTGCGATAGCAGCGTTTGTCTGGGCTCTTGTNGTGATTTTTAGAGTTTGGTTAAATAGAAACCGTTTAGAGGAAAATTAATGCTAAGTGATAATGATAGAATATTCACCAATCTTTATGGTATGAACGATAGGTCTTTGAAAGGTGCACAGCGTCGTGGGCATTGGGATCAAACTGGCCGACTTATGAAAAAAGGACGTGATTGGATAATCGACGAAATAAAAGCATCNGGCCTTAGAGGCAGGGGCGGTGCGGGGTTTCCAACTGGCCTCAAGTGGTCGTTTATGCCTAAAGAAAGTGATGGTAGACCGTCTTATTTGGTTATTAATGCGGACGAATCTGAACCGGGAACATGCAAAGATAGGGAGATAATGCGCCATGATCCGCATACGTTGATCGAAGGATGTTTAATGGCAGCATTCGCAATGGGGGCTAATTCTGGGTATATATACATTCGCGGTGAATTTATTCGTGAGAGAGAAACATTACAAAATGCAATAGATGAGGCGTATGAGGCGGGATTNTTAGGAAACAATGCGGCTCAGTCTGGTTGGGATTTTGATTTATATTTGCACCATGGAGCTGGAGCATACATTTGTGGTGAAGAAACTGCTTTATTAGAGAGTTTAGAGGGCAAAAAAGGTATGCCTAGAATGAAACCACCATTTCCTGCTGGTGCTGGGCTTTATGGTTGTCCCACCACGGTTAACAATGTTGAGTCTATAGCGGTNGTACCCACAATTTTGCGTCGAGGTAGTGGCTGGTTTAAATCCTTTGGTCGAGAAAATAATGCTGGAACTAAGCTGTTNGCAATATCGGGACATGTTAATAATCCTTGTGTGGTCGAGGAAGCTATGTCGATCCCTTTAAAGGAACTGTTAGATAAACATTGCGGAGGAGTAAGAGGNGGTTGGAAAAACTTGAAAGCGGTTATTCCTGGAGGTTCCTCGGTTCCGTGCTTAAGTGGTAAAAACTGTGAAGATGTTATTATGGATTTCGATTACTTGAGAGATCAGCGTTCTGGTTTGGGAACCGCTGCAGTAATTGTTATGGATCAATCAACCGATATTATAAAAGCTATTTGGCGTTTGTCTAAATTTTACAAACATGAAAGCTGTGGACAATGTACTCCTTGCCGTGAGGGAACTGGTTGGATGATGCGCGTAATGGAGCGATTGGTCAATGGAAGTGCTAAGGTTGAAGAGATTGACATGTTGTTAGACGTTACAAAACAAGTTGAGGGTCACACTATATGTGCACTAGGAGATGCAGCTGCTTGGCCTATTCAAGGCTTGATTAGAAATTTCCGTGATGAAATAGAAGATAGAATAAAAACNAAGGATAGTTTGTCTGGCAGCATTGCGGCGGAATAATTTTTGATAAAAGATTGAGATAATAGATAGAAATGTGTTTTTTTGGTGGTTTGATTTGAGGTTATTATTTGTAATNTTTCTTCTATGTTTTTGCAGCGTTTATTCAATTAATGCCAAAACTTTACTGATTAATAATGTAGAGATTTGGAATAGCTTGTTAAAAATAAGTGTGGCTAACAAAGTAAGTGAAGATTGTGAGTCAATCGATGCGAGAAAAATAAAAGGATTAATGGCACTTCTTGAAGTAAAAAATGTTGCTAGAAACTTAGGATATACTAGTGATGAAATTGNGGAATTCGTAAACAGCGAAGAAAATAGAGAAAGATTGTCAAAACACACAGATGAGTTTTTCAAAGACAATGGCGTTAATATGGAAAATTCTAATGCTATTTGTGAATTTGGTATGAATGAAATTAATGAAAAGACACCAATTGGTTCACTCTTGAGGATTAAAAATTAAATGACTGATATGAGAACGATTATAATTGATAACCAAGAACTTGAAGTCGATCCGGCGATGACACTACTCCAAGCGTGTGAGGTTGCTTCAATCGAAGTGCCAAGATTCTGTTATCATGAACGATTGTCAATTGCGGGAAATTGTAGAATGTGTTTAGTGGAAGTGGTTGGTGGGCCACCAAAGCCAACAGCTTCGTGTGCGATGCAAGTCCGTGATCTACGACCTGGACCAAATGGTGAGCCTCCAATGATTAAAACAAAATCCGAAATGGTAAAGAAAGCCCGTGAGGGNGTTATGGAATTTTTGTTAATAAATCATCCTTTAGATTGTCCTATTTGTGATCAAGGTGGTGAGTGTGATTTACAAGATCAGGCCATGGNTTATGGCGTGGATTTTAGTCGATTTAGGGAGGCNAAGAGAGCAACAGAAGACTTAAACCTTGGACCGCTGGTTGAAACACATATGACACGATGCATATCTTGTACACGGTGTGTCAGATTTACGACAGAGGTAGCGGGTATTACTCAAATGGGTCAAACGGGGCGTGGAGAGGATGCCGAAATTACAAGTTATTTAGGAGAGACGCTAAATTCTAATCTTCAAGGTAATATCATTGATCTGTGTCCTGTTGGGGCATTAACATCCAAACCATATTCTTTCACCGCCAGGCCCTGGGAACTAAAGAAAACAGAAACCATTGATGTAATGGATGCAATGGGGTCAGCAATTCGAGTTGATACAAAGGGCAGAGAGGTGATGAGAATTTTACCGATAAATCATGATGCCGTGAATGAGGAGTGGATCTCAGATAAAACGCGCTTTGTTTGGGATGGATTAAGGCGACAACGCTTAGATAGACCCTATGTCCGGGAGAATGGAAAGTTAAGAGAAGCTACTTGGCCTGAAGCTCTTCAATTAGCTAAATCAAAGTTGCAAGGTGGTAAGGTGTTTGGCCTNGCAGGAGATTTGGCATCTGTGGAATCAATTTTTGCACTGAAGCAATTAATTGTTGAATTAAATGGAAGTTTTGAATGCAGAGTAGATGGCGCTAAATTACCAAATGACTTTCGCGGCGATTACGCGGGATCTGCCGCGATTGAAGATTTAGATGAAGCAGAGCACATTATGATTGTTGGAAGCAATCCAAGAGATGAGGCTCCCGTTTTAAATGCCAGAATTAGAAAAGCGTGGGCAGGTGGAGCGAACATCGAATTAGTTGGGTTAGCAACTGATCTTACTTATGATTACGAACATCTAGGGGNAAATCGAGCCGCGCTAAAAAAGCTACTGAAACGGCCTTTGAATGCCAAAATTAAAGATAAAAAAAGTGTAATCGTTGTTGGGATAGGGGCTTTAAACGAGGAAGATGGTTATGGCGTTTTATCTTTAATTAGAGAAATTGCGGACTCTTTGAACAGTAAAATCTTGATTATGCANACTGCTGCTAGCCGGGTTGGCGCCATGGACATTGGTTTTGTATATGATGGTGATTGGATTGAAGCTGTGAAAAACTCTGACGTGGTGTATAACTTGGGAGCAGATGAGATAAATATCGAGGCTGGACCATTTGTCATCTATCAGGGAAGTCATGGTGATCGTGGAGCACATCGCGCGGATCTTATCTTACCGTCAGCCGCATACACTGAAGAACCTGGTTTATTTGTGAATCTTGAAGGAAGAGTTCAATTGGCGCATCGAGCAAATTTTGCGCCAGGTGATGCAAAGGAGAACTGGGCCATCTTGCGAGCTTTATCAAGTGAGTTAGATAACAAACTACCATACGATAATTTGACAGAATTAAGAGAGATCCTCTTTAAAAAATTTGGTCATCTAAGGCATATCGGTTTAATAGAAGAAAAATCATTTGGGACCGTTAGCAAGGGGAAATTAAATAATAATAATTTTAAGAACATAATAAAAGATTTTTATTTAACAAACCCAATTGCACGTGCATCTGAGGTAATGGCAGAGCTTTCTTCANTCACAGGGTCTAAGGAAATCAATGTTGCAGCGGAGTAAGAATTTTACAAATTAAATTGTAAGTAATGAATAGAAAAATAATTAAGGAAAAACTAATAAAAACTGTGGCATTCGTAACTCATATGCTATTTATAGCATATAATAAAATTCACAACTAAGGTCGGGGTCTATATAAATAATTTCCGCTAAGTTAAATAATATTTTCTTGGTGAGGCGTTAATATGGGAATACAATGTACGAATTTTTTACTAACTCTTATTTAGGTATATTTNTATTTATATTAGGACAGTGCCTGGCTGTAACGGTATGTGTTTTGATAAGCCTAGCTTTCTTAATGTATGCTGATAGAAAAATTTGGGCTGCCGTTCAAATGCGAAAAGGACCAAACGTCGTAGGTGCATTTGGCTTGTTGCAAAGTTTTGCTGATTTTTTGAAATATATCGTTAAAGAGGTGGTAATACCTGCAGGTGCAGATAAGCCAGTTTTTCTTCTCGCACCATTATTGGCTTTCATCTTGCCGGTCATTTCTTGGGCTGTGATTCCGTTCAACGATGGCTGGGTGATTTCAAACCTTAATGTTGCAATTTTATATGTATTTGCGATTGGTTCTTTGGAAGTTTATGGGGTTATAATGGGTGGTTGGGCATCTAATTCAAAATACCCGTTTTTGGGCTCCTTAAGATCAGCAGCACAAATGATTTCTTATGAAGTATCTATTGGCTTCATAATTGTTGGAATAATTTTATCGACAGGCTCAATGAACTTTGGGGATATTGTGAGAGCTCAAGATGGAAATTTTGGCTTGTTTAATTGGTATTGGTTGCCACATTTTCCTATGGTTTTTTTATTTTTCATATCAGCTTTAGCGGAAACAAATAGACCGCCATTTGATTTACCTGAAGCTGAGGCCGAACTAGTTGCTGGGTATCAAGTAGAGTATTCTTCGACACCTTTTTTATTATTCATGATAGGTGAGTTAATGGCTGTGTGGCTAATGTGCGCATTGATGACTCTATTATTTTTTGGAGGTTGGTTGTCACCAATACCGGGGATAAGTGATGGAATTTTGTGGTTCTTGGTCAAAATGTTTATGGTGTTTTTTATGTTTGCTATGGTTAAAGCGATTGTCCCAAGGTACCGATACGATCAGTTGATGAGAATCGGGTGGAAAATATTTCTTCCACTTTCTCTGGCTTGGGTGGTTATAGTTGCTTTATTTGCTCAATATGGATTATTTGCTGGTGCATATGCACGTTGGACTGTCGGGGGTTAAATATGTCAAAAATTGATTACGGTCGAGCCGCAAAATATTTTTTACTTCTTGATTTTTTGAAAGGCTTTAAGTTGGGTTTAAAGTATTTTTTTGCACCAAAAAGCACATTAAATTATCCTCATGAAAAAGGTTATCTTTCATCTAGGTTTCGTGGTGAGCATGCTCTAAGAAGATATCCTAATGGCGAGGAACGGTGTATTGCATGCAAGTTGTGCGAAGCTGTTTGCCCAGCTCAAGCAATAACTATTGATGCAGAGCCCCGTGAAGATGGCAGTAGACGTACTACGCGATATGATATTGATATGACGAAATGTATTTACTGTGGATTTTGCCAGGAGGCATGTCCTGTTGATGCAATTGTTGAAGGTCCTAATTTTGAATTTTCTACTGAGACGCGTGAGGAATTGTTTTATGACAAAACTAAATTGCTTGAAAATGGTGACCGCTGGGAGGCTGAGATAGCGCGTAATTTAGAGTTAGATGCGCCATATAGATGATAATTGAACCTACAAAAATAGGAAGGAGACATTTATGGGGATAGCTGCTTTAGCATTTTATTTCTTTGCAGTAGTAGCAATTATTTCTGCAGTTTTTGTGACATTGTCTCGGCATCCAGTGCACTCAGTGCTTTGGTTGATATTAGCCTTTATTAGCTCGGCTGGTTTGTTTGTTCTTTTGGGTGCAGAGTTTTTAGCAATGCTTTTGATTATTATATATGTTGGGGCCGTTGCGGTTTTATTTCTGTTTGTTGTAATGATGCTAAATGTCGACTTCGCAGCATTAAAAGCCGACATGGCAAAATTTTTACCGATTGGCCTTTTGATGGGCATAATTATTCTAATTGAGTTAGGCCTTGTTTTTGGGAATTGGAACTTTGCAAGCAATTCATCAGAGTTACGGGCTGCTATAACTCCTCCGATAGAGGATATTCATAATACTCAAGCGCTTGGTTTGTTGATTTATGATGACTTTATTTATTTATTCCAAGCAGCAGGTTTAATTTTATTAGTCGCGATGATAGGGGCCATAGTTTTAACCATGCGACATAGAACAAATATAAAAAGACAGAATGTTATGGAGCAAATGAGTAGAGATCCCTCTAGTGCATTGGAATTGAAAGAAGTGGAATCGGGGAAGGGAATTTAATATGATTACCTTGGAACATTATCTTACGGTTGCGTCTGTTCTATTTGTTATTGGTATTTTTGGAATATTCTTAAATAGAAAAAACGTAATTGTTATTTTGATGTCAATTGAATTGATGTTGCTAGCAGTTAATATAAATCTAGTGGCATTCTCCTCATTTCTTAATGATCTAGTGGGGCAAGTTTTTTCTTTATTTATTTTGACGGTCGCAGCTGCTGAAGCAGCTATTGGTCTAGCAATTCTTGTTTGCTTCTTCAGGGTGCGAGGTACTATCGCCGTTGAAGAAATCAACTCTATGAAGGGGTAGTTGATGGAACAGTTAGTACTATTCCTCCCTTTGATTGGATCTATTNTTTGTGGATTTGGGTACAAATATTTAGGTGAATTTGCAGCTACTGCGTTCGCAACCGGGCTCTTATTTATTGCAGCAATTCTTAGTTGGGTTATTTTTATTAATTTTCATGGTCCTACTGAGCAAATTTATATTATGCGTTGGATAGAAAGTGGGGAGCTATCTTCCTTTTGGGCAATTAGATTAGATCGTTTAACTTCGATTATGTTGATTGTTGTTACAACCGTTTCTGCTCTCGTTCATTTTTATTCCTTTGGTTATATGAGTGAGGATCCAAATTGGAAAGATGGTGAAAGTTATAAGCCAAGATTTTTCGCATATTTAAGCTTTTTTACTTTTGCAATGTTGATGTTGGTAACTTCTGATAATTTATTACAAATGTTTTTTGGTTGGGAGGGAGTTGGTGTAGCCTCTTATTTATTGATTGGTTTTTACTGGCGAAAGCCGAGTGCAAATTCTGCAGCAATGAAGGCCTTTATTGTCAATCGTGTNGGAGATTTTGGGTTCGCTTTGGGAATTTTTGGACTGTTTTATTTNACTGGAAGTATTAATTTTACTGATA
The DNA here is from genome assembly GCA_002712045.1 of Paracoccaceae bacterium. GTDB lineage: Bacteria > Pseudomonadota > Alphaproteobacteria > Rhodobacterales > Rhodobacteraceae. The sequence continues at coordinate 29,605 of PARX01000036.1, forward strand.
TTTTTGCTGCTGGTCCGTCTCTGAAGTCAGAAAATATTGAATTTCTTTGGATAGAATGGTCAGCAATTGAATTGTTAACCTTTCTTTTATTTATCGGTGCAATGGGAAAATCNGCNCAACTATTTTTACATACCTGGTTACCAGATGCGATGGAAGGTCCGACACCAGTCTCAGCATTGATTCATGCNGCCACTATGGTTACAGCTGGAGTGTTTCTAGTGTGTCGAATGTCACCTCTGTTTGAATATGCGCCAAATACTTTAGCCTTCGTAACAGTCATTGGCGCCACGTCCGCTTTTATAGCNGCGACCATAGGTTTAGTTCAAAATGATATAAAAAGAGTTATAGCTTATTCTACCATGTCACAACTTGGTTACATGTTTGCAGCAGCAGGCGTGGGAGCATATCAAGCAGCTATGTTCCACTTATTTACACACGCCTTTTTTAAGGCAATGTTATTTCTNGGAGCTGGTTCTGTTATTCATGCAATGCATCATGAGCAAGACATGCGAAATTATGGAGCTTTAAGGAAAAAAATTCCTTATACNTTTGTTGCGATGTTAATAGGCACTTTGGCNATAACAGGCGTTGGAGTGCCTCTAACTCATATTGGGTTCGCGGGGTTTTTATCAAAAGATGCAATAATTGAAAGTGCATATGCAGCTCATAATCTTATTGGGAGTTACGCATTCTGGCTTTTAGTTAGTGCAGCGGCAATGACCAGCTTTTATTCGTGGCGATTAATATTCTTAACTTTCTATGGATCTCCTCGAGGGGATATTGAAAAGCACAATCATGCACATGAAAGTCCGTTTTCCATGGTTATACCTCTTATTGTNTTAGCTATTGGTTCGATCTTTTCAGGGATGATCTGGTTTGAAGATTTTTTTGGTCATCACTATAACGAATTTTTTGGTTCATCAGTATTTTTAGGCCCAGAGAACCAGGTGATTGAACATGCTCACCATTTAGATAATTGGGTAAAATTATCACCATTTATAGCAATGACCTTTGGGTTAGTGTTGAGTTGGATGTTTTATATAAGATATCCTAGTTGGCCGTCTCGGTTAGCTAAAACCTTTCAGCCGTTACATGCTTTACTATATAACAAATATTATTTTGATGAGGCTTATAATTTTATTTTTATAAGAGGATCAAATGCCCTGGGAAGAATTTTTTGGCGAATTGGNGATGGTTGGATTATTGATGGTGGATTAAATGGATTGGCCTTGCGTCTTATCCCCTATTTAACAAAATTGTCAGGTAAAATGCAGTCAGGTTTCATGTATCACTATGCNTTCGCNATGTTTATTGGNCTAGGANTTTTNCTTAGTTGGTTCGTAATNAAGGGTGTGANTTAATGGAAAACATCCTCTCTATAGCAACNTTTATACCATTNGTNGCGGCAATAATAATGGGTTTACTTTTGAGGGGTGATGATAANTCAGCCCAGCAAAATGCAAAATGGCTTGCCTTAACNGCAACATTGGCTACTNTNCTGGTNTCCCTNGCTATNATTTTTGNTTTTGATCCTAATNATACNGGNTTNCAATTTGTTGAAGAACANNNTTGGCTTCTTGGNATTAATTACAAAATGGGTGTGGANGGAATTAGNATATTGTTTGTTATGTTAACNACTGTCCTNATGCCAATNGTCATNGGTGCTTGNTGGAATGTTGAGCATAGANTNAAAGAATATATGATGGCATTTTTAATTCTTGAGACTTTAATGCTNGGTGTNTTTTGTGCNTTAGATTTAGTNNTGTTTTACNTNTTNTTTGAAGGTGGTCTCATNCCNATGTTTTTAATNGTNGGGATTTGGGGTGGAAAANATAGAATATANGCTGCATTTAAATTCTTCTTGTATACTCTNTTAGGCTCAGTATTGATGNTAATNGCNATCCTNTANATGTGGATTGTTGCNGGCACNACNGACATCNTNGANTTNTTGAATTTTAAATTCTCTGCAACNNCATTTGANCTNTTGGGNTTTGAAATATCTGGTGGNGCACAGACTATATTGTGGGTNGCTTTCTTTGCTTCTTTTGCNGTAAAAATGCCAATGTGGCCNGTTCATACTTGGTTNCCTGATGCNCANGTCCAAGCNCCAACAGCNGGTTCAGTNGTCTTNGCGGCCATNTTNTTAAAGATGGGTGGNTATGGNTTTCTTAGGTTTAGNTTACCTATGTTTCCAATNGCNTCTNATTTAATGGCTGACTTTGTTCTNTGGTTNTCNGTNATAGCGATTATATACACTTCATTGGTTGCCATGGTTCAAGANGATATGAAGAAGTTAATTGCTTANTCNTCNGTGGCTCANATGGGNTATGTTACNATGGGGNTTTTCTCACTAAACCAACAAGGTATNGATGGAGCNATCTNNCAAATGATNAGTCATGGTTTNATTTCTGGTGCATTATTNTTAATTGTTGGTGTGATNTANGATAGAATNCATACTAGAGAAATTGATGCNTATGGTGGATTAGTAAATCGCATGCCTGCCTATGCCTTGATCTTTATGTTATTCACGATGGCAAACGTAGGTCTTCCTGGAACAAGTGGTTTTGTTGGAGAATTGCTTACCTTAATTGGAGTATTTCAAGTGAATATATGGGTGGCTTTATTCGCAACATTTGGTGTTGTTCTATCAGCTGCATATGCATTGTGGTTATATCGGCGGGTAGTATTTGGAGATTTAATTAAAGTTAGTTTAAAAAGTATAAATGACTTAGATAGAAGAGAAAGATTATTGTTTACGCCTCTTATTTTAGCGACCGTTATTTTGGGGGTCTATCCAAATTTCATATTGGATGTAATTGGTCCATCTGTATCCACTTTGGTTGAAAGTCTTGAAACTTTTCAAGTGAACCAACTTGTTGATAATTAGGGAATTATAAATATGTCATCAAATGCCTTAACAATTATTTTTTCAGAAATTGCTCTGATTGTATATGTGTTGGGTGCTTTAATGTACGCTGTATACACCAAGAAAGACGAATTAACCTCAAAGTTAATATGGTTAACCTCAGCAGTTATGTTTGCTTTGGGTGGTTTAATTGTATTTTTTGGTTCTGGTGAAAGTGAAGCTTTTAATGGAGCATTTATAGATGATGAATTTGCTAGATACGGAAAGGTAATAATATTATGGTCTTCTGCTATAATCTTGATACTGAGTAGGGATTATCTAACAAAAAACCTTCTTTTGAAATTTGAATATCCAATATTAGTAGCGATATCCGTAGTAGGAATGATGATGATGGTTTCTGCGGGAGATTTATTATCGTTGTATATGGGGATTGAGTTACAAGCTTTATCTCTGTACGTTATTGCTGCTTTTAATCGAGATAGTGTTCGATCAACAGAAGCAGGTTTGAAATACTTTGTACTTGGAGCGCTTTCGTCAGGCTTGTTGTTATATGGTGCGTCGCTCATTTATGGTTTTTCGGGTACAACCAAGTTTAGTGATATTGGTCTTGCGCTTGGTCAAGGTTCCACACCCCTTGGGCTATTGGTTGGGTTAGTATTTTTAATAAGTGGGTTGGCTTTTAAGGTTTCAGCGGCGCCGTTTCATATGTGGACACCGGATGTATATGAAGGAGCTCCAACCCCAGTCACAGCTTTTTTTGCTACGGCGCCTAAAGTCGCTGCAATGATTTTATTTACTAGAATAGTGTTTGATGCGTTTGGAGAAATAATCACTGATTGGCAACAAATTGTTTCTTTTCTAGCTGCTGCTTCTATGTTCTTGGGGTCGATTGCCGCAATTGGTCAGAAGGATATAAAAAGATTGATGGCATATTCTTCTATTGCTCACATGGGCTTTGCCTTGGTAGGTTTGGCCAGCGGTTCACTCGCTGGAATACAGTCATTACTAATATACATAGCAATTTATGTGGTTATGAATATTGGTACATTTGCATTTATTCTTTCAATGGAACGAGAAGGAAAATCAATAAATAACATAAGTGCATTGAATATGTATTCAAAGATTGAGCCATTGCGAGCCTTAGCGTTGATGATCTTGATGTTTTCTCTTGCGGGAATTCCCCCAATGTTAGGATTCTTTGGAAAGTTTTACGTGTTAAAGGCAGCGGTTGATGCGGGCATGGCTTGGCTGGCTATAATGGGTGTGATTGCTTCAGTTATTGGTGCTTTTTATTATTTAAGAATTATATATTTGATGTATTTTGGGGAAGAGACGGAAAAATTAGATGGTTCAATGTCTACATTTGGTTGGATGACATTGATGGTATCTGCGATAGTAATGGTGGTAGGTGTGGTAAATTTGTTTGGAATAGAAAGAATAGCTTTATCTGCTGCTTCTACACTTTTAAACTAAATGACATCTTGGCCAACTGAATATGACCGTATTTTTCTAAAGCAAATTGATAGCACTAATGCAGAGGCGATAAGAAGAAGTTGCTTTCTGGAAAAATCGACCTGGATTGTGGCAGAATTACAGACGTCTGGTAGGGGTCGGCGAGGAAGAGCTTGGTTGATGGACCGTGATAATTTCGCAGCTACGCTGGTATTAAGAACAAAAATTTCATTAAAGGAAGCCGCACTTAAATCTTTTGTGGCTTCGTTAGCACTTCGTTATACATTTGTTAGACATTGCAAAAATGAAGGGAGTTTCAAGTTAAAATGGCCAAATGATGTGCTTCTCAATGGTGGAAAAGTTGCGGGAATTCTACTCGAGAGCAGTGGTAAGGGTAAGTTTATTGATAGTTTGATAATAGGTATTGGAGCTAATTTAGCTAGCGCCCCTCTAAGAAGCGAGGTTGATTTCAGCAGTGGATCTCCTGTGAGTGTCAAGAACGTATTAGGATTGCAGATTTCTCCTAATGATTTTTTATATACATTAGCCCGCAGCTTTAAATACTATGACGATGAAATTAAAAATACTGGCTTTAAAGGAATAAAGACGGAATGGTTAAAGCATGCTGCAAAGTTAAATGAAGAAGTGATCGCTCGTGTTGGATTGAAAGAAATAAGAGGTATTTTTCGTGATATTTCTGATGATGGCTCTCTAATTATAGAGAATTTGGAAGGTATGAAAGAAATAGCAGCAGCTGATGTTTATTTCGGAGAGGACAAAAATGCTTTTAGCAATTGATGTTGGCAACACAAATACTGTTTTTGCTATATATGATGGAAATGAATTGTTAATGGAATGGCGCTGTTCTACCGCAGTTTCAAGAACTGCTGATGAATATTATGTTTGGCTAAAAGCCTTAATTAATTTCCAAAACAAAAACATCCTAATTTCTAAAATGATTGTTTGTTCAGTGGTGCCACAAGTGGTTTTTAATTTGAAATTGATGGGAAAAAAATATTTTTCCACTGAAGCACTGGTGGTTGGTCATTCCCTTTGTAAATTACCTGTGAAAGTCAGAGTTGATGAAGGGGTTCATGTTGGTTCTGACAGAATTGTTAACACAGTTGCTGCATTTGATCGATATGGTGGTAACTTGATAGTTGTTGATTTTGGCACAGCTACTACCTTTGACGTTGTAGATCTTGATGGTGCATATATCGGTGGTGCTATCGCGCCTGGAGTAAACTTAAGCACAAAGGCTTTGCATCAAGCAGCTGCAGCTTTGCCACATATAGAAATAATCAAACCAAAAACAAGTATTGGAACAAATACAATTGACTGCATGCAAGCAGGTGTTTTTTGGGGTTACATTGGATTAGTAAAAGAAATTTGTACCCAAATTATGAGAGAGCACAATTCAACAATGAAAGTTATAGGTACTGGTGGTCTAGCCTCTCTATTTTCCAAGGTCCCAAATACTTTTGAAATTATTGACAGTAACTTAACTACTCATGGATTATTTTTAATTGATGAATTTAACCGAAAGTGAAAAAATGAGAAAAGATCAATTCTTTTACCTCCCACTAGGTGGTGCTGGCGAAATTGGTATGAATTGCTATGTCTATGGTTTTGGTAAACAGGGCGAAGAAAGCCTGATAGTCGTTGACTGCGGTGTTGCATTTCCTGACTCAGAGACCACTCCTGGCGTCGATTTAATATTACCCGATCTTGATTGGCTCATTCAAAGAAGAGACCAAGTTAAAGGAATATTTCTAACTCATGCTCATGAGGATCATATTGGTGCTATTGGTTTGTTCCCAGAACTATCAAAAATTCCCATATATGCACGTCCCTTCACGGCTGCAAATGTAAAGAGAAAATTGTTAGAAAGAGGTGGTAATGAAGAGATCGTTAACATTATTGCTCCTTATCCAAATTCCATTACATTAGGCCCCTTTGAGATTTCTTTTTTACCAGTTTCGCACTCGATACCAGAGTCATCTGGTCTAATTATTCAAACAGACGCCGGTAAAGTTTTTCATACTGGAGACTTCAAGCTTGATAAAACACCAATTTTAGGGGATCCTTTCGATCCTGATTTATGGACAGCAGCATGTGAAAATTTAGATGTGTTGGTTTGTGATAGCACGAACGTTTCTGTGAAAGCGGCAGCTAAATCAGAAAAATCCCTAAAGAAAGATTTAGTCAAACTGATCAAAGCTCAGAATGGTATGGTGGTTGCCACAACATTTGCATCTAATCTTGCTCGCCTTAAAACATTAGCAGATGCAGCAATATCATCTGATCGATCTATAGTGCTGTTAGGTCGGGCTATGCGACGGATGATTGAACTGGCCCTTGAAAGTGGTATACTCAAAGATTTTCCTAATGTTATTACACCTAAACAGGCTTTAGAATTACCACGCTCCCACGTATTTATTTTGAGTACAGGCAGTCAAGGAGAGAGACGGGCAGCTTCTGCACAATTATCTAATGGCAAATATCAAGGAATTGTATTGTCCGAAGGTGATACTTTCTTATTCTCGTCGAAGACAATTCCTGGAAACGAAGTAAGTGTTAATAAGATTATTAATAATATGACTGAAAAAAAAGTGAATGTTGTTGAGAGTGAGGATGGTCTTTACCATGTTTCTGGTCACGCTAGTCGCTCAGAAATAACAGATGTTCATAACTTACTGAAGCCTCGTACAATTATTCCTATGCATGGAGAGGTAAGGCATTTACGTGCGCATCAATTGCTTGCCGTAGAAAATGGATTTGAGTCTGTATTTGCCGCAAATGGATCACTTATTGATATTTCAGAGGATAAGGTAAGCACTTTAGCTCAAATAGATTCTGGTAGAGTTTACTTAGATGGTCGTATTTTAGTTGGTGCAAATTCGGGGGTAGTTCGTGACCGATTAAGGATGTCTTTTTCTGGTCATGTTTCGATAAACATAATCGTGGAAGAAGATGATGAATTGTTAGATGAGGTGTGGGTTNAATCTCATGGATTGCCAAAAGATATTTTAGAAGGGTCATTAGATGTATTGATCGAAGAGACAGTCTTAAGTTCTATACAGCTATTAGAAGACGAAACTATATTAGATGATGAAAAGCTGGAAAAAGTAATTGTTAGAACAGTAAGGGCAGTGGTTTTAGAGTTGATTAACAAAAAACCAGAAGTAACTGTTTTGATCAATAGATTGGTTTCTTCTGTATAACAGTAATTTGAGAAAAAGATAAATTTATTGCATTAATTACGCAAATTTATTGTTAGAAATGCTGGAACATGATCTCCCAAACCAATAACTCGTTGAGCATTGTTTTGATCTTTTGTAGATTTGAGATCTTTTTTAGGTAATTTTTTTGTCTTCAATTTTGTTTTGTTGGAACCTTCATCACTTATCTCTTCTCTGGTAGTATTTTTCTTAAGTGGTTCTTTTTTTGGATGTCTCTTACTTGATTTTATTTCTGCAATTGGCTCTGAGTGATAATCCACGTGAGGAATTTTAATATTAGTTAATTTCTCTATCGCTAAAACTGACTTCTCTTCAGCTGGCGTTGAAATCATTATTGTAGATCCTTGCCGACCAGCTCGACCAGTTCGTCCTATTCGATGAACGTAATCTTCTGAGTGAGGGGGCACATCAAAATTAAATACATGACTAACATCTGGGATATCTAAGCCCCGGGCAGCGACATCAGAAGCAATTAAAAACCTTATTGATCCTTCTTTAAAGCCATCCAAAACCTGTGTCCGAATTGATTGATCAAGGTCACCATGTATTGCTCCTACACTAAACCCATGTTTTTTCATTGATTTCATCAAAATATCTACATCTACTTTTCGATTACAGAAAATTATACCATTTTTACANTTTTCTTTTTCAGCATTTATTATGTCTCTTAAAAGCCCTCTTTTTTCTNTAAAAGTACGGTCTTTTCGGGATGGTTTGAAGAGCACTAAGCCTTGTTTGATGGTGTTCGAAATAGTTGCCTGCTGAGCGATCTCAATTCTCACTGGAGCAGAAAGAAATTCTTTTGTAATTCGAGTAATCTCTGGAGCCATCGTCGCTGAGAAGAATAAAGTTTGTCTTGTAAAGGGGGTAAGTTTAAATATTCTTTCGATGTCTGGTATGAACCCCATGTCAAGCATTCGGTCAGCTTCATCTACTACCATTATTTTTACACCATTNAGTAAGAGTTTNCCTCTCTCAAAATGATCAATTAATCTTCCTGGAGTTGCTATAAGTACGTCTACTCCTCGATCGATCAGTAAGTCTTGTTCTTTAAAACTGACGCCTCCAATAAGTAATGCTTTAGTAAGTTTTGTATTTTTTGCATAAATATCAAAATTCTCTGCTACCTGTGCAGCTAATTCTCGAGTTGGTGCTAATACTAAGGATCGGGGCATTCGAGCACGAGCTCTTCCTTTTGAAAGCATGGTGATAAGAGGTAATGTGAAACTTGCTGTTTTGCCGGTCCCTGTTTGTGCAATCCCCAATATATCTTTACCCTTGAGTGCCTCTGGTATTGCTTGAGCNTGGATTGGTGTTGGGCTTGTGTATCCAGCATCAGAAATTGCAGTCAATACATTAACTTCTAAATCAAGGTCGGTAAATTTTGTCATATAGNCCTATTAAAATTATATTAAGATATNAGAAACTAGTCTTGTTTTAATCTTTAAATAATTAATTCTTTTTCTTAANCAGAGTATTTTAATTAATGCNTCAATATCGAGGATGTCTAACTATTTTCGTGANGCGTTTAAACATATATTAAATTACTGCAACACTTCATATCAATTTAGATTGGGATTGATGTATTTCGGAGACAAATTTAAAATGTTCTCTATAACNGTTTATGTTGAAATTTAATTCGTAAAGTTAATATAGTGAAAAATAAAACGTGTTCTTTAAGAAAATCTGCCACTGTTTCTGTAGCGCCTATGATGGATTGGACCGATAGGCACTGCCGTTATTTACATCGTAAAATTTCTAAAAAAATACTTTTGTATACTGAGATGCTAACTGCATCTGCCGTTATAAATGGCGATGAAAGCAAGCTTTTAGCCTATGATGATTGTGAGCATCCTGTAGCACTGCAGTTAGGTGGTTCGGAGCCGAAATTATTAGCCAAAGCTGTAAAAATTGGAGAAAAATGGAATTACGATGAGGTAAATTTAAATATTGGATGCCCTTCTGATAGGGTAAAGTCTGGATCTTTTGGGGTTGTTTTAATGCGAACACCTGAGCTGGTATCTGATTGCGTGAAGGCGATGTTAGATGTNAGTGAGAGTGCTGAGATTACAATTAAATGCAGGATCGGCGTAGATGATGATGACCCTTATAAAACTCTACCAGAATTTATCGAAAAGATGCATTTAGCTGGGGTTACGCGNTTAACGATTCACGCACGAAAGGCTTGGTTGCAGGGTATTAGTCCAAAACAAAATAGAAATTTACCACCACTGGATTATCAATTAATATATAAGATTAAGAAAATGTTTCCAAATTTACATATTACAATAAATGGTGGCATTAAAAATAATGTTGAAATTAAAAAACATCTTGAAAGTGGGATGGATGGGGTCATGATCGGACGAGCAGCCTATCATAATCCTATGNTAGTTTTGCGAAGTATTGATTCTGAAATTTTTGAACATGATTATAAAAAAAATAGATTNGAAATTGTTAATGAGATGCTTCCTTATATCGATCGTCATATTGAAAATGGTGGAAAATTAAATCAAGTCAGTCGCCATATGCTNGGAATTTTTTCTGGTCANCCTGGTGCAAAAATTTGGCGTCAAGAAATTTCTAAATATGCGCATAAAAAGAATGCAGGGTCTAAGATCTTAATAGAAGCTTGCAAGCGAGTGTTGATGTTGCAACAAGAGATTAAAGATGTAGATCCTCTTNATAAAGGTTANGTTTTCGTCTCGGCGATGATCGGTTTTGGGAGTTGTAATTATAATGATTGAGACATCAGAGCTTCTTATGATGCTGGTTTTATTATTAATAATTGGAGGGATTGCTGGAGTAATTGCGGGCCTACTGGGTGTCGGTGGAGGTATAATATTAGTACCAGCTTTTTACTTTGCTTTTGAATATTTGGGTTATGACTCGATCCATTTAATGCAAATTTGTTTGGCGACATCTTTAGCAACCATAATAATTACTTCAATTCGTTCTGTTCAGGCTCACCATAGAAAAAATGCAGTAGATTGGTCGATAATAAAAAAATGGACTTTGAGTATAAGTTTAGGAGCCATTGTAGGGGTTATCTTTGCAGNCAGATTAAGTTCAAGTGCTTTAATGATAATATTTGGAGTTTTAGGTATTTGTGTAGGGTTATATTTGAGCTTTGGAAAGGTTGATTGGAGAATTTCTGACGAGATGCCNAAGGGGTTTAAGCGAATATTTACGGCTGTTATTCTTGGGTTTGGATCAGTTTTGATGGGTATTGGTGGAGGTTCATTCGGTGTGCCAATGATGACTTTGTTTAATGTGCCCATACATCGGGCCATCGCAACCGCTTCTGCTTTTGGTTTCGCTATAGCCNTGCCCTCAGTCATAGGGTTTTTATTTCTAAAGATTCCCATAGAGGCCAGACCACCATTGATGATTGGTTCNATAAATCTGCTAGCATTTTCGGTAATTGTTTTNATGACATTTCTAACAACACCAATTGGTGTAAAGATCGCCCACTCGATGGACCCAAAACCACTCAAAAGAATTTTTGGTATTTTTGTTTTAGTTATGGCTTTGAATATATTGAGAAAAGCAATTTGGAATTAATGGATTATTATAATGAAAATGGTTGGATCAAGTTTTCGTTTGATCCAAAGTTGGATCATTGGCTGAAGTCAATTGCGAAACCGACTTTTAATGCAATCCACGATAAAGAGAACCAAAATGAGTGGTTGAGATGTCAAGGAACTTGGTTTGCAGGAGTAAGAGCTTTGCCAAATGATATTCATGGATCGGTAAAAGGCGGGGTGAAATTAGATTTTGCTTCCTCTCGATGGGCTTTAAATATGTTAGGAGTAAAGCAAATAGTTTGGGATCCGGCGCAGATATCTGTATGTTACCCTGGATATCCTAAGCCTGAAATAAATGAAAGTAAGTCATCGTTTTATTATCGNTTAAAAAAAGATGCCGCACATGTTGATGGTTTACACCCAGTTGGTAAGAATAGAATTCGAATGTTGCGAGAACAGCATGCTTTTATACTAGGCATTCCAGTAACTACTTTCAGTAGAAAAGCCTCACCATTAGTTGTATGGGAGGGAAGCCATAAAATTATGAAATATTATTTTAAAAAAGAATTTTGTAAAATTGATCCACAAGACTGGAAAGACTATGATTTTACAAAGGTTTATCATAATGCAAGAAATGAAATCTTTGATACTTGTAAAAGAGTTGAAATTCACGCAACTCCCGGAGAGTCTTATATAGTTCATCGCATGGCACTTCATGGTGTTGCGCCCTGGGATGGCCGAGCTAGGTCTTCAAAAGAGGGTCGGGTGATCGTCTATTTTAGGCCAGATATGGATTTGGAGCCCTCGAGTTGGTTGACTAGACCTTGAAGGCATTATTTAGTTTTCCTGTGCCTATNTCTGCCACCCCGTCTTTTCGTGAGAGTTTTGCCTCGATTTATTAATTCAGCTCTTATNTCAGTTCTTTGCTCAGCTGAATACCTAGTCCAGTTTTTGATCTCNTCGGCNGTTCTGTAACAACCAACACATATTCTTTCTTTTGAATGTAAAACACAAAGCTTGATACAAGGACTATCAATTTCTCTGCGTTTCCAGATTTCGTCTATCATTGTCTAGCCTTAAAATTCTTAATCCTGTCCAAAGCCCCTTGTAAAATATAACCTGCAGCAACGTGNTCAATTACTTCACGGCGTCTTCGTCTTGATGTATCAGCCTCTAATAAGATTCTTTCAGCTGCAACAGTGGAAAGTCTTTCATCCCAAAAGGTNATTGATAAATCAGTTAGTTTACTAAGATTGTAGGCAAATGCCCGAGTTGATTGGCATCGTGGCCCTTCACTACCATCCATATTTATTGGTAAACCGAGAACTAAACCTTCAATTTCTCTTAAATTTATTAATTCTAATAGCTCAAAAGAATTCTCTTTAAATTTTTTTCGTTTAAGAGTTTTGAGTGGGCTGGCGATAGACAATAATTTATCACTGACCGCAATCCCTATAGTTTTTTCACCTAAATCTATTCCAATTAATGCTTTATTATTGGANATATTTTTACAGAAATCCTCAAACGATAAAAAAATACTCATATTCTCTGTACAATCATATAATAAGTCTTTCACATANATATATCTTTAACTTTTTTTAATCTCAATCAATCATTTCTAAGGCCAGCTAGCCTTTCTACGTCGACGATTCTAACCCTAATTCTTGATGACCATATATCGTCAATTTTTANGTCGGTTAGCATTTTATTCCAAATATTTAGTGCTAAATCAGGCCTCTTTATTTGTGACATAAACAATCCTAAGAAATATCGGGCTCTTCGGTTATTTTGGTCTAATTTAAGTGCTCTTTTTAAACTAAGTTCCGCCTCTGGGGAAATATATCCCTTTGCAGCGTTAATTAATACTTGGGCATAATCGGTATAGTCTTCTGATGTGGCTTTATCTCCTAATTGTTCTAATAGCTTCTTTTGTGCAATATGAGCATCTACAAATTGTTCAATGCTAATTTCGTATTTCACTAATAGTCGCAAGCCAATTATGTCGTAATCATTTTGCTTGACAGCCTCCCGAAGCTTTTGAATTAGATCAAGGTAGGTTTTATCATATTCTAATTTTTCTTCTTTGCTGCTGATTTCTTGTTCAGCTTNTTTTTGAGAAAGTCTATTTTTTTTGAGCTCATTTATTTCATATAATCTCGTCTTCATCGGTTGATCAGTTTGACCATACGATCCAAGGATTGAATAAATAAGAGAACACGAAACAACAAAAAAAGTTAACATAAAAATTGTTAAGATAATATTTGCATTTCTCGATGCGTGATAGAAATTTATTTTAGGACCTTTGTCACTTATTAGGATTCTTTTCTTGATTTCTTTTTTTGCCATCGCTTCTTCTGAAACAGAAAGCATACCCCCTTGGTGATCTTTAGAAACTTCTTCAAGTTGTTGTTTGTAGATCTCAAGNTCTAATTGCCTTATGTCAGTTTTTTTTTCCTTTTTCATTAAATAGAAAAAAAGGATTCCGCAAAAAATAAGAATAAAACCAACGGAAAATATTAGAAATGATAGCGTTTCAAGCATTTATTTTTGACTCCAATACCTTTGGTAATCTTGCATGTTTTTGAATTATTTGTTAGTCCGATATGTCTAGATTAAAAAGTAGTCAAAGTATAAATTCAAATTTTGTCGTAAATTAGTCTTAACAAGCCGATTTACCTATTGGAAATTTCAGAATTAGGGCGCATTAAGTCCTTCAATTAGCTCTTAAACCTCTATATCGAACTTAGTTAAAATAGGAAAATAGAAATTATGAGAAAATATTCAGTAGCCACAATAGTAAGGGAGGCTTTGAGATATAATGCTGGATGGGAGAGGGCATGGCGGTCTCCCGAGCCAAAAAAACAGTATGATGCTGTCATAATTGGTGCTGGTGGTCATGGCTTAGCAACTGCATATTATTTGGGTAAAAACCACGGTATAAAAAATGTTGCGATAATAGAAAAGGGTTGGCTAGGAGGCGGCAATACTGGTCGTAATACTACGATTATAAGATCTAATTATTTGCAAGACTCTTCTGCAGCAATCTATGAAAAGGCTCGCTCACTCTATGAAACACTTTCTCAAGAATTGAATTACAATGTTATGTTTTCACCTCGAGGGGTAATGATGCTCGCACAAACTGAGCATGAAATTCGAGGTTATAGGAGAACTGCGCATGCCAACAATCTACAAGGTGTAGAAACCGAATTTATTGATCCAAAGACAGTAAAAAAACTGTGTCCAATAATTGAGATATCGGGCCCAAGATTTCCAGTTCTTGGTGCATTATGGCAACCACGCGGTGGTACNGCCCGTCACGATGCGGTTGCTTGGGGTTATGCGCGCGCATGCTCAGATATGGGGATGGATATCATCCAAAAATGTGAGGTAACTGATGTTCTTAAAACAAATGGAAAAGTGGTTGGAGTCGAAACTACAAAAGGGGTGATAAAAACACATAATTTGGGNATTATTGTTGCAGGAAATTCAAGTATTTTGGCTGAAAAAGCGGGCTTTAGACTTCCGATTGAGAGTGTGTCNTTGCAAGCTTTGGTTTCAGAGCCGGTGAAACCTTGTATGGATGTGGTCGTNATGGCCAACACCGTTCATGGATATATGAGTCAATCAGACAAGGGTGAAATGGTCATTGGTGGTGGCACTGATGGATTTAATAATTACACCCAACGAGGGAGCTTCCATCATATAGAAGAGACAGTGCGGGCTTTGATAGAAACATTCCCTATCATATCGCGACTGAAGATGCTGCGTCAATGGGGTGGGATTGTTGATGTAACAGGTGATAGATCTCCAATTATTTCTAAAACACCATTGGAAGGCTGTTTTATAAATTGTGGTTGGGGCACAGGAGGTTTCAAAGCNATACCAGGCTCAGGTTGGGCAATGGCGGAAACTATGGCGAATGGTAGTCCTAGCCAGCTAGCTTCTGCATTTAGTTTGGATCGTTTTAGGGAAGGTCGGTTTGTTGATGAAAGTGTGGCTGCGGGAGTGGCTCATTGATAGATTTGAATAGTTTAGGATAGGTAAATGTTAGTTATTTTATGCCCTTATTGCGGAGTTGAAGCAGAAGAGACCGAACTTACGGCAGGTGGCGAAGCACATTTAGAAAGGTTTGGTCCAAGCTCTTCAGACAGCGAGTTTGAAAATTATCTATTTATGAGAAAAAACGAGAAAGGGGTCACTTTTGAAAGATGGCACCATACATATGGTTGTGGTAAATGGTTTCACGCTGCGAGATGTTCAATGACCATGGAAATATTTGGAACCTATCCAGCCCAAACTTCAAANCCACCAAAGAAACTGATTTCTATGATTAAGAAGAAGCGACCTGAATGGGGAGAGGGTAAATGAGTTCACGCCTTTCGGCCGGTGGAAAGCTTATAGATAGAAGCTTGTCTAAAGAATTTATTTTTAATGGGAGAAGACTGAAAGGTTTCGANGGAGACACTTTAGCTTCAGCCCTTTTAGCTAACGGTCAAGTCATGGTTGGACGTTCATTCAAATACCACAGGCCTCGTGGAATCGTAGCCTCTGGTTCTGAGGAGCCAAACGCATTAATGGAAACTGGATCTGGTTCAAAATTAGAGCCAAATCAAAGAGCAACGACTACTAAATTGTTCGATGGTATGAGAGTTAAAAGTCAAAATCATTGGCCAACTTTNGAATTTGACCTTGGGGCAATAAANTCAACTTTTTCAAAGTTTTTCCCTGCTGGGTTTTATTATAAGACATTTATTCATCCAAGATTCGCTTGGAAATATTTGTTTGAACCAATTATCCGAAAAGCGGCNGGGCTTGGAAATGCGCCAAAAGAAAAAGATTGTGATACATACGAGTATTTTTATGCGCATGTTGATTTATTGATAATTGGTGGTGGTATTGCAGGTTTAGCAGCAGCTAGTTCTGCTGTTAAAAGTGGTTTAAAAGTTTTGATCGTTGAGCAAAATGAGTATTGGGGTGGTAGGGCTATCGTCGATGACATCAATATTGAAAATGGTTCGGGATCAGATTGGATTTCCCAACAGGTTAGGAGCTTATCTAATGAAAAAAATGTTAATCTANGATTAAATATGATGGCGGCGGGAGTGTATGATCATGGATATGTTCTCTTACACGAAACACTTACTGACGGCTCTAATAAAAAAACGGAATTACGACAAAGGTTATGGCGAGTTCGCGCCAAGCAAACAATTGTAGCAACAGGTGCAATAGAGCGACCTTTAGCCTTTGCAGGAAATGACTTGCCCGGAGTAATGCTTGCATCGGCAGTTCGGGATTATTTAGTAAATTTTGGAGTTTCGTGTGGAGATCGTACAGTAATTGTAACAAATAATGATGACGCTTACAGGACTGCAATTCTCATGAAGAATGCCGGTTTGGAAGTGCCATGTATTATAGATGCTCGATCGAGTGTTTCGGGAAGTTTATCTAAGCAAGTTCAATCATTAGGCATTAAAATATTGACAGGAAAAGCAGTTTCAACAGTGACAGGATCTAAACGAGTTGAAGGTGTTGAAATTTGTTCACATGCAGGTAGTGGAGAGATCTTAGAGACTGTGGCGTGTGATTGTGTTGCAATGTCAGGTGGTTGGTCTCCTGTTGTACATCTTTGGTCCCACTGCGGTGGTAAGCTAGAGTGGGATAAAAAGAATTATATGTTTAAACCTGAACTGACATCAGCTCCTTTGGGGGCAAACGGTGAAGGAATGTTAACAGTTGCGGGAACGGCAAATGGCTTTTTAATGTCACGCGATGTTTTGTCAGATGGTTACACAAAAAGTAAGGAAATAATAAAAGCTCTGACCGGTAAGGTGCCCAAAATACCTATGGAAAAAGCAACTTCGGAGGATGAAAGTGAAATTCTCCCTGTTTGGTTTATGCCACAAGGTGCNACTAGAANATTAAAATCAAAGACATGGNTNGATTTTCAAAANGACGTGAAGGTGTCNGANGTNGAGTTGGCTGCACAAGAAGGTTTTGANAGCGTNGAGCATACNAAAAGATATACNACNTTGGGTATGGCNACAGATCAAGGAAAATTATCAAATATAAACGGCTTGGCTGTCTTATCTAATAGCCTTAACGTTCCAATACCAGATGTTGGGACAACCACCTTCCGACCACCTTTCCAACCAATTTCTCTTGGTGCAATTGGAGGGGAGGCACGACACGAGTTATTCAAACCGATTAGAAAAACATCACTACATAATTGGATTGATGCCAATGGAGGTGTTTGGGAACCGGTAGCTGATTGGCGAAGGCCTTTTTGTTTCCAGCGTAATGGTGAAAGTATAAAGGAAGCGGTTGAAAGAGAAATAGTAAATACCAGAACAAATTGTGGTATTTTAGATGCTTCAACCTTGGGTAAAATATTGGTTAAAGGGCCAGATGCCGCTCGATTCTTGGATATGATTTATACCAATATGATGTCAAACTTGAAAGTTGGCAAATGCCGCTATGGTTTGATGTGCAGCGAAAATGGGTTTTTATCAGATGATGGGGTCGTTGCAAGATTATCTGATGATTCATTTCTATGTCATACAACTTCTGGGGGCTCTGATAGAATACATGCTCATATGGAAGAGTGGTTACAGACAGAATGGTGGAACTGGAAGGTTCATACGTTGAACTTAACAGAGCAATTCTCTCAGATTGCCATAGTAGGGCCAAAAGCTAGGCAACTTATAGAAAAAATGGGTGTAGAAGGTTTGGATTTAAGTCCAGAAGGTTTGCCATTTATGTGTTTCAGCGAAGGTTTTATAGCGGGAATAAGTGTCAGAATATTCAGAATTTCTTTCTCAGGTGAGCTTTCTTATGAAATTGCTGTGCCAGCACTGAAAGCTCAAGAGTTCTGGGACTTAGCTCTGATTTCAGGTGAAGAATTTGAGGTTATGCCTTATGGCACTGAAGCTTTACATGTGATGCGCGCTGAAAAAGGTTTTATTATGATTGGTGATGAAACAGATGGTACCGTAATTCCACAAGATTTAGGTTTGGATTGGGCTATTTCAAAAAAGAAAGAAGATTTTATTGGTAAGCGAGCTCAGATGAGATCTTTCATGAAATCAGAAAATAGATGGAAATTAGTGGGGCTGAAGACGGTTGATCCGTCAGTAGTGTTACCAGATGGCTGTTATGCAGTAGATGGTGAAAGCAATAGTTACGGTCACAAGAATATGATTGGCCGTGTTACGTCGAGTTATTTTTCCCCAACATTGGAAAGATCAATTGCATTGGCTTTGGTCGAAAATGGTCCTGAGCGTATGAACGAAATTCTTGATTTTCCAAACTTAGATGGGAGCGTCACAAAAGCAGCTATTTGTGATCCTGTATTTTTTGACAAAGAAGGAAAAAATCAGAATGTCTGATTATAATGATAATGTTGAGACTTTTTTTTACAAAGGTGAGATCACAGTAGAGTTGTCTAAGCCAAAGGGGATGATAACGTTGAAAGGTGACTTAGATAGAAGCCCTATTAACGCAGGTGTTATTAAAGCTTTAGGATTGCCAATGCCAAAAGTTAGGACGATTTCAAGAAAAGATGGTGTTCAGATTTCATGGATGGCTCCTGATGAACTTTTGATTTTGGTAGATTTCAAAAAGGTTGAAGAATACATGGAACTATTGGAAAAAAATCTAAAAGGGGAGCATTACCTATTGGCTAATGTGTCTGATGCGAGAGCAATTTTTAATTTAAAGGGGAAAGGTGTTCGGGAGGTCTTGTCTAAGGGTACTCCCGTCAATATGGAAACAATAAAGATAGACGATGCTAGACGGTCCAGATTAGGGCAATTACCGGTTGCATTTTGGATGGTTAAGAATACTGAAGTAGAATTAATTTGCTTTAGATCAGTCACAGAATTCATATTCAATTGGTTAAAGGTAGCATCTGCACCAAATAGTCTTCCAAGGTATATAGGCTAATTTAATAGCTACTATTTCATTGGTGGTCTTTTTATAAATTTGGTTGTTAAGTTTTTGAGGAAGTTAAATGAGCAGTGTTTCTTTGTACCAAACCGTAAAGCTGAAAAAGACAAAAACTAATCTTCGAAGAAAAGGGTTTCCTTGGTATTATCTTGATGAGATTGTATTTGATAGAAGAACAAAAAATATAAAAGCAGGCGAGATAGTTAAAATCCAAGATAGTAATCTCGGAAAACTCGGGGTGTTTGCGTTCAATCCAAATTCTAAGATAGCCGCACGTTTGTTAGATGTTAATCACGAAGCAGTAATTGACAACGCTTGGATAAGAAAACAATTAAAATTGGCATTAGATTTGAGAAAAACTTTATTCAAAGAGTCGTTTTATAGGCTTGTGCATGGTGAAGTTGATAATTTACCTGGAGTCATTGTCGACCGTTTTGGTGATACGGCGGTCCTTCAGCCAAATTCCGCTTGGGCTGAACTTAATAAAGAAAAAATAACTGAAAGTATAATGGAATTCGGTGTTTCAAATATTGTCCTTAACTGCATGAGTAGATCAAGGAAATTAGAGGGTCTAAATGAAGGACTGACTGTTATTCAGGGAGCAGTAACCGAGCCGATAAAAGTGGAAATGAATGAAGCAGTCTATTTTGCTGATGTTTTACGTGGTCAGAAAACTGGCATTTTCTTTGACCAAAGGGTTAATCATGGATTAGCTGCAAAACTTAGTAAAGGCAAAGACGTCTTAGATGTATTTTCACATGTAGGCGGTTTTGGTTTAGCCGCTTTAGTTTCTGGAGCAAGGAAGGTTTTTGCGGTGGATAGTTCTGCGACAGCATTAAGTTTAGCGGTTAAAGGAGCGGAAGAGTCTGGGGTCATTGAACAATTTGAAACTGTTAACTCAGATGCTTTTGATGCAATGAAGGTGTTTTTTCAGTCTAATCAATATTTTGATATGGTGGTTTGTGATCCACCAGCATTTTCACCTTCTAAAAAGACAATAAATACTGGTTTAAGGGCATACGAAAGAGTTGCATTGCATTCCTCTAGATTAGTGAAGCCAAACGGGTATCTAGTCTTATGTTCTTGTAGCCATGCTGTAGATTTAAGTAAATTTAGAAATGCTTGTGTTAGAGGGATCACAAGAGCTGGCCGACAAGCACAAATTATCTCTTTGGGGGGAGCAGGTCCTGATCATCCAATAAATTCTCAGTTAGAGCAGTTCGGTTATTTAAAATCTATTTTTTTTAGACTGTTGAACTAGTGTTTGTACTTGATACATGTGTTCTATACCCGACCATAGTTCGCAATATTTTGTTAAATTTAGCTATGGCAGACGAATATCAAGCAGTTTGGTCTGAAAAAATTCTAGATGAATGGTTATGTTCAAGTAGCAAGCAGGGATACATCAGCCAAGAGTCTGCTAAAATAGAAATAATGCAAGTTAATTTGCGATTTCCAAATTCTATGCAGCCTTTAAAAAATTTTGAAACAGAGGAATACTGGTTACCAGATTTCAACGATATTCATGTTCTTGCACTTGCGATTCAAACAGCGTCAGAAGGAATAATAACTTTTAATAAAAAGGATTTTCCAAATAAAATCTTAAATAATCATAACTTGTTTAGTATTACGCCAGATCAATTTATTACGAGCATATACAGTAACAAACCAGATTTGGTTTTGGAAATATGCAATCAAGAGCTTGAAAAGTTAAACGGAACCTTAAGGGAACCTCTAAAACTTAAAAGCTTGTTGAAAAAAGCGCAACTGCCAAAACTATCGAAAATACTGAGTTAATTCTTAATTATTTCGACCACTTTTTTTCTAATGTCTCTATCGCATTAATTCGTTCTTTCGCTTTAGGATGACTCAGTAACCATACTGGCATTGCCCCTGCAGAGTTTGAAATCTTATCTAATTTACTCAGTAAATCTTTTTGTCCCTTTACACCAATATTTGATTTTGTCAGCAAAGCGCTGGCGTAGGCATCCGCCTCATATTCATCTTTTCTTGAAAGTTTCGCAGCCAGTAGTGTCGTTAGGAAGTTTGCTATAATTGCACCAAATCCTGGCAAAAATCTATTTAATATCATCATTAAAGCTACCCGCATTGCGTTTTGTCCAGAAAAATCAATCATTCTTTTTCGTGAATGGCCAAGCGCCACATGACCAAGCTCGTGTGCAATTACACTCACTAATTCTTCGGCAGTTACCTCGTTGGTTTTATATTTATTAAGAAAACCTCTGGTAATAAAAATACGCCCATCAGGCGCAGCTAGACCATTTATGGCGTCAGTTTCATACACATTTACTTTGATTTCAGATAAATCCAATGATTTTGCCATTTTATCCGTTAGATATCTTAATGGTTTATCATCGAGTAGTCTTGAATTTTGATCTAAGTTAGATTTTGTTCTCCATGCTGAAAAACGGTACATTGTATAACCATAAATTAAAGCGATTAGAATTGGAGCGAATTTCAACATTGGATTATTCCAAACTTTCAAAAATGACTATTTTATATTTAGTCCCAGAGGACATTAACTGCTAAAGGACCTCTGAAAGCCCATCCTGCATATTCTATGGAGCATTTTGGATCAAGTCTCAGATTTGGTAACATTTCAAAAACCAAAGGTAAAACTACCTCTGTTATTAATGCTTTAGATGCCCAAGCGCCTGCACAAAAATGGGGTCCAGCGCCAAACGCTATTGATTTTGAACAGTCTCTAGTGATATCAAATCTGTCAGGATCAGAGAATATGGTGGGGTCCCGATTTGCGGCTCCAAACATAAAAAATATGCGATCATCAACATCAAAAGTAGTATTTGAATATAAATATTTTTTAGCAATTCTTCGGGGAGACATTCCAATTGGAGACATCCATCTCAAATATTCTTCAAAGACTTGCATCCAAGTGCATTGCTCATTTAAAACCATTTCTAATTGTTTGGGGTGTTTTAAAATAGTAGCTATAGCACCAGAGATAGCATCCCGTGGTTCGTTCTGACCACCAGAAATAGCCAGTTTTATATTAGCTCTTGTTTGAGAAATAGATAAACCAGCTCTTAATTGAACAGCTAATAATGATAAGTCGTTGTCTTCTAAGCCTCTATTTATTCTATCTGTTATATGGTTATCGATCGACTCAGTGCAATTGTTGCAATTTTCAGTTACCAGAGGGTCGCCAATATAATTTGAACAGCCATCGATCATGCCTTGGCTTGTTCTGTCCATCTCTTCTTCACTCATATTTGTTAAGCCAGTTATCACCTTTAACATATAAGCTGAAGTTGGCATGGCTATTTCGGTCATTAAATTTGCTTTTTTATTTCCTCTTAATGCTTCAAGTAAATTAGTTGCATTTTTACTAAATTTTTCTTTCCAAAAATTTTTTACAGTTTTTGGAGAAATTGATGGGAAAATAGCTTTACGCTCAGTTAAGTGTTCTTGACCATCTTTTCGCATCATATTTTCACCCATCAATTGGGTCATCAACCCATCTGGTTGCAAAGAAGAGAATATCTCAGTTTTTTTTTCGTTTATAAATATATCATCTCTTTTAGTAAGTAGTGTTGCGTCAAGTTCTGGCACATAACATATAGGATTATGTTTTTGCATTTCTTTTAGACAAGGATACGGATCCTTAACAAAATCATTTAAATTAATATTGATACGTGGTGCGTTAGACATAATTATTTTTGCTCAAAATTGCGTTAATACTAACGAACTATGTTTAATTAACAAGATACTGTTTTAGGAATACTATTTCCCGAGTTCCTTCATACCTTCTTCAATACCTTTTAATGTCATTGGATACATTCTTTGCATGAAAACCTCTTGTATCATTCCGACAGAATGAGTGTATTGCCAGTATTTTTTTGATAACGGGTTAATCCAAATACTTGCAGGCCATTGATCAATAGCTCGTTTTAACCAGACATCTCCAGCTTCGGCATTCCAATGTTCGGAAGCACCTCCTGGATAGGCAACTTCATAAGGGGACATAGATGCATCTCCTACAAATATACATTTATAATCGTTCCCGTAGGTTCGTAAAATTTCATGGGTAGGTGTTTGTTCTGTCCAACGTCTTTTATTATCTTTCCAGACGCCTTCATAAAGGCAATTGTGAAAATAAAAGTATTCCATATGCTTAAATTCACTTTTTGCTGCTGAAAAAAGTTCTTCTACTGTTTTAATATGAGGATCCATGGATCCTCCAACATCTAAGAATAATAAAACTTTAACAGCGTTCCTGCACTCAGGCCGCATTTTCACGTCTAAATAACCATTTTCAGCTGTCGACCGGATGGTATTATTTAAATCTAATTCGTCCGGAGCTCCATCTCTAGCCCATTTTCGAACTCTTTTTAGTGCTACCTTTATATTACGTGTTCCAAGTTCTATATTATCATCTAAATTCTTAAAATCTCTTTTGTCCCAAACCTTTACTGCTCTTCCATGTCGACTTTCTTTTTGTCCAATTCGGACCCCTTCAGGATTGTATCCGTATGCTCCGAATGGTGATGTGCCTGCTGTTCCTATCCATTTATTTCCACCTTGATGCCTGGCTTGTTGTTCCTTTAATCTTTCTTTTAAGGTCTCCATCAATTTTTCAAATCCTCCCAAAGCATCAATTTCTGCCATCTCTTCTTTAGTAAGGTGTTTTTCTGCCATTTTATTTAACCAGTCCTCTGGAAGGTNCATGGCCTCAACAACGTCCTCTATTGAAATACTCTCTAATCCCTTGAAGGTGGTTGAGAAAACTTGATCAAATTTGTCTAAGTTTCTTTCATCCTTGACCATTGANGTCCGCGCGAGGAAGTAAAACCCTTCGATGTCGTATAATACTAATCCTNCTTTGGTTGCTTCTAAAAAACTTANNTANTCTCGCAGTGATACTGGTATTTTTGCNGCNCGTAGATTTTCAAAAAATGGGATAAACATTTTTTTTCACAACCACTCTATGGCTATCGTAGAAAAAATCCCAACAATTAAACCAATTATCAAAAAAACTACAGCATACTGTATTATATCTGATGCATTACCACCTTTTTTTTTGGCAGTGTATGCACCGAATAACATTCCAAAAATTGCTAACGAAATAATGAGCAATGTGTCTTACCTTTATTAATATAGCCTAAGCAAATTCTATCGTTGCCCTCTTGCCAAGAATGCAAGACGTTCAAACATGTGTACGTCTTGTTCATTTTTTAATAATGCTCCATGTAATTTTGGTANGGAATCCTTNCCATCACGTTTGAGATCTTCAGGGCTTAAATCTTCAGCCAGTAAAAGTTTTANCCAGTCCAAGACTTCTGAAGTAGAGGGNTTTTTCTTTAATCCTGGNGTTTCTCTTATTTCGTAGAATTGTGTTAAAGCTTGTGTGACTAATTGGGATTTTATTTTTGGAAAGTGAACATCAATAATCTTTCGCATGACATCATCCTCAGGAAACCGGATGTAGTGGAAAAANCATCGTCTTAAAAATGCATCTGGAAGTTCTTTTTCATTGTTAGATGTTATTATGACAATTGGCCGATTTTCTGCCTTTATAACTTCATTAGTTTCGTAAACATGAAATTCCATTTTATCTATTTCTTGTAATAAGTCATTTGGAAATTCTATGTCGGCTTTGTCAATTTCGTCTATTAACAGAACTACCTTTTCTTGTGCTTCAAAAGCTTCCCAGAGCTTTCCTTTTTTTATATAATTTTTGACGTCTTTAACACGTTTGTCTCCAAGCTGGCTGTCACGTAATCTAGTTACTGCATCGTATTCATACAAACCTTGTTGAGCTTTGGTGGTCGATTTTATGTTCCACTCAATGATATTGAGATTTANAGATTGTGCAATCTGCTTAGCAAGCTCAGTTTTGCCTGTTCCAGGTTCGCCCTTTACCAGCAGTGGGCGCTCTAGAGTTATTGAAGCATTCACCGCAATTTTCAAATCGTCAGTGGCTACGTATGCATCGGTTCCAGAAAATTTCATTTTTGTTCCATCTTTTATTTTTTGTTTGTCTACAAGTTTATCAGACCAAAATAAACCTTCAAGATCTGGAATTACGTGGGGTGACAATAGTGTTTGATTGGGGTAAGGCTCGTCGGAAACTTTGCGAATTTTGAATTTGAGAAAACTGAGGAATTTGATGAATAAAAAAATAGTATTGGAGAAGGATTATATTCCAAACGANGAAGAGCCCTTCATGAGTGATAAACAATTAGAATACTTTCGTAAGAAGTTATTAGACTGGAAATCGGAAATTTTAGATGGTGCTCAAGATACAATAAAAGGCATGCAGACGGGCACTCGCAATATACCAGATGCNGCTGATAGAGCATCTGAGGAAACGGATAGAGCATTAGAATTGCGAACCCGCGATCGTCAACGGAAATTGATTTCTAAGATAGATGGCGCTTTGAGACGAATTGATAATGGTGAGTATGGTTATTGTGACGTTACTGGTGAGCAAATTAGCCTAAAAAGATTAAATGCACGTCCAATTGCTACTATGAGCTTGGAGGCTCAGGCTAAACATGAAAGAAAAGAGAAAGTTCATCGGGACGATTAACTATTCATTAGTGCTGTTAGAGATATGGCCTTAAGAAATAGAAGTATTAGTATTTTAGGCGCTGGAATAAGTGGTCTGACTTCCGCAATCGCTATGGCGCGCCTTGGGGCTGATGTTACTATTTTTGAGCGAGCCAAAAAAAACCTGAATACTGGTGCGGGTATTCAAATTAGTCCAAATGGGTTTGGGGTTATGAGCGCGTTGGGTTTGAAAGAGGCATTAGCTTTAAAGGGCAATGTGCTTGAATATATAAATGTACAAAATTACAAGAAACCCTCGTTCTCCGCCAGAGTGGATTTGATTAATGTAACCCATGGAAATGTTCATCCACACATTGCCATTCATAGATNTGATTTAATAAACATTTTAATGAAAACTGCCGTGAAATTGGGAGTTAAAATNTTATTTAACAAACAAGCTAATGGTATTACTAACGCGAGTGAATCGGTAAAAATTAAATTTAGTGATCAGTCATATCATGAATGCCAAATTCTAGTTGGAGCTGACGGGATACATTCTTTAACACGAAAGTTTATTGGCTGTGATGAAACGCCAAAGTTTACTGGTAAAGTTGCCTGGCGAGCTCTCATAGAAAGTAAATTTATCCCATTAAATGATATCCCAAGTGAAGCAACTATCAGATTTGGCCCAAATCGCCATATTGTGACTTATCCCATAAGAGAAGGGAAACTCATAAATTTGGTGGCAGTGGAGAAGCGAGAGGAATGGACGGCTGAGGGTTGGGATCTGCCAGACAATAGAGCAAATTTGGAGAGATCTTTTCAGCATTGGCCGACGGATGTTAGAAAGTTATTAAGCGTAGCNGAAAATATTAAACTATGGGGCCTTTTTGTTCACGAGCTTCCTAATAAATGGCATTCCGATATGGCAGTATTAATTGGCGATGCATGNCATCCNATGGTCCCTTTCTTAGGACAAGGAGCAAATATGGCTATAGAAGATGCGTGGGTCTTAGCCGAAGAATTAGATAATTCAGGAAATATTTTAGATGCGTTTAAAAGCTTTCAAGCTCGTAGATTTAGGCGAATTACTAAAGTTGCTTCGGCTTCTTCATCAAATGGAGATATCTATCACGCTGTTGGAGTCCGAGCAAATTTAATTAATATCGGTATGAAAGCCTCATATCGCTTAAAACCTAGTTTCATACAAAGTAAGTACGATTGGTTGTACGGTGTTGACGTTAGTCGGGGTGACTAAATTTTTAAGTCTACCCAAATAGGCACATGATCAGACGGTTTTTCACGGCCTCTCATATATCTATCAATTTGGCAATCTTCTAGCAGATCAGCACAGTTTGGGTTTAGCAAGAAATGGTCAATTCGGATACCGTCATTTTTATTCCAAGCTCCNGCTTGAAAATCCCAAAAAGTATAATTCATAGGCTCACTATTTTGACATCTAAACGCATCAGTGAAGCCGAGATTGAGAAGTTTTTGAAACTCATTTCTAGACTCGGGTAAATGTAATGCATCGTTAATCCATTTATCAGGTGAATTAGCATCTTCTGATTGCGGTATAACATTATAATCACCCGCCATTAGGGCAGGCTCTTCTAGTTTTATCAATTCAGTTGCNCGATNAAACAAGCGTTTCATCCAAGCCAGTTTATAATCATATTTGGGCCCAGGTGTAGGGTTTCCATTTGGTAAATATAAGCAACATACCTTAACTGGTGTGCTCGACATTACTGATGCTTCTATCCATCTAGATTGATCATCATCAGTATTACCAGGAAGGCCACGTTTTACATCTTCCAAAGGAAATTTTGATAAAATTGCGACCCCATTAAATGATTTTTGACCAAAGGTTTCAACAATATAGCCTTTGTCTTCAAAAATTTCTCTTGGAAAGTTTTCATCAATTGATTTTATCTCTTGCAGAAGGGCAACGTCAGGTTGTGTTTCATCTAACCACTCTAAAATTCGAGGCAAGCGAGCTTTTATTCCATTGATATTATAAGTGGCAATTTTCAATGTTTTTCTTTTCTTTTAGGGTCTTTTTAGTGATGAACTAAACTGAAAACGATGTACCACAGCCACAGCTTGATGTGGCATTCGGATTATTAATAACGAACCGTGCGCCAATAACCTCATCGCTGAAGTCAATGACTGCATTGGATAAAAATGGTAAGGAAATACTATCTATTAAAACTTTCTCTCCTAACTTTTCTAGAATGAGATCGTCGTCTTTCGGATGNTCAAGTTCAATCAAATATTGAAATCCAGAACACCCACCACCCTCAACCGCTACTCGAAGCGCTTTTGGATTATCTTGATCAGAGTTTATTTCCGCCAATCGTTNAAAGGCTCGATCAGTTACTTTNGGTGGTAATGCAATATCCATCAGTTACCATTTTGGGTTTTGTTACGCTTCATTAAGTATTATAGTCCTTCCTGACATTAACGGCAAGAACTGGTGCAAAGAATGATTGCGCTTTATGCAAGTAATCCTGAAAAGTCAAAAGGCAGATTGTATTTTGAGGAAAGAAAAGATTTTAGAACCTGTTTTCAACGCGATCGAGATCGAATCATTCATTCATCTGCTTTTAGACGTCTAAAACACAAAACTCAGGTGTTTGTGGCGCATGAAGGAGACTACTATCGAACTCGATTAACACATTCGATTGAAGTAGCCCAAGTTGCAAGAACTATAGCAAAGCAATTGAGATTAAATGATGAATTGACTGAGGCAATAGCTTTGGCACANGATCTTGGTCATACTCCTTTTGGCCATACTGGTGAGGAAGTATTAAATTTATTGATGAAACCATATGGTGGCTTTGANCATAATGCCCAATCTTTAAAAGTGGTTACATATTTAGAGCAACACTATGCAAACTGGGATGGATTAAACCTAACTTGGGAAACACTAGAAGGACTTGCTAAGCATAATGGGCCGGTTATCGAAAACATTCCAATAGCTTTGATGGAATATTGTCAACGACATGATTTAGAATTTCATACCAATGCGAGCGCTGAAGCTCAAGTTGCTGCTATTTCGGATGATATAGCCTATAATAATCATGATTTGCATGATGGGCTTAGGGCTGGTTTGTTTACGGTTGAAGACATGAAAGAAATTCCTCTATTAAGAAAATGTTTNGAAANGATTGATAAAAACTATTCAAACATTGACTCTTATAGAGGAACTCATGAGGCATTACGGCTGTTATTTGGCGAAATGGTCACAGATGTNATAAAAACTAGCGAAAATTATATATTTGATGTCGGATTTAATAGCGTTGACGAGATCAGAAATCATGACCAAAAGGTCATTAAATTTTCTATCGGTATGTGGGATGATTTAAAGTTAATCAGGGAATTCTTATTTATTAATATGTATCGTGCTCCGTCGGTAGTGTTGAGGCGTACGGAGGCCAAAAAGATTGTTCAAAAATTATTTGACTCCTATTTGGATAAACCTGAGGAGATGCCAGCTTCATGGCAAACCAGTCTGAATCTAGCTGGCAACAAAATAGATTTGGCTAGGATAGTTTCCGACTATATTGCTGGTATGACCGATCGTTTTGCTTATTCTGAAGCTGAACGGTTTAATCTGTCAGTCAGCAATCAATATTTAAACTATATTTGAAAGCTGTTCNTATTATACAGACTTGGATTTAAATAGGTCTACAACGGTAGCAGCCAAAATAAACCAAGCTAGGCGAACTTTACTTAGCTTACCTGATTTTTTACGCAACACGTGGTATTTATCTATCCCACATTGAGTTTTGATNGTCTTAGGGTGCCTCATGAC
Organism: Paracoccaceae bacterium; assembly: GCA_002712045.1. Taxonomy (GTDB): domain Bacteria; phylum Pseudomonadota; class Alphaproteobacteria; order Rhodobacterales; family Rhodobacteraceae. The sequence goes on from PARX01000036.1 coordinate 58,981, forward strand.
TCAGAGATAAGTTTACAAATCAAATAATCAAGACAATTCATTCATTTCATTTATTATTTTTAACTTAAATGGCGGTGGCAGCTAACTAANTAGATCAAGCATCAGATTTTGCAAATGGGCGAAGATGCTTTAAAACTTCATCAGAGTACCCTAATTCTCGTGCAAAATCGTTNTTGTGTTCACCCATTGAAACCAGACAGACTCGAAAGCAACTCGCCGCCATTAANAGTTATTTAGATTGTGTTTTTGCGCCAGCGTAAGAGCGAACCTGGTAATAAGATGTTAGCAACAGCTTAAGTTCTTTTATAANGCCAGGATCGTAGTTTGAATTGCGCGACAGGGCTAAATCTTGCAGTGCACTGAATGCTTCTCCCAAACAAATCATCGACAGGATCAGCTCTTTGTCTGAAAGAATGATTCCCCAAGCTTNCAGAAAGGGTCGCATAGCGTTTCCTATATCCCGATTGGTCTCGCGATANGCATCCAGCAATTCGGGGAAAATGATGAGCGACCGCTGCAATTGGACCAAGGCAAGATCATCTCGTGTGCCATCAACAACTGCGTCAACAAGACGACTGCACACAGTTTCCAACGGTGTATCGTGACTTTCATTTTTCAGATAGCCACAAATGAGATCTGATTGTTTGCGGCCAAAATTTGAAGCTAGCTCGTGCAGGATTGCGTATTTGTCTGGAAAATATTTATAGAGTGTCGCGATGTTTACGCCGCAGTGCCTAGCAATGACATTGGTGGAGATCTTGTCAATCGTCACTTCGTCGAGCAGGTGAAGCGTTGCGTTCAGGATCTTTTGCCGGGTTGCTTTTGCCCGGTCCTGCTTTGGTTGATGTTGAGCCTGTTCGATCTGAGCCATTGCCGAATGACCTCCTAAAAACCGCGATTTCAAATCCTTCTTGACTCTACTGTTAAATAAAAATAAAAAGCAAGTACTTACTTTTTTTAAAGGTATGTGCGATGAATACTCAATCCTCAGACTTGCAGGCAAGTTCGGCACTGTTGAATTATGTCGCTGCGCTACAAAACAAAGACATTAAATCTGTCGCACCTTTGATCGGACACTACACGCTTGTGGAAATTCCGTTCATAAGGCCAAA